>NZ_JBVPGT010000001.1:0-1079 GCF_055817355.1 Enterobacter sp. PL_is379
GACCGCAGCAAGCTGCTGGGCCAGCCGGTCACGGTGACCATCCCGACGCAGAGCCTGCTGACGTCCCGCTATATTAACGGCAAGATTACCCGCGTGGCGGTCAGCGCCGTTGAGCTGACGGGCACCCGCTATGCGGTGTACCAGCTGACGGTGGAGCCGGACCTGTGGCCGATGAAGCGCGACCGTAACCTGCGTATTTTCCAGGGGCAGACGGTGCCGCAGATTGTGAAAACCCTGCTCGGTGAGCATCAGGTCAACGTTGAGGACAAACTCACCGGCAGCTACCGGATGTGGGACTACTGCGTGCAGTATCAGGAGTCGAGCCTGGACTTCATCAGCCGCCTGATGGAGCTGGAGGGGATTGCGTATCACTTCCGCCATGAGGCGGACAAGCACACCCTGGTGCTCACCGACGCCGCCACGCAGTACCAGCCGTTCAGCGGCTATGAGGTCATTCCTTACCACCAGACGCCGTCAGGCGGCAGTACGGATGAAGAGGGCATCAGCCAGTGGGCGCTGGAGGACAGCGTGACGCCGGGGATTTACAGCCTCGACGACTATGACTTCCGCAAGCCGAACGCGTGGCTGTTCCAGGCCCAGCAGAACCCGGCGTCGCCGAAGCCGGGCAGCATCGACGTGTACGACTGGCCGGGTCGCTTTGTGGACAAGGGGCACGGGGAGTTCTATGCCCGCATCCGTCAGGAACGCTGGCAGGTGGAGCACCAGCAGATTCAGGCCACCGCGACGGCGGCGGGGATTGCGCCGGGGCACACCTTCACCTTAACCAACGCGCCGTTCTTCAGCGACAACGGTGAGTATCTGGTGACGGCGGCGGGTTACCACCTCGAAGAGAACCGCTATGCCAGCGGCGAGGGGGAGACCATTCACCGGACTGATTTCACGGTCATCCCGTCGGCGGTGGTGTACCGTCCGGCGCAGAGCACGGCGTGGCCGCGCACCTACGGCCCGCAGACGGCGAAAGTGGTGGGGCCGAACGGGGAGAGTATCTGGACGGACAAATACGGTCGGGTGAAGGTGAAGTTCCACTGGGACCGTCTGGCGAAGGGCGATGACACCAG
>NZ_JBVPGT010000004.1:0-929 GCF_055817355.1 Enterobacter sp. PL_is379
CCTTCACGGATTGCGAAACGCAGACCGTCGTCCATCGCGATTGGGTGGATCAGAGTCACAACCATCTTGATGTTGTCGCCTGGCATTACCATCTCAACGCCTTCTGGCAGTTCGATGGTACCGGTCACGTCAGTTGTACGGAAGTAGAACTGTGGACGGTAGCCTTTGAAGAACGGAGTATGACGGCCGCCTTCGTCTTTGGACAGGATGTACACTTCAGATTCGAACTTGGTGTGTGGCTTGATTGAGCCTGGCTTCGCCAGAACCTGACCACGTTCGATTTCTTCACGTTTGATACCACGCAGCAGAACACCAACGTTCTCACCAGCACGGCCTTCGTCCAGCAGTTTGCGGAACATTTCAACGCCAGTACAGGTAGACTTCGCAGTCTCTTTGATACCAACGATTTCAACTTCTTCGCCAACTTTGATGATACCGCGCTCTACACGACCGGTAACAACGGTACCACGACCGGAGATGGAGAATACGTCTTCGATTGGCAGCAGGAATGGCTTGTCAATCGCACGCTCTGGTTCTGGGATGTAAGAATCCAGGAAGCCAGCCAGTTCGATGATTTTCGCTTCCCACTCAGCTTCGCCTTCCAGCGCTTTCAGAGCAGAACCACGAACGATTGGGGTATCGTCGCCTGGGAAATCGTACTGAGACAGCAGTTCACGAACTTCCATCTCTACCAGTTCCAGCAGCTCTTCGTCATCAACCATGTCGCACTTGTTCAGGAACACGATGATGTAAGGAACGCCTACCTGACGACCCAGCAGGATGTGCTCACGAGTCTGAGGCATTGGGCCGTCAGTCGCAGCAACAACCAGGATCGCGCCGTCCATCTGCGCAGCACCGGTGATCATGTTTTTAACATAGTCGGCGTGGCCTGGGCAGTCTACGTGTGCGTAGTGGCGAGTCGGGGTGTC
>NZ_JBVPGT010000007.1:0-3231 GCF_055817355.1 Enterobacter sp. PL_is379
GCTCGCGCGCGCCCTGAGTGCGGCGCACCTCGCGGTGCAGGCGGTCGCGGGTGAACTCGGTCACCAGCTGCTGCCCGAAGCGGATAGCGCTGACGTGGCCGGAGCCGTAGTGCAGCCAGGCCAGCTTTTGCTCGCCGGGCAGCGTCAGGCCGGTCAGGTTGATCAGGGCATCCCACTCGTAGCCCACCGCGCCGTTAATGCCGGACTCGCTCAGCACGCGCCCGGCGGCGTCGTGGCGGTATGCGATCTCATCGCTTTCGATACCCAGGGCAACGCCTTCGGCCGTCGGCGTGCGGCGGATGCGGGTAATCTGGCCGCTCAGGTCGCGGAAGTACGTGAGTTAACTGTCCAGCCGATAATTCAATCCTAGCTCTCCCTAGTACATAACTGAAATCTTAATCATTTATGATGGAAAAGATATCCATTATTTCTCTCTAAAAGCAAAATATATATTTCTTGCATAGCGAAGCGGCTGTTGATGCTGTAATCTGCTGCACCAGCTACACCCACCTTACAGTAATAGATGGGCTTCGCCAGGTTCACCACAAGTACACTTTTATTAAAAATCAAGATCGACTTTAACTACTCCTGATGCATCTATTTTATCATCCTGAGCAGTAAGCATATCAACAAACTCATCGAAGGAGTTTGCTATTTTCGTCAGCCCTGAGGTCACTACTGAATCATTGAATATTGGATCAGACTCGTGATCCCAAAACCAGATCTCTCCCGACATACCTCCCTTGAGGCAAAGACAGATTTGATTATCACCAGACGAGGCTCCTATCGGTAACCATTGATCGCGAAAATCATTCCGGTATGTATCAGCAATTTCAAAGACAGTATATTCTTTACCCGATTCTGCAAGGCCGTACAAAGACTCAAGCGTATCGTTTCCTTGCTCATCAGACCACGGAGATGGTTGTAACGCCTTGAAAACAAAATTTATATTAAAAAGAACAGAAGCGCCAAAATGAAGTAAATAGGCACGATAACTTTCAGGGATTAGCCCTATTGATGCTTCTAATGTATTTAAACACTTTATCAGTTCATCTGATGGTAATGATGCAGGTTTCGCTCCAAAACGCTCTATTTTTTTCAACAATGTCCTTTACTCCTCATATTTGGTGCGTAGTCAATATGTGGCACATTACTATGAAGCTCTCGGAAATAGAATTATAATATTAGGATTCAAATGAAGCATTTTATCGGTGGCATCAATTAAATGGTGATCCTGAGCGAGAAAATCATAAATATAAAAAATTGTTAAGTAGATGAAAAATATTCACACTGCGCCTACTTAAACAGAGCTCAATAATAAACCAGCCGGGAAAAAACACCTTTCCCGGCTCGTCATTTATTGTGGGAACTTCCCACCTTTATACGAAGACCATAGATAACTGATGGCCCAATTATTATCCTTTCCAACAACAACGCTTTTAGCAATTAATTCAAAATCATCTGATATGCGTGATGATATTTCTGAATTATTAATTACTCTGAATGATAGCTTAAATGCTTTCTCTCGCAAGGAATTGATATTTTCAATATCATCCGCATCAAAACTTTCATTTTTTAATGAGTTAAACTCTTTCATCCATGCATCATCGAATTCTGGCTCATCTCTAGAATCCAAGGCGCTGTCTGCATCTAATGTTTTGAGAAAATCAAAAACTGATGCAGAGGACAAAAAATTTTCAACTTCAGCTAACTTATTATTACTCATTACATTAACCCTTGTTCTTTTAGCCAGACCTCTATTAAATCAACAGCTTTAACTGGCGTCACATTAGTACCTAACGAATAGGTTCCGTTTGGAGACTTAACATCAACTTTGATATCATCTAATTTGGAATACGCTCTCCTGTAAGCATCAAATAACTCTTTATCTGAACCAGGAAAATCACCTTGTCTTGGCCCTATTGTATCTCTTTCCGCATCATGTAATCGCCAATGATCATGTTCTGGGTTTTCTCCCCTAGGGAATAATGTAGGACGAGTTTTATCTGCTCTAGAAATTTCAAATGGCCGCCCTTTTGATTTGCGGACAGCAGGTACATGATGACCAGACTCGCTAACGCCCATGCACTTCATTAAGCCTAACGGATCTATCCATTTGAGAGGGTTTGGAGCATATTGGTAGAGATTTAATCCCCCCGCTAACCCAATCGGATCCTGCACAATAAACCGCCCGACCTGCGGGTCGTAGTAGCGGAACAGGTTATAGTGCAGTCCCGTCTCACCGTCAGCGTACTGCCCGGCATAGCGAAGCGGCTGGTGTGCCATCGCCGTGCGGTTCACAACCCGTGAGAACCCTTCGCTCTGATGGCGCACTTCGCCAAAGCTGCCGTACTGGCCACTCCAGCGCACCGTGCCGCGCTCGTCTGTGACCTCCAGCGGCGCCCCGTTCAGGTCAGTGTTGAACCAGTAAATCTCACCGCTGCTCTGGTCACGAAGATGGTCCACCCGCGCCAGGGGGCTCCAGGCCTCATTCGGATCGTATACATAGGTGCTGCACAGCCCGCTCTCCTGCTGCTCCTGCAGCAGGCGGTAGCCCTGCCACAGGAAGCGGGTGTCGGTGGTGCCGTGCGTCGTAGTGACGATTTTGCGCGTGCGGCGGCCCAGCGCGTCGTAGTGATAGCGCGCCTCAAATCGCCCTTCCGGCCCGGTTCCCCGGGCGGACACCAGACGGTTCTCGGCGTCATAGGCGTAATGCTGTTCATACAGCCCGTTGCGGCGGCTGACCAGGTTGCCCCAGTGGTCGTATTTCATAAACAGCGCCTGCCAGTGCTGCAGGCGGTTATCCGTGACCGGTACCGCATCGTCACTGGCGGCGAGGTTATCCGCGTCGTCATAGCTGAACTGCGCGCGGCTGTGCCCCTGGCGGGCCTCGTAGTGCTTCAGCAGACGCCCTTCGGCGTCGTAGCCGTAGTCCACCTCACCGCGCAGGGTGTCGCTGACGCCGGAAAGCTCACCGCGCGCGGTGTAGCGATACAGGCGTTCCAGTAGCTCCTGCTCCGGCAGGGTCACGTCCGTGCTTAATTCGCTGCGCTGCAGGGTGCGTCTGCCGAGGCTGTCATAATGGCGAATCTGCTCGCGCGCGCCCTGAGTGCGGCGCACCTCGCGGTGCAGGCGGTCGCGGGTGAACTCGGTCACCAGCTGCTGCCCGAAGCGGATAGCGCTGACGTGGCCGGAGCCGTAGTGCAGCCAGGCCAGCTTTTGCTCGCCGGG
>NZ_JBVPGT010000011.1:0-6199 GCF_055817355.1 Enterobacter sp. PL_is379
TATGCGCCCCGTTCACACGATTCCTCTGTAGTTCAGTCGGTAGAACGGCGGACTGTTAATCCGTATGTCACTGGTTCGAGTCCAGTCAGAGGAGCCAAATTTGAAAAGCCTGCTTTTAAAGCAGGCTTTTTGCTTTTCTGCACAAGGTAAATGCAAAACGGCAACAAGGTTGCCGTTTTTAGTGTGTGCACCCTCTCCCGTGGGAGAGGGCCGGGGTGAGGGCACCAGCCCGCACAATCCCCTTACATGCCTACCTTAACCGGCATCCCTGACCGCCGTTCCAGTTCGGCTCCCGCCCCCTCGTTTATCAACTGCGTCCGCTGCGCGGCTGACATTGGCAGAGGCACTTTCCGGGTCGATTCAAACTCCGCGCGGTTACGTGATAATGGCTCGTGAACTTCCACCCAGCGGCTGCCGTCCGGCTCCGTGGTGACTTTAACGGGCCGATCGATAAGCTGCACGCGGGTTCCGACGGGAACATGATCAAAAAGATATTTGATGTCGTTATTACGCAGACGAATACAGCCCTGGCTCACCCGCAGCCCGATGCCAAAATTCGAGTTTGTGCCGTGAATGGCATAGAGCCTGCCGATATAAATGGCATACAGCCCCATCGGGTTATCCGGCCCGGCGGGCACGAATGCCGGGAGCGTTTTCCCTTCTGCCGCATAGGCACGGCGCGTATTCGGCGTCGGAGACCAGGTTGGCCCCACCTGCTTACGCTCAACGGCCGTCACCCAGTTTCGCGGGGTTTCGCGCCCGGCCTGACCGATGCCGATGGGCAGCACTTCAACGGTATTGCTGCCGGGTGGATAATAGTAGAGGCGCATTTCCGCCACGTTAACGACAATCCCCTCGCGAACGGTGTCGGGCAAAATCAGCTGCTGAGGGATCACCAGCCGGGTGCCGGATTTGGGTAAAAAAGGATCCACCCCCGGGTTCGCTTCCAGCATATTGCTTAGCCCCTGCCCGTACTGCGCGGCAAAGGCCTCAAGCGGTAATGTATTATGATCCGGCACGGTAATGACCTGCGAACTCCCTACCAGACGGCTGCCCGCCGGCGGTAAAGGATAGCTCACCGCCTGCACGCTCTGGCTGATAAGTAATGCAGCAAGACAGCCCAACGCCTCTTTACGACACATCTTCCCTTCCTCAGTCGCTTCGCTCTTTATTAAGCATAGCGTAGCCGTTTTGCATTACCCATCAGGAAATAAAATCAGTTTGCACAGGCCCCCTGTCGCGGTAGTCTCATAGATTCCGTTTATATGACGGGCGCAATGTGAGTGACCTTTTCTTATACCAATAATTAAAAATAAGTGCAGACAGGACAACTATGGACTCCACCCTCATCTCCGATCGTCCCAACGAGGAGACCCCTTCGCTCAATCGTGCCCGCCGCGCCGCACTCGGCAGCTTCGCGGGTGCCGTCGTCGACTGGTATGATTTTCTGCTTTACGGCATTACCGCCGCGCTGGTGTTCAACCGCGAGTTTTTTCCCCAGGTCAGCCCCGCGATGGGCACGCTCGCCGCGTTTGCCACCTTCGGCGTCGGCTTTCTGTTTCGCCCGCTGGGCGGGGTGATCTTCGGCCACTTCGGCGACCGCCTCGGCCGCAAGCGCATGCTGATGCTCACCGTCTGGATGATGGGGATCGCCACCGCGCTGATTGGCATACTCCCTTCTTTTTCCGCCATTGGCTGGTGGGCCCCAGTGTTGCTGGTGACATTACGCGCCATTCAGGGCTTCGCCGTGGGTGGCGAATGGGGCGGCGCGGCGCTGTTATCCGTTGAGAGCGCGCCAAAAAACAAGAAAGCGTTTTACAGCAGCGGCGTGCAGGTCGGGTACGGCGTAGGGCTGCTGCTTTCCACAGGGCTGGTATCGTTAATCAGCCAGCTCACTACCGACGAGCAGTTCCTGAGCTGGGGCTGGCGCATTCCATTCATCTTCAGCATCGTGCTGGTCATCGCCGCGCTGTGGATCCGTAACGGAATGGAGGAGTCGGCAGAGTTCGAAAAGCAGCAGGAAAAACCGGCCGTCAAAAAGCGACTGCCGGTGATGGAAGCCCTGATTCGGCACCCTGGCGCTTTTCTGAAAATTATCGCCCTGCGCCTGTGCGAGCTGCTGACGATGTATATCGTCACCGCCTTTGCCCTGAACTATTCGACGCAGAATCTCGGCCTGCCGCGCGAGCTGTTCCTGAATATCGGCCTGCTGGTCGGCGGGATCAGCTGCCTGACGATACCCTGCTTCGCCTGGCTGGCGGACCGGTTTGGCCGCCGTCGCGTCTACATCACCGGCGCGCTGATTGGGAGCCTCAGCGCCTGGCCATTCTTTATGGCGCTGGAGGCGCAGTCGATCTTCTGGATTGTCTTCTTTGCCATCATGCTCGCGAACATCGCTCACGATATGGTGGTGTGCGTTCAGCAGCCGATGTTTACCGAACTGTTCGGCGCCAGCTACCGCTACAGCGGCGCGGGCGTGGGTTACCAGGTCGCAAGCATGGTCGGCGGCGGGTTTACGCCGTTTATTGCCGCCGCGCTGGTGACCTTCTCGGGCGGCAACTGGCACAGCGTGGCGATTTATCTGCTGGCCGGTTGCCTGCTGTCGGCGGCAACGGCGCTACTGATGAAAGAGACGAGCCACCGCTGATCTCACTTTTGTTTCACAGGTGTGTGACATACTATCGGGTAGAGTCGCATACCTGTGGAACAAGGAGACAGAGATGAATAATAAGGGCTCCAGCCTGACCCCGGCTCAGGCGCTGGAAAAACTCGACGCGCTGTACGAACAGTCCGTCAACGCGCTACGCGGCGCCATCAGCGAATATATCGAAACAGGGAAACTTCCCGACGAAAAGGCCAGAACCGAGGGCCTTTTTGTTTATCCATCGCTCTCTGTGACCTGGGACGGCAGCGCCAGCACGACACCGAAAACCCGCGCCTACGCCCGTTTTACCCACTCCGGCTGCTACAGTACCACCGTTACCCGCCCGGCACTTTTCCGCCCGTATCTTGAAGAACAGCTGACGCTGCTGTATCAGGATTACGGCGCGCACATTCACGTTGAGCCCTCGCAGCATGAAATCCCTTATCCGTACGTGATAGACGGCTCGGCGCTAACGCTGGATCGCTCAATGAGCGCGGGGCTGACCCGCCACTTCCCGACGACGGAGCTTTCACAGATTGGCGATGAGACGGCCGATGGGATCTATCACCCGGCAGAATTTTCTCCCCTGTCGCACTTTGATGCCCGCCGGGTCGATTTCTCCCTGGCGCGACTGCGCCACTACACCGGCACGCCCGTCGAACATTTCCAGCCGTTCGTCCTCTTTACCAACTACACCCGCTACGTTGACGAGTTTGTCCGCTGGGGCTGCAGCCAGATCCTCGACCCGGAAAGCCCGTATATCGCGCTGTCCTGCGCGGGCGGGATCTGGATCACCGCGGAGACCGAAGCGCCCGAGCAGGCTATCTCCGACCTGGCGTGGAAAAAGCACCAGATGCCCGCCTGGCACCTGATCACCGCCGACGGCCAGGGCATTACGCTGATTAACATCGGCGTGGGCCCGTCAAATGCCAAAACCATCTGCGACCATCTGGCGGTGCTGCGTCCGGACGTGTGGCTGATGATCGGCCACTGCGGCGGCCTGCGTGAAAGCCAGCTGATTGGCGACTACGTGCTCGCCCACGCCTATCTGCGTGATGACCACGTGCTGGATGCGGTGCTGCCGCCGGATATCCCAATCCCGAGCATCGCGGAGGTACAGCGCGCGCTGTATGACGCTACCAAAGAGGTCAGCGGCATGCCGGGTGAAGAAGTTAAGCAGCGCCTGCGCACCGGTACGGTCGTCACGACGGATGACCGCAACTGGGAGCTGCGTTACTCCGCCTCCGCGCTGCGGTTCAACCTGAGCCGCGCGGTGGCAATTGATATGGAGAGCGCCACCATCGCCGCGCAGGGGTATCGCTTCCGCGTTCCCTACGGCACCCTGCTGTGCGTCTCAGATAAGCCGCTGCACGGCGAAATTAAGCTGCCGGGGCAGGCCAACCGCTTCTATGAGGGGGCTATCTCAGAGCATCTGCAGATTGGTATTCGCGCCATTGACCTGCTGCGGGCGGAAGGTGACAGGCTCCATTCCCGCAAGCTGCGCACCTTCAACGAGCCGCCGTTCCGCTAATAACGATAAGGAATAACCATGTCCAGCACATCTCAGCTCTCTGCCCTGCGCCACTGGCTCGAGGCCAGCCATCTCGACGGGATGATCGTCCCGCGTGCGGATGCCTGGCAGAGCGAATACTGCGCGCCATACGACGAAAAGCTGGCCTGGCTGACGGGCTTTGACGGTTCGGCCGGCGTGGCGCTGGTGCTGAAAAACAAAGCGCTGCTGTTCGTCGACGGGCGCTATCAGGTTCAGGCTCGCGTTCAGGTCAATACGGATGAGGTTGAGATCCACCATCTGCACAACGAGCCGCTGGCAGAATGGCTGGCGGAAAACGTGGAGGCCGGGACGCGCATCGGTTTTGATCCGCTGCTGATGACCAACTCGGAGTTTGAGCAACTGTCTGCCACGCCGTGCGAGCTGGTTCCTCTGAAGGCCTCGCCGTTTGACGCCCTATGGACTGACCGCCCTGCCGCACCGGCGGGGCTTATCCGGGAAATGCCGGTTGAATACAGCGGTGAAAGCAGCGAGGACAAACGTCAGCGCGTCGCCGGGGTGCTGGCCGCAAACAATGCCGATTATCTCGCCGTTACCCTGCCGGATAATATCGCATGGCTGTTAAACGTGCGTGGCGCGGATATTCCTTACAGCCCGGTACCGCTCTCCTTTGCCCTTCTTGGTCGTGACGGTCACGTTGAGTGGTTTGTTAACGACAATAAGCTCAGCGCCCTGCCTGAAGAGGTACGCAATGCGTTTACCATTGCGCCGCAGGACACTTTTATCGAACGCTGTCAGCAGATTGCTGCAGGCAAACGGGTGATGATTGATGCCGATTCCGCGCCGGTGGCTCTGCGCTTCGCCATTGAGCCACGGGGAGAAATTGTCTGGCGGACTGACCCCATCACCCTGATAAAGGCCACCAAAAACCCGGTCGAGCTGGCAGGTTATCGCGAGTGTCATCACCAGGACGGTGCCGCCTGGGTCAACTTCCTGGCCTGGCTGAGCCGCGAAGTGCCGCTGCGCGAGGCGGCAGGGAATCCGCTAACAGAGCTGGAGGTTCAGGCGCAGCAGCTTGCGTTCCGTCAACAGCAGCCTGGGTTCATCGAGCAGAGTTTTGCAACCATCTCCGCCTCTTCGAGCAATGCGGCGATGTGTCATTACCATTCGAGCGAGGCCAGCAATAAGCCCATCGGCCATAACCATTTTTACCTGAACGATTCTGGCGGCCAGTATGTGAATGGCACCACCGACGCCACGCGCACGCTGGCATGGGGTAAGGTCGATCCGCAGCAGCGACTGCACTACACCGCCGTGCTGAGAGGTTTCCTGTCACTGATTACCCTGCAGTTCCCTTCCGGGACTCAGGGGCATCAGCTGGATGCCTTCGCGCGTCGTCCGCTGTGGGAGATGGGGCTGGATTACGATCACGGCACGGGACATGGCGTTGGACACCAGTTGCTGATCCATGAGAACCCACATCGCATCGCCAAAAAGGTCAACCCGTGGCCGCTGGTGGCGGGCAACATCATGACGATTGAACCGGGATATTATCTGGGCGACAGCCACGGTATTCGTATTGAAAACCAGGTGGAGATTGTGGAGAGCCGTCCGGGGTTCTGTAGATTTGCCTCGCTGACGCTGATCCCGATCGACTTAAGTCAGGTTGAGCTGCATCTGTTGAGCGATCAGGAAAAGCAGTGGCTGGATGCGTATCACCAGCAGGTACGCGAGGCGCTTTCACCTCTGGTGAACAGCGATGCGCGTCCGTGGCTGATTGAGGCGACGGCGCCGATTAGTTTGTAATTTCGTGCGGTCTGGTGCCCTCACCCCAACCCTCTCCCACGGGAGAGGGTGCACACACTAAAAACGGCAACAAGGTTGCCGTTTTGCATTTACCTTGCGCAGAAAAGCAAAAAGCCTGCTTTAAAAGCAGGCTTTTCAAATTTGGCTCCTCTGACTGGACTCGAACCAGTGACATACGGATTAACAGTCCGCCGTTCTACCGACTGAACTACAGAGGAATCGTGTGAACGGGGCGCATA
>NZ_JBVPGT010000005.1:0-1686 GCF_055817355.1 Enterobacter sp. PL_is379
AAAACCTTGGTTTGGGAGGAGCTAAATACGTAACCAGTCGAGGAAGTAACGCAAATGGAGCTTGGGTAATATGGTCGGATGGAGCCATTGAGGTTATGGGGTATGGTGTAATCCTTGATAACGGCCTGGCAACCGTTAATTACCCAATTGCGCTACCAGGTATAAGCCGCTATATCAGCATTGCCGAACGTCTCTCTGCTGATCCTGGCACAGCGCCCAACTTTGCTCATTCATCAATGATCATTGATGCTTTAACAACAAATATCGGTTTCAAAGCTCGTTGCACAATGGCCGCAACGGGTGCCCCATCAAATAATGGTTTTTCGTGGAGAGTTTACTATGCGCCTATTTAATCCGATCACGATGACGGAGGTCATTCATGGTTTCCACGATACTGTTGGTGCTATAGAGCTCCCTGAAGATAACTGGTTTTTCACAATGCGGGAAATACCTGAGGGAATGCGGCTTGAAGTCAATGAAAAAGGTGAGCCAACTCTTATGGAAATTAGCCATGATATATCTGGCAACGAATAAATGAATACGTTTCCTGGCTGAATGCTGAAAATATCAGGTGCTGCTGATGATTATTGATACATCAAAAGCACCTGATATTGGATGACCTATACCTCGGGTTTTGGTGGAAGGTAAAGATTCGGAGCAGTGCCGGTATCAATCTTAGTTAGTTTATAACGGTACCGCTGCCATTCAGTCAGACGTGGAATATCTGCATCGTCAATGTAGCCTCCAACCTGAGCATCTGCCAATGGTGCGATAATTGCAGACGCTTCAGCCAGTAATGCGGTTTTCTGCTGTTCAGCCTTTTCCACATCCGCAGAGTGTTTCGCTTTTACGTCGGTTATCCACTCGCTGCCACTCCACTTATCATATGGCGTACCAGGGGCTTCTGTAGTCGTATCTTTCGGATAATCACCCGGCAGGGAAATCGTGACTCGTTGACCTGTCTTCGTGCTGTATACAGTTTCACTACGATGATCGACGAGGTACTCCCATGCGCTTAAGTCAGAGGTGCGACAGATAGTAAAACCTTCCAGAGCTACTCCAGGCGCATCAATACAGGATAAGGCTGGAATGCCTACACCTTCCACTAAATATTCAACGGATGAAGAAAGATATTCTCCCGTCGCCCCATCATAATTAAACACAGTAATCTCACCGGCCATAATGGCGATATGTTCACTGTTTAATTTTGCCATCACCATTATGCGGCCCTCACGATGTAGTTAAATGCGATGTTACGGGGGCGGGCTGAAACATAAGCCCACCAATCGTAACGCTGCGAATTTGCCGGACTACCTATCCATTTTTTTCCTTTAATATTTTCCCATTGTGCTGCGGTCATTACATCACCGAACCCATAGGCAGCAGACCCGATTGAGCTGATATCTCCCGTATCATTGTCATCAAAGCCCGAAACAATAGTACCTTCCTGGAATGACAGCAGCCCACGACCAGCGTCAATCCCTCGCCCGTCATCCCAGCCACGGATAAACTCACCACGTAAATCAGGTAATCTGAGCGCAGGATAAGCCAGTGCAAGCTTGGGATACTGTGAGGCGGTGAACGCCGCGCCATTGCATTTGAGCCACCCCGTCGGTGGATTTGCTGACGGCCACGGAACGGGGACGCCCACCGGCAAAGCTGACCCTTCTCCCAAACCAAGGTTTT
>NZ_JBVPGT010000012.1:0-15159 GCF_055817355.1 Enterobacter sp. PL_is379
GAGCACGGCGTGGCCGCGCACCTACGGCCCGCAGACGGCGAAAGTGGTGGGGCCGAACGGGGAGAGTATCTGGACGGACAAATACGGTCGGGTGAAGGTGAAGTTCCACTGGGACCGTCTGGCGAAGGGCGATGACACCAGTTCCTGCTGGGTGCGTGTGTCGAGCGCGTGGGCGGGCCAGGGCTACGGCGGGGTGCAAATCCCGCGCGTCGGCGATGAGGTGGTGGTGGACTTTATCAACGGGGACCCGGACCGTCCGATTATCACCGGGCGCGTGTACAACGACGCGAGCATGCCGCCGTGGGCGCTGCCGGCTGCGGCGACGCAGATGGGCTTTATGAGCCGCACGAAAGACGGTTCCGTGGACAACGCCAACGCCCTGCGGTTTGAGGATAAAGCGGGTGCAGAGCAGGTGTGGATCCAGGCCGAGCGTAACATGGACACCAGCGTTAAAAATGATGAAACGCACAGCGTCGGCGGCGAGCGCAGCCATTACGTGAAGAAAAATGAACTGCATCGCGTGGAAGCGAATCAGACTCAGGCCGTGAAAGGTGGCACCGAGATCCTGACGGGGAAAGGCAAGCTGGATGCGGCGGTGGAGCAGTACGTCATTGCTTCCGGGACGAAGCTGCGGCTGGTCTCCGGTGAGAGTGCCATTGAGCTGAATGCTAACGGCAAGATTAACCTCATCGGCAAAGAGTTTAACTTCTTCGTGGAAGGGGATGGGTATATCACCACGGGCGGTAAGCTGCATCTGAATACCTCTGGTACAAAACCGGGCACCACGGCGCCGGGATCGGGGCATAAAGGGGATATTGATGCGGCGGTGCAGGCGAAATTTACGGCCAAAGATGAGTAAAGCAGGTGCGGTGCTTATCGCGTTACTAACGACGGGAATGGCTGGAGGAGATGCGCAGAAAAAGGATCTTTGGATGTTTATTTCCGGGATGAGTGCATCGCTTAAGACGTTATCCGTTACAACCCTTAGTAACGCGCCGTTATCGTTTAAGATGACCAGGCAAAATGAATATATCAATTTCTACAATGCCGACGATATCAAACTCGCTGATGGAACGAACATAACCGCAATTGGGTTACGTTTAAGCAAACAAAACGACGGCATGGCGCCTTTACTGAATTTTTCACCTTCCTCAGGTCAATGCATAACGCTTGATACCGTTAAAAAGCGCTATCCGCAGCTGAGGTTAACTGATTATCCGCGCGGCCGTTCGGAGAACGAAGTGACCAGCTATACAGCCCGAAAAGATATGAATGGACAAAAAGTGAGCTTCACTTTCACCGTGAAAAATCCTCACTGTCTGGGTTCAGTCGTCATTAGCGCCGACTAAGAAATACTGCACTCATGTCCTGACGGTTTCTTCAGGGTGATAATGGCCATACACATTCAATAAATGACGATTAACGTGAAAAAACACACGCCGATATTTCTTTGTTCCGTCCTGATGTTTACCTGTCTCGGCAGCAATGTGGTTTTGGCTCAGGTGATGCCTCCCGTTCTGACAAAACGGGATTTTTCTGTGCAGATCAAAGACCAGCCTGTCGCCCTGGGCGACAGATGGACGCCTGATATTGCCCGTAAAATTGGCGTGCCGGTGGAAGGCAGTTTTACCGGTGAGGTTCCTTTTGATGGAGTCCAATATAAATTCTTTCAGCATCAAAACGCTGGAGTAGAAATATTCACTTCCAACCTCTGGTGGGATAAAGCGGAAAGAAGCGTTGATGATTATATCGTGTCTCAAATTACGCTGACTGCCGAAGACTTCGCAACGCCGCGCGGTGTCCATGTGGGTTCAACGAGAAAGGAACTGAACAGCGCATACGGTACCGGTCAGGTCGAAAATGATGACGGGGAGCAGTGGATTACCTACGAATTGGATAAAAAACTGCTCTCTTTTGAGATAAAAGGCGACAACGTTATAAAAATAACGATGAATTACAACAATGATTCTCAAGAATAATTTATGACCAAAAAATATGTTGCAGCCGTATTGTTCACGGCTTTATTGACAGGCGCAGTTGAAACGTCATCTGCGTTAGAGTTATCGCAATACAATAACCTCAATACGGTCAGACGCATCGTTAACGACAGCGAAGTGACAGACAATCTCAGGAAGACGTTGGGAGATCATTACCAGACCTTTATTGATAACTTTGATGTCTTCGGCGAACCGCATACCACCCCAGGTGGCGGATTGTTTGTTGAGGGCTGGCTAAAAGATCTTTATCAGGAGAACGCATCCGCGCTGGTCATCAATCCTGACGGCAAAATCTTTGCGGCCTGGGTGGTTCCAGAATCAAACGTTATCCATTACCAGTCATCTGATAATAGTCAGGCCATTAATGCCGATATTCAGCAATGGGCCGCCAGATTCAATACGATGCAGTTTGCAAAAAGCAGCCAATCAGGACTCGCGTTTGACGGGGAGTGGGCTGGTGAATTCGAGAACGACTCGACGTTAACCCTGCGGCTAGCTGAATCTGGCAACCGTATCACCGGGTCTTATTGCTATGTCTCCCGGAGAGGAAATCGCATCGATTGCCCGGAAGATGATGAGCATAATCTTAGCGGTACGATCGCGGGAAACCGTGCGAACGTTGAGTTCAACTCATCGTTTGGCGGCGCAGGCGGACGGGCTGTTCTGGAACTAAAGGGGAGTGAAATGGAATGGCGTTTAGTTACTCCTCCTCAAAAAGGAAATGATTTTGCTCCGCTGCGTTATACGTTACGTAAAGCCGCTTCGGTTCAAAACGCGGAAACCAGAAAACTGGACACCGAAAAGTTCACTATCTCTCTGATAAACAAGTGCGGGCGTTTCGAGGGTGAATGTGACCAGATGGTTTATCTCGGTGTGCGCAAAAGCGATAACAGTACGATCTCCTTAAAGGGAAAAACGTTACACGACCCTGCAGGTAAAATAATCGGCTCAACGTACAAGAACGGCGAGATCGCTTATACCGTCACGTATGCACCCGTGAAATTGGTTGTCAGCAAAGGCAGCCATGTTTTAGTCGAACAGTCAGGCCAGTGGCTTAAATAACTATAGCCAGCCAAAAGGCCAGCATCGATTGGCCTTCTTGTTTCTCTCAATATTAAGCATCCCGAGTTCACTTATGAAATACACCCTCCAGGAAGGCTCGTTTTCCCTTTTTCCTGCTGCCTGGCAGGATAACAGTATGAACATTATTCGCGATGACGAAAGCGGGCTGTCCGTAGTGGTCAGCCGCGGTGTGATTCCCGATGGCAGCGACTACAAACAAGAGTTTCACCGCCAGTGGGATGTGTTGCGTCCTCAGATGGGTGAGATGGCCCAGAGCGAATTCCGGGACGTAAAAGCCGGGCCTGACGGAAACATTAACGGGCTGGAAGTTGAAACCACGTTTGACCGTAACGGGCAACGCCTGTGGCAAAAACAGCTGGCCGTGCAGACGCCGGGCAAACCGGTATTGATGATTTTTACCCTCTCGGCACTCAGAGCCTTTACCGAAGAGGACGAGGTGCGCTGGAGCGCGCTTAAGCAGAGCCTGACGCTAAACGACAACCGGAATGTGTAAGGCATGAGCGATAACAACGCGGCCCGTAAGGGCGACGAGATTATTCACTCTAGCATTTTTGCTGACATCACCAGCATTGTGGCGGAAGGTGCCGCCTATGCGGTGATCGGCGCGGCGGTGGGGCTGGCGGCTACGGCCGCCGCGCCACTCCTCGGTGCTGGAGCCGCCGCAGCAGGCGTGGCGGCAGTCGGATCCAGCTGTCTGTTAAGCGGGATTATTGGCGGCGTGCTGGCGAACGTGGCGGGGATCACCGACGATATCAGCAACGCCGCGGAGGGGTTAGGCAATGCGCTCTTCCCGCCGTCGCCTGCGGGTAAAATTACCACCGGCTCGAACAACGTTCTGACCAACGCAATCCCCGCCGCCCGCGCGGCAGGCACGCTGACGCCCGCCGATACACCGTCCCCTGAGCCGCAGTCGCCGGGCAGCTTTGCCGATTACGCGGGCATGCTGCTTTCCGCTGCCGGACAGTTTGGCAGCGAAATGTGGCAGCCGAGCGTGGCCTCTGCCGCGGCGGGGACCTCGCCGCTGGAAGAAGACAAGGTGGCGTGTGAAAAGCACTCCGGGCCGCAGTATCTGGCGGAAGGTTCTAAAAGCGTCTTCATCAACGGACAGCCCGCGGTGCGCGCGAAAGATCGCACCACCTGCGAAGGCACCGTGTCCGACGACGTCTCCCCGAACGTGATCATCGGCGGGGACACGCTCACGGTTCGCGATATCAAAAGCGGTAAAACGCCGGGTCTGGCGCTGGGGATGATTGCGCTCTCCCTGCTGCGCGGGCGTCCGGGCAAGCTCCTGAAAAACATGCCCTGCGCGCTGGCGGCGGCCGGCGGCGGGATGCTGGCGGATATGGCCGTCAACGCCGTGTTTGGCTCCTCGCACCCGGTCCACGCCGCCACCGGCGTGAAGGTGCTGAACGACGACGATGAGCTCGACTTCTCGCTGCCGGGGCGCTTCCCGCTTCGCTGGCAGCGCAGCTACAACAGCCTGACGACCCGCGAAGGGCTGTTTGGTCTGGGCTGGGCAACGACTTTTGACAGCTATCTGACGCTGGAAGATAACAATGCGACCTGGTTCGATGAAACCGGGCGCGAGCTGAGCTTTGAACTGCCGCCTGTCGACCGTGCGTTTTACAGCATCAGCGAAGGCATCATTATCCGCCGCAATGAGAACGGCGACGTGGCGATTGCCGACGATGACGGTGCAGTGTGGCGTCTGTACAAACCGACCCGCATCAATCCTTCTATCCTGCGTCTGGCCTCCCTTAGCGATGAATACGGCAACGCGCTGCTGACGGCGTGGGACGAGCACGGCAGGCTGGTTGGTATCCATGATGAGCCGCGGGCGATAGACGTCACCCTGCGCTATGAAGATGAGCGCTTCCCGCTGCGCGTGACCTCGGCCAGCCATTTCGACGGCAACCAAACCTGGCCGCTGATGCAGTGGGGCTACGACGCGCGCGGCCAGCTGGCGAGCGCGACGGATGCCTCCGGCGTGGTGACGCGTGAATACCGTTATAACGAGCACGGGCTGATGGTCTGGCACTGCCTGCCGGGCGGTCTGGAGAGCGAATACCGCTGGCAAAAATTCGACCACTGGCGCGTGGTGGAAAACCGCACCAGCACCGGCGACGGCTGCCGCTTTAGCTATGATTTAGCCGCCGGGCTGACGACCGTCGAGCACTACGATGGTCAGACGCGCCGCCACTACTGGAACGCGCAGAATCTGATTGTCCGCTACGTTGACGAGCGCGGTGAAAACTGGCGCTACGAGTGGGATGATAACGAGCTTCTCACGCGTCGCATCGATCCGCTCGGCAACGCCGTCACCTTCGTCTACGACGAGATGGGCAACCGGGTGCAGGAGACCGATGCCGGCGGCAATACCCGCACCACCACCTGGCTGGAGCACCGCGCGCTTCCCGCGGCCATTATCGAAGCCAACGGCAGCGCCACCCGGTTCTGGTACGACGAACATCACGGGCTGAAGCGCGTGGTGGACCCGATGGGGCAGACGACGCAGCTGCGCCGGGACGCGTTCGGCCAGGTCGTGGAAGAGGTCGATGCCGCTGGCAACAGCCGCTACCAGGAGTACAACGAGGCCGGGCAGATCGTTCGTTCGGCCGACTGTTCCGGGCGTATTACCCGCTATCGCTATCATCCGCTGGGCTGGCTGGTGGCTGAGACTGGCGCCGACGGTGAAGAGACGCGCTACCGCTACGACGCCGCAGGGCGTCCGGTGCAGCTTGACCGCCCGGAAGGCTGGACGGAATCGCTCAAATGGAACGAACGTGGCCTGCCGGTAAAGCATGCGGGCGCCGACGGGAAAGAGAGCGAGTTCAGATACGATGAGGCGGGGCGCTTAACCGCCACCCGTAACACGCAGGGTGAAGAGGTGCGCCGCCGCTGGGACAGCCGCGGGCGCCTGATTGCCCTGGAAAACGAGAACGGCGAAGCGTATCAGTTCCGCTGGGGGCCAGACTCGCTGCTGCTGGAAGAGGTGGGGCTCGATGGCGTAGCCTCGCAGTATCGCTATGATGCCTGCGGGCGCACGATTGCGCGCACCTTTGCCGCTGGCCATCCGGAGGCCATCACCCACGCCTTCGCCTGGAGCGCGAGCGGTCAGCTGGTCGCCCGCACCACGCCGGAAGGGCAGACACGCTACCACTACACGCCGTCCGGGCTGTTAAGCCGGATTGGGCTGCATCCTGCGCTTTCAGCCGACGCGTGGAGCACCGAGGCAGAGCAGGAGCTCGTCTTTGAGTATGATGCGCTCGGTCGCGTGACGCGCGAGGCGGGCGAGCACGGCGAGCTGGCGTGGGAGTATGACGCGCTGGGCAACCGCACCTCCGTCACGCTGCCCGATGGCCGCGAGCTGAAGCAGTTCTACTACGGCAGCGGACATCTGCTCAGCATTGCTCTCGATAAGCTCTCGGTCTCCGATTTTACTCGCGACGAACTCCACCGTGAGACCAGCCGCACCCAGGGGCTGTTGACCACCCGCAGCGAGTACGACCGCCTCGGCCGACTGCACCGCCGGGACGTCTTTACCGGCAATGCCCAGCGCCCGTCGCCGCGCCGCTGGTCCCGCCGCTGGGATTACGACTACCGTAATAACCTGGTGCGCGAAGAGCGGGACGATAACCCGTTCAGCTGGTACCGCTGGCAGTACGACAGCGCCGGGCGCCTGCTCGTTCAGGACGGCACGCTGCCCGGCCAGGAGCAGTGGCGCTGGGATGCTGCCGGTAACCCGCTCGAAGGATCTGCTGAGAAGGTCACGCACAACCGCCTGACGCAGCTGAACGGCATTCGCTGGCGTTATGACATCCACGGCCGCACCGTGGAGAAGGATAACGGCCAGACCCGCTGGCACTACCGCTACGACGGCGAACATCGCCTGACGGAAGTCATCAGCCAGCCGCGGGATCGCAATAAACCGCAGACGCAGGTCAGCTTCCGCTACGATCCGCTCGGGCGACGCATCAGCAAAACGCGCCGCCAGATGCTGGGCGGACAGCCAGCCGGCAAGCCGGTCACCACCCGGTTTGTCTGGGAAGGGTTCCGGCTGTTGCAGGAAGTGCACGGGGATGTGCCGCTCACTTACGTCTACAGCGATCAGGACAGCTACGACCCGCTGGCGCGTATTGACGGCGTTGATGCTCCGGAGATTTTCTGGTTCCACTGCCAGCCGAACGGCACGCCGGAGCGGATGACGGATAGCGAAGGGCAGGTGCGCTGGGAAGGGTTGAACGGCGCCTGGGGCAAGCTGCTGCGGGAAAGCGAGACGCAGATATCAGGATATTCTCAGAACCTGCGCATGCAGGGGCAATACCTGGACCGTGAGACAGGGCTGCACTACAATCTGTTCCGGTATTACGACCCGGACTGCGGACGGTTTACGCAGCAGGACCCGATAGGGCTGGCGGGGGGGATAAACCTTTACCAGTATGCGCCGAATGCGCTGGGGTGGGTGGATCCGTGGGGGTTAAGCCGATGCAATACAGGGAAAAAACCAGGGCCGCAACTTCCTGGAGGAATTGCAGAAACATTTGATAAAAGCGTTTATAAAAACAGGCAGCTGAAAAGAGACGAGACTTTTTATAAATATCATGGTGTAAATAATAGAACAGGAAGAAAAATTTCTTGGCTGACAAATGAAAAATACAATTCCGAGGAGGTTTTGCGAGAAAAGCTAGCTATTCGCCATGATTGGGGTGTTAATATTACTAATGTATCAGAGTTTAGAGTTCCTAAAGGAACGTGGGTGAGTGAAGGTCCTGCTGCAGCTCAAGGGGCAGGATATCCTGGGATGGGATACCAGGCTGTGGTATCAAATCTTCCAAGAGCATGGGTGGTTAAAACTTTAAGGGTTCCCTGGTAATGAAATTGAATAACTTAAAAAATGCACTTGAAAAAATAATTTTTGAACTTAATGCCAATGGTAAACATGAATCGGTAAATTTTTTTCAAACTCGTTATGAACAGATAATAATTTTTGGAGACAAAATTCCATTTGAAATAATTGAAAGTCTGTCAACATGCAGAGCTATGGCTCAATACGCAAACTTTTCCCTCAGGGAAGAAAAACTTTTAGATGATGTTGTTAATTACGCACTTGATATTAAAAAAATGATGCCCTGATATTAAGCAAAGAGAAGGATTGATTTTTGCGAGGTTATAATTAAGCAGCGTCTGTTTTTGAAGTGCTCACTCAAACAACAAAAAACAGATAATTTTTAATAAAAGAACACTATTGGCTGGCTTAATATATTAAAATCAAAGCCCGGGTCACGCAACTGAACGGTATTCGCTGGCGCTATGACATCCACGGCCGTACCGTAGAGAAGGATAACGGCCAGATCCGGCACTACCGGTAAGATGGCGAACACCGCCTGGGGCAAGCTGTTGCGGGAGAGCGAGACGCAGGGATCAGGATATTCTCAGAACCTGCGGATGCAGGGGCAATACCTGGACCGTGAGACAGGACTGCACGACAATCTGTTCCGGTATTACGACCCGGACTGCGGACGGTTTACGCAGCAGGACCCGATAGGGCTGGCGGGGGGGATAAACCTTTACCAGTATGCGCCGAATGCGCTGGGGTGGGTGGATCCGTGGGGGTTGAGCCGTAAATGTAAGGATCCATCTAAAGAAGCTACGAGATGGCAAGGTCAAGGTGATTACAAAGTATAGATGTCTACAAAAACAGGAAACTGAAAAAAGGCACGATTCTGTATGCATTATATCCAAACGGTGATACTCCTCCATCATATGCAGTGACTTATCCAACCGTTAGGCAAAATAAAGGAAATGCTATAGGCTACCATGAAGCACTTCAGGTTAAAATAGATCCTCATCGTACATTAAGAACGCAAGTTAGAGCTTATTATGTAAGTGAGGATATTGATGTAGCATATGGAAGAGCATTGGCTAATGAGATATATGGTCGAGGGGGGGGGCAATTCTTTATCCCTGAGGAATTTAGAAATCTTTTGATACCGGGGAAGGTCATTAGCATATGATTAATTTTAAAATTAACGTGGTAAATGGTAAGGTTGAGTTAGACAATAAATGTCTTTTAATACAAAGGGAGGAGGAATTTATAACTTCTGATCTTTACAAATATCTTGAATCAGAAAATAAAATGCAGAAATTAATTCCCCATCATTATACAGTTAATACCGTTCTTTGGTCGGGAAAGGAATTCGAGATTATAATACAACCATTATGCTTCAGTAATTTGCCATTTACGGTGCAATTAATTTATAAAGAGGGAGGGTATTATAAGGCAATAAATGATTGGAATAAGGTTTCTAACATTGATATGCTAAATAAAGAAGTCGAATTTTTATATCAATGGGTGTCGGGTGAATATGATCTTGGCAAACCAGATGAAAAAGAAAAACATAGTATAATGTGGCACTTGGAATGGGGTGATATAACTATTTGCTATGATATTAAATCATTTAATTGCGGTATTTATTTAACGTGGAATTAACTATTAAATAAGGTTGTCATATTGTGCTGATAACCCGCTTGAAGGTTCCGCTGATAAGGTCACGCACAACCGCCTGACGCAGCTGAACGGCATTCGCTGGCGTTATGACATCCACGGCCGCACCGTGGAGAAGGATAACGGCCAGACCCGCTGGCACTACCGCTACGACGGCGAACACCGCCTGACGGAAGTCATCAGCCAGCTGCGGGATCGCAACAAACCGCAGACGCAGGTCAGCTTCCGCTACGATCCGCTCGGTCGCCGCATCAGCAAAACGCGCCGCCAGATGCTGGGCGGACAGCCAACCGGTAAGCCGGTTACCAACCGGTTTGTCTGGGAAGGGTTCCGGCTGCTGCAGGAAGTGCACGGGGATGTGCCGCTGACCTACGTTTACAGCGATCAGGACAGCTACGACCCGCTGGCGCGTATTGACGGCGTTGATGCCCCGGAGATTTTCTGGTTCCACTTCCAGCCGAACGGCACGCCGGAGCGAATTCTGCTCACCATGTTATACCCGTTGAGGTGTGGAAAGAGGAGCAATCATTCTTCAATAATATTGGCATCGGAAAAGACATGAACTCTGCGTTTAATGGTATTAATTTTCCAGGTAGCGCATCAGCGATGAAACAAGATGCAGGGAAAGGTATGGATATCTTCCATAGCAGTAATTATCATAACTATAGTGACATTCTCCGTCGGCGCATTGCTCGTGTTGAGTAACGATATATTTCTGGAAGATTAGATGCTAAAGGGGCGAGGATAGCTATAAGGCGGATCCAGATTGATATGAAGAATAAAATTTGGATGGGTCATGTTCCCACAAAAAAAATCAGGGGAATGAATTAATGTCCTATTATGTGATCATGAATGACTTTGAATCATCACGCATGCCAAGAAATTTACAGGGCATGGTTGATGAAAGATTACAGGTTAATGAAAACTGGGAAATAGAAGGCTCTGCCTTTCCCTTCCCTTATCGAATAACAGACGATGCATGCCCAGACCATATTTATTTGTTGTGCAATAAAAATGTTGGGGCTTTGAAATTTGACTATTATAAAAAAGACTTTGGACACTTGATGGATAAGTCTTTATTTTCGATTTTTGAAAATTATAAGCACAATGTTTTTTTTGGCCGAGATATTACACCAGTTTCGATTGGGAATGGTCAAGTTCTTCGGGATGATTTTAAATATGCATATTTTCCAGGCGGCGATGTTATAGATAAGGATAAATCTATTCTCGAAGAGGATAAGTTCGGAGATACCATACCTTTTAAAATTGAATTCAAGGATGATGCGCTAGAAAATGATATACTTTCGTTGAACGACACATTGTTAGGTGGTTTTATCATTGTTAAACAAGAGGTCAAGGAAGTTATAGACAGTAAAGGATTCCGGGGGTTGAAACTTGTTCCACTGGAAAATGCTTTAGACGTTTTTTGTGAAGATTATTTCTACGAAATACACTCAAATCGTAAAAGAAAGGGCAATAAACTACCTTAATATTGAAGGGTGTCGTGCCATTATTGATTCTTTGTTTTTCTTTTTTAATGGCGCGAAGAAGTTCTTTGGATTATGAGTACATTTTTCAACTATGGATATGGTAATTTTAAGCGTAGCCAATAATGATAACTCTTAAAGAGGAATAATGCATATAAAAAATACTATCCAAGACTTTGTCAAGAAATTCAAAATGAATGATTTAAATATGGGAGAGATAGACTATGCAGACGATGAAAATGAAACTTCTTTTCCTGTAAATTTAAATGGTGAAATTCGATTTTTTTATAGCCATTTGATTTTAAAAGACCACCCAACATTTGATGGTGCATTCATTATACAGATTGTTGAGCCCCAAGAGCTTAATAAAATGTTATCAGGCTGGCGAGTTCAAAATGACACGACCTGGCGCGATGAATATATAATCTTTGCTGAACGAAATGGAGATGTTCTTTTTTGTGATACCCAAAATATCACATCTCCTGTTTATGGTAGTATTCAAAAAAGAAATTTCATTATTTCCAATTCGTTAGCCGACTTTTTGGATGCTTTTTGTTCTGCCATTGATATCGAACAAAGTAAATATGATGGTGATGCTACAGATGATGATTTTAATTTCAGAGAGGACTTTCTGGAAGATATCGATTTAATGCTAAAAAGCAAGCTTAAGGATGTTGAGGCGGAAGGTTTTAAGCAATTCTTTTTTGGCTAGGTTAATAATAAAAACTAACACTTTTAGAACCCTCCTTACTTCTGACAACATTTTTCGCTTAAAACCACTTTTATATAGGCAAGGAGGTCTCTTTTCGATTGATAATGAATAAGCATATGAAAAACGGTTTCGATAAATTTGATGAAAAAGTTACATCTCTTGTAGAAAAAGGAAACGAGTTCCATTTAAATGGGCCTCACCTAGTGAAGTTGCTGATCAGATGTGGAAAATGACAACAAAAACAGATGGTAAGTCGATTATTTTCAAATTGGGTGATGGAATAAAAAAGTACTGGAGTAATATTGTTATGAATACTAAAGGAATAAATACTAGAGACGATTTTATTAAATTTCTTGAGAATTTATCTTCAAATGCCAGAAATAATCTAAGTGAGTGGGAGAGCAAAGACTTACCCTCATATTTTGAATCGATGGCATCTTGGGTTGAAGATATGGATGGATATTATTTAAATCAAAAATTACCTGTTCCAGAAAATGTTAACTGGACATTTATTGCAGATATTTTAATGGCTGCAAGAGTTTATGAATAATATTCAATAATAATTGGCCGGGAAGAGCATCAAATCTTCCCGGCGTTTTATTATTTAACGTGTTAAAAAGTATGATGGCGTCCGAATCGTTCCGATGACCCGATAGGTTTTAATGGCGGTATAAATACTTACGTTTACGCCACTAATCCGTTGAATTGGGTTGATCCATTAGGATTGAAAGCGAAGTGTGCACCGACTCGATAAAATGACCATAACCAGGCGGCATTTGGTAGGCAGTGGCAAGGAAGAGGGATTTATCAAGGCCGTTATTCTTGGTCAAACACAATGCTTAAAGAAGGCGATATTGTTTATGGTGGAGCACCTGGGCAGTCAGGATTTTATTTCGACAAAGCCACTTGAGAAGCTGCTAGTGGTAGTCGACAAAAATTATGGGAAAGTTTACAAGTTCTACCTCATGAAAAATATGGGTTTAGAAGTAAGATTCAGATGTATAGAGTCAAACGAGATGCTATTGCTGGTACGGGACAAGCTTTGTCACCAGATACTGAAATGTTAGGAAGCGGTGGCGGTACCCAATTCTTCCTTTCGAATTATAAAAAAGTTCTGGAACCTATTGGTCTTCCATTTGATATTGGGATGTGAAAATGAATTTTGACGCAGAAACTGGTGTTCTTAAATTTAATAAAAGGGTTCTATTAGGACCAAGAGTTACTAAGACAGAGTTGTTTAATAATACAAATGTAAGGTGGGAGGGGTGGCCTGAAAAAAAAGACAATAAAACAGTCTCATACAGAACTATCCTTAAAGGTGACCATGAGTTCGGAGATATATATCTAATAATTGACTTCTTGGTTCCCAATGATCCTAACTCAATAATTCGTAGTTGGCGCTTCGCCCCAGAAAAATTATTGATGGGAAAACAGAATAGACCCGAAGGGAAAGTCACCCGATGTTTAAGGGAATGGTTCAAAACTAAATCTACTATTGTTCTTCCTGTATCAAGGGAGTGGGGACATGTTGATGCTGCTTATGACCCTCATAACCTAACAGGAACAATTCTCTGCCACTATTGCTTAGACCCTCATGAATTGTAAGTGGAGAACTGGTAAAATATATGATTCAATTGAAGTTACTTATATGACTATATCATAGTGTTTCCAAAATAAATTGGACAGTTGCCATCCTAAACGAGAAAATAAAAAGGTATAAGCCATTTTGTTGACATAGATGTTACTGGCCTGGATGTAATTGAACCCCGGAAAAATACATTCTTTATCTTAAACACAAAAGATCTTGATGTCTCCGAAAGAATTGTTAAAAGTGCGAGGAGTTGTGGTTGATGTGAAAAAATACTATAAAGGTAACGTTGATTTTATTGCAGGTGAAGGAATTATTCTCAATGAATTCATAGGGGAGGTGGCCACACGACAAATAAATATTATAGATGGCGATTGTTATGCATCTTCCTCTTTGCTAGATAAAAACGAGAAAGTTGGTTTTCTGCTGTATGATGGTAAAAAAAGCGATCTGGACTTAAGTGATACTGAAGAAATTTCGAATGAGGAATTTGAAACTTTCTGGAAAACATCAACGAGTTCATTGCAAGAAAAAAAACAAATAAAGCTCTTGTCTGGAAATGCTGTGGAACCTTTGAAAAAATCCATAGTTATTGCTCACATTGTGAATAATAAAGGGAAATGGGGTAAAGGCTTTGTTCTGTCTCTTTCAAATAAATATCCTTCTGCAAAGGAATACTATCTCAATAGCTTCAATGGAAATAA
The DNA here is from genome assembly GCF_055817355.1 of Enterobacter sp. PL_is379. Lineage (NCBI taxonomy): Bacteria > Pseudomonadati > Pseudomonadota > Gammaproteobacteria > Enterobacterales > Enterobacteriaceae > Enterobacter > Enterobacter sp. PL_is379. The sequence continues at coordinate 14,077 of NZ_JBVPGT010000012.1, forward strand.
CACCCCAGAATTAGGTACGGTTGATTTTGTCTTGGTTGATGCTAAAGAACAGATATTTATTGCTAATATGTATGCACAAGATGGTATTAAGAAAAATGTCAATGACAAAAATCAATACGTATGTTATGCATCCCTGGAAGTTTGTCTTGAAAAGTTATCTGACTTTGCTTTAGTAAATCGCCTTTCAGTACAAATGCCAAGAATAGGCGCTGGCCTCGGTGGAGGTGATTGGGATGTTATAGAGTCATTGATACTTAAAAAGATTTGCTATAAGATGATCGATTGCAATGTAATAATTTTATAATATAAAATGATAATTTAATAATGCATTTTATTGAATTCGATTGTTGCTTAGAAAAGGATTTTTAATTAAAAGGACAGGCGCTTGAGTATGAAAATATCTATAACAAATACGATTGAAAAAGGAAACGAGTTACACGACAGCCAAAAATACGCCGAGGCTTTAGAACAATACCAAAAGGCCTGGCAAGCTCTTCCTGAACCAAAGTCCGAATCAGAATTTGCCAACTGGATCTCTGCATGCATGTACAGCGCATATTTTGATCTTGCGGATTACGTTGAGGCAAAGAAATGGGGAGAGACGGCTTTACGGACACGTGGATCGGATATAGACACTGCACCGTTAATCGACTTGGGTATGGTCTGTTACGAGTTGAATCAATTCAATGAAGCGTATAAATATTTTAACGATGCTTATAACTACGGCAAAGAGCGTGCTTTTCAGGATAGACCTAAAAAATATCTTGAGTTCTATCTGCGTAAGAAGGCGTAAGAAGGCGTAAGAACAGTAATTTATACCATTCAAAACAAATCAAACGTTAAACAAGAAGTTCATTACGTCGCCATCTTTAACGATGTAATCTTTATCGATGGGACAACTTTACCGGCAATGCCCAGCGCCCGTCGCCGCGCCGCTGGTCCCGGCGCCTGGAGTACGATTATCGCAATAACCTGGTGCGGGAAGAACGGGACGATAACCCGTTTAACTGGAACCGCTGGCAGTACGACAGCGCCGGGGCCTGCTCGCTCAGGACGGCTCGCTGCCCGGTCAGGAGCAGTGGC
>NZ_JBVPGT010000013.1:0-7250 GCF_055817355.1 Enterobacter sp. PL_is379
GTACACCGCATAGCGGGTGCCCGTCAGCTCAACGGCGCTGACCGCCACGCGGGTAATCTTGCCGTTAATATAGCGGGACGTCAGCAGGCTCTGCGTCGGGATGGTCACCGTGACCGGCTGGCCCAGCAGCTTGCTGCGGTCGATGCGCGCGTCCGTGCCGAGCACGGTCAGCGTCAGCGCGAACGACTCGGACATCGCCTCGCGGCCCGTCAGTTTCCAGAACAGAAGCCCCTCCACCGGGAGCTGAACGGTAATTCGGTTGAGCATAATCTTTATTCCACTATGGACTAATCTCAGTGCCAGAAGTTAACTCATTTCAATACGCAAAGCGTAAACGCTGCTGGTTTGATAATGAGTAGCTGTAAGATTGACTTCTCATGCCACAAAAAAAACAACTTTTCCTGAATTTTCATCGAGATAAACAGTTACAAGAAAGTGTCTTCAGGGGCTCTATCGAACAATTCACCAGCCATTTTGGCGATACGTTCATGTTGTACGAGTTTATTTTTCCACTCCTGCGGAATAGCGGAATAACCATATAATGCTCCCGCTATTTGTCCCGCCGTCGCCGCAACGCTGTCAGCATCATCGGCAAGGTTGGCTGCCAGCAGAATGGCATCACGGAAATTATCCGTTTTCCATACGGACCACATCGCGGCCTCAAGCGTATCGATAACGTAACCGCTTGAACGAATCTGATCGCGAGTTTTTTGCTTATACTCACCCGCGTTAATGATCATTACACGTGGCTGAAGCGGCATAACGTGTGGTGTAAAAACAAAATCTTTATTGCTACCGTTAATCATATGCACAAGCAAAAAACTTAAATACTGCGTGCTATTTATTGCTTCCGCGGCACCGTGTGTTGCGATACATTGTTTTTTAGCTTCATAAAACGCTTTGCTTAATGATTTTCTAAAAAAAATAGAGACAGGTGCTTGTCTGATCATGGAAGCATTACCGGCAGTTTCTGGCGAAGTATTACCGTTCCACCCAGGACCAACTATTAAATATTGTTCTAAAGCAAACCGAGTTGTATTGCCTATATCAAAACAGACGCCATTTGAACTGTTATAACCATGCTGATACCATTCCAGAAGCTTATTCCTGAAGCATATAGTATCAGCATCACCCTTCTCAAGGAGCGTTTCCGCAAGACATAACGCCATGGATGTATCATCCGTCCATTCGCCGGCACGAAGTCGAAATGGCCCACCACCTGTCATATCTTTGACGTGTGCTTTGTCACGAGGTAAAAATTCGAGCGTCGTACCTACAGCATCTCCAACAGCAAGACCAATAAGCGTACCTACCGCACGATCCCGTGATTGCGCTAGTGAGATATTACATGGTGGTGTTAAATCCCATTGTTTTTGTACATCACTATTTGAGGATGATTCTAATGGCTTATTATCATACGTATACTGCATCCTTCGCTGGACTGAAGGTCTGCTAATGGGTAAGTATTTACGATATCTATCAACATATTTTAACAAGGCATTTAAATCAGCATGTAAGTCAATCACCTTTCACCCATAATAAAAAATATTATTCATATGAAATACTAAAATTCATCAGGGAATTTCTTCATGAGGTTTTGTTTCTTTTTATTATAGTTGGTATCGACCTCATGCGGCAGCCTAACCTTTAACCCTCGGCGGATTTGATCCACAATAAACCAGGCATCTGACAACCTTTCAAAAAACAACTCATCAGAATGATCAAATTCCTTCCCTGCATACATACCGAACGTCATATCCCATAATTTCGCTCTATCCTTTTCCTTGCCTTCGATTAAATCCCGTAGAAATAATAATTGTTGTACAATAGAGTCGTACATTTGCAAAAGCGGGGATTGGGGATCACGATTCTTGACGTCTGCATATCTTTTCTGTGCTAAAGTTAATGCTCTATCAACGTAACCAAACATTGTCATTTCATTCATTGCAGTAGATTCAGTTAACTAAAAATTCCATACCTGATCGCAAGTCATCATATGCCCTCGCTTACCCTTGGTAATTCTAACTATAAAAAATTATCCTCAGGCGCTCTATCGAATAGTTTACCCGCCATTGTGGCAATACGTTCGTGTTGTACGAGTTTATCTTTCCAGTCCTGCGGGATAGCGGAATAACCATACAACGCCCCCGCTATTTGTCCCGCCGTCGCCGCGACGCTGTCAGCATCATCGGCAAGATTGGCAGCCAGCAGAATCGCATCACGGAAATTGTCAGTATTCCATACGGACCACATCGCGGCCTCAAGCGTATCGATAACATAACCACTTGAACGAATCTGATCGCGAGTTTTCTGCTTATACTCACCCGCGTTTATGATCATTACACGCGCGCATAATGGGAAAACATGAGGCGAAAAAGCTTCGTCTTTTTGATAACCGTTAATTAAATAGTGCAATACTAATCCGAGAAATTGGCATGCATTAATTGACTCTACTGCACCATGAGTTGCTCGACTCTGAGCCTGGGATTCGAAGTAAATCGCACGCAGCGATTTTCGACGGAAGATAGACACCGGAGCTTGACGAATAACCCCAGCATTACCAGCCGTGTGCTTTTCTGTATTACCATACCAGGAAGGTCCGACAAGCATATACTGTTCAAGCGCGAATCGCGTCGTTTTACCGATATCAAAACAACGACCATTACTGCTGTTCTCCCCATTGAGATACCATTTCAGGAGATATTTTCTAAGTACATCGGTATGCATTCTTTTTTCTGAAAGATAAGTTTCTGCCAGACATAATGCCATAGACGTATCATCTGTCCATTCACCGGGTTTTAATTCAAAGGGCCCGCCACCAATCATATCCACTACATGTTCACTATCTCTGCGTTTAAATTCAAGAGTAGTGCCAACTGCATCTCCAACAGCCAAACCCACTAACGCCCCAAGTGCTTTATCGCGTGAAACATCTTCATTTGTGATTAAAGGTAATGTTTCATCCCATACATGAGAGGAATTTGAATCATCAATGCTGCTTCTTATTACCTTACGAACATTAACTGGCATGTAGTTATTATAACGATCGGCATAATGATTAATTACTGAATCTTCGCTGTAAAGATCTATCATCCCGCCCCCTTTAATCAAACATTGTTTACCACTTGCGATACCGTCTTTGCCTTTTCAAATACTCAACGTCTTGCTCATGAGGGAGAATAAACTTCAATCCTTTTCCCATTTGCGAAGCTATATAATTAACATTGGACAAATGCTGAGCAAGTTCTGCATCGGTTGTATCAAACTCTTTTGACGCAAGCACTCCAAGATTTAATTTGTGCAATTTACTTTTATCTTTCTCAGACCCCGTTAGAATAGACTTAATATAGTCCAACTGATTCTTTGCCATAACATATAAAGAAAATGTAGGATTTTCTTCTAATCGATGATTAATTGCGTCAATAGCATCATTGATATAATCCAGCGCGGTGTGATTTTCTTTACTCATGAGTCACCTCAAATACTGCCCTGGCGTGCCGTTAACATAGCGGGATGTCAGTTTTCAGAACAGAATATCCACTCCCGCGAGCTGAACGATAGTTCAGCTGAGCATGATTTTTTATTCCACGATGATCTGATCTCAGTGCCTGAAGTTAACTAATCCTCAGAACGAAGGCGGTTATGATATTGTTTCTGTGAAACAAAAATAAAACCACATTTCTGTGGTTTTATTTAGATGTCCATGAATTAACTTTGTCAGCTCATCGTTTTTCTATGCGAAACGTAGAAAGAATGATTTCCATGCATCGTTTATTGGCTTCGTAATAATAATCCTGATGATTACGATGAGGCCCAACCACCTCAACGTAACACCACAAATCATTAATTTTAAAGATACGCATATCGTAATAAGCCCTGATATTCTCAGCAGCACTGACTACCTCTCCCGTACAGCTATAAAGATCGCCTGTAAACGTGGGATTGATATCATTTGGGATGCTGGCAATGTCCGATGTCGTAAGAGAGACCGCACTATCGTGGCGGTTAAAGCGCGCAGTTGCTTCATCGAAAATAGCCTGCGCAGCGGGATAATCAGCCTGACGGAAAAGACAGAAATTAATCACTCCATGGTTGACGTTACCTATTGTGTGTTCAATTACCAGACGATTATCATCCAGCGTATTCACCAGCCATGAATCCGGAATTTTAAATCCACTGTCATTTTTGTTGCTAAGGCTGACTGTTTTCAACAGTTCTGAAAGCATCAAATTGCTGCGATGCAGTAAATCCCAGTTGATAGCAATCAGGAAAATAGTATCGGCAATCGTGTTGTAATCCTTCGACGCACAAGCCGTTTTCAAAAGGAAGTAATTTCCCCCACCATTTACAGGATTATAATCCTTCTGCACCGTATATCGTGAAACGACCTCATCACCCGATGGCATCGTTTTAATGGACAGGATATCCGCAAACTTCCCGCTTCCTGAAGGATGAGTAATTATCCTTTGGCTCAGTACTTTCTCACCCATTAAATCGAGCTTATTGATAAGCCAGTCTGACGCATTCATCTCCCACTGACAGTGTTCATATGCAGCCCAGACTTCAATATAGGGGCCGGTGTCATCGGCGATGTATCGTCCGATATTCGTCAGCCCAACCTCCTGAAACGTGATCGGCTTTAACTCTGCTGGCTTAACATTCTGGGGTAACAATAGCCAGTAATGAAGCATCTCTTTTTCTGCAGAGGTATAGAGACATTTCCAGAAATTTTCCCGAATCTCTTTTTCCTGATCCTTTATCTCAAGAGGAAAAAAATATTGTTTTTCAGTAACCATAATGCAACCTCACTCGTCGCGCTTACTTAAGCCATAAACCCGAAAACATAAGGAAGCTTCCGAGGGTAATTAAGCTTTTAGCAAAGATAAGTAAGCCAGGCGCCACGGCACGTGTCATAGACGATAATTTTTCATAATTTTCCGCGTTGTATCTTTTGTGCCCCCCCATAATCCCGGAAAATAACGTGCAGAGCAGCACTACTGTGATCTTTAATCCCCAAACACACAGGAAAGACATGGATAAGATGATCGAATAATGCTTGGCCGTTGCGACGGAAAATAATGACATTGACTGAGCAAGCCATTTCAACGTAAAGCCAATGACGACCGTAGCCACTAACACCAGAACGAACATTAACCCCGCAAGGAGCCACTGCTTTTTGTTAAATAAATCTTTTCCATTCCAGATAAGCGCTAGCGTCCAAATCATAAAGAGAATAAAGAAAAACCAATGCATCACAACGTTCCCCATTTACACATTTTAATCTCCTATCAGGACTGTAACACAGCCAGTCTTAATCACACCATCGCCACTGCCCGCCGCTGGGGACGGCTTACTTTCATCATCGTCATAAATCCAGTCAAGGATCGGTTTGAGAGCAAATTTGATACTGGCATCCCCTCCCAGACCGAGCGCCGCTGCAAGCTCACCGGACACCTTAAGGTTAAATGAATAATCAGTGCTATCAATCCAGGTTCCCACGCCTGCAGAAGCGCCAGCGCTCCCTGCACTCCCTGAAAGTTTGCCATCGGCAACGACTACGCCATAAAAATCGGCTTTAGCCGTCGCCTCTCCTTTGACCGCCGCGGCTTCTGCGCCAAGTTCAACATTAAAACCATAACGCCCTTTATTTCCGTCATATAGTTCACTGACGGCCTTCGCTTCAGCGGTTGCCAGGTATACATCCCCACCGACGCCGCCGTATTGTTGCCCTTCTTTTCCAATGCTTCCCGAGGCGCCATATTGTATCGCGGTGGCGTTTGCATTGAGATTAATCGCCCCGTAATCAGCTCGATCGGTCACTAACGTGCCACTGGCAGTCGCCACCCCTACTTTAGTACGTACCTCGCCTTTATATTTATCCTGGCTTTTTGTATTCCCGACCGTGATATCGGCAAGTGCGAATCCGGCTGAAGCCGTATCGGGTTTTCCAAAGCCGGATTTATCTTCAAGGCTTGCATAGGCGCCAAGCACACGGGCGTCGTAAACATCACCATGTATAGCACCATCTTTACCCGCATCCTTCGCCGCCGTACCGCCCCAGTATTGCGGAGGTGCGGGTTGAGTGGATGCGACCGCAGGGGTCGCTGAGGTATTGCAACCCGTCTTGTCACCTTCCCTGGCGAGAGGCAAACCGTTCACAAATACCGTTGTTGAACCACTGAGAATACTTCCCTGACCATGTTGGGAGCATGAAAGCGGGTCGCCTTTTCGTGCTGCCGGAAATCCGCCAATAATTACGTTGGGACTTCCGCTTTGAATTGGGCCAGTATGTGCGCTGGAATCAATGCGCGCTCTGGCGGCTGGTTTTCCCATAATAGCGTTCTCTGTACGCAGATTAACTGTTAACTTTTACAATCGCGCCCTTAATATCGGTAAGGTTAGTTCCCGTTATACTCACCGTATCATTTGCCTTGAGCTCGGTATTGATCCCATCACCTAGTTTTGTAAGCTCATCACCTTTGAAGATGGCTTGTTCCACAGCCTCTGCTTTGAGGTTGCCCTGGCCTACGTGAATCTCAATGGTATCCGGGGCGATCAGAATATAGTTGTCTTTAACTTTGAGTTTAATCGTGGTCACAGATTCCAGCAGCGCGTTACCTTCTTTATCCATAGTCAAGACGGTTTGATCTTTCCCAACGTTTATAACGTGCTTGTTACCAATATTATGCGTTTCATTATTACCTACATCTGATTTCAGGTTCCGCTTAATCGTAATATTCTCATCCTGTCCGATGGTTTTTCTACGATCGACACCGACATCATGAGTTTCAGAATTTTCAATATCCGTATCCATATTTTTTTCTGCATGGATCCAGATCTGCTCGTGCCCGGCTTTATCTTCAAAACGGAGAATATTGGCATTGTCTTTATGGCCATCTTTGCTGCGGCTATAAAAGCCCATCTGCGTCGCCGCAGCCGGCAGTGCCCACGGCGGCATGCTCGCGTCGTTGTACACGCGCCCGGTGATAATCGGGCGGTCCGGGTCGCCGTTGATAAAGTCCACCACCACCTCATCGCCGACGCGCGGGATTTGCACCCCGCCGTAGCCCTGGCCCGCCCACGCGCTCGACACGCGCACCCAGCAGGAGCTGGTGTCATCGCCCTTCGCCAGACGGTCCCAGTGGAACTTCACCTTCACCCGACCGTATTTGTCCGTCCAGATACTCTCCCCGTTCGGCCCCACCACTTTCGCCGTCTGCGGGCCGTAGGTGCGCGGCCACGCCGTGCTC
>NZ_JBVPGT010000014.1:0-29170 GCF_055817355.1 Enterobacter sp. PL_is379
ATTGTTAAAGAGCAGTGCAACGCGGCTTTCGCTCACCGTTGCGAGGTGGCGTATATTACGCTTTCCTCTTTCAGAGTCAACCCGTTATTTCAGGATTTTTTCTCTTCAACCGACCGGGTTGTTTGTGAAGTGATTCACATCCGCCGTGTCGATGGAGGCGCATTATAGGGAGTTCTCCGCAGGCCGCAACCGCTAAATGACAGAAAAATGACTGACTGCTGCATTCCACAGCAAAACCCCGCCTTATACCTTTTTACGCACAGACTTATCCACAATGATACGAAAAAGTGAAAATGTGCGAGCGTTGCGCAAACGTTTTCGTTAAAATGCTCGCGCTTAACAAGGATGCCTCGTCAGGTGTGTTAGATGAGTTTTTCACAGGAAAATTCATCTAACGCTCTCTGTAATCGTGAAATCCAGGGGATTTACCATGCAACAACGTCGTCCAGTCCGCCGCGCTCTGCTCAGTGTTTCTGATAAAGCCGGTATCGTCGAATTCGCTCAGGCACTTTCCGCACGCGGTGTGGAGCTGCTTTCCACAGGCGGTACCGCTCGCCTGTTAGCAGATAAAGGTCTGCCGGTAACCGAAGTGTCCGATTACACCGGTTTCCCGGAAATGATGGATGGACGCGTCAAAACCCTGCATCCAAAAGTACATGGCGGTATTCTTGGCCGTCGCGGTCAGGACGACGCCATTATGGAACAGCATGACATCGCACCAATCGACATGGTGGTTGTTAACCTCTACCCGTTTGCCCAGACCGTTGCCCGCGAAGGCTGCTCTCTGGAAGATGCCGTAGAGAATATTGATATCGGCGGCCCGACCATGGTGCGCTCCGCGGCCAAGAACCATAAAGATGTGGCCATCGTCGTAAAGAGCAGCGATTACGAAACCATTATTAATGAGATGGATGCCAACGAAGGGTCGCTGACCCTGGAAACGCGTTTCGACCTCGCCATCAAAGCCTTCGAACACACCGCCGCGTACGACAGCATGATCGCCAACTACTTCGGTAGCCTGGTACCGGCTTACCACGGTGAAAGCAAAGATCCTTCCGGCCGCTTCCCGCGCACCCTGAACCTGAACTTCATTAAGAAGCAGGATATGCGTTACGGTGAGAACAGCCACCAGCAAGCAGCCTTCTATATAGAAGAAGAGGTAAAAGAAGCCTCTGTTGCGACCGCTCAGCAGGTTCAGGGCAAAGCCCTCTCCTATAACAACATTGCCGACACCGACGCCGCGCTGGAATGCGTAAAAGAGTTCAGCGAGCCGGCCTGCGTTATCGTCAAGCACGCGAACCCATGCGGCGTTGCCGTGAGCACCTCTATTCTGGATGCCTACGATCGCGCCTACAAAACCGACCCGACCTCTGCGTTCGGCGGCATTATCGCCTTCAACCGCGAGCTGGATGCTGAAACGGCTCAGGCCATCATCTCCCGCCAGTTCGTTGAAGTGATCATCGCGCCATCCGCATCCGAAGAGGCGCTCAAAATTACCGCGGCAAAACAGAACGTGCGCGTACTGGTTTGCGGCCAGTGGGCAGAACGCGTGCCGGGCCTGGACTTCAAACGCGTCAACGGCGGCCTGCTGGTTCAGGATCGCGATCTGGGTATGGTGACAGAAGCCGACCTGCGCGTGGTGACCAAACGTCAGCCGACCGAACAGGAACTGCGTGACGCGCTGTTCTGCTGGAAAGTGGCGAAGTTCGTCAAATCCAACGCCATCGTCTACGCGAAAGAGAACATGACCATCGGAATAGGTGCTGGCCAGATGAGCCGCGTCTACTCCGCGAAAATCGCGGGCATTAAAGCAGGCGATGAAGGTCTGGAAGTGAAAGGCTCCGCCATGGCTTCTGACGCGTTCTTCCCGTTCCGTGACGGTATCGATGCGGCAGCTGCTGTCGGCATCACCTGTGTGATCCAGCCTGGCGGCTCAATCCGCGACGACGAAGTGATTGCCGCCGCCGACGAACACGGCATTGCGATGATCTTCACCGACATGCGCCACTTCCGCCATTAATTCCCGGAGCTGAAAATGAAAGTATTAGTAATTGGTAACGGCGGACGCGAGCACGCGCTGGCGTGGAAAGCGGCGCAGTCTCCGCTGGTGAAAACGGTCTTCGTGGCACCGGGCAACGCCGGTACCGCACTGGAACCCGCGCTGCAGAACGTGGCTATCGGCGTGACTGACATTCCGGCGCTGCTGAGTTTTGCCCAGAGCGAGAAAATCGACCTGACCATTGTCGGCCCGGAAGCGCCGCTGGTGATTGGCGTCGTTGACGCGTTCCGCGCGGCGGGCCTGACAATCTTCGGGCCAACACAAGGGGCCGCGCAGCTGGAAGGCTCCAAAGCCTTCACCAAAGATTTCCTCGCGCGTCATAATATCCCGACGGCGGAATATCAGAATTTCACTGAAGTGGAGCCTGCTCTGGCCTACTTACGTGAGAAGGGCGCGCCGATTGTTATCAAGGCCGACGGTCTGGCCGCCGGTAAAGGCGTGATCGTCGCGATGACGCTCGAAGAAGCCGAAGCCGCTGTTCAGGACATGCTGGCAGGTAACGCCTTTGGCGATGCGGGCCACCGCATCGTGATTGAAGAGTTCCTCGACGGTGAAGAAGCCAGCTTTATCGTGATGGTCGACGGCGAGCACGTTCTGCCGATGGCCACCAGCCAGGACCACAAGCGTGTGGGCAATGCCGATACCGGCCCGAATACCGGCGGAATGGGCGCCTACTCCCCTGCCCCTGTAGTGACTGACGAAGTTCATCAACGCACCATGGATCGCGTCATCTGGCCAACCGTGAAAGGGATGGCGGCGGAAGGTAACACCTACACCGGTTTCCTCTACGCGGGCCTGATGATCGACAAGCAGGGTAACCCTAAGGTTATCGAATTCAACTGCCGCTTTGGCGATCCGGAAACTCAGCCCATCATGCTGCGCATGAAATCCGATCTGGTGGATCTGTGTCTGGCAGCCTGCGAAGGCAAGCTGGACGAGAAAACGTCAGAGTGGGACGAGCGCGCGTCTCTGGGTGTGGTGATTGCTGCGGGTGGTTATCCGGGTAATTACAACACCGGGGATGAGATCCACGGTCTGCCTCTGGAAGAGATTGACGGTGCGAAGGTGTTCCATGCCGGTACGAAGCTGGCTGAAGACGATCGCGTTCTGACCAACGGCGGACGCGTGCTGTGTGCAACCGCGCTGGGCCATACCGTGGCAGAAGCGCAGAAGCGCGCCTATGCGCTGATGGCGGATATTCACTGGAACGGTAGCTTTAGCCGTCAGGATATCGGCTATCGCGCGATTGCGCGCGAGCAGGGGGAGTAATTCCTCCTCGCCCTCACCCTCTCCCTCAAGGGAGAGGGGATTTACCTCAGAAACTCTTCTCCGTCGGCTGCCAGGTACAGAAGTCTTCGTTCGCCACCAGCAGCAGCTGAGAGCCTTCCGGCGCTTCCAGCCACGCCACACTCACTTCCATTGATGAATGACGCTGACGGCGTTGAATGTGTTCGGTCGCCCAGGATTCAAGCTCAGGCTTGACCGTTTGCCCTTCGCAGGTGGTTACCGTTCCGTCGTTATGCCAGCGCCCCTGGCGCAGCACAACGCGCCCCAGACGAAGCGCATCGCTGGTCTGGCGAATTTGTTCGGCACGATAACGGTAGAGGGCGATTTGATCGCTGGAAAGCTGCTGTTTTTGACCACTGACTTCGCGCTGCATAAAGCTCAGCTCGCCATGGTCGTCAAAACGCACTTTCACGTGTTCGGGGGTCTTGCTGTAGACGTTCAGTTCAATCAGCGACAGGTCATCTCCCTGCCAGCGATATTCCGCCGTCGACGTATTGCCGTTATGCCACGGGCTAAAGGCAGAAAGCAGATGCACTTCGCCGCCGGAATCTTTGCGCCAAATCCTGACTGCACCCTGGTTGTCCGCGTAGCCGCTGGCGGTAAACGGCGGCAGGGAGGTGTCGTGGCTGCAGGCGGACAGCAGCAGCATGCCTGCCAGCGCGAGCGTTCCGCGCCAGAAAGACAAAAGGGGCGTTGCCGCCCCTTCGCTAAAACTGTTCACTGCCACGCGTCTTACTTAACTGCGTCTTTCAGTGCTTTACCAGAAACAAATGCCGGCACGTTCGCTGCGGCGATTTTGATTTCTTTACCGGTCTGCGGGTTGCGGCCAGTACGCTCAGCGCGGTGGTTCACTTTGAAGGTACCGAAACCAACCAGTTGTACAGCATCGCCTTCTTTCAGAGACTCAGTAATAGCAGCCAGGGTAGATTCCAGAGCAGCTTTAGCCTGCACTTTAGACAGATCAGCCTTGTCCGCAATTACATCAATCAGTTGAGTCTTGTTCATAAGTTATCCTTTCAATGTGTTTATCGCTTGCTAAGCATCGAGTGCGACGAAAATGCCAAAAAAGCACTCTCCTGCATACACGCACCGATAGCCACTTTTTTTCGCCCCCCAAATGTAGACCAGACAAGGGGCGAAAGGGAAGAGTCGAGGAGCGACAAAACGGGCGTTATCTCAAGTTTTCTTATCTCATTGGTTAAAAATTATACCAATATTACTCTCACCGGCCTCACGTAAGTCCGCACGCAGCCCTTTTATCAGTTCAATATCGCGTTCTTCACACTCTGCCAGCAGGCGGAAAATTTCCCACTGAATGTCCCATTCTTGCTCCACGGCCGGGTTTGCACGCAGCTCTTCATCGGTCATTTCGCGACCTTCCTGGGTCATTTCCAGCATCGCCACGGTAGTGATAGAGGCCTTACTGACTTCAATAGCGTGCTCCAGCGTCTCACCGCTCAGACGGGAGTGAAGCAGTTCGCTTAACGCCACGCAGGCATCAATTGCCGGGTAGACGCCGTACAGGTCAAAATCATCCGCCACCGGAATCGCCTCTTCGAGCTTTTCGAGCTGAGAGTCGAAATTCACCTTCGCGTCTTTCACCGTCAGCGTTTCCCAGATCAGATCCAGAATGCGGCGGTAGATATGGCCATCACCAAAGCCCGTCTGCTTACAGAACGCGGCATAGTTGGGATACATGCGCTCGCACAGGCAAGCCATAAAGGTGACGTGCTGCCAGCTTTCCAGCTTTTCAAGGCGCAGGTGAATCGGGTTTTGTAGCATGATGATCTCTCGAATCGAAAATTAGGCGCAGTTTACCTGAATCACCGCTGAATTTCCTGCCAACGAACAAAAGCCGGACGCGAAGAGGCCACCGCGTCAGCCCAGCGCGTCGGCTCCGGTAAGCGGTAGCCGTTCATGCAGCGCTGTACCCACGCCAGAGCGCTGTCCATGCTCACCCGATGGCCGGTGGCGATGAACAGCGGATTACAGCGAGCCTTGCTGCACCAGACCCATGCCAGCTGCTCGCCTTTATGGATAAGCGGCGCAAGCGCGCCCGGCTCGGCGGAGAGTGGCTCAAACGCGCCGCACAGGCGTTTCTTGGCAACGCCAATGGTCGGCACATCCACCAGCAGCCCAAAGTGGCTGGCAACGCCTAAACGGCGCGGGTGTGAGATCCCATGCCCATCGACAAACAGCAGGTCAGGTTTTTGCGAGAGCTGCTCCCACGCTGCCAGCAGCGCGGGATATTCGCGGAAGGAGAGAAAGCCCGGGATATACGGCATGGTGGTCGCGATACGCGCGACCTTGTACTCCACCAGCTCAAGCGAAGGGTATTTCAGTACCACCATCGCCGCTCGCGTCACTTCCCCACCCTGCTCGAACCCGACGTCTGCTCCGCCAATGTACTGCGGAGGATCCTTATCCAGACGATCCTCGCGGATCACCGATGAGGCCAGTTCGATTTGCTGAGCGCGTAGCGACGCGAGATCCATAACGACTCCTTACTTGTGATACTGGGCAGAAAGCCGATGCACCGCCTCCACAAATACGCCTGCGTGCTCTGGCGGTACATCCTGATGAATACCGTGGCCGAGGTTAAAGACGTGACCTTCCCCCTGGCCGAAACCAGACAGTATAGTCGACACTTCTTCTTCAATGCGGGCTGGCGGCGCATAGAGCATGGACGGGTCCATATTGCCCTGCAGCGCCACTTTGTCGCCCACGCGGCGGCGCGCATCGGCAATATCGGTGGTCCAGTCGAGACCCAGCGCGTCGCAGCCGGTGGCCGCCATCGCTTCCAGCCACTGACCGCCACCTTTAGTGAACAGCGTCACCGGCACGCGGCGACCTTCGTTTTCACGCAGCAGGCCGTCGACGATTTTGTGCATGTAATACAGGGAGAACTGTTGATAATCGCGTCCGGTCAGCACACCACCCCAGGTATCGAAAATCATCACCGACTGCGCACCCGCCTTAATCTGCGCGTTCAGATAGAGGGTGACGCTCTTCGCCAGCTTGTCGAGCAGCGCATGCAGGGCCAGCGGCTCGGCGTACATCATCTTTTTAATCAGGGTGAAGGCTTTGCTGCTGCCTCCTTCCACCATATAGGTTGCCAGCGTCCACGGGCTGCCGGAGAAGCCAATCAGCGGCACTTCGCCTTTCAGCTCGCGGCGAATGGTGCGTACGGCGTTCATCACGTAGCCCAGCTCGCCTTCCGGATCGGGGATCGGCAGCTTGTCCACGTCGGCTTTGCTTTTGATCGGAGAGGTGAAACGCGGGCCTTCACCGGTTTCGAAGTACAGGCCAAGGCCCATGGCATCCGGAATGGTCAGAATATCCGAGAAGAGGATCGCAGCATCCAGCGGGAAGCGGCGCAGCGGCTGGAGCGTCACTTCACAGGCCAGCTCGGCGTTTTTGCACAGCGACATAAAATCGCCCGCCTGCGCGCGCGTGGCTTTGTACTCTGGCAGATAGCGTCCCGCCTGGCGCATCATCCACACCGGGGTGACATCAACGGGCTGGCGCAGCAGCGCACGCAGATAACGATCGTTCTTCAGTTCGGTCATTTTTGCAGTTCCTTAAGCGTCATGGCCTCAGTGTAACACTACTCATACTCGGCCCGACATATCGCCACGGTATCTTCTATCAGCCGACGCGCCACGGTGCCCGGCGGAGGTAACAGCGGTAAATCGTCGTAGCGATACCAGTTCGCATCCAGCAGCTCTTTCTGATCGATAACGATCTCGCCGCTGTCATATTCGGCCATAAAGGCCGTCATCAGCGACTGCGGGAACGGCCACGGCTGGGAGGTGACGTAGCGCAGGTTCTTCACTTTGATCCCGCTCTCCTCCATCACCTCGCGCGCCACCGCCTGCTCCAGCGTTTCGCCCACTTCGACGAAGCCGGCCAGCACGGTATGAACGCCGTTGCGATGACGGGTATGCTGCGCCAGCAGGATGGAATCCTCCCGGCGGATAGCGACGATAATGCACGGCGCAATCTGCGGATAGTAGCGTTCGCGGCAGTGGTTGCAGAGCATCGCCCATTCGGTTTTGCTCGGACGCATGGTATGGCCGCAGTAGCCACAGTATTTATGCGAGCGGTAAAACTCGGCCAGCTGCACGCCGCGCCCCGCCAGCTGGAACAGCCCGACATCCAGATCCAGCACCTGGCGCACAGATCCCATATCCTGGCGGCGGGACTGTTGGATCAACCACACGGGCTCACCCTGCCACTCGCCGATCTGTAGCGCTGGCTGGCCAACAAGATCGAACGCCTCAGCTGCGCCATAGGGGATTTCCCCGGCAGTAAGCCATAATTTTTGTTCGTGACTGACGATCCACCAACCAAGATCTGATTTTTCAATAATACGATCCATATCTATTGCACTACCTTCGCTTCACTGACATGTTGTTAGCATTGTGGTTACATTCTGGATAAGCAGATTCAATCCAACATTTTGCGGAGTCGACCATGTTAAACCAGCTGGAAAGCCTGACTGAGCGCGTTAGAGGAAGTAACAAACTGGTGGATCGCTGGCTACATGTGCGCAAGCATCTACTCGTGGCTTATTACAATCTGGTCGGCATTAAGCCTGGCAAAGAATCGTTTATGCGACTGAATGAAAAAGCGCTGGATGATTTTTGTCAGGGCCTGGTCGACTATCTGTCCGACGGCCATTTCAATATTTATGAACGCATTATCCGCGAAATGGAAGGGACAACACCGTATTTAGCAGCCAGCAAGCTCTATCCGCTGCTGGAAGCCAACACCCAGCAGATCATGGATTACTATGATTCCGCGCTCGAGAACGCCATCGATCACGATAACTATCTTGAGTTTCAGCGGGCGCTATCCGACCTCGGTGAAGCGCTGGAAGAGCGATTCACGCTGGAAGATAAGCTGATCGCCCTCGTGCTGGACAATGATTTGAACATCAGTAACGAAGAGAACGTCGCGCGCCCTGCTTGAGTTCTTCACCGTTAACGAGTAATTTACAACCATTCGCCCCTCTCACGAGGGGGATTTTTCTTGTCGGAGTGCCCAGCGCCTGAAAGCGCGGGCTGAGACCGTTAATTCGGGATCCGCGGAACCTGATCAGGCTAATACCTGCGAAGGGAACAAGAGTCACACTGCTGTTGTATCGCTCCCCGGGCGATCCTCTCTTGCTTCATCCGTCGTCTGACAAGCCATGTCCTTCACTTTTGGAATGAGCTATGTCTACTGCAAAACTGACCCGCCGCGAACAGCGCGCACAGGCCCAACACTTCATCGACACCCTGGAAGGCACCGCTTTCCCGAACTCGAAACGCATCTACATTTCCGGCTCGCAGGCCGATATCCGCGTCCCGATGCGCGAAATCCAGCTCAGCCCGACGCTTATCGGCGGCAGCAAAGAGAATCCGCAGTACGAAGACAACGAAGCCGTGCCGGTGTATGACACCTCCGGTCCGTACGGCGACCCTGATGTTGCCATCAACGTTCAGCAGGGTCTGGCAAAGCTGCGCCAGCCGTGGATTGAGGCGCGTAACGACTGCGAAGAACTCAGCGTACGCAGCTCTGCGTACACCAAAGAGCGCCTGGCCGACGACGGTCTGGACGAGCTGCGCTTTACCGGCCTGCTGACGCCAAAACGCGCTAAAGCGGGCAAATGCGTGACCCAGCTGCACTACGCGCGCCAGGGCATCGTCACGCCGGAAATGGAATTCATCGCCATCCGCGAAAACATGGGTCGTGAGCGCATCCGTAGCGAAGTGCTGCGTTATCAGCATCCGGGTGAAGGCTTTGGCGCTCGCCTGCCGGAGAACATCACGCCGGAGTTTGTGCGTGACGAAGTGGCCGCCGGGCGCGCGATTATCCCCGCCAACATCAACCACCCGGAGTCCGAGCCGATGATTATCGGCCGCAACTTCCTGGTGAAGGTCAACGCGAACATCGGTAACTCGGCCGTGACCTCCTCCATCGAAGAAGAGGTGGAAAAGCTGGTCTGGTCCACGCGCTGGGGCGCGGACACGGTAATGGATCTCTCCACCGGCCGCTATATTCACGAAACCCGCGAATGGATCCTGCGTAACAGCCCGGTACCGATTGGCACCGTCCCGATTTATCAGGCGCTGGAGAAGGTCAACGGCATTGCCGAAGACCTCACCTGGGAAGCGTTCCGCGACACGCTGCTGGAGCAGGCCGAGCAGGGCGTGGACTACTTCACCATTCACGCGGGCGTGCTGCTGCGCTACGTGCCGATGACGGCGAAGCGTCTGACCGGTATCGTCTCGCGCGGCGGTTCCATCATGGCGAAGTGGTGCCTGTCCCATCACCAGGAAAACTTCCTCTACGAACACTTCCGCGAGATCTGCGAAATCTGCGCCGCCTATGACGTCTCCCTGTCGCTGGGCGACGGCCTGCGTCCGGGCTCCATCCGCGACGCCAACGACGAAGCGCAGTTTGCCGAGCTGCACACGCTGGGCGAGCTGACTAAAATCGCCTGGGAGTATGACGTGCAGGTAATGATTGAAGGCCCGGGACACGTGCCGATGCAGATGATCCGCCGCAACATGACCGAAGAGCTGGAGCACTGCCATGAGGCCCCGTTCTATACCCTGGGACCGTTGACCACCGATATTGCGCCGGGCTATGACCACTTCACCTCAGGCATTGGCGCGGCGATGATCGGCTGGTTCGGCTGCGCCATGCTCTGCTACGTGACGCCGAAAGAGCACCTCGGCCTGCCAAACAAAGAGGACGTGAAGCAGGGGCTGATTACCTACAAAATTGCCGCCCACGCGGCGGATCTGGCCAAAGGCCACCCGGGGGCGCAAATCCGCGATAACGCCATGTCGAAGGCGCGCTTTGAATTCCGCTGGGAAGACCAGTTCAACCTGGCGCTGGATCCGTTCACCGCCCGCGCCTATCACGACGAGACCCTGCCGCAGGAATCAGGCAAAGTCGCGCACTTCTGCTCTATGTGCGGGCCAAAATTCTGCTCGATGAAAATCAGCCAGGAAGTGCGTGACTACGCCGCAGCGCAAACCATTGAAGTGGGCATGGCGGACATGTCTGAAACCTTCCGCGCCAAAGGCGGCGAAATCTACCTCAAAAAAGAGGAGGCGTAATGTACCAGCCCGATTTCCCACCCGTCCCCTACCGTTTAGGGCTCTATCCGGTGGTGGACAGCGTGGCGTGGATAGAGCGACTGCTGGAGGCAGGCGTTCGCACCCTCCAGCTGCGCATCAAGGATAAGCGCGATGACGAGGTGGAAGCCGATGTGGTTGCCGCCATCGCGCTGGGGCGTCGGTATAACGCCCGCCTGTTTATCAACGATTACTGGCGACTGGCCGTTAAGCACCAGGCGTACGGCGTGCATCTGGGTCAGGAAGACCTCGAAACAACGGATCTGAGCGCTATCCGTGAAGCCGGGCTGCGTCTTGGCGTGTCAACGCACGATGACATGGAGATCGACGTGGCCCTGGCGGCCCGTCCCTCATACATCGCGCTGGGCCACGTCTTCCCGACGCAAACCAAGCAGATGCCCTCCGCACCGCAGGGTCTGACGCAGCTGGCGAGTCACGTTAAACGCCTTGCCGATTACCCCACCGTCGCCATCGGCGGAATCAGCCTTGAACGCGCCCCGGCGGTGCTGGAGACCGGCGTCGGCAGCATCGCCGTCGTCAGCGCCATCACCCAGGCTGCAGACTGGCAGTCCGCCACCGAACAGCTGTTACAGCTGGCAGGAGCTGGCGATGAATGATCGCGACTTTATGCGCTACAGCCGTCAGATCCTGCTGGAGGATATCGCCATCGATGGCCAGCAAAAACTGCTCGCCAGCCGGGTGCTGATTGTCGGTCTGGGCGGATTAGGCGCGCCCGCCGCGCTTTATCTGGCAGGTGCGGGCATCGGTACGCTGGTGCTGGCCGACGACGACGAGGTTCACCTCAGCAATCTGCAGCGACAAATCCTCTTTACCACCGAGGATATCAACCAGCCGAAAGCAAAAATCACCCGGCAGCGGCTGAACCAGCTAAACCCGGATATCGAGCTGATTGCCTTACAGGAGCGTCTTAGCGGTGAAAGCCTGCACCGTGAAGTCGCCCTTGCCGACGTGGTGCTGGACTGTACCGACAACATGGCGACGCGCCAGGCGATTAACGCCGCGTGCGTGGCAAATCATACGCCGCTTATCACCGCCAGCGCGGTGGGGTTCGGCGGGCAGATGATGGTTCTGACGCCACCGTGGACGCAGGGCTGCTATCGCTGTCTGTGGCCGGATGATGCCGAGCCAGCGCGCAACTGCCGGACGGCGGGCATTCTGGGTCCGGTGGTCGGCGTAATGGGCACCATGCAGGCGCTGGAAGCCATCAAGCTGCTCAGCGGCATGGAGACGGAACGCAATACGCTGCGGCTGTTTGATGCCCGCTCAGCCGGCTGGCGCCAGCTGGCGTTACGCCGCGCCAGCCGCTGCCCGGTATGTGGAGGCCGCGATGCGCATTCTGTTTAACGATGAGCCGATGAGATGCGAAGACGGGCTCACCGTTGCGGTACTGCTCGACAAGCTGCGTCAGCTCAAGCCGGGAACGGCGCTGGCGCTCAATCAACAGATCCTGCCGCGCGAGCAGTGGGAACATCAGCAGGTCAATGACGGCGACCAGATCCTGCTGTTTCAGGTTATCGCAGGGGGCTGAGATGTTACGTATTGCCGATAAAGTCTTTGATTCACATCTGTTTACCGGAACCGGAAAATTCGCCTCGCCGCAGCTGATGGTGGATGCCATTCGCGAAAGCGGCAGCCAGCTGGTGACGCTGGCGCTCAAGCGCGTGGATCTGCGTCATCACAGCGATGCCATTCTGGCGCCTTTACTGGAGGCAGGCGTCACGCTGCTGCCCAACACCTCCGGTGCCAAAACGGCCGAAGAGGCGATTTTCGCCGCGCAGCTGGCCCGCGAGGCGCTCGGCACCCGCTGGCTGAAGCTGGAAATTCATCCTGACGCCCGCTGGCTGCTGCCCGACCCTATCGAAACGCTGAAAGCGGCTGAAAAGCTGGTGCAGCAAGGGTTTACCGTCCTGCCTTACTGCGGCGCCGACCCTGTCCTGTGCAAACGGCTGGAAGAGGTCGGCTGCGCCGCCGTCATGCCGCTGGGCGCCCCCATTGGCTCCAACCAGGGGCTGGAAACCCGTGCGATGCTGGAAATCATTATTGAGCAGGCTACCGTGCCGGTGGTGGTTGATGCGGGCATTGGCGTGCCCAGCCATGCCGCACAGGCGCTGGAGATGGGCGCCGACGCGGTGCTGGTGAATACGGCCATCGCGGTTGCCGACGAACCGGTCATGATGGCGCGTGCGTTCCGCATGGCCGTAGAGGCTGGGTTGCTGGCAAGGGAGTCCGGCCCCGGCTCGCGCAGTTTCCAGGCGCAGGCCACCAGCCCGCTGACCGGTTTTCTGGAGGCGATCTCATGAGCACGTTTACCGAGCGCTGGCGGCAGCTTAACTGGGACGACATTGCCCTGCGCATCAACAGCAAGACGGCGGCTGACGTGGAGCGTGCGCTGAATGCCCGCCATCTGACCCGCGAGGATCTGATGGCCCTGCTCTCCCCGGCGGCCAGTGCGTACCTCGAACCGATGGCCCAGCGAGCACAGCGGCTCACCCGCCAGCGTTTTGGCAACACGGTGAGTTTCTACGTGCCGCTCTATCTCTCAAACCTGTGCGCCAATGACTGCACCTATTGCGGCTTCTCCATGAGCAACCGCATCAAACGTAAAACGCTCGATGAAGGTGAGATTGCCCGTGAGTGTGCGGCTATTCGTGAAATGGGCTTTGAACATCTTCTGCTGGTCACGGGCGAACATCAGGGAAAAGTGGGAATGGACTATTTCCGTCAGCACCTTCCCGCCATCCGTCGTCAGTTTGCGTCGTTGCATATGGAAGTACAGCCCCTGGCGCAGGAGGAGTACGCGGAGCTCAAAACCCTCGGGCTGGATGGGGTCATGGTCTACCAGGAAACCTACCACGAGGCGACGTACGCCCGGCACCACCTGAAGGGTAAGAAACAGGATTTCTTTTTCCGGCTGGAAACGCCGGACAGGCTGGGTCGCGCGGGCATCGACAAAATCGGTCTGGGTGCGCTGATCGGGCTCTCCGACAGCTGGCGGGTGGATTGTTACATGGTGGCGGAACATTTGCTGTGGCTTCAGCAGCGCTACTGGCAGAGCCGTTATTCCATCTCCTTCCCGCGTCTGAGGCCCTGCGCGGGCGGGATTGAACCGGCTTCGCTGATGGATGAACGCCAGCTGGTGCAAACCATCTGCGCGTTTCGCCTGCTCGCTCCGGAAGTGGAATTATCGCTCTCAACGCGTGAGTCCCCGGCGTTTCGCGATCGCGTTATCCCGCTTGCGATTAACAACGTCAGCGCGTTTTCCAAAACACAGCCTGGCGGCTACGCCGACGATCATCCGGAGCTCGAGCAGTTTGCGCCGCATGACGGACGACGTCCGGAAGCGGTCGCCGCCGCTCTGACGGCGCAGGGTCTTCAGCCTGTCTGGAAAGACTGGGACAGCTGGCTGGGAAGAGCCTCGCAGTGACGTTGAAACGCACTGCAACATCATAAAAAATTGTCGAGGCGCGACGAAAAGGCAAAACCGGAGGATTGTCAGCGATCGTCCGGTTTTTTATTGTCACACGGTCAGCAACGGATGCTGACCAGGGCGAAAAGCTTCTTCCTCGTTTCGCCCTGCCTCTGGTTCATTGCACAAACGGCTCCAGCCTGGTGAATAAGTATTTTCTTAATGGTTCTTAAGATAAATCATCCCGTCAGAAATCGTGTGCCGTATAATTCACCGCTAACCGCAGGACAGCGACTATGCTGAGAGGATATCGGCAGACGAACAGTATTCACCATCAGGAACGATGTACAGCTCATGGCACTTCACAGCAAAAAGCTCTCTTTTACCCGGCCAATCATGCTCAGCTTCGCGGGGATCCTCTGCAGTTTTGCGGTGATCGCGATCTCGGTGACGCTATCGCAACGAAAGGATTTTCTTGAGGATTATCATAAGATCAATAGCAATTTCACGCACAACCTGGCGGTGAACTACACCGAATCTATCCTGCGTGAAAACGACTATATCCTGGGCCGTTCCGCGATGTACTTTGCACGTGACGACAGGCTAAACGAGACGCTGAACGTCAATCCGACGCAAGGGCTGCAGATGATGATGCATTTGCAGAACCTGATGCCGACCGTCTCCTCCATCTCGCTGGCGGACACGCAGGGGCATTACCTCCGCGCACCGGAAGTGCTCCCCACGGAGACGAGTAAAACCTTCGATCCCAGGACGAGGCCGTGGTTTGTCGCTCAGGCGGAAGCCAGCATCTTCAGCCACTATACCCGTCCTTATATGGATTACTTTACGGGGCACCCCACGGTCACTCTTTATAAGCCAGTGATTTCACCAGAAGGCAGACTGAAGGGAACGCTCGCGTTTCATCTCGATTTGACATCAATGGGCTACACCCTGCGTCAGATGGTGGCGCCCGTTCAGGGGGAATTCTTCGTCGTCGAGCGTGACGGTGCTGTGGTGCTGCATCCGGATACCGGCGCGCTCTTCAAGCAGTACGTGAGCGAAGCGCTGATGGACAAAATGACCAGCGGTGAAGGCCACCTTTACGACAAGAAAAGCAACGCCTGGTATTACTACTACTCGTTTACCAACCCGGACTGGTTTGTCATTTACCGGGTATCGGATGCAACGCTCACCGATATTACCCGCCACGAAACGACGATTGTTGGCTGGGGGTTTGCGCTGGCGGCCATCATCATCATCCTCTTCGGCTTATACCTCCGCCACGCCTCGCGTAGCGTGCTGATGCATATTATCAATGCCATCAAAACCGGCGACGTCAGCGAGGCGCCGCGCCTGGAAGCGATGCTGAGCCACACGATTCAGTCCAATAAAGAGCGCGAAATGGCGTATGTGCGCCAGGCCACCCACGATGCGCTGACGGGCTGTAAAAACCGCCGCGCGTTCGATAGCGATATCGCGGAGCTGCTGAATACCCAGCAGCCTTTCGCGATGGCGCTGGTGGATATCGATAACTTCAAGTCGATTAACGACACGCAGGGCCACCTGACCGGTGATATCGTTCTGCGTAACGTGGCCCGCGAAGGGATCCAGATCATGCAGCCACATCACGTCTCGCTTTACCGTTATGGTGGAGAAGAGTTTGCGGTAATTTTCCATGCTGAGCAGATGTCGTCTGCGCTCTCATTGCTGGAAGCATGGCGTACCGCTGTTGAAAAACGTGTCTGGCGGGAAGAAAACCTGCGGGTTACGTTCAGCGGCGGTCTTGGGGAGTGGCATTTTGAACCGCTGGAGCACTTTATCGGAAGCGTTGATAACGCTCTTTACAGCGCCAAACAGCAGGGCAAAAACCGCATCAACCGAACGTCCATCAGCTAATCCTCCCTCTTTCACCCTGCCCGTTTCCACGGGCCGGGTACCCGACAATGCAAAATTGTAACCGGTTTCAGAAAATCGCCGGTTTCTTTGTGATGCCTGACACACAATCGCGGTAAACCGGTTGTTGAAGCGGTCTGCACGGGATAATTATCAATAAACACATGTAGATCGAGGCTGATTATGAAGAACATCGTTTTATGCTGTGCAGCGGGAATGTCAACCAGCATGCTGGTTCAACGTATGAAAGACGCCGCGCAGAAAAAAGGGGTTGAAGTCACGATTAAAGCCGTTCCGGTTGCGGAGTTTAAAGACAACATCGCGACGGCCGACATCGTATTGCTGGGGCCACAGGTTAAATACGAGCAGGCCAAACTCCAGGCACAGGCCGAGCCGCTAGGTAAAAAGGTCGCGGTGATCGACATGATGGATTACGGCATGATGAAAGGTGATGCCGTACTGGAAAAAGCGCTCAAACTTCTGGAGTCATAATGGAAGACTTAGAAACCACGATTATGGAACTGCTGGTCAACGCAGGCGCGGCGCGCAGTGCGGCCCTGACGGCGTTACAGATGGCGCGTAAAGGTGAGTTTGACGAAGCAGAAAAAGCGATGGAAGAGTCGCGTGAATATGTGAAGCATGCGCACACGATCCAGACGCAGCTTATCGGTCTTGATGAGGGAACCGGGAAGCTTCCGGTTAATCTGATCACCGTTCACTCTCAGGATCACCTGATGAACGCGATGGTCATTCAGGATCTGGCGGGCGATATGATTGAGCTTTATCGACGGATCCCGCTGGTGAATTGAAAACATGCAGATGTAAAAAAACCCGCCGAGGCGGGTTTTTTATTAGCGACTCAACGATTACTCGTTGTCGGAACCGCCCAGACCTGCGTTCAGCAGTTCTGCCAGGCTCGCGGATGCATCTTCAGCAGTTACCTGCGGTGCAGCTGGCAGTTCGCCCGCAGCACGACGACGCATACGATCCTGGTGGTACGCATAACCGGTACCCGCCGGGATCAGACGACCCACGATAACGTTCTCTTTCAGACCGCGCAGTTCATCACGCTTACCAGCAACAGCGGCTTCGGTCAGGACACGAGTCGTTTCCTGGAACGATGCTGCAGAGATGAAGGACTCGGTTGCCAGAGACGCTTTGGTGATACCCAGCAGATCGCGCGAGAAGGTCGCACCGATTTTGCCGTTCGCTTCCAG
This sequence comes from Enterobacter sp. PL_is379, assembly GCF_055817355.1. Lineage (NCBI taxonomy): Bacteria > Pseudomonadati > Pseudomonadota > Gammaproteobacteria > Enterobacterales > Enterobacteriaceae > Enterobacter > Enterobacter sp. PL_is379. The sequence goes on from NZ_JBVPGT010000014.1 coordinate 17,017, forward strand.
TTCGCGGTTAGCGATCTTGACGCGTGAGTATTCAACCTGCTCGCCTTCCAGGAACTCGGAGCTGCCTGCGTTTTCGATGGTTGCTTTACGCAGCATCTGACGAACGATAACTTCGATGTGCTTATCGTTAATCTTAACGCCCTGCAGACGGTAAACGTCCTGCACTTCGTTGGTGATGTAACGCGTTACCGCGTGTACGCCACGAAGACGCAGAATGTCGTGCGGCGCTTCTGGACCATCGGAAACCACGTCACCACGTTCTACACGTTCACCTTCGAACACGTTGAGCTGACGCCACTTAGGAATCATCTCTTCGTACGGTTCGCTACCATCTACTGGAGTGATAACCAGACGGCGTTTCCCTTTGGTCTCTTTACCGAAGGAGATGATACCGCTGATTTCAGCCAGGATTGCAGGCTCTTTCGGACGACGTGCTTCGAACAGGTCCGCAACGCGTGGCAGACCACCGGTGATGTCCTTGGTACCGCTGGATTCCTGTGGAATACGCGCCAGAGCATCACCCGCACCGATCTGAATGCCATCTTCCAGCTGAACGATCGCTTTACCCGGCAGGAAGTACTGCGCAGGCATGTCGGTACCAGGGATCAGAACGTCGTTACCCTGAGCATCAACGATTTTCAGCGCAGGACGCAGATCTTTACCACCGGTAGTACGTTCAGCAGAATCCAGAACTACCAGAGAAGACAGACCGGTCAGCTCGTCGGTCTGACGAGTAATGGTCTGGCCGTCGATCATGTCAGTAAAGCGGATGAAACCACTTACTTCGGTGATAACCGGCATGGTGTGTGGATCCCAGTTTGCAACGGTTTCACCGCCGGCAACCTGCTCGCCATCACCTTTCGCCATAACCGCACCGTAAGGCACTTTATAGCTCTCTTTGGTACGACCGAATTCGTCGATCAGTTTCAGCTCGGTGTTACGAGAGGTCACAACCAGCTTGCCTGCGGAGTTAACAACAGACTTCGCGTTGCTGAGCTTGATGCTACCTTTGTTTTTCACCTGGATGCTGGATTCAGCAGCCGCACGAGATGCCGCACCACCGATGTGGAACGTACGCATCGTCAGCTGTGTACCCGGCTCACCGATGGACTGTGCCGCGATAACGCCGATTGCTTCACCTTTGTTGATGATGTGGCCACGCGCCAGGTCACGACCGTAGCAGTGCGCACATACACCAAAGTCGGTGTCACAGGATACAACGGAACGCACTTTCACTGAGTCAACAGAGTTCGCTTCCAGCAGGTCACACCAGTGCTCGTGCAGCAGCGTGTTACGTGGAACCAGAATGTCTGCAGTACCCGGCTTCAGAATGTCTTCCGCGGTCACACGACCCAGAACGCGATCGCGCAGTGGCTCTTTAACATCACCACCCTCGATAACCGGGGTCATGGTGATACCTTCGAGGGTGCCACAATCGTCTTCGGTGACAACCAGATCCTGGGCAACGTCAACCAGACGACGCGTCAGATAACCGGAGTTCGCTGTTTTCAGTGCGGTATCCGCCAGACCTTTACGAGCACCGTGCGTGGAGATGAAGTACTGGAGTACGTTCAGACCTTCACGGAAGTTCGCGGTGATTGGCGTTTCGATGATGGAGCCATCTGGCTTCGCCATCAGACCACGCATACCTGCCAGCTGACGAATCTGTGCTGCGGAACCACGCGCACCGGAGTCGGCCATCATGTAGATGCTGTTGAAGGAAACCTGCTGCTCTTCTACGCCGTCACGGTTAATCACGGTTTCGGTCTGCAGGTTATCCATCATCGCTTTGGATACACGATCGTTCGCCGCTGCCCAGATATCGATAACTTTGTTATAGCGTTCGCCCGCGGTAACCAGACCAGACTGGAACTGCTCCTGGATCTCAGCAACTTCGGCTTCCGCTTCAGAGATGATCTCGTGTTTCTTCTCTGGGATGACCATGTCATCGATACCAACAGATGCACCTGAACGCGCTGCATAAGCAAAGCCGGTATACATTGTCTGGTCAGCGAAGATAACGGTCGGCTTCAGACCCAGAATGCGGTAACAGGTGTTCAGCATTTTGGAGATCGCTTTCTTGCCCAGCGCCTGGTTGACGATGGAGAAAGGCAGACCTTTCGGTACGATCATCCACAGAATCGCACGGCCAACGGTCGTGTCTTTCAGGCTGGTTTTCGCAACGAATTCGCCGTTTTCATCTTTTTCGTATTCGGTGATACGCACTTTAACGCGCGCATGCAGAGAGGCCAGGCCAGCGCGGTAAATACGCTCAGCTTCTTTCGGGCCAGTCAGCACCATGCCTTCGCCTTTGGCGTTAACACAGTCACGGGTCATGTAGTACAGACCCAATACAACGTCCTGAGAAGGAACGATGATTGGCTCACCGTTCGCTGGAGACAGGATGTTGTTGGTAGACATCATCAGCGCACGCGCTTCGAGCTGGGCTTCCAGCGTCAGCGGTACGTGAACAGCCATCTGGTCACCATCGAAGTCGGCGTTATATGCCGCACAAACCAGCGGGTGCAGCTGGATAGCTTTACCTTCGATCAGGACTGGCTCAAATGCCTGGATACCCAAACGGTGCAGGGTTGGTGCACGGTTCAACAGTACCGGGTGTTCGCGGATAACTTCGTCCAGGATATCCCAAACGACAGCTTCTTCACGCTCAACCATTTTCTTCGCGGCTTTGATGGTGGTGGCCAGGCCACGCAGTTCCAGCTTGCCGTAGATGAATGGTTTGAACAGCTCCAGTGCCATTTTCTTCGGCAGACCGCACTGATGCAGACGCAGGTATGGACCTACGGTGATTACAGAACGACCGGAGTAGTCAACACGCTTACCGAGCAGGTTCTGACGGAAACGACCCTGTTTACCTTTGATCATATCGGCCAAAGATTTCAGAGGACGTTTGTTAGAACCGGTGATCGCACGACCGCGACGACCGTTATCCAGCAGGGCATCTACCGCTTCCTGCAGCATACGTTTTTCGTTGCGTACGATGATGTCCGGCGCAGCCAGATCCAGCAGACGTTTCAGACGGTTGTTACGGTTGATAACGCGACGATACAGATCGTTCAGATCGGACGTTGCGAAACGACCACCATCCAGCGGAACCAGTGGACGCAGATCTGGCGGCAGAACCGGCAGAACGGTCAGGATCATCCACTCTGGTTTGTTACCAGACTGAACGAACGCTTCCAGCAGTTTGATACGCTTGGTCAGCTTTTTACGTTTGGTTTCGGAGTTGGTTTCGTTCAGCTCTTCACGCAGCTGCTCGCACTCTTGCTCCAGATCCATGCTCTTCAGCAGGGCCTGAATAGCTTCCGCACCCATCTTCGCGTCGAATTCGTCACCGAACTCTTCCAGCGCGTCCAGATACTGCTCTTCAGTCAGGATCTGATGACGTTCCAGGTTCGTCATCCCGCCTTCGATAACCACATAAGATTCGAAGTACAGAACGCGTTCGATATCACGCAGCGGCATATCCAGCAGCAGACCGATACGGGACGGCAGAGATTTCAGGAACCAGATGTGAGCGGTCGGAGACGCCAGCTCGATGTGGCCCATGCGCTCACGACGCACTTTGGTCTGGGTCACTTCAACGCCGCACTTCTCACAGATCACACCACGGTGTTTCAGGCGCTTGTACTTACCGCACAGGCACTCGTAATCTTTTACTGGCCCGAAAATACGCGCACAGAAAAGGCCGTCACGCTCAGGTTTGAACGTACGGTAGTTGATGGTTTCCGGCTTTTTAACTTCACCGAAAGACCATGAACGGATCATGTCTGGCGAAGCCAGAGCAATTTTGATCGCATCAAACTCTTCGGTTTTAGTCTGCGCTTTCAGAAACTTTAATAAATCTTTCACGGATTTGCTCCCGTCGGAGTTAGCACAATCCGGTGCCGGGGGTTAATCCGGCACCAGTGACCTGTTTGAGCGAGAATTACTCGTCTTCCAGTTCGATGTTGATACCCAGCGAACGAATCTCTTTCAACAGTACGTTGAAGGATTCTGGCATGCCCGGTTCCATCTGATGGTTGCCGTCCACGATGTTTTTATACATCTTGGTACGACCGTTCACGTCATCAGACTTAACGGTGAGCATTTCCTGCAGGGTGTATGCCGCGCCGTATGCTTCCAGCGCCCACACTTCCATCTCCCCGAAGCGCTGACCACCGAACTGTGCCTTACCACCCAGCGGCTGCTGAGTAACCAGGCTGTAAGAACCGGTAGAACGAGCGTGCATCTTGTCGTCGACCAGGTGGTTCAGTTTCAGCATGTACATGTAACCTACGGTTACCGGACGCTCGAACTGTTCACCAGTACGGCCATCAAACAGCGTAATCTGACCAGACGTTGGCAGACCACCCAGTTGCAGCAGCTCTTTAATTTCAGCTTCTTTCGCACCGTCAAAGACCGGCGTTGCGATTGGCATACCTTTTTTCAGGTTCTCAGCCAGGCGCAGCACTTCTTCATCGCTGAAGGTATTCAGGTCGACTTTCTGACGCACGTCGGTACCCAGATCGTAGGCACGCTGGATGAATTCGCGCAGTTTCGCGACTTCTTCCTGCTGCTTCAGCATGGCGTTAATCTTGTCGCCGATACCTTTCGCAGCCATACCCAGGTGGGTTTCCAGGATCTGACCGATGTTCATACGAGACGGTACGCCCAGCGGGTTCAGTACGATATCTACCGGCGTACCGTTAGCATCGTGCGGCATATCTTCGATCGGGTTGATCTTAGAGATAACACCCTTGTTACCGTGACGACCTGCCATCTTATCACCAGGCTGGATCTGACGTTTAACGGCCAGATACACCTTAACAATCTTCAGCACGCCTGGTGCCAGATCGTCGCCCTGAGTGATTTTGCGGCGTTTCGCTTCGAGTTTTTTCTCGAACTCGTGTTTCAGTTCGTCATACTGCTCAGCCAGCTGTTCCAGCTGATTTTGTTTCTCTTCGTCGGTCAGGCCCAGTTCCAGCCAGCGATCGCGTGGCAGTTTGTCGAGCTTCTCAGCTTCAACGCCACCGGCAACCAGCACCGCATAGATACGGCTGAACAGACCCGCTTCGAGGATCTGCAGTTCTTCAGACAGGTCTTTCTTAGCCTGTTTGAGCTGCATCTCTTCGATTTCCAGCGCACGCTTATCTTTCTCCACGCCGTCACGGGTGAAGACCTGAACGTCGATAACCGTACCGGAAACACCGTTTGGTACGCGCAGAGAAGAGTCTTTAACGTCAGACGCTTTCTCACCGAAGATGGCACGCAGCAGTTTCTCTTCTGGCGTCAGCTGGGTTTCACCTTTAGGCGTAACCTTACCAACCAGAATGTCGCCGCCGGTCACTTCCGCACCGATGTAAACGATACCGGATTCATCCAGTTTGGAGAGCGCAGCTTCACCCACGTTAGGGATGTCAGCGGTGATCTCTTCTGGCCCCAGCTTGGTGTCACGGGACACACATGCCAGTTCCTGAATGTGGATGGTGGTGAAACGATCTTCCTGAACCACACGCTCGGAGACGAGGATGGAGTCTTCGAAGTTGTAACCGTTCCACGGCATGAACGCTACGCGCATGTTCTGACCGAGCGCCAGTTCACCGAGGTCGGTGGACGGACCGTCTGCCAGCACGTCGCCGCGCTCAACTGGCTCACCCAGAGATACACAAGGCATCTGGTTGATACAGGTGTTCTGGTTAGAACGGGTGTATTTGGTCAGGTTATAAATGTCGATACCTGCTTCGCCCGGATACATCTCGTCTTCGTTAACTTTGATAACGATACGGGATGCATCGACGTACTGAACAGTACCGCCACGTTTAGCAACCGCAGTAACACCGGAGTCAACGGCAACAGCACGTTCCATACCGGTACCAACCAGCGGCTTATCAGCGCGCAGAGTTGGAACGGCCTGACGTTGCATGTTCGCACCCATCAATGCACGGTTGGCGTCATCGTGTTCCAGGAACGGGATCAGGGACGCACCGACGGATACCACCTGCTGGGTGGATACGTCCATGTAGTCAACCTGGTCGCGGCTGAACAAGCTGGATTCGCCTTTGCTACGGCAGGTAACCAGATCTTCTACAAAGTGGCCTTCGTCATCCAGGTTGGAGTTCGCCTGAGCGATAACGTAGTTGCCTTCTTCGATAGCAGACAGGTAATGAATTTCGTCGGTTACAACACCGTCGGTCACTTTACGATACGGGGTCTCAAGGAAACCGTATTCGTTCGTCTGTGCGTACACGGACAGGGAGTTGATCAGACCGATGTTTGGACCTTCAGGCGTTTCGATTGGACATACGCGACCGTAGTGAGTCGGGTGTACGTCTCGAACTTCAAAGCCTGCGCGCTCACGGGTCAGACCGCCTGGGCCGAGTGCAGAGATACGACGTTTGTGCGTAATCTCAGACAGCGGGTTGTTCTGGTCCATGAACTGAGACAGCTGGCTTGAACCGAAGAACTCTTTCACTGCTGCAGAAATCGGCTTGGCGTTGATCATATCCTGAGGCATCAGGGTATCCAGATCGCCCAGAGACAGACGCTCTTTCACCGCACGCTCTACACGTACCAGGCCAACGCGGAATTGGTTTTCCGCCATTTCGCCTACGGAACGGATACGACGGTTGCCGAGGTGGTCGATATCGTCCACTTCGCCTTTACCGTTACGGATATCGATGAGCTTCTTCATCACTTCGATGATGTCGTCTTTGCTCAGGATACCGGAACCTTCGATTTCGTCGCGCAGCAGAGAACGGTTGAACTTCATACGACCAACCGCGGACAGATCGTAGCGGTCTTCAGAGAAGAACAGGTTCTCGAACAGGCTTTCCGCCGCTTCGCGAGTTGGTGGCTCACCAGGACGCATCATGCGGTAGATTTCTACCAGCGCGCTCAGACGATCGGTGGTTGGGTCGACGCGAATAGTCTCAGAGATATACGCACCGTGGTCCAGATCGTTGGTGAACAGCGTTTCGATACGTTTGTGGCCAGACTGGCTCAGCTTAGCCAGCAGATCCAGGCTCAGCTCCATGTTCGCCGGGCAGATCAGCTCACCCGTTGACTCGTCAACGTAATCTTTTGCGGCTACTTTTCCTGCAATGTACTCAACCGGAACTTCGATGAGTTTGATATCATCTTTTTCCAGCTGGCGGATGTGGCGCGCGGTGATACGGCGACCTTTTTCCACATACACTTTGCCGTCGGCTTCGATGTCGAACGACGCGGTCTCACCACGCAGACGTTCCGGCACCAGCTCCATCTGCAGCTTGTTGTCGCGGATTTCAAAGATCACTTTCTCAAAGAACAGGTCCAGGATCTGCTCAGTGGTATAGTTCAGTGCACGCAGAATGATGGTTGCAGGCAGTTTACGACGACGGTCGATACGGACAAACAGGTTGTCTTTAGGATCGAACTCGAAGTCCAGCCATGAACCACGGTAAGGGATGATGCGTGCGTTATACAGTACTTTACCGGAAGAGTGTGTTTTACCTTTATCGCTGTCGAAGAAGACGCCCGGGCTACGATGCAGCTGGGAAACGATAACACGCTCAGTACCGTTGATAACGAAAGTACCGTTGTCAGTCATGAGTGGAATTTCACCCATGTAGACTTCTTGTTCTTTAATGTCTTTTACGGTGCCTTCCGGCGCTTCGCGCTCGTAGATCACCAGACGCAGTTTTACGCGCAGCGGTGCGGAATAGGTCACGCCACGGATCTGACATTCCTGAACGTCAAACACCGGTTCGCCAAGGCGGTAGCTGACGTACTGCAGCTCGGAGTTACCGCTGTAGCTCTGAATCGGGAACACGGAGCGGAAGGCTGCTTCCAGACCGTACTGCCCTTCAGGATCTTGCTCGATAAACTTCTGGAACGAGTCAAGCTGGATAGAAAGGAGATATGGAATGTCCAGAACTTGTGGACGTTTACCAAAATCCTTACGAATACGTTTTTTCTCGGTATAGGAGTAAACCATAGGGTTCCTCAGCTCGCTGACAAGTCGACCCATCTGTCCGACGAAGGGACAGTTTGTGCAACACCATTTTGTGGACCGGAAAATTGAATACTTTCCGCAATACCTGTTGCTATCACGCTTAAATCATTTCGTCGCGATTTACACAGAGCGAGCACCCTGTCGCAATATATTAAGTCGTCGATAGAAACATGCATTGTCAGGACAATCAGCAGTCAAACAGTGTGAAATGCTACTGATGCCTTACAGCGCAAAAAGGCTGGTGACTAAAAAGTCACCAGCCATCAGCCTAATGACTTAGGCTGCAACCAGAAAAGTTGGCTTATTTAACTTCAACTTCAGCGCCAGCTTCTTCCAGAGATTTTTTCAGTGCTTCTGCGTCGTCTTTGCTCACGCCTTCTTTCAGCGCAGCTGGAGCAGATTCTACCAGGTCTTTAGCTTCTTTCAGACCCAGGCCAGTTGCGCCACGTACTGCTTTGATAACAGCAACTTTGTTAGCGCCAGCAGCTTTCAGAATTACGTCGAATTCAGTTTTTTCTTCAGCAGCTTCAGCCGGGCCCGCAGCTACAGCTACAGCAGCAGCAGCAGAAACACCGAATTTTTCTTCCATTGCAGAAACCAGCTCTACAACGTCCATTACGGACATAGCTGCTACTGCTTCAATGATTTGATCTTTAGTGATAGACATTTAAATTGTTCCTGAAAATCAGAATAAGTTTATACGTAAGCAAATGCTTTATAAAGATAACTGCGATTAAGCAGCTTCTTTCGCATCGCGAACAGCAGCCAGAGTGCGAACCAGTTTGCCAGCCGAAGCTTCTTTCATGGTTGCCATCAGGCGTGCAATTGCTTCTTCGTAGGTCGGCAGGGTTGCCAGGCGATCGATGTTCGATGCCGTGATCAACTCACCTTCAAAGGCTGCAGCTTTGACCTCAAATTTTGCATTCGCTTTCGCGAACTCTTTGAACAGACGAGCAGCAGCGCCCGGGTGTTCCATAGAGTATGCAATCAGGGTCGGACCAACAAACGTGTCTTTCAGGCACTCGAACTGAGTACCTTCAACTACGCGACGCAGCAGGGTGTTACGAACAACACGCATGTATACGCCAGCTTCACGACCTGCTTTACGCAGTTCAGTCATTTTGTCTACAGTAACGCCACGGGAATCCGCAACTACTGCAGACAGCGCGCCTTTGGCTACTTCGCTGACTTCAGCAACAATCGCTTGTTTGTCTTGAAGATTTAAAGCCATTAGCTTTGCTCCTGGATGTTTGCCGGAACTCATGTTCCGGAACTCACTTCACTCTTCCCAACGGAAAGAGCGTCTTAATACGGTGAGCAGAAACAAGCCAGAGTATCCAAAAATAATCTTAGCGTTCTGTCACCGTCTACGCAGGGGATTAAGTCTCTTGCGAAACACCTGCGGTCTTCGACGGAGGCCTGGATTAGGCCAGGCTCCAACGAACAAATCTTTTAGCCGCTAACTTTCGTTAGCAAACGTGGGGGTAAGATTGTAGACAAAATCACCGCCCACGTAAAGGCATTAGTTTGCAGCAGCGCTCAGGCCAGCCTGGTCAACTGCAACACCTGCACCCATGGTGGTGGAGATGCTAACTTTCTTGATGTACACGCCTTTTGCCTGAGTTGGTTTTGCTTTTTTCAGCGCAACCAGCAGAGCTTCCAGGTTTTCTTTCAGTTTGTCAGCGTCAAAGTCCACTTTACCGATGGTGGTGTGGATGATGCCGTTTTTGTCGTTACGATAACGAACCTGACCTGCTTTAGCGTTCTTAACCGCTTCAGCAACGTTAGGAGTTACAGTACCAACTTTCGGGTTTGGCATCAGGCCGCGTGGACCCAGAACCTGGCCGAGCTGGCCAACAACGCGCATTGCATCTGGAGAAGCAATAACAACGTCAAAGTTCATTTCGCCTTTCTTGATCTGATCAGCCAGATCTTCCATACCTACCAGTTCAGCGCCAGCAGCTTTAGCAGCTTCAGCGTTTGCACCCTGAGCAAATACAGCTACACGTACGGAACGGCCAGTACCGTGTGGCAGTACAGTTGCGCCACGAACGTTCTGATCGGATTTACGCGCGTCGATGCCGAGGTTAACGGCAACGTCAACGCTTTCAACGAACTTAGCAGTTGCCAGTTCTTTCAGCAGAGCGATAGCTTCGTTGATGTCGTACTGTTTGGTCGCATCAACTTTGTCACGGATCACGGACATGCGCTTGGTCAGTTTAGCCATTTCTTAGTCCTCCACTACCAGGCCCATGGAACGTGCAGTACCTTCGATTGAGCGAGTCATCGCTTCAATGTCGGCACCAGTCATGTCGGCAGCTTTGGTCTGCGCGATTTCCTGCAGCTGAGCGCGGGAAATTTTACCCACTTTATCTTTGTTCGGTTTACCGGAACCAGACTTGATACCAGCCGCTTTCTTCAGCAGAACTGCTGCTGGAGGGGTTTTGGTAACGAAAGTGAAAGAACGGTCAGCGTAAACAGTGATTACGACTGGGATTGGCAGACCTTTTTCCAGGGATTCGGTTTTGGCGTTGAACGCTTTACAGAATTCCATGATGTTCACACCCTGCTGACCCAGAGCTGGACCAACTGGTGGACTTGGGTTCGCCATACCAGCTGCAACCTGCAGCTTGACGTAGGCTTGTACTTTCTTAGCCATTCTAAAATCCTCTGATTGGGTGATAGCGCCTCAGGGAGGCTCCCCGTGAATAAAATTCGTTTTACGGGCCGGGGCCCATAAAAACAAAAGGCGCGAAATTGTATTCCAATCTCGCGCCCTGTGCAACGATTAAATCGCCGCTTTTTTGATCGCTGCTTAGGCTTTTTCGACCTGCGCAAAGTCCAGCTCTACCGGGGTCGCACGACCGAAGATAGAAACAGAAACTTTCAGGCGGGACTTCTCGTAGTCCACTTCTTCAACGACGCCATTAAAGTCAGCAAACGGACCGTCGCTAACACGGACCATTTCACCCGGTTCAAACAGCGTTTTAGGACGCGGCTTATCACCCACCTGCTGCAGGCGGTTCATAATCGCATCAACTTCTTTGTCGCTGATTGGCGCCGGACGGTCAGACGTGCCGCCGATAAAGCCCATCACGCGCGGTACGCTGCGCACCAGGTGCCAGCTCGCGTCGTTCATCACCATCTGAACCAGCACGTAACCCGGGAAGAATTTACGCTCGCTTTTGCGACGTTGGCCGCCACGGATCTCAACCACTTCTTCGGTCGGAACCATAACTTCGCCAAATAACTCTTCCATGTTGTGTAATTTGATATGCTCACGCAGCGACGTTGCTACGCGGCCTTCAAAACCGGAAAACGCCTGAACGACGTACCAACGCTTTTTAGGGGCTTCAGACATCTTAGAACCTCAGGCCAGTAATAAAGGAAACCAGGCGAACCAGAATACCATCCAGTCCCCACAGGATCAGTGACATTACAGCGGTAACCGCCGCTACGATCAGCGTGGTGTGCAATGTTTCCTGGCGAGTCGGCCAAATGACCTTACGGACTTCGGTACGCGCTTCACGTGCAAAAGCAACGGTTGCTTTACCTTTAGTCGTCAACAGCGCGACACCGCCCGCTGCAGCAATCAGAATCACCACTGCCAGCGCGCGGAGCGGCAGCATCATGTCACGATAAAGATAGTTGCCAACGATTGCCACAATCAGCAGCACGGCAACAGCGACCCACTTCATCGCTTCCAGGCCGCGCCCGCTCCCTTGAGCTTCGGTATTCGCACTCATAAACCAACCTGTCAGAAGAATTCTACAAATAATTTCACCCCGCGATTGCGAGGCGAGCCAAATCGAAATAATCCCTTTAGGGATTATACGCTCTCTGCAGAGCCTGTCTCAGCAATGATTATGACAAAAATAATCACTGATGAGCCAGGTTCTGATGTGAAAGCGTGCAAAAAGGGCATCAAATGATGCCCTTTTCATGCGCATTGCGTCAAATGTTATCAGCGATTAGCCGAGAACTTTAGCAACCACGCCCGCGCCAACGGTACGGCCACCTTCACGGATTGCGAAACGCAGACCGTCGTCCATCGCGATTGGGTGGATCAGAGTCACAACCATCTTGATGTTGTCGCCTGGCATTACCATCTCAACGCCTTCTGGCAGTTCGATGGTACCGGTCACGTCAGTTGTACGG
>NZ_JBVPGT010000015.1:0-26338 GCF_055817355.1 Enterobacter sp. PL_is379
ATTGTTAAAGAGCAGTGCAACGCGGCTTTCGCTCACCGTTGCGAGGTGGCGTATATTACGCTTTCCTCTTTCAGAGTCAACCCGTTATTTCAGGATTTTTTCTCTTCAACCGACCGGGTTGTTTGTGAAGTGATTCACATCTGCCGTGTCGATGGAGGCGCATTATAGGGATCCCATTTTTTAGCACAAGTATTTTTTAGATCTTTTTTTCCGACTGCTGATTTTCCGCGCTTTTCGCTGAAATCCCGCCCGATCTGCTTAAATATTGACGTATTTTGCCTTGCCTCGATCCATTACTATGATCAAAGTCTTCTGTATAGCGCCCATTGTTAGAGGTAGATATGCCCGCAGTATTACGTCCTTATAAAGGTCTGTTCCCCCAAAAAGGCGATCGCGTGATGATCGATGCCAGCAGCGTGGTGATTGGTGATGTCCGAATGGCCGATGATGTCAGCATCTGGCCGCTCGTCGCCATCAGGGGTGATGTTAACTATGTGTCGATTGGTGCACGTACCAATATTCAGGACGGTTGCGTTCTGCATGTCACGCACAAATCCTCCTATAACCCGGAGGGCAATCCCCTCATCATTGGAGAAGAGGTTACCGTCGGCCATAAAGTGATGCTTCACGGCTGCACAATCGGAAATCGCGTGCTTGTTGGCATGGGGTCGATTTTGCTGGATGGCGTCATAGTAGAAGATGACGTAATGATTGGTGCCGGTAGCCTGGTCCCGCAGAACAAACGCCTGGAGAGCGGCTATCTCTATCTGGGAAGCCCGGTAAAACAGATCCGCCCCCTGAAGGAGGCAGAGATCGAAGGGTTAAAATACTCAGCGAACAACTACGTTACGTGGAAGAATGAGTATCTGGATCAGGACAACCAAACCCAGCCCTGATCGTCTTCCTGCTGTTCGCGGATTAAATCGCTGGCTTCCTCTTCCAGATCCCAGCGATTTTCGCAAAATACCGCTATCGGGTTTGAACCGCCAAAACGACGCAGCAGCGTTTCCCCATGAATGGCACAGGTAAGTTGCATACCCTGCACCAGCACCGGAAAACAAACCGCTTGTTTACTCTCATCCCAGCTCTCTCTGTCCGGGAAATGAATAGCCTGGTTCACGCTGAAAGTTCCTGCTTTAACTTTTCAATGACAGGTTCGACCGCAGGCAACACGCCGTGCCAGAGCAGCACCGCATGCGCAGCCTGACCCACCAGCATTCCCAGTCCATCGGCTAACTGTTTCGCGCCGTGTTGTTCACACCAGTTAAGGAAAGGCGTCTTCCCTTTCTGATAAAACATGTCATAGAAGTACATATGCGCGCTGACCAGAGAAGCGGGGATTGCCGGGATCTCACCGTTGATGCCGCTGGACGTGGCATTAATGACAAGATCGAACTCACGATCGGCAAGATCGTCAAGCGCTACTGCGCTCACGCTACCGGTATGCGCAAACAACGCCGCCAGCGCTTCTGCACGGGAAAAGGTTCTGTTGGTAATGGTCACCGCACAGTCCAGTGAAAGCAGAGGCAACAGTACTCCCCGCGATGCGCCGCCCGCACCAATCAGCAGGACCCGGAACCCGGGCTTAATAAATGAAAGTCGTTCCAGATCGCTAAGTAAACCAATTCCGTCGGTGTTATCCCCCAAAAGGCGACCATCCTCAAGCCGTTTTAGAGTATTGACTGCACCAGCCAGTGAAGCGCGCTCGGTCAGCTCATCCGCACGTTCGAAGGCTTCTTCTTTAAACGGGACCGTCACATTCGCACCTTTACCGCCCGCGGCGAAAAAAGCCTCCAGCGTTGGAATAAATGCATCCACCGGTGCCAGTACGCGACCATAGGGATGATTTATCTGCAGCTGCTTCGCAAATTGCTGATGAATCAACGGTGATTTGCTGTGTGCAATCGGATTACCAAAAACAGCATAGGTTTCCATGAGATTACCCCTGGCGAAAACGTTCGCCGGTTAAAGCGTCGCGAATTTCAGACGGATTCAGACGCCCTCCCGTTTCACCGACAGCAACAGGGAAGTCATTCCCGAACTGCGCCAGCACTTCTTCGGTTGTCCGACAAGGTGGCAATCCGGTCAGGTTAGCGCTGGTTGAGACCAGCGGTTTACCAAACGCCAGACAAAGCTCAACCACCAGCGGATGGTCAGTGACGCGTACGGCGAGGGAATCAAAGCGTCCGGTTAACCAGCGCGGCGTTGTCGGCTGCGCAGGGAAGACGAAGGTCACCGGTCCAGGCCACGCGGAGAAGATCGTCTCGCGCTGCGCCGGCGTCAGCATAGAATCATCGATGTAGGGCTTAAGCTGCTCGTAATTTGCAGCGATCAAAATCAGCCCTTTCTCGACGGGTCTTTGTTTTAAGGCAAGCAGGCGGCTCACAGCCGTCTCGCTGTCAGGATCGCAACCGACCCCAAAAACAGCTTCAGTTGGATAGGCGATGACTTCTTCATTTTTCAGTACGTCCACTGCATGCGCAATGGAGCCTGATGGCAGGTTATTATTCACTATATTGATCCGCCGTTACCGGCTTTCCACATTGTTTACTGGCGCAGAAGCGTTTCATGCCTTGCGCGGTTTTCTTCTCTATGAGTAGCGGATAATTGCAATGAGGGCAGGTTCCCGCTACCGGTTTAAAATTGATAACGAACTGGCATTCAGGATAGCGATCGCACGAATGGAAGGTCTTACCATAACGGGAGCGGCGCTGTACCAGCTGACCGCGCTGACACTGAGGGCAGGCAATTGCCGTTTCATCAGGCTTATCAATTTGTTCCGTATGTTCGCATTCCGGGTAGCGACTACATCCAATAAACATGCCGAAACGCCCCTGACGCAGGGCTAATTCACCACCGCAGACTGGACAAAACTGCCCCTCCAGAATTTTAACGATATGTCCATCCGCCTGGCTTTTCAGGGGACGGACATAATCACATTCCGGATAGTGTGAACAACCGAGAAACGGGCCGTGTTTCCCGGACCGAATAACAAGTTCAGCCCCGCACTGCGGGCAGGGCTCGTTTTTATGCACCGTGAATAGTGCTGATTTGGCCATAACAACTCTTGGTGCTGCACATTGAATTAGTGCAGCATACCTTCATTCACTTCAAAGAGTAATTCTTCCATTTGCTGATAGGCATTTTCACAGCCCGGGATATTAAACAGAACCATCAGGATCACCCACTTGAGATCTTCCAGTTCAAATTCTGCTGTATCCAGCGCCATAACGCGCTCTATCACCATTTCTCTCGTTTCGAGGTTCAGCACCTGAATCTGCTCAAGGAATAAGATGAACCCCCGGCAGCTGGCGTCCAGCCTTTCACACTCTTCTGCGGTATAAATGCGTACTGACAATGGGTCAGAAGCAAGCTGCATCGGTTCGGCGAGGCCTTCCTGATAATCAGCCAGTTTTTCCAGCCACATCAACGCATTATAGATATCTTCCCGCTCAAACCCCGCATCGGTAAGATCCTGTGTCAATTTGTCCTGATCCACTCGCATTTCTGCTTCGTTATGGATGTAAGTCTCAAACAAATACATCAGTACGTCGAACATGGCATGCCCTCCTTAATCGGACATAGCCGCCGGGTACAGCTGCGATCCACCCTGCTAACTCCAGTTCGAGTAGCTGTGCTACCGTTACTGGCACAGGTTGGCCGGCACGTTCAGCGACAACGTCAACAGGTGTTACCTCATCTCCTACGTTAGCCAGGAGCTTGGGAAATGGCAATGCCACCTTTCCCTGATCTGATGAATATTGTCGCTTTTCGGGATCTTCCTGCAGCCATTGCAGCCCATATTGCAAATTTTCAAGAATATCCCCTACTTCCGTTACCGGTGTTGCCCCTTGCTTAATCAGCCAGTGGGGACCCTCGCATCCGGGGTTGCCTATCGGACCAGGCAAGGCGAAGACTTCTCGTCCCTGTTCCAGCGCGCATCGCGCCGTGACCAGTGAACCGCTTCGCAGCGCGGCTTCAACCACCAGCACGCCTTTGCTAAGCCCGCTGATAATGCGATTACGACGCGGAAAGTTTGCCGGTCTGGGCTGTGCGGAAAGCGGAAATTCAGACACTATCGCGCCGTCAGACTCAATAAGCCGCATCGCCAATGCCTGATGTCGGCGTGGATAAATGCTAAAAAGACCATTCCCCAGCACCGCGACAGTTCGTCCTTTAACTGACAGCGCCGCGCCGTGGGCAACGCCATCAATACCACAGGCCAGCCCGCTGGTAATCGTGAAACCACTTTGTGAAAGTTGTTCGCACAGGATTTTCCCCCATCGCTCGCCGTACCATGACGGCGCACGACTGCCTACCACCGCCAGCTGAACAGTTTTGAGCGTCTCAGGGTTACCTTTTATGAATAATGCCCCGGGATAGTCAGGGATCGTGCGGAGTAGAGGGGGATAAAGGGAATGATTGGCCGTTAATAAATGATGTCCCGGCTGCTCAAGCCATTTCAGGCTACGTTCCAACTCACTCTCATTGAACGCAAAGAATCGTTCAGCCTGCTTTGCTGTCAGTCCAGCATTTCTTAAGGCAAGCATGTCGATGCCTTCCTGCCTCTGCAGTCGTGCAGCCGCTTCCACCATGACATCACCACACAGAGAACCTGTGTGCATAAGCCGTAGCCATATCTCGATTGGCGTCATCCTTTCCCCTGCCATAAGCGGCCTCCGCAATCATTGCGATTGGTCACTGATGCTGTCAATCGATGGGGGATTTGTCTAGAATAGAGGTAGTATTCTTATCAACTCCTGAACACGACTCTGGAAATTTATGGCAGTTTTGCAAGTGTTACATATTCCGGACGAGCGCCTTCGCATCGTCGCTGAACCGGTCAAAGAAGTGAATGCAGAAATCCAGCGTATCGTTGATGATATGTTCGATACCATGTACGCCGAAGAAGGCATTGGCCTGGCGGCGACGCAGGTGGACATTCACAAGCGTATTATCGTGATTGATGTTTCTGAAAATCGCGATGGCCGTCTGGTGCTGATTAACCCTGAGTTGCTCGAAAAGAGTGGCGAAACCGGTATCGAGGAAGGCTGTCTGTCTATTCCTGAACAGCGTGCGTTAGTGCCGCGTGCTGAAAAAGTGAAAATTCGCGCCCTGGATCGTGACGGTAATCCGTTCGAACTGGAAGCAGACGACCTGCTGGCGATTTGTATTCAGCATGAGATGGATCACCTGGTCGGTAAACTGTTTATCGATTACCTCTCGCCGCTGAAACAGCAGCGTATTCGTCAGAAAGTAGAGAAACTGGATCGTTTGCGTTCTCGCGCATAACGTCCCCCCGGATACAAGGATTATCGTGTCTAAAACACTACGTATTATCTTCGCGGGAACCCCTGATTTTGCAGCGCGTCACCTTGACGCGCTGCTATCGTCTGGTCACCAGGTTGTTGGCGTCTTTACCCAGCCGGACCGTCCTGCAGGCCGCGGCAAAAAACTGATGCCGAGCCCGGTCAAGGTGCTGGCAGAAGAGCATGGGCTTCCTGTTTTTCAGCCTGCATCGCTGCGCCCGCAGGAAAATCAGCAGCTGGTTGCTGACCTGAATGCCGACGTAATGGTGGTGGTGGCTTACGGTTTAATTCTGCCAAAAGCTGTGCTTGATATGCCGCGCCTGGGTTGTATCAACGTGCATGGGTCTCTGCTCCCACGCTGGCGTGGTGCAGCACCTATCCAGCGCTCGCTGTGGGCGGGTGATGCCGAAACGGGCGTGACCATCATGAAGATGGACGTAGGTTTAGACACCGGCGACATGCTGTATAAACTGGCCTGCCCCATTACGCCAGACGATACCAGCGCCACGCTGTATGACAAACTGGCAGACCTTGGCCCACAAGGTCTTATCGAGACGCTTCAGCAGCTTGCTGACAATACGGCAAAACCGGAAGTTCAGGATGACGCGCTGGTGACGTATGCCGAAAAACTGAGCAAAGAAGAAGCGCGGATCGACTGGTCCCTGTCGGCCGCTCAACTTGAACGCTGCATCCGCGCTTTTAATCCGTGGCCAATGAGCTGGATGGAGATTGATGAGCAGCCAGTGAAAGTCTGGAAAGCCTCCGTCATTAGCGGTACTACCACGGCTGAACCCGGTACGATTGTTGACGCCAACAAGAACGGGATCCAGGTGGCGACTGCGCAAGGGATCCTGAATCTTGAATCGCTACAACCGGCCGGTAAGAAGGCCATGAGCGCTCAGGATCTGTTAAATTCTCGTCGCGAATGGTTTATTCCGGGCAATCGTCTTGCCTGAGCAAATTTATTCTTAAGGCCCGGTGTTTCCGGGCATTTTTATTTTTACGGTTATGAAAAAACAAAATCTACGCAGTATGGCGGCTCAGGCCGTTGAGCAGGTTATCGAGCAGGGCCAGTCATTAAGTAACGTCCTGCCTCCCCTGCAGCAAAAAGTCTCTGATAAAGACAAAGCCCTGCTTCAGGAGCTCTGCTTTGGCGTTCTGCGCACGCTTTCTCAGCTTGAGTGGTTGATTAACAAGCTGATGTCACGCCCAATGACAGGCAAGCAGCGCACCGTACACTATTTGATTATGGTGGGTTTTTATCAGCTTCTTCATACCCGCATCCCACCTCATGCCGCGCTGGCTGAGACGGTGGAAGGTGCCGTTGCGATTAAACGCCCTCAGCTGAAAGGGCTGATCAACGGTGTACTGCGTCAGTTCCAACGACAGCAGGATGAGCTTCTGGCTGAATTTGCCCAAAACGAAGCACGCTTCCTGCATCCGGACTGGCTGTTGAAGCGGCTGAAAAAAGCTTATCCGCAGCGGTGGCAGGACATTGCCGATGCCAACAACCAGCGTCCGCCAATGTGGTTACGCGTGAATCGTAATCACCACACCCGTGACGCATGGCTGGCATTACTCGAAGAAGCTGGAATGAGTGGTTTCACTCACGCTGCATACCCTGATGCCGTACGTTTAGCCTCCCCCGCTCCGGTACATGCATTACCGGGTTTCGAAGAGGGTTGGGTAACGGTACAGGATGCTTCTGCCCAGGGTTGCATGACCTGGCTTGAACCCCAGAACGGTGAGCAGATCCTCGATCTCTGCGCCGCACCAGGGGGCAAAACGACGCATATTCTTGAAGTGGCTCCGCAGGCCAGCGTGATGGCGGTGGACGTCGATGAACAGCGTCTTTCACGCGTCTACGACAACCTCAAGCGTCTGGGCATGAAGGCTCAGGTTAAGCAAGGCGATGGACGCAAACCCGCAGAATGGTGTGGTGAAACGCAATTCGATCGCATTTTGCTGGATGCTCCCTGCTCTGCAACCGGCGTTATTCGTCGTCATCCGGACATCAAGTGGCTGCGTCGCGATCGTGATATTAACGAACTTGCCCAGCTGCAGTCCGACATTCTCGACGCCATCTGGCCGCATCTCAAACCTGGCGGAACGCTGGTCTATGCAACCTGCTCCGTACTGCCGGAAGAAAACAGCCAGCAAATCGCGGCCTTCCTTAAACGTACCCCGGACGCCGCGCTGCGCGATACGGGAACGCCTGAATCCCCGGGTCTGCAGAACCTGCCGGGTGCCGAAGAGGGTGATGGCTTCTTTTACGCTAAGCTAATCAAAGAGTGATGTTGAGAACAGGTCACGAGATATGAAGATTATCATTCTGGGTGCAGGACAGGTTGGCGGAACGCTGGCGGAAAACCTGGTGGGCGAAAACAACGACATCACCATAGTCGATACCAACGGCGATCGTCTGCGTGTCTTACAGGACAAGTTTGACCTGCGCGTGGTGCAGGGTCATGGTTCTCACCCACGGGTTCTTCGTGAGGCAGGTGCCGACGATGCCGACATGCTGGTTGCGGTAACCAGTTCTGACGAAACCAATATGGTGGCCTGTCAGGTGGCCTACTCGCTTTTCAACACGCCAAACCGAATCGCGCGCATTCGCTCTCCGGACTATGTTCGCGATGCTGAGAAACTGTTTAATTCCGAAGCGGTCCCTATTGACCATCTCATCGCACCGGAACAGCTGGTTATCGACAATATCTATCGCCTGATCGAATATCCGGGCGCCCTGCAGGTGGTGAACTTTGCCGAGGGGAAAGTGAGTCTGGCAGTGGTTAAGGCCTATTACGGTGGACCATTGATCGGCAATGCGCTTTCTACCATGCGCGAGCACATGCCGCATATCGATACGCGCGTCGCAGCCATTTTCCGTCACGACAGGCCAATCCGCCCGCAAGGCTCCACGATTGTCGAAGCAGGTGATGAGGTCTTCTTTATTGCGGCCTCACAGCATATTCGTGCCGTAATGAGTGAACTTCAGCGTCTCGAAAAACCCTATAAACGCATTATGCTGGTCGGCGGCGGCAATATCGGTGCAGGCCTGGCACGTCGGTTAGAAAAAGATTACAGCGTAAAATTGATCGAGCGCGATCAGCAGCGTGCTGCTGAACTGGCGGAAAAACTGCAAAATACGATCGTATTTTATGGCGATGCGTCTGATCAGGAGTTGCTGGCTGAAGAGCATATTGATCAAGTTGATCTTTTTATTGCCGTCACCAACGACGACGAGGCGAATATAATGTCCGCCATGCTCGCCAAGCGTATGGGTGCAAAGAAGGTCATGGTGCTTATCCAGCGCAAGGCGTATGTCGATCTGGTCCAGGGTAGCGTTATTGATATTGCCATTTCGCCGCAGCAGGCGACAATTTCCGCGCTCCTGAGCCATGTTCGTAAAGCGGATATTGTCGGTGTGTCATCGCTCCGCCGCGGCGTAGCGGAAGCCATTGAAGCCGTGGCGCATGGAGATGAAACCACATCACGCGTCGTGGGCCGGTCGATCGACGAAATTAAGCTGCCGCCAGGCACGATCATCGGCGCCGTTGTGCGCGGAAATGACGTCATGATTGCCAATGACAATTTACGTATTGAGCAAGGCGATCACGTTATTATGTTCCTTACGGATAAAAAGTTTATTACTGACGTCGAACGTTTATTCCAGCCAAGTCCATTCTTCCTTTAAAGAGTAGGGTGCTCTAGAAAGAGCACCCGCACTTTATCCTTTTCATTTCTGTGCCTTTTATTTTTCATAACGTTTAATTATCCCGAATGGCAATTGGCTAATCATTTGTTAAACTTATACTCGTCAGCTGGCACAAGGAGAGAACAATGAGTTTTATTAAAGAATTTCGCGAATTTGCGATGCGCGGGAACGTGGTGGATTTGGCAGTGGGTGTCATTATTGGTGCAGCATTCGGCAAGATTGTTTCATCATTAGTGGCCGACATTATCATGCCACCATTAGGGTTGTTAATCGGGGGCATTGATTTCAAACAATTCGCTTTCACGCTGCGTGAAGCGCAGGGTGATGTTCCGGCAGTAGTAATGCACTACGGCGTATTTATTCAGAACGTATTTGATTTTGTGATTGTCGCGTTTGCCATTTTTATGGCTATCAAGCTGATCAACAGGCTCAACCGTAAAAAAGAAGAGCCGGCTGCTGCACCTGCACCAACGAAAGAAGAAGTGCTGCTGAGTGAGATCCGCGATCTGTTAAAAGAACAGAATAACCGCGTTTAATCGAAAGTTTAAAGCAGAAAGGCCAGTGGTAAATAAGCGATTCGCTTGCTTGCCACTGGCCTCCCAGTTACCCCGTTTTTCATGTTTGTCTTTACGCAGATAACTTCCTTTCCCTTTTTTATTCTTCTCAACGCGCTGCCTGAATAACGGGTCGTGAAGTAACGCCTCAATGGCATTGTCCTTAATTTGTCCTTTCGTGTGCTGATAGCGGCTCATAATGTCTCCAGAGCAAGGTTTATGACGACGGGAGTCTAGACCCAGATGAATTAAAAATCAACAGCCCTCGGTTTCTCCACTCGCTCCCTGTTCAAGGGCTTCGAGAATTGAACAGTAAATACTGCTGTGGGCCGTCCCGCAGCAGGCATCATTCAGCCTTTGCAGAGAGCGCTGCATGGTTTGCAGCTCCTGGATGCGTGCTTCAACTTCGTCCAGCCGGGCCTGCACAATGCTTTTAGATTCCTGGCAGGTGTGATGTTCCGGATCGATGCGGATCGATAATAACTCGCGGATCGAATCCAGCGTGAAGCCGAGCTGACGCGCATAACGAATAAATCGCAGACGCTGCAGATCGTTATCGGTATAAAGGCGAAAGCCTCCTTCTGTACGAACTTCATGATCGATCATCTGCTGCTTTTCGTAATAACGGATGGTATCCGGCGTAACGTTCGCAAGCTTCGCAAGTTCACCAATACGGTACATAACTACTCCTCGTTTATTCTCTGCATCAATCTTTCACCGTATTCACCGCGCAGAAAATCAGTGTTCATCCCAGCCTGGCGCAGCTTGAGTTCAAGCAGGGCGAGACGGCGGCTCAGTTCAGAATGTCGCGGATCGTCCTGACGGATACCGTTGAGAAGATCGGCCAGTTCAACAGCCTCTCTGCGCTGTTCGAGCTCCGGAGGGAGACAGCCCGCGTTTTTCAGTAAACGGTATCCAGCTCGCAGTTCAGGCGCAATGTGCGAATCATCGTCAAGCACAAGGGGTTCGCCGCTTCCCGGGAGATCGTCGAATTCACCTTTATTTTGGGCATCGCGAATATGGCGTTCTGCCCACTGGTCGAGCAACCACATTACCAGCTCCAGGGAATGAACAGAATTGATACAGACATTGTAGAGAAGTGGGGATATCGCGGATATAAAAAAACCCGCCGGAGCGGGTTTTTTTACGTTACTACAGATTACTCTGCAGCAGCTTCTGCTTTCTCTGAACGATCAACCAGCTCGATGTAAGCCATCGGCGCGTTGTCGCCTGCACGGAAACCACACTTCAGAATGCGAGTGTAACCACCGGCACGGCTCGCGAAACGCGGGCCCAGTTCGTTAAACAGTTTTGCCACGATCTCGTTATCACGAGTACGGGCGAATGCCAGACGACGATTAGCAACGCTGTCAGTCTTGGCAAGAGTAATCAGCGGCTCAACTACGCGACGCAGCTCTTTCGCTTTAGGCAGGGTCGTCTTGATGATCTCATGACGAACCAGTGAACCTGCCATGTTGCGGAACATAGCCTGGCGATGGCTGCTGTTGCGGTTCAGTTGACGACCACTCTTACGATGGCGCATGACCTTATCCTTCTCAGTAAAACCTTAACCTGTGATCCGGTTACTCGTCAGCAATGCTTGCCGGTGGCCAGTTTTCCAGGCGCATGCCCAGAGACAGACCACGTGAAGCCAGCACGTCTTTAATCTCAGTAAGAGATTTTTTACCCAGGTTCGGCGTTTTCAGCAACTCAACCTCGGTACGCTGTACCAGATCACCGATATAGTGGATAGCTTCTGCCTTGAGGCAGTTAGCAGAGCGGACAGTCAATTCGAGATCGTCAACAGGGCGCAGCAGGATCGGATCGAATTCTGGTTTCTCTTCTTTCACTTCCGGCTGACGTACATCACGTAAGTCAACGAAAGCTTCCAGTTGTTCTGCCAGGATGGTTGCCGCACGACGAATCGCCTCTTCAGGATCGATTGTGCCATTGGTTTCCATTTCGATGACCAGCTTGTCCAGGTCGGTACGCTGTTCTACACGCGCTGCTTCAACATTGTAGGCAATACGCTCTACAGGGCTATAGCATGCGTCGACCAGCAGACGGCCGATTGGGCGCTCATCTTCTTCCGAATGAATTCGGGCAGAAGCCGGCACATAACCACGACCGCGCTGAACTTTGATACGCATGCTAATTGCTGCGTTCTCATCGGTCAGGTGGCAGATCACGTGCTGCGGCTTGACGATTTCAACATCACCGTCGTGGGTGATGTCGGCTGCAGTCACAGGGCCAATGCCAGATTTATTCAGAGTAAGAATAACTTCATCTTTACCCTGAACTCTCACCGCCAGCCCTTTCAGGTTGAGCAGGATTTCAAGGATATCTTCCTGAACGCCTTCTTTGGTGCTGTACTCATGAAGTACACCATCAATCTCAACCTCGGTCACCGCGCAACCCGGCATCGATGAGAGCAGAATACGGCGCAGTGCGTTACCCAGAGTATGGCCAAAGCCACGCTCTAAAGGCTCAAGGGTCACCTTGGCGTGCGTCGAACTCACTTGCTCGATATCTACCAGGCGCGGTTTTAGAAACTCTGTCACAGAACCCTGCATTGTGTCCTCTCTTTGGTACTAAGCTTTACTTGGAGTAAAGCTCGACGATCAGGTGTTCGTTAATGTCCGCAGACAGATCAGAACGTTCTGGCTGACGCTTGAACGTACCTTCCATCTTGCCAGCATCAACTTCCAGCCAGGTTGGCTTTTCACGCTGCTCAGCCAGCTCCAGAGCGGCCTTCACGCGAGATTGCTTTTTCGCTTTCTCACGAATGCTAACAACGTCATTCGCTTTAACCTGATAAGAAGCGATGTTAACAACACGACCGTTTACCATGATTGCTTTGTGGCTAACCAGCTGACGTGATTCAGCACGAGTAGCGCCGAAGCCCATACGGTATACAACGTTGTCCAGACGACCTTCCAGCAGAGCGAGCAGGTTTTCACCTGTGTTGCCTTTCAGACGTGCTGCTTCTTTATAGTAGTTACGGAACTGACGCTCCAGCACACCGTACATACGGCGAACTTTTTGCTTTTCACGCAACTGCACACCATAGTCAGACAGACGCGGTTTACGCGCACCGTGCTGGCCAGGAGCTTGTTCAATTTTACACTTGGTATCGATCGCGCGAACGCCAGACTTAAGGAATAAGTCGGTGCCCTCACGACGGCTCAGCTTGAGCTTAGGACCCAAATATCTTGCCATTTTCTATCTCCAACTAACCTAAAAAACGGAGCGTTATACGCGACGTTTTTTCGGCGGACGACAACCGTTATGAGGGATCGGAGTCACATCAGTAATATTCGTGATGCGGAAACCAGCGGCGTTCAGAGCGCGAACAGTAGATTCACGACCCGGACCCGGACCTTTAACCATAACTTCCAGATTCTTGATGCCGTATTCTTTTACGGCTTCTGCGCAACGCTCTGCTGCAACCTGAGCTGCGAACGGAGTGGATTTGCGAGAACCACGGAAACCGGAACCACCGGCTGTTGCCCAACCCAATGCGTTACCCTGACGATCAGTAATAGTAACGATGGTGTTGTTGAAAGAAGCATGGATATGAGCCACGCCGTCAGAGACTTGTTTTCTTACACGTTTACGTGCACGAACTGGTGCCTTTGCCATTATTCAATCACCCCGATTATTTCTTGATCGGTTTGCGCGGACCCTTACGGGTACGTGCGTTGGTCTTAGTACGCTGACCGCGCACTGGCAGACCACGACGATGACGCAAACCGCGATAGCAACCAAGATCCATCAGGCGCTTGATGCTCATGCTGATTTCACGGCGCAGATCACCTTCAACGACAAATTTGGCAACTTCGTCACGCAGCGTGTCGATTTGTTCTTCAGACAGCTCACTGATCTTAACATCTTCAGCGATACCCGCTGCAGCCAGAATGGCTTTAGAACGGGTCTTGCCGACGCCGTAGATCGAAGTTAATGCGATCACAGCATGTTTCTGATCAGGAATGTTAATGCCTGCTATACGGGCCACTATGCACTCCTACTATTTAATATGTACGCACCATGCTGAAAAGCCCGTTTTCAGGATACTCAAATGGAAACGTACAGACATACAAAAGATTGGCTGGCTAATCTAGCCAGCTCAACCCAACTTTGCAAGAAAAATATGCGAAATAATCAGCCTTGGCGCTGTTTATGCTTCGGCTCGGCACTGCAAATCACACGGATGACACCATCACGCTTAACGATTTTGCAGTTACGGCATAATTTCTTGACGGAAGCACGAACTTTCATTTTTACTCTCCGTAACTTCTCAGGCGACCATTTAGCGGCCGTAGCCTTTCAGGTTCGCCTTCTTCAATGCAGACTCGTACTGACTGGACATCATCAGAGTTTGCACTTGAGCCATAAAGTCCATAATCACGACAACAACGATAAGCAGTGAGGTCCCACCGAAGTAGAACGGTACTTTCATTGCATCACGCATGAACTCCGGGATCAGGCAGATAAAAGTAATATAAAGCGCACCAACCAAAGTCAGGCGAGTCATTACTTTATCGATATACTTCGCCGTTTGCTCTCCCGGACGAATTCCTGGTACAAATGCACCGGACTTCTTCAGGTTATCTGCTGTTTCACGCGGGTTGAAGACCAACGCCGTGTAGAAGAAACAGAAGAAGATGATCGCAGACGCATAGAGTAACACATAAAGTGGTTGCCCAGGCTGCAAATACAGCGAAATTGTTGTCAGCCAGTTCCAACCAGTACCGCCCCCGAACCATGACGCGATGGTCGCCGGGAACAGAATAATACTGGAAGCGAAGATAGCCGGGATAACCCCCGCCATGTTCACTTTCAGCGGTAAATGTGTGCTCTGTGCAGCATAGACACGACGACCCTGCTGACGTTTAGCGTAGTTCACCACAATGCGGCGTTGACCACGTTCAACGAAGACAACAAAGAACGTCACTGCAAATACTAATACTGCAACCAACAGCAACAGGAGGAAGTGCAGGTCGCCTTGACGCGCTTGCTCAATAGTATGGGCGATGGCTGGCGGGAGGCCCGCAACAATACCGGCGAAGATAATGATTGAGATACCGTTACCGATACCACGCTCAGTAATCTGTTCGCCGAGCCACATCAGGAACATAGTCCCTGTGACCAGACTTACAACAGCGGTGAAGTAGAATGCAAAGCCCGGGTTTAACACCAGGCCCTGCATACCAGGCATATTCGGCAGACCGGTAGCAATACCGATCGACTGGAATATTGCCAGCACCAGAGTACCGTAACGGGTGTACTGACTAATCTTACGACGTCCAGACTCCCCTTCTTTCTTCAACTCTGCCAGGGCCGGATGAACGACCGTCAGCAGCTGGATAATAATAGATGCCGAAATGTACGGCATAATACCCAATGCGAAGATAGAAGCACGGCTGAGAGCACCACCAGAGAACATGTTGAACATTTCAATGATGGTGCCTCGCTGTTGCTCAAGCAGTTTGGCAAGTACAGCGGCATCGATACCAGGGATCGGAATAAAAGAGCCAATACGGAACACAATCAGCGCGCCGATAACAAACAGCAGTCTGCGTTTCAGCTCGCCAAATCCACCTTTGGCACTTTGAAAATCTAATCCCGGTTGCTTAGCCATCTGCTACTTATTCCTCAATTTTACCGCCAGCAGCTTCGATAGCAGCACGAGCACCTTTAGTAACACGCAGGCCACGAACAGTTACCGGAGTAGAAACTTCACCAGCCAGGATCACTTTCGCGAACTCGATCTGGATACCGATAATGTTTGCTGCTTTCAGCGTGTTCAGGTCTACAACGCCGCCTTCAACTTTCGCCAGGTCAGACAGACGGATTTCCGCTGTGATCGCTGCTTTGCGAGAGGTGAAGCCGAACTTCGGCAGACGACGGTACAGTGGCATCTGGCCACCCTCGAAACCGCGACGTACGCCACCGCCAGAACGAGAGTTCTGACCTTTGTGACCACGACCACCGGTTTTGCCGAGGCCAGAACCGATACCACGACCCAGGCGTTTACCCGCCTTTTTAGAGCCTTCGGCCGGAGACAGAGTATTTAAACGCATCTCTTACTCCTCAACTTTAACCATGAAGTAAACCGCGTTGACCATACCACGAACAGCAGGAGTATCCTCGCGCTCAACGGTATGACCAATACGACGCAGACCCAGGCCAAGCAGCGTTGCCTTGTGTTTCGGCAGACGACCGATTGCACTGCGGGTTTGAGTGATTTTAATAGTCTTTGCCATGGTCAATTACCCCAGAATTTCTTCAACGGATTTACCACGCTTGGCAGCGACCATTTCTGGAGAATTCATATTTTCCAGGCCATCAATAGTTGCACGAACCACGTTGATCGGGTTGGTGGAACCATATGCTTTAGCCAGAACGTTATGAACCCCAGCAACTTCCAGAACGGCGCGCATTGCACCACCGGCGATGATACCGGTACCTTCTGAAGCTGGCTGCATGAATACACGAGAACCCGTGTGAACACCTTTAACTGGGTGCTGCAGGGTGCCGTTGTTCAGCGCGACGTTAATCATGTTGCGACGGGCTTTTTCCATCGCTTTCTGGATCGCTGCTGGAACTTCACGCGCTTTACCGTAACCAAAACCAACGCGACCGTTACCATCGCCTACTACAGTCAGAGCTGTGAAGGAGAAAATACGACCACCTTTAACGGTTTTAGATACGCGGTTTACCGCGATCAGCTTTTCCTGCAGTTCGCCAGCCTGTTTTTCGATGTGAGCCATCTTACACCTCTACCTTAGAACTGAAGGCCAGCTTCACGGGCAGCATCTGCCAGTGCCTGGACACGACCATGATATTGGAACCCGGAACGGTCAAAGGAAACATTGCTGATGCCTTTTTCCAGAGCGCGTTCAGCAACAGCTTTACCTACAGCTGCAGCGGCGTCTTTGTTACCGGTGTACTTCAATTGTTCTGAGATAGCTTTTTCTACAGTAGAAGCAGCTACCAGAACTTCAGAACCGTTCGGTGCAATTACCTGTGCGTAAATATGACGCGGGGTACGATGTACCACCAGGCGAGTTGCACCCAGCTCTTTGAGCTTGCGGCGTGCGCGGGTCGCACGACGGATACGAGCAGATTTCTTATCCATAGTGTTACCTTACTTCTTCTTAGCCTCTTTGGTACGCACGACTTCGTCGGCGTAACGAACACCCTTGCCTTTGTAAGGCTCAGGACGACGGTAGGCGCGCAGATCTGCTGCAACCTGACCGATCAGCTGTTTATCAGCGCCTTTCAGCACGATTTCAGTTTGAGTCGGACATTCTGCAGTGATACCGGCCGGCAGCGGATGCTCAACAGGGTGTGAGAAGCCCAGAGACAGGCCTACTGCATTCCCTTTGATAGCTGCACGATAACCTACACCAACCAGCTGAAGCTTTTTAGTGAAGCCTTCGGTAACACCAACAACCATTGAGTTCAGCAGGGCACGCGCGGTACCAGCCTGAGCCCATCCATCCACGAAACCATCACGTGGACCGAAGGTCAGAGCGTTATCTGCATGTTTAACTTCAACAGCTTTGTTGAGGGTACGAGTCAGCTCGCCGTTTTTACCTTTGATCGTAATAACCTGACCGTCGATTTTTACATCAACGCCGGCAGGAATAACGACCGGTGCTTTAGCAACACGAGACATTCTTTCCTCCGATTAGGCTACGTAGCAGATAATTTCGCCACCAAGACCAGCCTGGCGCGCTGCACGATCAGTCATAACACCTTTAGAGGTAGAAACAACTGCGATACCAAGACCAGCCATAACTTTTGGCAGCTCATCTTTTTTCTTATAGATGCGCAGGCCTGGGCGGCTGACACGCTGAATGCTTTCTACAACAGCTTTACCCTGGAAATACTTGAGAGTAAGTTCCAGTTCCGGCTTGGTGTCGCCTTCAACTTTAAAATCTTCGATAAAACCTTCTTCCTTCAGCACGTTGGCAATTGCCACTTTCAGCTTGGCGGAAGGCATGGTGACCGCAACTTTGTTCGCGGCCTGACCGTTACGGATACGGGTCAGCATATCCGCGATCGGATCTTGCATGCTCATCTGTCTTTACTCCCGTGATTCAATTGGTAATTACCAGCTAGCCTTTTTCAAGCCTGGCACTTCACCGCGCATAGCGGCTTCACGCAGTTTGATACGGCTCAACCCAAACTTGCCCACATAACCATGTGGACGACCTGTTTGACGACAGCGGTTACGCTGACGAGACGGGCTGGAATCACGCGGCAGAGACTGCAGCTTGAGAACCGCATTCCAACGATCTTCGTCGGAAGCGTTCACATCAGAAATGATCGCTTTCAGTTCAGCGCGTTTAGCGAAGAATTTATCAGCTAAAGCTACGCGCTTTACTTCGCGTGCTTTCATTGATTGCTTAGCCATTCAGTAACCCTACCTTACTTGCGGAACGGGAAGTCAAAGGCAGCCAGCAGAGCACGGCCTTCTTCGTCAGATTTCGCAGTAGTGGTAATGGTAATATCCAAACCACGCACGCGGTCGACTTTATCGTAGTCGATTTCTGGGAAGATGATCTGCTCACGGACACCCATGCTGTAGTTACCACGACCGTCGAAAGACTTAGCGGACAAGCCACGGAAGTCACGGATACGTGGAACAGCAATAGTGATCAGGCGCTCAAAGAACTCCCACATGCGTTCGCCACGCAGAGTTACTTTACAGCCGATCGGATAGCCCTGACGGATTTTGAAGCCTGCAACAGATTTGCGTGCTTTGGTGATCAGCGGTTTTTGACCGGAGATTGCTGTCAGGTCAGCTGCTGCGTTATCCAGCAGTTTCTTGTCAGCGATCGCTTCACCAACACCCATGTTCAGGGTGATCTTCTCGACCCGAGGGACTTGCATGACAGAATTGTAGTTAAACTCAGTCATGAGTTTGTTAACTACTTCGTCTTTGTAGTAATCATGCAGTTTCGCCATCGTACTACTCCAAATTACTTGATAGTTTCGCTGTTAGACTTGAAGAAACGGACTTTTTTGCCGTCTTCGAATCTAAAGCCTACACGGTCAGCCTTGCCGGTAGCCGCATTGAAGATTGCAACGTTAGAAACCTGAATAGCAGCTTCTTTTTCAACGATGCCGCCTGGTTGGTTCAGGGCCGGAACCGGCTTCTGATGTTTCTTAACCAGGTTGATACCTTCAACGACAAGTTTGCCGGAAGACAGAACATTTTTCACTTTACCGCGTTTACCTTTATCTTTACCGGTTAACACGATAACTTCGTCATCACGACGGATTTTCGCTGCCATGATTCGCTCCTTAGAGTACTTCTGGTGCCAGAGAGATAATTTTCATGAACTTCTCAGTACGAAGTTCACGAGTTACCGGCCCAAAGATACGCGTGCCGATAGGCTGCTCGCTGTTATTGTTTAAAATAACGCATGCATTACCATCGAAGCGAATGACAGAACCGTCAGGGCGACGAACACCCTTCTTGGTGCGCACCACTACCGCCTTCAGCACATCACCTTTTTTGACCTTACCACGTGGAATTGCTTCCTTGATGGTGATCTTGATGATGTCGCCTACGCCTGCGTAGCGACGGTGCGAGCCACCCAGAACCTTGATACACATTACGCGACGTGCACCGGAGTTGTCGGCGACGTTCAGCATAGTCTGTTCTTGGATCATTTTAGTGCTCCGCTAATGTCAACTACTACCTGAGACTCTAAAATCAGAGCCGTTAAAAAGCCCCATATCGAGGGCGCGGCATTATAACACCGCTTCTGCAATATGGGTAGAAAAAATAAACGGCTCATCGCTGAGCCGTTTATTCGTATTGAGAAGGCGTACTGTATTACAGAACCGCTTTCTCTACAACGCGAACCAGCGTCCAGGACTTAGTCTTGGACAGTGGACGGCATTCACGGATTTCAACCTTGTCGCCGATACCACATTCGTTGTTCTCGTCATGTACGTGCAGTTTGGTCGTACGCTTGATGAATTTACCGTAGATCGGGTGTTTCACAATACGTTCGATAGCTACAACAATGGATTTCTCCATTTTGTCGCTAACAACACGACCTTGCAGAGTACGGATTTTATCGGTCATTACGCACCCGCCTTCTGAGTCAGTAAAGTCTTAACGCGTGCAACATTGCGACGCACTTGCTTCAGCAGGTGAGTCTGTTGCAGCTGGCCACTTGCAGCCTGCATACGCAGGTTGAACTGCTCACGCAGCAGGTTCAGCAGCTCAGCGTTCAGCTCTTCAACGCTTTTTTCACGCAGCTCTTTTGCTTTCATTACATCACCGTCTTAGTTACAAAGGTGGTTTTGATAGGCAGTTTCGCTGCTGCCAGGCCGAAGGCTTCACGGGCCAGCTCTTCCGGAACACCGTCCATTTCATAAAGGACTTTGCCCGGTTGGATCAAGGCAACCCAGTACTCCACGTTACCTTTACCTTTACCCATACGAACTTCCAGCGGCTTCTCGGTGATCGGTTTGTCCGGGAATACACGGATCCAGATCTTACCTTGACGCTTAACTGCACGGGTCATTGCACGACGTGCTGCTTCGATCTGACGTGCAGTCAGACGACCACGGCCAACAGCTTTCAGACCGAAAGTGCCGAAGCTAACATCCGTACCCTGCGCCAGACCACGGTTGCGGCCTTTGTGCACTTTACGGAATTTTGTACGCTTTGGTTGTAACATCAGCGACGCTCCTTATTTACGGCCTTTACGCTGCTGCTTTTTAGGTTGAGCAGCCGGTTTTTCCGGTTGTTCAACAGCAGCCATACCACCCAGGATCTCACCTTTGAAGATCCATACCTTAACGCCGATTACACCGTAAGTGGTGTGCGCTTCAGAGGTGTTGTAGTCGATGTCAGCACGCAGAGTGTGCAGCGGTACGCGACCTTCACGGTACCATTCGGTACGTGCGATTTCCGCGCCGCCCAGACGGCCGCTAACTTCAACTTTGATACCTTTAGCGCCCAGACGCATTGCGTTCTGTACAGCACGCTTCATAGCACGACGGAACATAACACGACGTTCCAGCTGAGAAGTGATGCTGTCAGCAACCAATTTAGCGTCCAGTTCAGGCTTACGAACTTCAGCGATATTGATCTGTGCAGGAACGCCAGCGATATCCGCTACGACCTTGCGCAGTTTTTCTACGTCTTCGCCTTTCTTACCGATAACGATGCCAGGGCGAGCAGTGTGAATAGTCACACGGATGCTCTTAGCTGGACGCTCGATAACGATACGAGATACAGACGCTTTAGCCAGTTCCTTAGTCAGGTACTGACGTACTTTAAAATCGCTGTCCAGGTTGTCAGCGAATTCTTTGGTGTTCGCAAACCAGGTAGAGTTCCATGGTTTTACAATACCCAGGCGAATACCATTAGGATGTACTTTCTGACCCATTGCTAGTCTCCAGAGTCTCAGCGATCGGACACAACCACAGTAATGTGGCTGGTGCGCTTCAGGATGCGATCTGCACGACCTTTCGCACGCGGCATAATGCGCTTCATGCTTGGGCCTTCATCTACGAAAATTTTCGCGACTTTCAGATCGTCGATGTCAGCGCCATCGTTGTGTTCAGCGTTAGCAATGGCAGATTCCAGTACTTTCTTGACCAATACCGCAGCTTTCTTGTTGGTATAGGTCAGGATGTCCAGGGCCTGCGACACTTTCTTACCGCGAATCAGGTCAGCAACAAGGCGAACCTTCTGAGCAGAAGAACGAGCATGGCGATGTTGAGCTAAAGTTTCCATCTCTTCCTCCTACCTTATTTCTTCTTCGCTTTTTTATCAGCAGCGTGGCCGCGATAAGTACGAGTCGGTGCGAATTCACCCAGTTTGTGACCAACCATTTCGTCGGTAACAAAGACTGGAACGTGCTGACGACCATTATGGACAGCGATGGTCAAACCGATCATGTTAGGAAAGATCGTTGAACGACGGGACCAAGTGCGCAGGGGCTTCTTGTCTCCGCTTTCCACCGCTTTCTCTACCTTCTTCAGCAAGTGCAGGTCAATAAAAGGACCTTTCTTGAGAGAACGTGGCATGGCTTATCCTCTAAAATTATTTGCTACGGCGACGTACGATAAATTTATCAGTACGCTTGTTGCTGCGGGTCTTCTTACCTTTGGTCTGAACGCCCCACGGAGTTACCGGGTGCTTACCAAAGTTACGACCTTCACCACCACCATGTGGGTGGTCGACTGGGTTCATCGCAGTACCGCGAACGGTAGGACGAACACCACGCCAGCGTGCAGCACCTGCTTTACCCAGAACGCGCAGCATATGCTCAGCATTGCCAACTTCGCCCAGAGTAGCGCGGCAGTCTGCTTCGACTTTACGCATTTCACCAGAACGCAGACGCAGGGTGACATAAGCACCATCACGCGCAACGATCTGAACGTAAGTACCAGCGGAACGTGCCAGCTGACCGCCTTTACCTGGTTTCATTTCTACGTTATGAACGGTAGAACCAACCGGGATATTGCGCATCGGCAGGGTGTTGCCTGCTTTGATTGCAGCATCAACGCCAGACTGAATCTGGTCGCCAGCTTTCAGGCCTTTAGGGGCCAGGATGTAACGGCGTTCGCCGTCTTTGTACAGAACCAGCGCGATGTTCGCGGAACGGTTCGGATCGTACTCAAGACGTTCAACAACTGCTGGGATACCGTCTTTGTTGCGTTTGAAGTCAACAATACGATAAGCCTGCTTGTGGCCACCACCGATGTGACGAGTGGTGATACGGCCATTGTTGTTACGACCACCGGATTTGCTGTTTTTTTCCAGCAACGGAGCAAAAGGTTTGCCCTTGTGCAGCTCAGGGTTAACCACTTTAACTACGTGGCGACGACCCGGAGATGTCGGTTTACATTTAACAACTGCCATTGTATTACTCCTCCGACTTACTCAGCGCCGCCAACGAAGTCCAGATTCTGGCCTTCTTTCAGGGTGACGTAAGCTTTTTTCCAGTCGCTACGACGACCGATACGCTGTCCGTGACGTTTAACTTTCCCTTTAACTACCAGGGTGTTAACGACTTCGACTTCGACTTCAAACAGTTTCTGCACAGCAGCTTTGATCTCTGCTTTGGTCGCGTCTTTAGCAACTTTGAGAACGATGGTGTTTGTTTTTTCCATCGCAGTAGACGCTTTTTCAGAAACGTGCGGTGCGCGAAGCACCTTCAGCAGACGTTCTTCACGAATCATGCCAGCATCTCCTCAACTTGCTTAACAGCATCAGCAGTCATTACGACTTTGTCGAAGGCGATCAGGCTAACCGGGTCGATACCAGTCGCATCGCGTACGTCAACCTTGTGCAGGTTACGTGCGGCCAGGAACAGGTTCTCGTCCAGCTCACCGGTGATGATCAGCACATCTTCCAGAGCCATGTCTTTCAGTTTCTGTGCCAGCAGCTTAGTTTTAGGCGCTTCTACAGAGAACTTCTCGACAACGATCAGACGATCCTGACGTACCAGTTCGGACAGGATGCTTTTCAGCGCGCCGCGGTACATCTTTTTGTTAACTTTTTGACTGTGGTCCTGTGGACGCGCAGCGAAGGTCACACCACCTGAACGCCAGATCGGGCTCTTGATAGAACCTGAACGCGCACGGCCGGTACCTTTCTGGCGCCATGGCTTTTTGCCAGAACCAGTTACTTCAGCACGAGTCTTCTGAGCACGAGTACCCTGACGAGCACCAGCTGCATAAGCAACAACAACCTGGTGAACCAGCGCTTCGTTGAAATCACGACCGAAGGTAGTTTCGGAAACAGTCAGCGCGCTCTGCGCGTCTTTCAATACTAATTCCATTGCTATCCCCTTACGCCTTCACAGCTGGTTTAACGATCAGGTCGCTACCGGTTGCACCCGGAACTGCACCTTTAACCAGCAGCAGGTTGCGCTCAGCGTCAACACGTACTACGTCCAGGCTCTGAACGGTTACACGTTCGTTACCCAGCTGACCTGCCATTTTCTTGCCTTTGAACACTTTGCCCGGAGTCTGGTTCTGACCGATAGAACCCGGAACGCGGTGAGACAAGGAGTTACCGTGAGTAGCGTCCTGGGTACGGAAGTTCCAGCGCTTAACGGTACCAGCAAAACCTTTACCTTTAGAGGTACCGGTTACGTCAACTTTTTTAACGTCAGCAAACAGCTCAACGCTAATGTCCTGACCTACGGTGAACTCTTCGCCTTCAGCAAGACGGAATTCCCACAGACCACGGCCAGCTTCTACGCCAGCTTTAGCGAAGTGACCCGCTTCTGGTTTGGTTACACGGTTAGCTTTTTTAGCACCAGTGGTAACCTGAATAGCGCGGTAGCCATCGTTAGCCAGATCTTTAACCTGAGTAACGCGGTTTGCTTCAACTTCGATTACGGTTACTGGGATAGAAACGCCATCTTCAGTGAAGATGCGGGTCATACCCACTTTTTTACCGACTAAACCAATCATTGTTTCAACCTCTCAATCGCTCGATGACCTGATTAACCCAGGCTGATCTGCACGTCTACACCGGCAGCCAGATCCAGACGCATCAGAGCATCAACGGTTTTCTCAGTTGGCTCAACGATGTCAACCAGACGCTTGTGAGTGCGGATTTCGTACTGATCGCGCGCGTCTTTGTTAACGTGCGGAGAGATCAGAACGGTGAAGCGCTCTTTGCGGGTCGGCAGCGGGATCGGACCACGGACTTGCGCACCAGTGCGCTTAGCAGTCTCGACGATTTCCGCGGTTGATTGATCGATCAGACGATGATCAAACGCTTTAAGGCGGATACGGATTCTTTGGTTCTGCATGAGACCAGAGCTCCAATTATTTTATAAACGAAAATGATTACTCCTCAAACCCATTACGATTGATGGGAGAGTGTAACCGTTCTTACGTAGCTCCCCAATTGGGAGCATTGTTGAGTAACAAAATGAGCTACTCTGGTTCTGATTGAACCCGCCGTCAATTACGACAAGCCCGCGCATTATACGTAAATCTGGGCAAGACGCAAGTGCCGTTTAGAAATTAAGCGCCAATGTCGCAGGGTGCGTAAGAGCGCGCAACGTTTTATGCAATGTATTCTGCGGCGATGCTTTGTTTCGAGCCGCTACGCATCTCCGTTTTTTGTGCATTGCCGGACAGGCCGATTATAACGACTATGCGCTCAAACCCGTTTGAGGCCTTTTACATGCTTACCACCCTCCCCTTTCTGTTGATCTATCTTTCACTGACTGCCTTACTGGTACATGCCGATATTCGCTACGGTCTGCTTCCCGATAAATTTCTCTGCCCACTGCTATGGGCTGGGCTGCTCTTCCAACTCTGTATCCAACCTGAATTTCTGCCGAGCGCGGTGGCGGGTGCAATGGCTGGATATATTGGCTTTGCCGTTATTTACTGGGGCTACTGGTTTATCTGCCGGCGTGAAGGTATGGGATATGGCGATGTGAAATACCTGGCGGCGCTTGGTGCATGGCACGGCTGGTGCGTACTGCCAATGCTGGCGTTACTCGCGGCGCTGATGGCGCTTCTTTGCATTCTTGTCTTTTCGTTCATTCGCCCTGATAAGAAGGCAATAAAAAACCCGCTGCCTTTTGGGCCATTTCTGGCAGCAGCGGGTTTATGCGTAGGCTGGAAGACGTTGGTTACTCTTCCACTTTAATCTGTGACTGAAGGTAGTTCTGCAGGCCAATTTTAGCAATGAGATCCAGCTCTGTTTCCAGCCAGTCAATATGCCCTTCTTCATCGGCCAGGATCTGGATCATCATATCGCGGCTGACGTAGTCATGTACGCTGTCAGCATAGGCAATGGCTTCACGGAGATCTTTAGCGCCTTCAAGTTCCAGCCTGAGGTCGGAACGCAGCATCTCTTCGACATCTTCTCCGATACCCAGCTTGCCGAGATCCTGCAGGTTTGGAATGCCTTCAAGGAATAAAATACGCTCGATATATTTATCAGCGTGTTTCATCTCATCTATAGATTCATGGTACTCAACGTCGTTTAAACGTTTGAGTCCCCAGTTTTTGAACATTCTCGCGTGAAGAAAGTACTGGTTGATTGCGACAAGCTCATTTCCCAATAATTTATTGAGATAACTTATGATTTTAACATCACCTTTCATTATATAGTCCCTCCGCTTCCACTCATTGAAGCGTAGATCGGGCTACAGGGATGTCAAAAAAAAGATGGGCGCTTACGCGATCTCTTTGTATTCCGGGATCTGCATCAGTTCGTCCTGCATGATCTCTCGCGCAGCACGTACACATTTACCGCATTGATTTCCCACCGGAACAAATTTGCGAAGCTGCTGGAATGACTGGGGCTGAAACTGGCGAACGGCCTGACGTATTTTTTTGTCGCTTACACCATTACATAAACAAACGTACATAGAAACTCCCGTTCAAATTATGCGCAAAGTGTAAGTGAGAATGGTTATGATTACAATAGCACAAACGCCAGAATGCGGGGCGGGAGCAGGCAAAAAATGCGAAATTTTGTGACAACGCCTGAGCGGCAGAAAACAAAAAAGGACGCCGAAGCGTCCTTTTTTTATTCGGGGATAATTAATTAGCCCAGAACTTTAGCAACAACGCCCGCGCCAACGGTACGGCCGCCTTCACGGATTGCGAAACGCAGACCGTCGTCCATCGCGATTGGGTGGATCAGAGTCACAACCATCTTGATGTTGTCGCCTGGCATTACCATCTCAACGCCTTCTGGCAGTTCGATGGTACCGGTCACGTCAGTTGTACGG
>NZ_JBVPGT010000017.1:0-83158 GCF_055817355.1 Enterobacter sp. PL_is379
ATCAAATTAAGTAGTAAGCCGGTGCATAAATCCGGTGGTTACAAGCAGTCTTCGGTGGAGCGGTAGTTCAGTCGGTTAGAATACCTGCCTGTCACGCAGGGGGTCGCGGGTTCGAGTCCCGTCCGTTCCGCCACTTATTAAGACATTAAGCCTGCCTTATCGGCAGGCTTAATGGCAAAAACTTTAGGGGCGTAGCTCAGTTGGTAGAGCACCGGTCTCCAAAACCGGGTGTCGCGAGTTCGAGTCTCTCCGCCCCTGCCATATAGAATCCTTTGCTTCGGCAAAGGATTTTTTTTGCCTGAAACGCTGCAGAAAACGCTCTTCTTAATTTTTCAGCCAGCATTCCTGCTGGCTGATGTATCAATCCATTACATTGATTTTTAACAGATCTTTTATCTGTGATTGCTTATCACTGTTTTGCAGCCAAATCGCATACAGCGGCCTGGTAAGCGTGGTGGAATCCAGCACCGTATGCAGCCCCGCTTTAGTATCTGCCCAGCGCACAGGTAACCAGGTACAACCTCTCAGCAAGGGCAGCTGCTGACAGGCGATCTCTGCAGAGCTGGTCGTTAACTGCGGAACATCATCAGGTGCGATCAATCCCGTCTCATGCTGCTGGAAATCTGGCCCCCATTCCAGGCGCAAATAGGTCAGGTCTGCCTTCATCATTGAAGGTTCAGAGGCATAAAGCGCCAGTCCAAACTGACCCACAATCTGGCTGCTAAATTCGTCCATCTTGGGGGCTTCGGTTGTGATCAGAAGATCAAGCTGGCGCTCATGAAGTTGCTTAACCAGCGACTGCCGTTGCGCAATCCTGGCTTCGAATTGCAGGTGACTGTGTGAATGATAAAGCCGGGTAAGCCACTGACTTAGCATACATTCCCACAGGGAAGCGCTGGCCCCTATCGAGAACTCATTATGCCTCGACGTATGTGCCACCTCTTTGCGTGCCGCCTGCCAGGTATTCATAAGCGTTTCAGCGTACGGCAGCAGTTTCTCGCCGGCAGGCGTTAAGCGAATATTGTTACGATGGCGGGTAAAAAGATTCACACCCAGTTGATTTTCCAGCTGTCGAATACGAAAACTGACGGCTGACTGCGTCAGGTAAAGGGCTTCAGCTGCTCGCCCAAAGTGGCGTGTTCTGCTCACTTCAAGGAAAGTTTTAAGCAATTCCGTATCCACATCTTTCTCCGCAAAATTATTTGTCGTTATGATTTAAATGTTTTGTTTTACACTCTGTCAAGCGTAACTAATACTCCGCGCCATAAATAGCTCGGCCAAAGAATTAGGAGCGTGTAGGATGGCGGAAAGCTTTACGACGACTAATCGTTTTTTCGACAATAAACATTATCCGCGCGGGTTCTCTCGTCACGGCGATTTCACCATCAAAGAAGCTCAACTGCTTGAGCGCCATGGTTATGCCTTTAACGAGCTGGATCTGGGTAAGCGTGAACCTGCAACCGAAGACGAAAAACAGTTTGTTTCTGTTTGCCGTGGTGAGCGTGAGCCGCAGTCTGAAGCGGAACGTGTGTGGATCAAGTACATGGCGCGCATTAAGCGTCCAAAGCGCTTCCATACGCTGTCTGGCGGTAAGCCGCAGATGGAAGGTGCAGAAGACTACACCGAGTCTGATGACTAAGATGATAAGAAGGGGCTACGGCCCCTTTTTTATGCCAGCAACTTCTGCAGATGCAGCAGCAAACGATCGATAGCGCGATAGCTCAGCGCCTCCTGCAAATGTTTCCTCTCAATGTCAGTGCACCCCTCCACGTCAGCAATGGTTCTGGCCACTTTCAACAAACGCTGCCACGCACGTATGGACAGCCCGAACCGCGTCAACGTCTCCTCCAGCCATCCCGCATCCTCAACGTTAAGAGAACAAAACTGCCGGATCCCGGCATTATCGAGCCGCGCATTTAGCCTGTTCTGACGAGCGTACTGCCGCTTCTGGGCTGCAATCACCCGCTCGCGTACCTCTGCTGAGCTTTCACCCGTGATGCCCGTTTGCCTGAGCAGACCCGGTGGGGGAAGCGGGATTTCGAGAGATAAATCGAAACGGTCGAGGAACGGACCGGATAACTTACCGAGATAGCGCAATGTCTGCTCTGGCGTACAGCGGTTATGGTTGCCCTGGTAGTGACCCGTCGGGCTGGGGTTCATCGCGGCGACCAGCTGAAACTGCGCGGGATAGCTTATTTTGGCCCGCGTGCGCGATATATGTATTTCGCCGGATTCAATGGGTTCTCTCAGTGCATCCAGCACGCGGCGCTCAAACTCCGGCAATTCATCAAGAAACAGAATGCCATTGTGTGCCAGCGAGATCTCACCCGGCCCGGGGATAGACCCACCGCCGACCATTGCCGTCAGTGAAGCGCTATGATGTGGGGAACGAAAAGGGCGACGGCGCCACTGTTTTTGCAACGATGCAGAACTGATGAGGCTGTATATGGCGGCACTTTCCAGCGCTTCATGATT
This sequence comes from Enterobacter sp. PL_is379, assembly GCF_055817355.1. Lineage (NCBI taxonomy): Bacteria > Pseudomonadati > Pseudomonadota > Gammaproteobacteria > Enterobacterales > Enterobacteriaceae > Enterobacter > Enterobacter sp. PL_is379. The sequence goes on from NZ_JBVPGT010000017.1 coordinate 2,476, forward strand.
GTTGAGCGGTGGAAGCAACCCACTCAACCTGCTCGCCAACATGGTTTTACCCGTACCCGGCGGACCAATTAACAGAAGATTGTGTCCCCCTGCAGCCGTAATCTCCAGCGCCCGTTTCCCTTGTTCCTGCCCCATAATCTCGCTGAGATCCTCTGGAGCATCCGCTATAACATCATCACACTCCTCCGGCTCGGACAGTTCATGCCGCCCTTCCAGCCATGCACAAACTTCCTGTAAATGCCCCGCGATGAGGCATCCTTTTTCCGCGATAAGACTCACTTCTGATGCGTTTTCATTGGCCACAATGATTTGCCGCCCTGCACGTATGGCTTCCAGCGCTCCCGATATCGCCCCGGGAACGCCTCTTAACGCGCCTGTAAGCGCGAGTTCGCCAACGAACTCATACGAGCCTAGCCGTGTCGTATTAAGCTGCTCAGAAGCCGCGAGAAGGGCAATTGCGATAGGTAAATCGTATCGTCCCCCCTCTTTAGGCAGATCGGCAGGAGCAAGGTTGATGGTGATCTTCTTCGCGGGGAAGGCATAACCGCTATTTATTATTGCGCTGCGGACGCGATCCCTGGCCTCTTTAACCGTCGTTTCAGGTAATCCGACAAGCGTGAGTCCGGGCAGCCCATTACTCAAATGTACCTCTACGGAAACAAGCGGTGCCTTTACCCCGAGAGCCGCACGCGTATAAACAACTGACAGTGACATTTGCACTACCTCCTGGTGTGACTATGTCAGTGCTCGTTATATTTGTTTAGCGCCATTTCGTGAATTTACGCCGCTTGTTCAGGGATTTTAATGGTGTATTGCAACAATCTCATAATCGTGGAAACCTCCTCGCAGAACGTAAAAAATCCTGTTTTGACGGTTAGCGCCACAGTAAAAAAATGAAAAATATTCATTTTCTAATTTCCGTATATAAAACAACGCTTTTAAGAAATATGATTCGCGGACTAACCAAATCCGTCATAAATAAATCTTGTGTTTGATTTGAAAACTGTGATAACTCTTTAGGTATTCCTTCGAACAAGATGCAAAAAGAACTGAAAATGACAGCCCTTCTACGAGTGATTAGCCTGGTCGTGATTAGCGTGGTGGTGATTATTATCCCACCGTGCGGGGCTGCACTTGGACGAGGAAAGGCTTAGAAATCAAGCCTTAACGAACTAAGACCCCCGCACCGAAAGGTCCGGGGGTTTTTTTATGACTAAAAAACGCAAATGAGGAGCAGAGCATGACGACTAGCACAAAATTCTGTTTCTCCCGATTTATGACGGGGAACTAACTATGAATGGGGCACAGTGGGTAGTACATGCGTTGCGCGCGCAGGGAGTCGAGACAGTATTCGGTTATCCGGGTGGCGCAATTATGCCGATTTACGATGCACTGTATGACGGCGGCGTGGAACATCTCTTGTGCCGACACGAGCAGGGCGCAGCGATGGCAGCCATCGGCTATGCCCGCGCGACAGGTAAAACGGGCGTATGTATGGCGACTTCAGGCCCGGGCGCAACTAACCTCATCACCGGCCTGGCTGACGCGCTGCTGGATTCCGTTCCCGTTGTCGCCATCACCGGGCAGGTGGCGTCTCCGTTCATCGGTACCGACGCTTTCCAGGAAGTCGACGTCCTCGGTTTATCGCTGGCCTGCACCAAACACAGCTTCCTCGTCCAGTCTCTGGAAGAGCTGCCGCGCGTAATGGCAGAAGCGTTCGAAGTGGCAAACTCAGGTCGTCCTGGTCCGGTTCTGGTCGATATCCCGAAAGATATCCAGGTGGCATTCGGCGATTTGGAACCGCACTTCTCAACCGTTGAAAGCGACAATGCGTTTCCGGATGCGGAAGTTGAAGAGGCCCGTCAGATGCTGGCGCAGGCGAAACAGCCGATGCTGTACGTCGGCGGTGGCGTCGGCATGGCGCAGGCCGTCCCAGCCCTGCGCGAATTTATCGCAACAACGCAGATGCCAGCGACCTGTACGCTGAAAGGTCTCGGTGCCGTCGACGCGGATTACCCATACTATCTGGGCATGCTGGGGATGCACGGCACCAAAGCGGCAAACCTGGCGGTGCAGGCGTGCGATCTGCTCATCGCCGTAGGTGCCCGTTTTGACGACCGCGTCACCGGCAAGCTGAATACCTTTGCGCCGAACGCCAAAGTGATCCATATGGATATCGACCCGGCGGAGATGAACAAGCTGCGTCAGGCGCACGTTGCCCTGCAGGGCGATCTCAACGCGCTGTTACCGGCATTGCAGCAGCCGCTGGATATCAATGCATGGCGTCAGCACACCGCAGACATGCGCGCCGAGCACGCCTGGCGTTACGACCACCCCGGCGAGGCCATCTACGCGCCGCTGCTGTTGAAGCAGTTGTCCGACCGTAAACCGGCTGACAGCGTCGTCACCACCGACGTAGGCCAGCACCAGATGTGGTCCGCGCAGCACATGACCTACACCCGCCCGGAAAACTTCATCACCTCCAGCGGGTTAGGGACGATGGGCTTCGGTCTGCCAGCCGCCGTTGGCGCACAGGTTGCCCGCCCGAACGATACCGTTATCTGTATCTCCGGTGACGGCTCCTTCATGATGAACGTTCAGGAGCTCGGCACCGTTAAGCGTAAGCAGTTGCCGCTGAAGATCGTGTTGCTCGACAACCAGCGTTTAGGGATGGTTCGTCAGTGGCAACAGCTGTTCTTCCAGGAGCGCTACAGCGAAACGACGCTCACCGATAACCCCGATTTCCTCACCCTGGCCAGCGCCTTTGGCATCCCTGGTCAGCACATCACCCGTAAAGGTCAGGTTGAAGCGGCGCTCGACACCATGCTGAACAGCGATGGGCCTTACCTGCTTCATGTCTCAATCGATGAACTCGAGAACGTCTGGCCGCTGGTACCGCCTGGTGCCAGTAACTCACAAATGATGGAGAAATTATCATGATGCAGCATCAGGTCGCCGTACAGGCTCGCTTCAACCCGGAAACCTTAGAACGCGTTTTGCGCGTGGTGCGTCATCGTGGTTTTCAGATTTGCTCTATGAATATGGAGACGGCCACTGACGCCCGGAATATCAGTATCGAATTAACCGTTGCCAGCCCGCGGTCGGTCGACTTACTGTTTAGTCAGTTATCAAAGCTGGTAGACGTTGCCCATGTTGCCATCTGCCAGAGCACAACCACATCACAACAAATCCGCGCTTAAGCGTGACAGGACGAAAAAATGACGACAAAAAAAGCTGATTACATTTGGTTCAACGGTGAGATGGTTCGCTGGGAGGACGCGAAGGTCCACGTGATGTCCCACGCGCTGCATTACGGTACCTCCGTGTTTGAAGGCATCCGCTGCTACGATTCTCACAAAGGGCCAGTGGTGTTCCGCCATCGCGAACACATGCAGCGTCTGCATGACTCAGCCAAAATTTATCGTTTCCCGGTATCTCAGAGCGTGGATGAGCTGATGGAAGCCTGCCGCGACGTGATCCGTAAGAACAACCTGACCAGCGCCTATATTCGTCCGCTGGTCTTCGTGGGCGACGTCGGTATGGGCGTGAACCCGCCAGCGGGCTATACCACGGATGTGATCATTGCCGCGTTCCCATGGGGTGCCTACCTGGGTGCAGAAGCCCTGGAGCAGGGGATCGACGCAATGGTCTCTTCCTGGAACCGCGTTGCGCCAAACACCATCCCGACCGCCGCGAAAGCGGGCGGTAACTACCTCTCTTCACTGCTGGTCGGTAGCGAAGCGCGCCGTCACGGCTATCAGGAAGGTATCGCTCTGGACGTAAACGGCTACATCTCCGAAGGCGCAGGTGAAAACCTGTTTGAAGTGAAAGACGGCATCCTGTTCACGCCGCCGTTCACCTCGTCCGCGCTGCCGGGCATCACACGTGATGCCATCATCAAGCTGGCGAAAGATCTGGGTATCGAAGTGCGCGAGCAGGTGCTGTCTCGCGAATCCCTGTACCTGGCGGATGAAGTCTTTATGTCCGGTACCGCGGCTGAAATCACGCCGGTGCGCAGCGTAGACGGTATCCAGGTGGGCGAAGGCCGCTGTGGCCCGGTCACCAAACGCATTCAGCAAGCGTTCTTTGGCCTCTTCACCGGCGAAACAGAAGATAAATACGGCTGGTTGGATCAGGTTAATCACTAAGTATAAATTTGGGACGGCACGCACCGTCCCATTACATAGTCAGACGGGAGTAAATAAAGCATGCCTAAGTATCGTTCAGCCACCACCACCCATGGCCGTAACATGGCGGGTGCCCGCGCACTGTGGCGCGCCACCGGAATGACCGACGCCGATTTCGGTAAGCCGATTATCGCCGTGGTGAACTCCTTCACCCAGTTCGTTCCGGGCCACGTTCACCTGCGCGATCTGGGTAAGCTGGTTGCCGAGCAAATCGAGGCCTCCGGCGGCGTGGCGAAAGAGTTCAACACCATTGCGGTGGATGACGGTATCGCGATGGGGCACGGGGGCATGCTCTATTCACTGCCGTCGCGCGAGCTGATCGCCGACTCGGTGGAGTACATGGTTAACGCCCACTGCGCCGATGCAATGGTCTGTATCTCCAACTGCGACAAAATCACCCCGGGGATGCTGATGGCCTCCCTGCGCCTGAATATTCCGGTGATCTTCGTCTCCGGTGGCCCAATGGAAGCGGGGAAAACCAAGCTCTCCGACAAAATCATCAAGCTCGACCTGGTTGATGCGATGATCCAGGGTGCTGATCCGAAAGTCTCTGACGAGCAGAGCGATCAGGTTGAGCGCTCCGCGTGCCCGACCTGCGGCTCCTGTTCCGGGATGTTCACGGCGAACTCCATGAACTGCCTGACCGAAGCGCTGGGTCTTTCTCAGCCGGGCAACGGCTCGCTGCTGGCGACCCACGCCGACCGTAAGCAGCTGTTCCTCAATGCCGGTAAACGTATCGTTGAGCTGACCAAACGCTACTACGAGCAGGATGACGCCAGCGCGCTGCCGCGCAGCATCGCCAGCAAAGCGGCGTTCGAGAACGCCATGACGCTGGATATCGCCATGGGCGGTTCCACCAACACCGTTCTGCACCTGCTGGCCGCCGCGCAGGAAGCCGAAATCGACTTCACCATGAGCGACATCGACAAGCTGTCCCGTAAAGTGCCGCAGCTGTGTAAGGTCGCGCCGAGTACGCAGAAGTACCACATGGAAGACGTGCACCGTGCCGGTGGCGTCATCGGTATCCTCGGCGAGCTGGATCGCGCCGGGCTGCTGAACCGTGACGTGAAAAACGTCCTCGGCCTGACGTTGCCGGAATCGCTGGACCAGTACGACGTGATGCTGACCAAAGACGACGCGGTGAAAAAAATGTTCCGCGCGGGTCCTGCCGGTATTCGCACCACCCAGGCGTTCTCGCAGGACTGTCGCTGGGATACCCTGGACAATGACCGCGCCGAAGGCTGCATCCGCTCGCTGGAACACGCCTACAGCAAAGACGGCGGCCTGGCCGTGCTGTACGGTAACTTTGCGGAAAACGGCTGCATCGTGAAGACCGCTGGCGTGGACGACAGCATCCTGAAATTCACCGGTCCGGCGAAAGTGTACGAAAGCCAGGATGAAGCGGTAGACGCTATCCTGGGCGGTAAAGTGGTGGAAGGCGACGTGGTTGTCATCCGTTATGAAGGGCCGAAAGGCGGCCCGGGCATGCAGGAGATGCTCTACCCAACCACCTTCCTGAAATCGATGGGCCTCGGTAAAGCCTGCGCGCTGATCACCGACGGACGTTTCTCCGGCGGCACCTCCGGCCTCTCTATCGGTCACGTTTCGCCGGAAGCGGCAAGCGGCGGCAACATCGCCATCATCGAAGACGGCGACCTGATCGAAATCGACATTCCGAATCGCGGCATTCAGCTCAAGCTGAGCGACCAGGAAATTGCGGCCCGTCGTGAAGCGCAGGAAGCCCGCGGCGACAAAGCCTGGACGCCGAAAGACCGCCAGCGCGAAGTCTCCTTCGCCCTGCGCGCCTACGCGAGCCTTGCCACCAGTGCAGATAAAGGCGCGGTGCGCGATAAATCTAAACTTGGGGGCTAATGATGGCCGAGTCGCAACCCTTATCCGCCGCCCCCGAGGGGGCGGAATACCTCAGAGCGGTGCTGCGCGCGCCGGTCTATGAAGCCGTGCAGGTCACACCCCTGCAGAAAATGGAAAAACTCTCTTCGCGCCTCGACAACGTGATCCTGGTCAAGCGCGAAGACCGTCAGCCGGTGCACAGCTTCAAGCTGCGCGGCGCCTACGCGATGATGGCCGGGCTGACCGACGAGCAGAAAGCGCGCGGCGTGATTACCGCCTCAGCGGGCAACCACGCGCAGGGTGTAGCTTTCTCTTCGGCCCGTTTAGGTCTGAAAGCGCTGATCGTGATGCCGGTCGCTACCGCCGACATCAAAGTCGATGCGGTACGCGGTTTCGGCGGCGAAGTGCTGCTCCACGGCGCCAACTTTGACGAAGCGAAAGCCAAAGCGATCGAGCTGGCGCAGCAGCAGGGGTTCACCTGGGTGCCGCCGTTCGACCATCCGATGGTTATTGCCGGGCAGGGGACGCTGGCGCTTGAACTGCTGCAGCAGGATGCCCATCTCGACCGCGTGTTTGTGCCGGTCGGCGGCGGCGGTCTGGCCGCGGGCGTGGCGGTGCTGATCAAACAGCTGATGCCGCAGATTAAAGTCATCGCCGTTGAAGCGGAAGACTCTGCCTGCCTGAAAGCGGCGCTGGATGCGGGTCACCCGGTAGATCTGCCGCGCGTCGGGCTGTTTGCCGAGGGCGTGGCGGTGAAGCGCATTGGCGACGAAACGTTCCGCCTGTGTCGGGAATATCTCGACGATATCGTCACGGTGGATAGCGATGCCATCTGCGCGGCGATGAAAGATCTGTTCGAGGATGTGCGCGCGGTGGCGGAACCTTCCGGCGCGCTGGCGCTGGCAGGGATGAAAAAATACATCGCGCAGCACAACATTCGCGGCGAGCGGCTGGCGCACGTGCTGTCTGGTGCCAACGTGAACTTCCACGGTCTGCGCTACGTTTCCGAGCGCTGCGAACTGGGCGAACAGCGGGAAGCGCTGCTGGCGGTGACCATCCCGGAAGAGAAGGGCAGCTTCCTGAAGTTCTGTCAGCTGCTGGGTGGTCGTTCTGTGACGGAATTTAACTACCGTTTTGCCGATGCCAAAGACGCCTGTATTTTTGTCGGCGTGCGCCTGAGCCGCGGCGTGGAGGAGCGCAAAGAGATCCTCAACCTGCTGCATGAGGGCGGCTATAGCGTGGTCGATCTCTCTGACGACGAGATGGCGAAGCTGCACGTGCGCTACATGGTCGGCGGGCGTCCATCGAAGCCACTCAGGGAACGTCTGTTCAGCTTCGAGTTCCCGGAATCGCCGGGCGCGCTGCTCAAGTTCCTTCACACGCTGGGCACGCACTGGAACATCTCTCTGTTCCACTACCGCAGCCACGGCACCGACTACGGGCGCGTGCTGGCGGCGTTTGAACTGGGCGAGCACGAGCCGGATTTCGAAACGCGGCTGAACGAACTGGGCTATGAGTGTCACGACGAAACCCATAACCCGGCCTTCCGCTTCTTCCTCGCGGGCTAAGGGCTGGCCGGGTAAGCGCAGCACCATCCGGCTTTAGTGGTTCGGCAATATCGTCCAGAACGCATCAATAAGCGGCTCATGCAGCCGCTTTTTTTGTGCGCACACGCCAAGCTCAAACGGCGTCTTCTCGTCGCTGCGCTCCAGAATCATTACGCGATTGCGCACCGGTTCCGGGCTATTTTCCAGCACCACTTCCGGCAGCAGCGCCACGCCGCAGCCCAGCGCCACCATCGACACCATCGCCTCATGGCCGCTGACCGTGGCGTAAATCGACGGGTTGCTGATTTTCTGACGGCGGAACCACAGCTCAATGCGACGTCGCACCGGCCCCTGATCGGCCATGATAAACGGCACCGTGGACCAGTCCGGTTTTTCCACCGACACCTGATTACGCACCGGGCAGGGCAGCGCGGGGGCAATCAGCACCACCGCCAGATTCTCCAGCATTGAGAATGCCACCGCGCCCGGCAGGGTTTCCGGCTTCCCGGCAATGGCGAGATCCGCTTCGCCCGTCACCACTTTCTCCATTGCGTCGGAGGCGTCGCCGGTAGTGAGTTTAATTTCAACCGACGGATGCGCCGCGCGGAAGCGGTCGAGAATGGGCGGCAGATGGCTATAGGCGGCGGTCACGGAGCAGAAAATATGCAGCTCACCGGAAAGTGACGGCCCCTGCTGGTCAATCGAGTGACGCAGCTGCTGGTACTGCAACAGCGTCTGCTGGGCAAAAATGCGCAACTCTTCGCCCGCTTCCGTGAGGGTGACGGTGCGGTTGTCGCGCACGAACAGCGGCTGGCCGAGGTCTTCCTCAAGGCGCTGGATCTGGCGCGAAAGCGTGGAGGGGCTAACGTGCATCGCCCGCGCGCTGCGGCCAAAGTGACGGCTTTCCGCCAGGTGCAGGAACATTTTCAGATCGCGTAAATCCACTGATTCCACTCCCTCTTTTTATATTGCAAAAATTGCAACGTGACGTTGTGAATATATCAATTTCCGCAATAAATTTCCTGTTGTAATGTGGGTACATTCTCGCTGAAACGCGAACCGAACAATAAGACACACAACATCACGAGGTATCACCCATGGCTAACTACTTTAATACACTGAACTTGCGCCAGCAGCTGGCGCAGCTGGGCAAATGCCGCTTCATGGCGCGCGACGAATTTGCCGATGGCGCGAGCTACCTTCAGGGTAAAAAAGTGGTCATCGTCGGCTGTGGCGCACAGGGTCTGAACCAGGGCCTGAACATGCGTGACTCCGGTCTGGATATCTCCTACGCCCTGCGTAAAGAAGCGATTGCCGAGAAGCGTGCTTCCTGGCGTAAAGCGACCGAAAACGGCTTCAAAGTGGGTACCTACGAAGAGCTGATCCCGCAGGCGGATCTGGTGGTTAACCTGACCCCGGACAAACAGCACTCAGACGTTGTGCGTTCCGTACAGCCGCTGATGAAAGACGGTGCCGCGCTGGGCTACTCCCACGGCTTCAACATCGTTGAAGTGGGCGAGCAGATCCGTAAAGACATCACCGTAGTGATGGTGGCACCGAAGTGTCCGGGTACGGAAGTGCGTGAAGAGTACAAACGTGGCTTCGGCGTGCCGACGCTTATCGCAGTTCACCCGGAAAACGATCCGAAAGGCGAAGGCATGGCGATTGCCAAAGCATGGGCAGCGGCGACCGGCGGCCACCGTGCGGGCGTGCTGGAATCTTCCTTCGTTGCCGAAGTGAAATCTGACCTGATGGGCGAGCAGACCATTCTGTGCGGCATGCTGCAGGCCGGTTCTCTGCTGTGCTTCGACAAGCTGGTAGAAGAAGGTACTGACCCGGCCTACGCGGAAAAACTGATTCAGTTCGGCTGGGAAACCATCACCGAAGCGCTGAAGCAGGGTGGTATTACGCTGATGATGGACCGTCTGTCCAACCCGGCAAAACTGCGTGCTTACGCGCTGTCTGAACAGCTGAAAACCATCATGGCGCCGTTGTTCCAGAAACACATGGACGACATCATCTCCGGCGAGTTCTCTTCCGGTATGATGGCGGACTGGGCGAACGACGATAAGAAACTGCTGACCTGGCGTGAAGAGACCGGTAAGACCGCGTTCGAAACCGCGCCGCAGTATGAAGGTAAAATCGGCGAGCAGGAGTACTTCGATAAAGGCGTCCTGATGATCGCGATGGTGAAAGCAGGCGTTGAGCTGGCGTTCGAAACCATGGTCGATTCCGGCATCATCGAAGAGTCTGCGTACTACGAATCACTGCACGAACTGCCGCTGATTGCGAACACCATCGCCCGTAAGCGTCTGTACGAAATGAACGTGGTGATCTCTGATACCGCAGAATACGGTAACTACCTGTTCTCTTACGCCTGCGTACCGCTGCTGAAAGAGTTTATGACCACTCTGCAGACGGGCGATCTGGGCAAAGCGATTGCGGAAGGTGCTGTGGACAACGCGCAGCTGCGCGATGTGAACGAAGCCATTCGCAGCCACCAGATCGAGAAAGTGGGTCACAAACTGCGTGGCTACATGACCGATATGAAGCGTATCGCGGTAGCGGGCTAACAATCTTGTCGGGTGGCGCTTCGCTTACCCGACCTACAAAACCGTAAGATGTAGGCCGGGTAAGGCGCAGCCGCCACCCGGCTTTTTTATTTGCGATACAGCACTTTAATCACGTGGTAGCCGAACTGCGTGTGCAGCGGGCCGGTTGGCTCCAGCACCGGGCAGGAGAAGACCACTTTATCGAACGCCGGAACCATCTGACCCTGGCGGAATTCACCCAGATCGCCGCCGCGTTTGCCTGACGGACAGATGGAGTGCTTCTTCGCCAGCTTGCCGAAGTCGGCGCCGTTTTTGATCTGCTCCAGAAGATCTAAAGCCAGTTTCTCTTCTTTAACAAGAATATGCAGTGCTGCTGCTGTTTTTGCCATGATCGTGCCTTGAATAGGTTGAGATAAATCGGGGCGCAATATACCACGCGTCAGCGGCGATAAAGCACCTTAATGATATGGTAGCCAAATTTGGTTTTTACCGGGCCGTAGGGCTTCAGAAGCGGGCAGCTAAAGACCGCCTGATCGAACGGGCCGACCATTGCACCTTGTTGAAACTCCCCAAGATCGCCGCCATTGCGCCCGGACGGGCATTTAGAGTAACGCTTCGCCAGATGATCAAAGCTGATGCCGCGCTCCAGCCTGGCCAGGATCTCCTGGGCCAGTTTCTCTTCTTTTACCAGAATATGCAGGGCTGCTGCGGTCTTTTTCATGGTTCTGCTCTAAGGGTTAAACGCGATTTCTCCACTTTATCATTAGCCGGTAAATCTGCGCCCGGCTTTCTGCTACAATCCACACCCCGTTCGAAGATTGAGCAATACTCCCATGCGTTTAAACCCTGGACAACAACAAGCGGTCGAATTCGTTACTGGACCATGCCTGGTGCTGGCAGGGGCCGGTTCGGGTAAAACCCGCGTGATCACCAACAAAATCGCCCATCTGATCCACAACTGTGGGTATCAGGCGCGACACATTGCGGCGGTCACCTTTACCAATAAAGCGGCGCGCGAGATGAAAGAGCGTGTCGGTCAGACGCTGGGCCGTAAAGAGGCGCGCGGCCTGATGATCTCCACCTTCCACACGCTGGGGCTGGATATCATCAAACGCGAGTATGCGGCGCTGGGAATGAAGTCCAACTTCTCGCTCTTCGATGACACCGATCAGGTGGCGTTGCTCAAAGAGCTCACCGAGGGGCTGATCGAAGATGACAAGGTGCTGTTGCAGCAGCTGATCTCGACGATCTCAAACTGGAAAAACGATCTGATGACCCCGGCCCAGGCCGCGGCGATCGCCAAAGGCGAACGGGATCGCATCTTTGCCCACTGCTATGGTCTGTACGACGCGCACATGAAAGCGTGCAACGTGCTGGACTTCGACGACCTGATCCTGCTGCCGACGCTGCTGCTGCAGCGCAATGAAGAGGTTCGCGAGCGCTGGCAGAACAAAATCCGTTACCTGCTGGTAGATGAGTATCAGGACACCAACACCAGCCAGTACGAGCTGGTGAAGCTGCTGGTGGGGCAGCGCGCGCGTTTTACCGTTGTAGGCGACGACGATCAGTCAATTTACTCCTGGCGCGGCGCGCGCCCGCAAAACCTGGTGCTGCTGAGCAAAGATTTCCCCGCCCTGCAGGTGATTAAGCTGGAACAGAACTATCGCTCCTCCGGGCGTATCCTGAAAGCAGCTAACATCCTGATTGCCAATAACCCGCACGTGTTTGAGAAGCGTCTCTTCTCCGAACTGGGTTACGGTACGGAGCTGAAAGTGCTCAGCGCCAACAATGAGGATCATGAAGCGGAGCGCGTGACGGGTGAACTCATCGCCCACCACTTCGTCAACAAAACCGAATATAAGGATTACGCGATCCTCTATCGCGGCAATCACCAGTCGCGCGTCTTTGAAAAGATGCTGATGCAGAACCGCATTCCGTACAAAATCTCGGGCGGCACGTCGTTCTTCTCACGACCAGAAATCAAAGATCTGCTGGCCTATCTGCGCGTGCTCACTAACCCGGATGACGACAGCGCGTTTCTGCGCATCGTGAATACGCCAAAACGCGAGATTGGCCCGGCGACGCTGCAAAAGCTCGGCGAGTGGGCGATGACCCGCAACAAAAGTATGTTTACCGCCAGCTTCGACATGGGGCTGAGCCAGACGTTAACCGGACGCGGGTATGACTCGTTAACCCGCTTCACCCACTGGCTCGGCGAAGTGCAGCGTCTCGCGGAGCGCGAGCCGGTGGCGGCAGTGCGCGATCTCATTCACGGCATCGACTATGAGTCCTGGCTGTACGAAACGTCGGCCAGCCCGAAAGCGGCTGAGATGCGCATGAAGAACGTTAACCAGCTCTTCAGCTGGATGACCGAAATGCTGGAAGGCTCTGAAATCGACGAGCCGATGACGCTGACGCAGGTGGTCACTCGCTTTACCCTGCGCGACATGATGGAGCGCGGCGAGAGCGAAGAAGAGGCCGATCAGGTTCAGCTGATGACGCTGCATGCGTCAAAAGGTCTGGAGTTCCCGTATGTCTATCTGGTCGGTATGGAAGAGGGGTTGTTACCGCATCAGAGCAGCATTGATGAAGACAACGTCGACGAGGAACGCCGTCTGGCCTATGTGGGGATCACCCGTGCGCAGAAAGAGCTGACGTTCACGCTGTGTAAAGAGCGCCGTCAGTATGGCGAACTCGTCCGCCCTGAGCCGAGTCGTTTCCTTCTGGAGCTGCCGCAGGATGACGTGATCTGGGAACAGGAGCGCAAAGTGATTACCGCAGAAGAGCGGATGCACAAGGGGCAGGCTAACGTGGCAAACATCCGCGCCATGCTGGCAAAAGCCAAAGAGAAAGGATAATGATGAGTAGGCCGGGTAAGGCGAAGCCGCCACCCGGCAATGTTCAGCGTATTACTTCACTTCCAGCACCCAGTGCACATAGCTCTGCCACTGGCACTCCTGCTCGATCATCTCTGCCCCAAGCGGGTGACGATCAATCCAGTTCTCCGGTAACGTCAGCGAAAGCTTCTCGTCATCGGCCACCAGACTAATGGCTGGCAGCAAATCATCGCGGCGGCGGCTGGCAAACAGGATCGCCAGACGCAGCAGGCGGCACAGATGCTCGGCCACGCGCGGCGGTACGGCGTTTTGCTGATGCAAAGACGAGAGATCAACGGCATTGGTCTGGTTCAGCAGCAGCGTTGCCAGCAATTTTTTCTGCGCAGGTGTATAGCCCGGTAAATCCAGGTTGCGCACCAGATACGCTGCATGAGCCGGTGCCTGCTTAAAATCAATGCTCAGCCCCACTTCATGTAGCGCACAGGCGCTTAGCAATAAATCTCGGCTCAGAGGATCAAGATCCCAGACGTTAGCGACCTGATCGGCGAAGCGTGACGCCAGCTGCGATACGCGTCCTGCCTGATCGATATCAACCAGAAAACGACGCTGCACGTTGCGCAGGGTACGGCTGCGGATATCCTGATCGACCGACAGATGCAGCATCCCGTAGACCAGACCTTCGCGCAGCGCGCCGCCGGCCAGGGTCATACACTGGATGTTCAGCTCGGTGAAAATAGCGATAAGAATGGCCAGTCCGCTCGGGAAGACCAGCGCGCGCTCCAGCGTCAGGCCTTCAATTTCCAGCTCTTCCAGGCGTCCGCACTGAATGGCGCGCTGTTTCAGCTGCTGAAGTTTGGCAAGCGTAATCCGTTCGTCCATTCCCTGCGCCATCATGATTTCCTGCAGAGCCTGCACGGTACCCGAGGCACCCACGCAGACTTTCCAGCCGTGATAGCGCAGCTCGTCCATCACCGGGCGTAACACTTCGCGCGCGGCGTTCTCTGCCTCGTCGAAGTTCTCTTTCCCGAGATTACGATCGGTAAAGTAGCGCTCAAGCCAGGTCACGCAGCCCATCGACAGGCTGAACAGCGACGTTGCCTGCGCGCCGGTGCCGGTCACAAGCTCGGTACTGGCACCGCCGATATCCACTACCAGGCGACGATCGTCACCCCCCGTGGTGTGTGCAACACCCTGATAAATCAGGCGAGCTTCTTCTTCACCGCTGATAACCTGAACCGGACAACCGAGAATTTCCTGCGCTCTGGCAATAAAATCCACGGCGTTAACCGCCAGGCGGAGTGTCGCAGTGGCGACCACGGTGATTTGGGCATGCGGGATATCCTGCAGACGCTCGGCAAAGAGCCGCAGACACTGCCAGCCACGTTCCATGGCTTCAGGTGAGAGGTGATTGTCGCTGCTCAGGCCCGCCGCGAGGCGGACCTTGCGCTTAATGCGCGTCAGCGTTTGTATGCTTCCCGCCACCTCGCGCACAACCAGCATATGAAAACTATTCGAACCGAGATCAATTGCCGCATAAAGCGAGGTGGAGCTGAGCATATTTTTTAACCTGAACGACGACGATTACGCGGTGCGCCGCCTGAACGACGCGGACCATTGCCGGAGCGTGGGCGGGTTAGACGCTTAGGCGGCGGCAGTTCGCTTAACAGCGCTTCCGGATTGTATTTGCTCTGCGGAATAGAGTGACCGATATAAGTCTCAATGGCTGGAAGATTCAGCGCATACTCTTCACACGCAAGGCTAATCGAGTGACCGCTTGCGCCCGCACGACCGGTACGACCGATACGGTGTACGTAGTCTTCGCAGTCGTCTGGCAGATCGTAGTTAAAGACGTGCGTCACGGCCGGAATGTGTAAACCACGTGCCGCCACGTCGGTTGCGACCAGAATATCGAGATCGCCACGGGTAAATTCTTCAAGAATGCGCAGGCGTTTTTTCTGCGCCACGTCGCCGGTCAGCAGGCCAACACGGTGACCGTCTGCAGCCAGATGGCCCCAGATGTCTTCACAACGGTGTTTGGTGTTCGCGAAGATAATGGCGCGATCGGGCCATTCTTCTTCGATCAGAGTTTGCAGCAGACGCATTTTCTCTTCATTGGAAGGATAGAAGAGCTCTTCTTTAATGCGGTGACCCGTTTTCTGCTCCGGTTCCACTTCCACGTATTCGGCGTTGTTCATCTGTTCGAACGCCAGTTCGCGCACACGGTAGGAGAGGGTTGCAGAGAACAGCATATTCAGGCGCTGATTGGCCGGAGGCATACGGCGGAACAGCCAGCGGATGTCTTTAATGAAGCCCAGATCGTACATGCGGTCAGCTTCATCGAGCACCACAACCTGGATTGCACCGAGGTTAATGTGGTTCTGTTTAGCGTAGTCGATAAGACGGCCGGTGGTACCGATCAGGATATCCACACCGCTTTCCAGCACTTTCAGCTGTTTGTCGTAGCCGTCGCCGCCATAGGCCAGTCCAAGCTTAAGGCCGGTAGCCTGCGCCAGGGGTTCAGCGTCTGCATGGATCTGTACCGCCAGTTCTCGCGTCGGGGCCATAATTAGCGCGCGCGGCTGGTTAACTTTGCGGTCTGCAATCGCTGGGTGAGAAAGTAAATAATGAAACGTTGACGTTAAAAACGCCATCGTTTTGCCGGTACCGGTTTGCGCCTGCCCGGCAACATCGCGACCGGCCAGCGTCAGCGGCAGCGCGAGGGCCTGAATGGGCGTGCAGTTATGAAACCCTTTATTTTCAAGGGCTTCAATCACCTTCGGGTGCAGCGCGAAGTCGGAAAACTTCTGTTCTGTTAAATGTGTTTTGCTCATAGTGTGGTAGAATATCAGCTTACTATTGCTTTACGAAAGCGTATCCGGTGAAATAAAGTCAACCTTTAGTTGGTTAATGCGACATCAACACGTCGTTGGTGGAGACAAAACCAACGTACCAGGCTTATTCCTGTGGAGTTATATATGAGCGATAAAATTATTCACCTGACTGACGACAGTTTTGACACGGACGTACTTAAGGCTGACGGGCTGATCCTCGTCGATTTCTGGGCTGAATGGTGTGGTCCTTGCAAAATGATCGCCCCGATTCTGGATGAGATCGCCGACGAATATCAGGGCAAACTGACCGTTGCCAAGCTGAACATCGACCAGAACCCGGGCACCGCACCAAAATACGGTATCCGTGGCATTCCGACCCTGCTGCTGTTCAAAAACGGCGAAGTGGCGGCGACCAAAGTGGGCGCGCTGTCCAAAGGTCAACTGAAAGAGTTCCTGGACGCTAACCTGGCGTAAGGTTTCTCCGCTGTGCGTTCAGAGCTCCCGGCTAAATGATGTGGAACTCTGGACGCCCGGCTGAAGTCGTGCTAAGTTAGCTATGACTTCGTTTTAAACATATCTTGTTGTTTGAATCTTGTTTTACCCGATACTTCCCGTTGTTGACATGAACAGTGCGTGAAGTGGCTAAATTCCGGGCTTGTCACTCAATCCGTCTTGTCGTTTCAGTTCTGCGTTCTTTCCCTGTGACCAGACAGCGAACAGACATGAGTTGATGGCCGCTAAACAGGCATGGATGACCCTGCCATACCATTCACAACATTAAGTTCGAGAATCACCCCGAGTTTAAGAACCCACACCATTATGAATCTTACCGAATTAAAGAATACGCCGGTTTCTGAGCTGATCACTCTCGGCGAAAATATGGGGCTGGAAAACCAGGCTCGTATGCGCAAGCAGGACATCATTTTCGCCATCCTGAAGCAGCACGCTAAGAGTGGCGAAGATATCTTTGGCGACGGTGTGCTGGAGATATTGCAAGACGGATTTGGTTTCCTCCGCTCTGCAGACAGCTCCTACCTCGCCGGCCCTGACGACATCTACGTATCCCCCAGCCAAATCCGCCGTTTCAACCTCCGCACTGGTGACACCATTTCAGGTAAGATTCGTCCTCCTAAAGAGGGTGAACGCTACTTTGCGCTGTTGAAAGTCAATGAAGTTAACTTCGACAAACCTGAAAACTCGCGTAATAAGATCCTCTTTGAGAACTTAACGCCGCTGCACGCGAACTCTCGCCTGCGTATGGAACGTGGTAACGGTTCGACCGAAGACTTAACCGCGCGTGTTCTGGATCTGGCATCACCTATTGGTCGCGGCCAGCGTGGTCTGATTGTGGCGCCGCCAAAAGCGGGTAAAACCATGCTGCTGCAGAACATCGCGCAGAGCATCGCCTATAACCACCCAGACTGTGTGCTGATGGTGCTGCTGATTGACGAACGTCCGGAAGAAGTGACCGAGATGCAGCGTCTGGTTAAAGGTGAAGTGGTTGCTTCAACCTTCGATGAGCCAGCATCTCGCCACGTTCAGGTTGCGGAAATGGTTATCGAGAAGGCAAAACGCCTGGTTGAGCACAAGAAAGACGTGATCATCCTGCTCGACTCCATCACCCGTCTCGCGCGTGCCTACAACACCGTGGTGCCAGCGTCTGGTAAAGTGCTGACCGGTGGTGTGGATGCTAACGCCCTGCATCGTCCGAAACGCTTCTTCGGTGCCGCACGTAACGTGGAAGAGGGCGGCAGCCTGACCATCATCGCGACGGCGCTGATCGATACCGGTTCAAAAATGGACGAAGTGATTTACGAAGAATTTAAAGGTACAGGTAACATGGAACTGCACCTTTCTCGTAAAATCGCTGAAAAACGCGTCTTCCCGGCTATCGACTACAACCGTTCCGGTACCCGTAAAGAAGAGCTCCTCACCACGCAGGAAGAGCTGCAGAAAATGTGGATCCTGCGCAAAATCATCCATCCAATGGGTGAAATTGACGCGATGGAATTCCTCATTAACAAACTGGCGATGACCAAAACCAACGACGATTTCTTCGACATGATGAAACGCTCGTAACGCAAATAAAGCCAGCGAACGCCACGTTTTTACGTGGCGTTTTTCTTTTATGGCCTATACGCTAGTACCACCTACTCCCAATTTTGACCGGTCAGTGCGACAATAAGATAATTCGCACAGTAAAAACATTAATAGCTTGAATAATAAACAAATGGAACTGTAAGAGGTTTGCTTTATAACTTCAGGCTCAGCGCCTTGATGGTTATACTTGCTTGACTAACATTTGTTGAGAACATCCATTGTGAACCTACTTGATACGTTTACTGAACTAACCAGTATTTTCTTGTTTACCACCTGCTTTTTGTTTCTGGCACGTAAGGTGGCGAAATATCTGGGGTTAGTGGATAAACCCAACTTCCGTAAGCGTCATCAAGGTATGATCCCTTTGGTCGGGGGTATCTCCGTTTTCGCGGGGATCTGCTTCACATTCGCCATAGCGGATTACTATATTCCACATGCCAGGCTGTACCTGACCTGCGCGACTGTGCTTGTGGTGGTTGGCGCTCTTGACGACCGTTATGATATTAGCGTCAAAATCCGCGCCTTCGTTCAGGCTGCTGTGGCTATTGCTATGATGGTGTTCGCTAAGTTGCACTTGAGTAGCCTGGGTTATATTTTTGGCTCCTGGGAGATGGAACTCGGTCCGTTCGGTTATTTCCTGACACTTTTTGCCGTGTGGGTGGCGATTAACGCGTTCAACATGGTTGACGGTATTGATGGTTTGCTTGGAGGCCTGTCCTGCGTCTCATTTGCCGCAATTGGTTTCATTTTATGGTTCGATGGGCAATATAGCCTTGCTATGTGGTGTTTTGCCATGATTGCGGCCATCCTGCCTTATATCCTTTTAAATCTCGGCGCATTGGGCCGGCGCTATAAAGTATTCATGGGTGATGCGGGTAGTACGCTTATCGGCTTTACTATCATTTGGATCTTGCTGGAAACCACTCAGGGTGATGTACACCCCATTAGCCCGGTAACGGCATTATGGATTATCGCTATCCCGTTAATGGATATGGTTGCGATTATGTATCGCCGCCTGCGTAAAGGGATGAGTCCTTTCTCTGCTGATCGTCAGCACATTCATCATTTGATCATGCGAGCCGGATTCACTTCCCGGCAGGCATTTGTGCTTATTACGCTGGCGGCTGCTATTCTAGCGGGGATTGGCGTGACGGCGGAATATACACATTTTGTTCCTGAATGGGCTATGTTGGTATTGTTCTTGCTAGCTTTTTCTCTCTATGGCTACTGCATCAAGCGCGCATGGAAGGTAGCACGCTTCATTAAACGTATTAAGCGCAGGATGCGTCGTAGCAGTGGCAAACATACAACATTAACTAAGTAAAACCGGGACTATGATGACTCAACCGTTGGCGGGAGCGAAATCAGTGGTAACTGAGAATGAACTGGATATTCGGGGTTTGTTTCGCGTGTTATGGGCAGGCAAACTTTGGATTGCCGGGATCGCGCTGGGGTTTGCACTGTTAGCGCTGGCCTATACATTCTTTGCAAAACAGGAGTGGAGCGCCACGGCAATCACGGACAAACCAACGGTTAACATGCTCGGGGGATACTATTCCCAGCAGCAATTCCTGCGAAATCTGGATATCAAAGCCAGTCTTGCAACGCCAGACCAGGCCTCCGTTATGGATGAAGCCTATAAAGAGTTTGTGATGCAGCTGGCTTCGTGGGATACCCGCCGCGATTTCTGGTCCCAGACGGATTACTACAAGCAGCGTCGGGTTGATAACACCAAAGCCGATGCCGCCCTGCTGGACGATCTGATTAACAATATCCAGTTTATGCCGGGCGATGCGCTGCGTAACGTGAATGACAGCGTCAAGCTAATTGCAGAAACTGCGCCGGATGCCAACAACCTGTTGCGTCAGTATGTTGCGTTTGCCAGTCAGCGTGCCGCAAGCCATCTTAACGAAGAGCTTAAAGGCGCCTGGGCGGCTCGTACCATCCAGATGAAAGCGCAGGTGAAACGTCAGGAAGAGGTGGCTAAAGCCATTTTTGCTCGTCGTGTACACAATATTGAGCAGGCGCTGAAAATTGCGGAACAGCACAATATTTCCCGTACTGAAACGGACGTGCCGGCTGATGAGCTGCCTGACTCTGAAATGTTCCTCCTTGGCCGCCCTATGCTGCAGGCGCGTCTGGAAAACCTGAAGGCCGTTGGGCCTGATTTTGACCTCGATTACGATCAAAATCGCGCGATGCTTAACACGCTTAATGTCGGTCCATCCCTGGATCCGCGTTTTCAGACCTATCGTTATTTGCGAACGCCTGAAGAACCTGTAAAACGCGACAGTCCGCGCCGCGCATTCCTGATGATCATGTGGGGAATTGTGGGGGCACTCGTTGGTGCTGGCGTGGCGTTAACGCGTCGTCGTACAAACTAAGAACGCCGTCTACGATGAAGGCTGCGGCCTTCATCGTCTAATCGAAGAGAATCGATGTGAAAGTACTTACCGTATTTGGCACCAGGCCGGAGGCCATTAAGATGGCGCCTCTGGTTCATGCGCTGGCCAGCGATCCTGATATTGAAGCAAAAGTGTGCGTCACAGCTCAGCACCGGGAGATGCTCGACCAGGTCTTAACGCTCTTTTCCATCGTCCCGGATTACGACCTCAATATTATGAAACCGGGGCAAGGTTTGACGGAAATAACCTGCCGCATACTGCAAGATCTCAAGCCGATCCTGGAGTCATTTAAGCCTGACGTGGTGCTGGTACACGGTGATACCACCACTACCGTGGCGACAAGCCTGGCCGCGTTCTACCAGCGAATTCCCGTGGGACATGTTGAGGCGGGGCTGCGTACCGGCAATCTTTATTCACCGTGGCCGGAAGAGGCCAACCGCACGTTAACGGGCCATCTGGCGATGTACCACTTTGCGCCAACGGAAAACTCTCGTCAAAACCTGCTGCGTGAAAATATCGCCGATAATAAAATCTTTGTGACCGGCAATACGGTCATTGACGCGTTAATTTGGGTACGTGACCGCGTCCTGGCAAATAGCGATCTTCAGAAAGAGCTCGCAGCCCGCTATCCGTTCCTCCACAACGGCAAAAAAACTATTCTGGTCACTGGTCATCGACGCGAAAGCTTTGGCCGGGGTTTTGAGCAAATCTGCCATGCGCTGGCTGAAATCGCCGCGCAGAACGACGATGTGCAAATTGTCTATCCAGTACACCTTAACCCTAACGTCAGCGAGCCGGTCAATCGTATTCTGGGCCACGTCGAAAACGTCCTGCTGATCGAACCGCAGGACTACATGCCGTTTGTCTGGCTGATGAACCATGCCTGGCTGATCCTCACCGATTCCGGCGGTATTCAGGAGGAAGCACCTTCCCTTGGCAAACCGGTGCTGGTGATGCGTGAAACGACCGAACGTCCGGAAGCCGTCAAAGCCGGTACGGTGCGTCTGGTCGGCACCAACGCGCAGCTTATCGTCGAAGAGGTCACGCGCCTGCTGCAGGACGATGAAGCGTATCAGGCAATGAGCCGGGCCCATAATCCGTATGGCGACGGGCAGGCTTGCGGTCGTATTTTGCATGCACTTAAACACAATCGGGTATCGCTATGAGTTTTACTACCATCTCTGTCATTGGTCTTGGCTACATTGGCTTGCCCACCGCGGCGGCGTTTGCCTCTCGTCAAAAACAGGTTGTCGGTGTGGATATCAACGCACGCGCGGTGGAAACCATTAACCGTGGCGAAATTCATATTGTCGAGCCCGATCTTGACCGCGTGGTGAAAGAGGCTGTGGACGGAGGCTTCCTGCGTGCCAGCACGACCCCTGTGGAAGCAGATGCCTACCTGATTGCCGTTCCAACACCCTTTAAAGGTGACCACGAGCCCGACATGGCTTTTGTCGAGGCGGCGGCAAAATCCATCGCACCTGTGCTGAAGAAAGGGGCACTGGTGATCCTGGAATCGACCTCTCCGGTTGGTGCTACCGAGCAGATGGCACAGTGGCTGGCCGACGCGCGCCCTGATTTAAGCTTCCCGCAGCAGGTAGGGGAGCAGGCGGATATCAACATCGCCTACTGTCCGGAGCGCGTGCTGCCGGGCCAGGTCATGGTCGAACTGATTAAAAACGACCGCGTCATTGGCGGTATGACGCCCGTCTGTTCCGAACGCGCCAGCGCGCTGTACAAGATTTTCCTGGAAGGTGAATGTGTGGTGACCAACTCCCGCACCGCCGAGATGTGCAAGCTGACGGAAAACAGCTTCCGCGACGTCAATATCGCTTTTGCGAACGAACTGTCGCTGATCTGTGCCGATCAGGGGATTAACGTCTGGGAGCTGATTAGCCTGGCGAATCGCCATCCGCGCGTCAACATTCTCCAGCCAGGCCCGGGAGTAGGCGGACACTGTATCGCCGTCGATCCGTGGTTTATCGTGGCGCAGAATCCGGCGCAGGCGCGCCTGATTCGCACCGCGCGTGAAGTGAACGACAGCAAGCCTCACTGGGTGCTCAATCAGGTTAAAGCGACGGTAGCGGATTGTCTGGCAGAGAGCGGCAAGCGCGCCAGCGAGCTGAAAATTGCCTGCTTTGGTCTGGCATTTAAACCCAATATTGACGATCTGCGTGAAAGCCCGGCGATGGAAATTGCCGAGATGATTGCCGAATGGCACAAGGGCGAAACGCTGGTGGTTGAGCCGAATATCCATGAATTACCGGCAAAACTGGCGGGACACTGCGCGCTGACGGCGCTGGACGACGCGCTGGCGGCGGCGGACGTGCTGGTGCTGCTGGTGGATCATAAAGAGTTTAAAGCGACGTCCGGCGATGCCGTTCGTCAGCAGTATATTGTGGATACCAAAGGTGTCTGGCGTTGAATAGCCTGAATGGGGTACTCGAGCCCCTGCAGTGGGAGAGTGCCTTTTTCGGCCTGCCGTCGGCCATCGTGCGTCTGCGCGATGACGTGCCGGTGCTGGCTGAATCGGATTTTATCGCCTGGCAACGAGTGCAGGCGAAGATCCCGGCGGAGCGCGTCGATCTGCTTGACGCGCTCCAGCAGCACGGCTTTCAGCTGGTTGAAGGTGAGGTCGATCTTTCCATTACCCTCACCCGGCACGATGCGTCCGGCGCGGAAATTGCAACGGAACAGGATATCCCCGTGCTGCGTCGGATGGCGGCCCGGGCGTTTGCGCAGAGCCGCTTTCGTGCGCCCTGGTATGCACCTGACGATAGCGGGCGTTTCTATGCCCAGTGGATAGAGAATGCCGTCAAAGGCACCTTTGACCACGTCTGCCTGGTTTTCCGTGCAGGGGACGGTCAAATCCAGGGGTTCGTCTCGCTGCGTAAGCTCAACGAGCGCGAGGCGCGTATCGGCTTATTAGCCGGGCGCGGCATGGGTGAGAAACTCATGCAGGCGGCGCTGCACTGGGCGCAGCAGCAACAGCTTGTGACGCTGCGGGTCGCGACCCAACTGGGCAACACCGCCGCGCTTAAACGTTATATTGCGAGTGGTGCCAACATCGACGCCACCGCCTACTGGTTATACAGGTGACAAGATGATTCCATTTAACGCACCACCCGTCGTCGGAACTGAACTCGACTATATGCAGTCTGCCATGGGCAGCGGCAAACTCTGCGGTGACGGTGGTTTTACCCGTCGCTGTCAGCAGTGGATGGAACAGCGTTTTCGCAGCGCCAAAGTGCTGCTGACCCCGTCCTGTACGGCATCGTTGGAAATGGCGGCGCTCCTGCTGGATATCCAGCCCGGCGATGAAGTGATCATGCCGAGCTATACCTTCGTTTCCACCGCGAATGCGTTTGTTCTGCGCGGGGCGAAAATCGTCTTTGTGGATATCCGACCGGATACCATGAACATTGATGAGACGCTGATTGAAGCGGCGATCACCGATAAAACACGCGCGATCGTGCCGGTTCACTACGCGGGCGTGGCCTGTGAAATGGACACCATCATGGCCATCGCCAAAAAACATGATCTGTTTGTGGTGGAAGATGCCGCGCAGGGCGTGATGTCTACCTACAAGGGACGCGCGCTGGGTACCATCGGCCATATCGGCTGCTTTAGCTTCCACGAAACCAAAAACTACACGGCAGGCGGAGAAGGTGGCGCGACGCTGATTAACGACCGGGCGCTCGTGGAGCGTGCGGAAGTGATCCGCGAAAAAGGCACCAACCGCAGCCAGTTCTTCCGCGGGCAGGTGGACAAATACACCTGGCGCGATATTGGTTCAAGCTATCTTATGGCGGATCTGCAGGCGGCGTACCTGTGGGCGCAGCTGGAAGCGGCGGAACGTATCAACCTGCAGCGTCTCTCCCTGTGGCAAACCTATTACGATGCCCTT
This sequence comes from Enterobacter sp. PL_is379, assembly GCF_055817355.1. Classification (NCBI taxonomy): domain Bacteria; kingdom Pseudomonadati; phylum Pseudomonadota; class Gammaproteobacteria; order Enterobacterales; family Enterobacteriaceae; genus Enterobacter; species Enterobacter sp. PL_is379. The sequence continues at coordinate 26,693 of NZ_JBVPGT010000017.1, forward strand.
GAGCCTCTGGCCAAAGCCGGGCGTATTGAGCTGCCAACCATTCCGGCTGATTGCGTCCACAACGCGCACATGTTCTACATCAAGCTGCGCGATAACGACGACCGCAGCCAGCTCATTGCCTGGCTAAAAGAGGCCGAAATTATGGCGGTATTCCACTATATCCCGCTGCACTCCAGCCCGGCGGGCGAAACGTTTGGGGTGTTCGCGGGTGAAGACCGTTACACCACCAAAGAAAGTGAGCGTTTGCTTCGTCTGCCACTGTTCTACAACCTCGCGCCAGTTAACCAGCGTACGGTGATTAATACCCTTCTGAGTTATTTCGGCTGATATGTCTCTGGCAAAAGCATCGGTGTGGACCGCCGCGTCCACGCTTGTAAAAATTGGCGCCGGGCTGCTGGTCGTCAAGCTGCTGGCCGTCTCATTTGGCCCCTCTGGTGTGGGACTAGCGGGTAATTTCCGCCAGCTAGTCACCGTCCTTGGGGTGCTGGCCGGTGCCGGTATTTTTAACGGCGTGACCAAATACGTTGCGCAGTATCACGATGATGCGGCTCAGCTTCGCAGAGTCGTGGGCACCTCTTCGGCGATGGTCACGGGTTTTTCGACCCTGATGGCGATTATCTTTCTGCTGGCGGCGGCCCCTATCAGCCAGGGCTTGTTCGGGCACACCCACTATCAGGGGCTGGTGCGTCTGGTGGCGTTGGTTCAGATGGGCATTGCCTGGGCTAACCTGCTGCTGGCGCTGATGAAAGGGTTTCGTGATGCTGCCGGGAACGCGCTTGCCTTAATCCTGGGCAGCGTCATCGGCGTGATTGCCTACTATTTCTGCTATCGCCTGGGAGGCTATGAAGGCGCGCTGCTTGGGCTGGCGCTGGTCCCGGCTCTGGTTGTTGTGCCTGCGGCGCTTATGCTGATGCGTCGGGGCGTCATCCCGCTGAGCTACCTGAAACCGCAATGGGATAAAGTGCTTGCCAGTCAGTTGGGTAAATTTACCCTGATGGCGCTCATTACCTCCGTCACGCTGCCGGTGGCCTACGTGATGATGCGAAACCTGCTGGCGGCGCATTATAGCTGGGATGAAGTGGGGATCTGGCAGGGCGTAAGCAGCATTTCCGACGCCTACCTCCAGTTTATTACGGCTTCCTTTAGCGTTTATTTGCTGCCAACATTATCGCGTCTGACGTCCAGGCAGGATATTACCCGTGAGATTTTCCGATCGCTGCGCTTCGTGTTGCCGGCGGTTGCAGCTGCCAGCTTTACCGTCTGGTTATTGCGTGATGTCGCCATCTGGCTGCTGTTCTCGGCGAAGTTCACCGCCATGCGCGATCTGTTTGCCTGGCAGCTGGTGGGCGATGTGCTGAAAGTGGGTGCTTACGTTTTCGGCTATCTGGTGATTGCAAAAGCGTCCCTGCGGCTGTATATCCTGGCGGAAATTAGCCAGTTTGCGTTACTGACAGCATTTTCACACTGGCTGATACCCGCGCACGGTGCGCTGGGGGCGGCTCAGGCCTACATGGCAACCTATATCGTTTATTTCGCCGCCTGTTGCGGCGTATTTTTATTGTGGCGTAAACGCGCATGACTGCACTGATTCACATCCTGGGATCGGATATCCCACACCATAACCAGACCGTTTTGCGGTTCTTCAACGACGAGCTGGCATCAGGTAATCCTGATGCGCGTGAGTTTATGGTTGCAGGTCAGGATAAGGGCCTGAGCGCAGCATTTCCGGCGCTCGCTATTCGCTTCTGGCCGGATAAGGCCTCGCTGGCGAAGGCGGTTGTTGCCAGAGCGAAAGCGGACCGCGAGCAACGTTTCTTTTTCCACGGGCAGTTTAATACCGGCCTGTGGCTGGCGCTTCTCAGCGGGGGGATTAAACCCTCCCAGTGCAGCTGGCATATCTGGGGAGCCGATCTCTACGAAGTCTCCCGCGGCTGGAAATTCCGTCTTTTCTATCCGCTGCGCCGCATGGCGCAGGGGCGCGTGGGCTGTGTGTTTGCCACCCGTGGCGATCTCAACTATTTTGCTAAACAGCACCCGAGCGTGCGCGGAGAACTCCTCTATTTCCCCACCCGCATGGATCCGGCGCTGAACGCCATGGCGAATGACACGGTGCGTGAAGGCAAGCTAACGATCCTGGTGGGGAATTCCGGCGATCGCAGTAACGAACACACCGCGGCGCTCAGGGCGGTGCATCAGCAGTTTGGCGACACGGTGAACGTGGTGGTGCCGATGGGCTATCCCGCCAACAACGACGCCTATATTGATGAGGTTCGGCAACAGGGACTTGCGCTGTTTAGTGCAGAAAATCTGCACATCCTTAGCGATAAGCTGGAATTTGATGAATATCTTGCGCTGCTGAGAAAATGCGATCTTGGCTATTTCATCTTTGCCCGACAGCAGGGAATCGGCACGCTGTGTCTGCTGATTCAGGCGGGGGTACCGTGCGTGCTCAACCGCGACAACCCGTTCTGGCAGGACATGGCCGAGCAGCATATTCCGGTGCTGTTTACCTCAGATGCGCTAAATGTCGAGGTGGTACGTGAAGCTCAGCGCCAGCTCACGCTGGTGGATAAAAATAGCATCGATTTTTTCAGCCCGAATTACCTCACGCCGTGGCACCGAGCGCTGCGTATCGCGTCAGGAGACAAAGCATGAGTCAGTTGCAATTCAGCGGCTTACTGGTTGTCTGGCTTCTGAGCACCCTGTTTATCGCCACGCTTACCTGGTTTGAATTTCGCCGGGTACGCTTCAACTTTAACGTTTTCTTCTCGTTACTGTTTCTGCTGACCTTCTTTTTCGGCTTCCCGCTCACCAGCATTCTGGTCTTCCGTTTTGACGTGAGCGTCGCGCCGCCGGAAATCCTGCTCCAGGCGCTTCTGGCGGCGACCTGTTTCTATGCGGTCTACTACGTTACCTATAAAACGCGTCTGCGTTCAGCGCAGGCTACAGCCCCGCGTCGGGCGCTTTTTACCATGAATCGGGTGGAGACCCACCTGACGTGGGTGATGCTGATGACCATCGCCCTGGTCAGCGTCGGTATCTTCTTCATGCATAACGGCTTCCTGCTGTTTAAGCTCCATTCCTACAGCCAGATTTTTTCGGCCGAAGTCTCGGGCGTGGCGCTTAAGCGTTTCTTCTACTTCTTCATTCCGGCGATGCTGGTGATCTTTTTCCTGCGTCAGGACAGCAAAGCGTGGCTGTTCTTCCTGGTCAGCACCGTCGCGTTTGGCATCCTGACCTACATGATTGTGGGCGGCACGCGCGCGAACATTATTATCGCCTTCGCGATCTTCCTGTTTATCGGCATCATTCGCGGCTGGATCTCGCTGTGGATGCTGGTTGCGGCAGGCGTGTTTGGCATAGTGGGGATGTTCTGGCTGGCGCTGAAGCGCTATGGGATGAACGTGGCGGGAGATGAGGCGTTTTACACGTTCCTCTACCTGACGCGCGATACGTTCTCGCCGTGGGAAAACCTGGCATTACTGCTGCAAAACTACGACAAGATTGATTTCCAGGGGCTGGCGCCGATTGTTCGCGACTTCTACGTCTTTATCCCTTCCTGGCTATGGCCGGACCGGCCTGGTGTGGTGCTCAATACCGCGAACTATTTTACCTGGGAAGTGCTGAACAACCATTCCGGTCTGGCAATCTCGCCAACGCTGATTGGTTCCCTGGTGGTGATGGGCGGGGCGTGGTTCATTCTACCCGGGGCGGTTGCCGTGGGGCTGATTATCAAGTGGTTCGACTGGCTTTACGTGCGGGGCCACGAAGAGACCAACCGCTATAAAGCCGCTATTTTGCACAGTTTCTGCTTTGGTGCCATTTTCAATATGATCGTGCTGGCGCGCGAAGGGTTGGATTCATTCGTGTCGCGCGTGGTGTTCTTCATGGTCGTTTTTGGCGTCTGCCTGTTACTGGCCAAACTGCTGTACTGGCTGTTTGACAGCGCAGGGCTTGTGCACAAGCGCGAGCGGCAGGGCAGCACAACGCTGTCGCAAGTCTGAGTAAGGATAGTAATGACTGATAAAATTTCTGCACCGCGCTATGCGCTACGTGGCCTGCAGCTTATTGGCTGGCGCGACATGCAGCACGCGCTGGACTTTCTGTTTGCCGACGGCCAGATGAAATCCGGTACGCTGGTGGCTATCAACGCGGAAAAAATGCTGGCGGTTGAGGATAACGCGGAAGTCAAAAGCCTGATTGAAGCGGCTGAATTTAAATACGCTGATGGGATCAGCGTGGTCCGCTCTATCCGTAAAAAGTATCCTGACGCTAATGTTTCCCGCGTGGCGGGGGCCGATCTCTGGGAGCAGCTTATGGCCCGCGCAGGTGCGCAGGGCACGCCCGTGTTCCTGATTGGCGGTAAGCCGGAAATACTGGCCCAGACGGGGGAGAAACTGCGTCGTCAATGGAATGTTAATATCGTCGGCAGCCAGGATGGTTACTTCAAACCGGAAGATCGGCAGGCGCTATTTGAGCGGGTTCGTGACAGCGGGGCGAAAATTGTCACCGTGGCGATGGGTTCCCCGCGCCAGGAGATCCTGATGCGTGACTGCCGTCTGGTCTGTCCGGATGCCCTCTATATGGGCGTTGGCGGTACGTACGATGTCTTTACCGGCCACATTAAGCGTGCGCCCAGGGTCTGGCAAAATCTGGGGCTGGAGTGGCTGTACCGCCTGCTATCGCAACCGACGCGCATTAAACGACAGATCCGTCTGCTTCGCTACCTCGCCTGGCATTACACCGGGAAAATGTAATCAAAATGTAGCGCGATATGCTATTCGCGCTGCAACTCGCCTGCAAAACTGCTGACAATCTGTGCAATGCATTCATTTTTTTAATGCATCGTTTGCCATTTGGCCGATTTTAAGAAACCATTCGCTCCGTATTTTAGTACCCCTAAAAAACAATACCCGGTCTTAAGCCGGGAAACAGCAAACACAATCGAGGATCTATGGCAGAGAAAAAACCGGAGCTACAGCGTGGGCTGGAAGCTCGTCATATTGAACTGATAGCGCTGGGCGGCACTATCGGCGTGGGCCTGTTTATGGGCTCCGCAAGTACGCTCAAATGGGCAGGCCCTTCCGTATTACTGGCGTATATTATCGCCGGGCTGTTTGTTTTCTTCATTATGCGTTCCATGGGCGAAATGCTCTTCCTGGAGCCGGTAACCGGCTCGTTCGCCGTTTACGCGCATCGTTATATGAGCCCGTTCTTTGGCTACCTGACGGCCTGGTCATACTGGTTTATGTGGATGGCGGTGGGCATCTCAGAGATCACCGCGATAGGGGTCTACGTCCAGTTCTGGTTCCCGGACATGGTCCAGTGGATACCCGCGCTCATTGCCGTGGGGCTGGTGGCGCTGGCAAACCTGGCCGCCGTGCGCCTTTACGGTGAAATTGAGTTCTGGTTCGCAATGATCAAAGTCACCACGATTATCGTGATGATTGTCGTCGGCCTGGGCGTGATTTTCTTCGGCTTTGGCAACGGTGGACACGCTATCGGCTTTGGCAACCTGACCGAAAACGGCGGCTTCTTCGCTGGCGGCTGGAAGGGCTTCCTGACGGCGCTGTGTATCGTTGTAGCCTCGTATCAGGGCGTGGAGCTGATCGGCATTACCGCCGGTGAAGCGAAAAACCCGCAGGTCACGCTGCGTAGCGCGGTAGGCAAAGTGCTGTGGCGCATCCTGATTTTCTATGTGGGTGCAATCTTCGTTATCGTAACCATCTTCCCGTGGAACGAAATTGGCACGACCGGCAGCCCGTTTGTTTTAACCTTCGCCAAAATTGGTATCACGGCGGCGGCGGGTATCATCAACTTTGTGGTCCTGACGGCAGCGTTGTCAGGCTGTAACAGTGGGATGTACAGCTGCGGACGTATGCTCTATGCGCTCTCGAAGAACAACCAGCTGCCTGCGGCGATGAGTAAAGTCTCACGTGCCGGGGTGCCGGTGGCGGGGGTGGCGGTCTCCATTGCGATCCTGCTGATTGGCTCTTGCCTGAATTACATCATTCCTAACCCGCAGCGCGTGTTCGTTTACGTCTACAGCGCCAGCGTACTGCCGGGCATGGTGCCGTGGTTTGTTATCCTCATCAGCCAGCTGCGCTTCCGTAATGCGCACAAAAAGGCGATTGAAAGCCATCCGTTCCGCTCAATTCTGTTCCCGTATGCGAACTATTTGACGATGGCGTTCCTGATTTGCGTATTAATCGGGATGTACTTTAATGAAGATACCCGCATGTCGCTGTTTGTCGGGGTGATCTTCCTGGCGGCTGTGACGGCCGCATATAAGCTTTTTGGCCTGGGTCGCCGTGCCACCACGCAGAAAGTGGAGGAATAAGCGGCAAAATGTGCAAACCATAACCAAACGCGCATTTTTTTCAAAAAAGCACTAGACAGCGGGGACGGAGGTACGTAATATCCAGCCCCGCAACGGCGCTAAGCGCCCGTAGCTCAGCTGGATAGAGCGCTGCCCTCCGGAGGCAGAGGTCTCAGGTTCGAATCCTGTCGGGCGCACCATTAACCCGGTGCTGGAGCTGCGGTGGTCTGAGAAGTAGTCAGTACCGCGTGAAAGAATACAGTGGTGGCTATAGCTCAGTTGGTAGAGCCCTGGATTGTGATTCCAGTTGTCGTGGGTTCGAATCCCATTAGCCACCCCATTATTTGAAAGAGTTGTGAATTGCGAAGGTGGCGGAATTGGTAGACGCGCTAGCTTCAGGTGTTAGTGTCCTTTGGATGTGGGGGTTCGAGTCCCCCCCCTCGCACCACGACTTTTTAAATGAATTGAACTAAAAATTCAAAAAAGCAGTACATCGGCGAGTAGCGCAGCTTGGTAGCGCAACTGGTTTGGGACCAGTGGGTCGGAGGTTCGAATCCTCTCTCGCCGACCAATTTTGAACCCCGCTTCGGCGGGGTTTTTTGTTTTCTGCAATTCTTCATCCCTGTCGTCATTCCCCCACAACGTCCTTTTTCATTGTCGCAATCCAGCGACATATAACTCATTGAAAGTTAGGTAAATAACTGTTTATGGGTTTTGCTGTCTCCTCCTGGCGACATCTTCCCGCCTTTTCCCGATACGTTGTAGTGCTTAAGACGTTTCTTAACAGCATAATTTCCTTTTATCTTAAAATGTTGCGTCATGTAAAAGTTCTGGGTGTCATGTTGGCACGTTACGTGCAATAATATGCGTGTAGATGCTCATTCCATCTCTTATGTTCGCCTTAGTGCCTCATAAACTCAGGAATGACGCAGAGCCATTTACGGTGCTTATCGTCCACTGACAGATGTCGCTTCGGCCTCATCAGACACCATGGACATAACGTTGAGTGAAGCACCAAATATGTTGTCTTACAGACCTGTTTTAACGCCTGCTTTTATAGCAGGCGTTTTTTTATGCCTTATTCCCGATACCTGCGCATGATCAGGGCGACCAACAGCAGGGCAACTGACGAGACCGTATAAAGCGCCAGCACTGAGCCAAGCCCAACAGCCACCATCGCTGCAATACCGGTGAAAAGAGAGGCGCTGAGCGTTTGCCAGCGCCAGGCTTTCCCACTGGCTGAAGCGGTTTGCGTGAGATGAAAACTACTGAGTACGCCAAACGTGCCCGCTGCGAAGAGAATATTCGAGGCCAGATGCGCGATAAAGATCATGCTCAGCGCACATGCCGTCCACCCGGACAAAAACGGCAGCACACCATAACCGGTCAGAAAGATACCGAGACAAACGATGATGCGCGGCGTGTGAGCGGCAAAGCGCGTCAGGCTCTCTTTTTTTATCAGCATGGGGCCGCAAAGTTGTCCCATGCTCCTTGCGAAAAGCAGCGGCAGAGCAAGCCCCGCCGCATCCTGAGGATGGATTTGCTGTGCCAGCGCCGGAAGCAGCGCCATGGCCGGTGAGCCGACGGCCGCCAGCGACGGCAGGATGAGCAGGCTGCGTTTCTGCCGAACGGTCAACGTCCGCCAGCGTAATGCCGCAGGGGCTTCCTCTTCCTCGGGGGGCGTGAGTGATGGCGCAGAAAACCGGCGTCCAGCTAGGCATAGCATGAGCAGTGACCCGATAAAGCTGGCGGCATCAATGGCCAGCAGGGTAAACACGGAAGTCTTCTGGAACAGCACCACGCCCAGGCCGGTCCCTAACAATACCTGCGAGGCAAAAATCACATTTTCCAGACAGGTCGCAGCAGGCAGCTCTGCTTCACTGAGGCCGCGCTTGAAGAGCAACGTCAGCGCGGGCCAGCTCATCCCGCTGAGCAGCGCCTCGGTGGATTGTACGGCGAGTAATGCGGCAACGCTGTGATAACCCACACCAAGCAGGGGAAAGAGCAGAGCGAGCAGGCCCAGCCCTTCGGTCAGTATCAGCAGGGATATTGGAGAACAGCGTGAGCACAGCTTTTCGCCGATCGTACTGCCGATAAATCCCGGTACCGTAGCGAAAAGAAAAGCAAGGGTTAGCAGAGCAGGCGAGGCCGACCACGCTAACAGCAAGCCGAAGACCACAACCTGGGTTAAGCCATTCCCCAACGAAGAAAAGATAAAAGCACAGGCAAGCAGGCGCAGCCAGAGGTGGCCGCGCAGCGCTTCAATAAGCGTATATAAAAGCGAGTTCATGACGATTTCCTTTCAAAAACGATTTAATCCACGCTGCAGAATGTGCGCGTGTGTGAAAAAAAGTTAATGAAAAGACATCGTTACATTGGCGGGATCGTTTGTGGATGCGGGTGTAAAGAATGTAGCAGGAGAAAGGCGATAAAAAAAGGAGGCCATCTGGCCTCCTGATTAATTACTGCTGCGTACCGTTATTTTGCAGCGTCAACAGCAACCCATCACGGCGCATGGCGGCCGCTTCTTCCGGCTTATGCTGCTTGTCCAGCGTATCGGCAAGCCATGCGTAGTCAAACGCGTCCGGACGCTGCTTGAGCGCTGCACGGAAGGCGAGGCTTGCCTCCTGCCATTCGCCGTGCTTCATCAACGACTGGCCGAGCGTGCTCCACAGCAGTGGACGATCGCCAACAGTTTTAATCTGCTGACGCAGCACTTTTTCGATTTGCTCAGGATTGTTGGTTTTCAGGCGCGGGATCACCATCACCAGACGATCGTCGTACTGGCGCTTCAGACCGTCGAGGAGGATCTCCTGAGCCGTGTCATGGTCGTCACATTCAATAAGATGTTCTGCCATGGCAACCTGCAGAGGAACCTGCTGGCGCGTTTTCCGGCTCTGATTCTTCCACCACGTTTTCAGACCGTCGCTGCCCAGGTCAGCGCGCGCCTGATCCATCAGGCCTATCCACGCCAGACGCTGAAGCTCATCACGATGTTCATCGTCGCCCACCTCGGCCTTCGCCATCGATGGAATGATGTCCAGCAGTGAGCCCCAGGCGCCGGTACGGATGTAGGCCTGCTCGGCAAGGCGCAGCACTTCCGGATGACGTGGTGCGACTTCCAGCAGGCGGTCGATGCCGTGGCGAGCCGCGTGATTCTCATTACGTGCCAGCTGCAGACGAACGCGCGTGATTTCCACCGGAATCGGGTCGCCGTGAGCCAGCTCAGCCGCCCGTTCCAGGTGCTGATTGGCGCGTGCTTCATCACCGCGCTGCTGCGCTGCTTCGGCCGCCAGCAGATAGTTCACCACCGGCTGTTCGGCGTGGTCGGCGTTTTTCGACATCAGCTTTTCAACCTGCTGATAATCACCCTCTGCGAGCTTAAGCAGCGCCTGCTCGGTCTGTTTACGGGCGCGGCGGCGCTTACGGCCAACGAACCAGCCGCGCGTATGGGCACCGGTACGGAAAATACGGCGCAGGATCCACTCGATCGCAAACAGCACCACCACGCCGAGGATAAGAATGATCGTCAAACCCGTTACGCTGGTTTCAATGTTGTAGTTATCGGTCTGGATCAGGACGTAACCCTGATGACCCGCAAGCATGGGGCCCAGCACGATCCCGGCGATCAGCAGGATGAAGAGTAAGAGGACTTTTAGCATCATTACTCTCCTTGTGGTGCGCTTTCAGGCGCAGGAGCCGGAGCAGGTGCTGCTCCGCTCGTCTGCTCTGCCGGTACGCCCGGCTGTGCCAGCAGATTACGCACGCGCGTTTGCATCAGCTTCTCCAGAATCGGCTGGCTGGCCAGCTTATCCGGCACGTTCATGGTGATGTTCTGCTGGCTCAGCTTATCGATGTCTTCGAGGAAGGCGGTGGTCGTCGCATCATCGGTGTTGTAGTAGGCGCGAACCCACGTTGAGACGTTATCCAGCGCCTGCTTGTAGGTCTCTTCCTGATGACGCGGCACGGCCTGCGCCGCCACCAGCAGACGGGAACGAATGTTCTCGCGCAGATAGATGTCCTGGTTCGGTGCCAGCAGCGGCACGGCGGTTTCGTCGCGACGGCGGATAGTGATGAAGCTGTCCATAAAGTTCTGCCAGCTTTTCTGCAGGTTTATGCGCCATTCGCTCAGGGAGCTGGAAAGTTCGGTACCGTCGGAATCCATCGGGGAGTCGTCGTCGTTGTTATCCGCCAGCTGCAGGTTATCAATCTGATTTGAAAGCTGATTCACTTTAAGGATAATGCCGTCGTAGTCCACCTGTGTGACGGCGGAGAGGCTGGCGATGTCTTCGGTGATCGCGCGACGGGCGGTGATAAGGCTTGGATCGTTCATGTCTGCCAGGCTCGCATCGGCGCTTTTCAGCAGCGCCGCGGCAGTGGTGACGTCCTGATCGCTCCAGAGCTTACGTCCGGCGAGCTTCACCAGGAAGTCGGCCTGCGAGAGCAGCCAGGTTTTGGCATCGGTTCCGGAAATGGTGGCGACTTTTTGCTGTACTTCACCCAGCTGTTTGGTCAGCTCTTCCTGTTTGCTGTTCGCTTCGGCAAGCGCAGCGGCCTGCTGCTTAATCACGGCTTCCAGCTCGGTTTTCTGCGTCTCCTGCTCTTTTTGCAGGGCAGTGAGCTGATTCACCAGCGCATCGCTGGTGGACGTCTGGTTAGCGCCCTGTTGTTTCACCAGACCGTACAGGCCAACCCCTGCTGCCAGCGCGATGGCAATGGCAATCGCGCTCAGCGTGAGGCTCGTTTTGTTGCTGCCGTTTTTCTTCTCAGCGGTTTTCTCTGTCGTCTCTGGCTGTGGCGTCGTCTCCACAGTCTCCCTGGTCTCTTCAACCACGGCGGAGGATTTGTCGTGTTCCGTCATTATGGCTTCCCATTTGAGAGTTATTGTAATGCGCGCAGCAGCGCATCGTTGTCGGCGTTATCAGCGATCCGAATATCCTGCCAGCCCAGTTCCCGGGCCTGGTTCGCCAGACGCTCACTGACGACCAGAAGCCGACAGCGGAGTAACCAGTTTTCGCGATACCAAAGCGGTATCAGCGACCAAAGCTGTTGTAACATTTCACCGCTGGTGACCACCAGCGTATTAATGCCGCGCGCGTGCCAGCGCATCGCCTCTTCCGCGCCATCGTAGTGTTTTGCACAGCGCTGATAGCACTCAATGAACGTCACGTCTGCACCACGTTCACGCAGCGTTTCGCCCAACAGTTCGCGGCCACCATTACCGCGCAAAATGAGCGCATGCTTTCCGGCTACAGTTTGTAATTCAGGTAATTGTAGCAAGACTTCACTGATTTCCCGATCTAACGGGTAACGAACGTCCGCGCTGCTTACGGTATGCAGCGCCAGGGCCGTTGTACGGCCAATCGCGAAATAGCGGGGGGCGGTTGGCCAGGTCAAACCCTGCTGTTGGAGCTGCGCGTGGGCAAATTCCACGGCATGTTGCGACAGCGCAAACAGCAGGTCGCCGTCCTGAAGGGTATCCATCTGGTCGGCGAGCGCAGAGAGCTCGCGACCGGGGGAGAATTCTATGAGCGGAAAACTCCAGGCCACCTGCCCCAGTGCGCGCAGACGGCTCACTAACTGCTCTCCTGCGGGAGAAGGGCGGGTGACGAGAATACTCATGCAGGGGGTTCTCCATTGTAAACGTCAGCCAGAATCTCGCGGGCGCCGTTATCCAGTAACTCTTCGGCCAGCGACACGCCAAGCCGCTCGGCATCTTGCGCTTTACCGCGACGTTCGCCGCGCACCATCTGCGAACCGTCAGGGGCGCCCACCAGCGCGCGCAGCCACAGTTCGCCATTCGTCAATTCAGCATAGCTGCCAATTGGAACCTGGCATCCCCCTTCGAGGCGGGTATTCATCGCACGCTCGGCTTTTACGCGGGTAGCGGTATCGTCATGGTTCAGCGGTGCGAGCAGTTCGCGGGTACGCGCATCGTCCAGACGGCACTCGATGCCGACGGCACCCTGGCCCACGGCCGGCAGCGACAGCTCTGGCGGCAACGCCACGCGAATGCGCGACTCCAGCCCCAGACGCTTCAGGCCGGCAACGGCGAGGATAATAGCATCGTAATCGCCGTTATCCAGCTTGCCCAGACGCGTGCCGACGTTACCGCGCAGCGAGCGAATGATCAGATCGGGACGACGCTCCGCCAGCTGACACTGACGGCGTAAACTGGACGTGCCAACCACGCTACCTTCTGGCAGCGCGTCGAGGGAGTCATAGTGGTTAGAGACAAACGCATCGCGCGGATCTTCGCGCTCGCAGATAGTCACCAGCCCCAGCCCTTCCGGGAACTCGACGGGTACGTCTTTCATCGAATGTACGGCGATATCGGCGCGGTTCTCAAGCAATGCCAGTTCCAGTTCTTTGACAAACAGGCCTTTGCCGCCCACTTTCGCCAGGGGCGTATCGAGGATCACGTCACCGCGCGTGACCATCGGTACCAGCTCGACGCGCAATCCACTGTGGCAGGCCTCAAGGCGCTGCTTCACATAATGTGCCTGCCAGAGCGCGAGAGGGCTTTGGCGTGTGGCAATTCTCAAAACATTGTCTAACATGCTTGTTACCGTCATTATCAATCGCTAACCATCCTAACATTGTTGACTCTGGGATGGCAGTTTTACGGTTGATGAAGCGCGAGAGGGACAAGGCGGCGTATTCGCCAGCCATAGCCGTATTCAGGAATTTACACGTACAGAACGGTGCTACACTTGTATGTAGTGCATCTTTCTTTACGGTCAACCGGCAAGGTGTTAAATTGATCACGTTTTAGACCATTTTTTCGTCGGTACCACCAAAAATGATAAGGGCGAAAAAGGGTAACGGTTATCTTTTTGAAATACTGCGGGTCCGCTGTTACTCGTGTTTTGAATAGCTGCGACACCCGGAAACATCAGGCGATACGTCTTGTACCTCTATATTGAGACTCTGAAACAGAGACTGGATGCCATAAATCAACTGCGTGTGGATCGCGCGCTTGCTGCTATGGGCCCTGCTTTCCAGCAGGTATACAGTCTGCTGCCGACATTATTGCACTATCACCACCCGCTGATGCCTGGCTACCTTGATGGTAACGTTCCCCAGGGCATTTGCCTTTTCACGCCTGATGAAACCCAACAGCATTATTTGAACGAGCTGGAACTCTACCGCGGCATGCCGCCACAGGAGTCCCCGAAAGGTGAACTGCCGATTACCGGCGTTTACTCAATGGGGAGCACCTCATCGGTAGGGCAAAGCTGTTCTTCGGACCTGGACATCTGGGTCTGCCATCAGTCCTGGCTCGATAACGACGAGCGTCAGCTGCTGCAGCGTAAATGCAGCCTGCTGGAGAGCTGGGCGGCATCGCTCGGTGTGGAAGTGAGCTTCTTCCTGATTGATGAAAACCGTTTCCGCCATAACGAAAGCGGCAGTCTGGGTGGTGAGGACTGCGGCTCGACTCAGCACATCTTATTGCTGGATGAATTTTACCGTACTGCTGTGCGCCTGGCCGGGAAGCGTATTCTGTGGAATATGGTCCCGTGCGAAGAAGAAGAGCATTACGATGATTACGTCATGTCGCTTTACGCGCAGGGCGTACTGACGCCAAACGAATGGCTGGATCTCGGCGGCCTGAGTTCCCTGTCAGCAGAAGAGTATTTCGGCGCAAGCCTCTGGCAGCTCTATAAGAGTATCGACTCACCGTACAAAGCGGTGCTGAAAACGCTGCTGCTGGAAGCCTATTCCTGGGAATACCCTACGCCGCGCCTGCTGGCGAAAGATATCAAGCAGCGTCTGCACGACGGGGAGATCGTCTCCTTCGGTCTGGACGCCTACTGCATGATGCTTGAGCGCGTGACCGAATACCTGAAAGCCATTGATGACACCACGCGTCTTGACCTGGTGCGTCGATGTTTCTATCTCAAAGTCTGTGAGAAACTGAGCCGCGAGCGCGCCTGCGTGGGCTGGCGTCGTGAAGTGGTCAGTCAGTTAGTGAAAGAGTGGGGATGGGACGAAGCGCGTCTGTCCATGCTCGACAACCGGGCCAACTGGAAAATCGATCAGGTGCGCGAAGCGCACAACGAACTGCTCGATGCGATGATGCAAAGCTACCGTAATCTGATCCGCTTTGCGCGCCGTAACAACCTCAGCGTTTCCGCCAGCCCGCAGGACATCGGGGTATTGACCCGTAAGCTGTACGCCGCGTTTGAAGCGCTGCCGGGCAAAGTCACCCTGGTTAACCCGCAGATTTCGCCTGACCTGTCAGAACCGAACCTGACCTTTATCTACGTGCCGCCGGGCCGCGCGAACCGCACCGGGTGGTATCTGTACAACCGTGCGCCAAGCATGGATTCAATCATCAGCCATCAGCCGCTGGAATATAACCGCTATCTGAACAAGCTGGTGGCCTGGGCCTGGTTTAACGGCCTGTTGACCTCGCGTACGCGCCTGTTTATCAAAGGCAACGAGGTGGTCGATCTCGCTAAGCTACAGGAGATGGTCGCGGATGTGTCGCACCACTTCCCGCTGCGTCTGCCTGCCCCAACGCCGAAAGCGCTCTACAGCCCGTGCGAGATTCGCCATCTGGCGATCATCGTCAACCTGGAATATGACCCGACGGCGGCCTTCCGCAATCAGGTGGTCCATTTTGACTTCCGCAAGCTGGACGTCTTTAGCTTTGGCGAGCAGCAAAACTGCCTGGTCGGCAGCGTGGACCTGCTCTATCGCAACTCGTGGAACGAAGTGCGTACCCTGCACTTCAACGGCGAGCAGGCGATGATCGAGGCGCTGAAAACCATTCTCGGCAAGATGCACCAGGATGCCGCGCCGCCGGACAGCGTGGAAGTGTTCTGCTACAGCCAGCACCTGCGTGGGTTGATTCGTACCCGCGTGCAGCAGCTGGTTTCTGAGTGTATCGAACTGCGTCTCTCCAGTACCCGTCAGGAAACCGGGCGCTTTAAAGCGCTGCGCGTCTCCGGTCAGACCTGGGGCCTGTTCTTCGAGCGCCTGAACGTGTCGGTACAGAAGCTGGAAAACGCCATCGAATTCTACGGCGCGATTTCGCATAACAAGCTGCACGGTCTGTCGGTGCAGGTGGAAACCAACCACGTTAAGCTGCCGCAGGTGGTGGACGGCTTTGCCAGCGAAGGGATTATTCAGTTCTTCTTTGAAGAGTCGGGCGACGATGCCGGGTTCAACATCTACATTCTGGATGAGACCAACCGCGCCGAGGTGTATCACCATTGTGAAGGCAGTAAAGAGGAGCTAGTGCGCGACGTCAGCCGCTTCTACTCCTCTTCGCATGACCGCTTTACCTACGGCTCAAGCTTTATCAACTTTAACCTGCCGCAGTTCTACCAGATTGTGAACGTCGACGGTCGTACGCAGGTGATCCCGTTCCGTACCCAGGCCGTAACGCCTGCCGCGCCTGCCAATCAGGACACCGCGCCGCTGTTGCAGCAGTATTTTTCCTGAGTCTTTTCGCCGGGTGGCGCTAACGCTTACCCGGCCTACGGTTCGAGCCGTTGTAGGCCCGGTAAGGCGTAGCCGCCACCGGGCGACAAAACTACCTGAAACTCACTGCCTCACCCGCCTGCGCGGTCGCCGCCTGTTCCAGCAGATCCCAGAACGTTACGCCGCTACGGTCGCAAACCCATTCCCCGTCTTTCAGATCGAAATGATAGCCGCCCTGTTTCGCGGCCAGCCAGACCTGGTGAAGCGGCTCCTGGCGGTTAATAATAATTTTGCTGCCATTTTCGAAGCTCAGGGTCAGAATACCGCCGTTAATTTCACAATCGATATCGCTGTCGCCGTCCCAGTCGTCAATACGCTCTTCGATGGTCATCCACAGGTTGTCGGCAAGGCGATGGAATTCACTGTCGTTCATGGTTTTGTTCCTGTTTTTCGTGATGCCGGCAGTATAACCCTAAATAATTCCCGTTGCAGGAAAGCGGCAAACTCTTGCTTTTGTGTCTTCTCCTGCGATGATAGAAACAGATTTGAACTTACGGGCAACTTTATAATGAAAAACGCTTTCCGAACGCTTGCCGTTCTCATCACGCTGTTTAGCCTGACTGGCTGCGGACTGAAGGGACCACTGTACTTCCCACCTGCGGATAAAACCGCACCGCCGCCGACGAAACCGGTTAACAGCGGCATTGAGTCTACCACGCCAAATACTAATGACCGTGGCGACAACGGTGGCCCGACTCAGGTTAATCTCTGACGACAACGTTCTGTACCCGCGCAATGGAGCAAATGATGCAGTTCTCTAAAATGCATGGCCTTGGCAACGATTTTATGGTCGTCGACGCGGTAACGCAGAATGTGTTTTTCTCCCCGGAACTGATCCGTCGCCTGGCGGATCGGCATCTGGGCGTGGGGTTCGATCAGCTGCTGGTGGTTGAGCCGCCGTACGATCCCGACCTCGATTTCCACTACCGTATTTTTAACGCTGACGGCAGCGAAGTTAACCAGTGCGGCAACGGCGCGCGCTGTTTTGCCCGCTTTGTTCGTCTGAAAGGGCTGACCAACAAGCGTGATATTCGCGTCAGCACGGCCAATGGTCGCATGGTGCTCAGCGTCACTGATGATGAACTGGTGCGCGTGAACATGGGCGAGCCTAACTTCGAGCCCTCCGTCGTGCCGTTTCGCGCAAACAAAGCGGAAAAGACCTATATTATGCGTGCGGCCGAGCAGACAGTATTGTGCGGCGTCGTCTCTATGGGTAACCCACACTGCGTGATTCAGGTTGATGATGTGCAAACCGCCGCGGTCGAAACGCTCGGCCCGGTGCTGGAAAGCCACGAACGTTTCCCGGAGCGCGCGAACATCGGTTTTATGCAGGTGGTGAAGCGCGAGCACATTCGCCTGCGGGTTTACGAGCGCGGCGCGGGTGAGACTCAGGCCTGCGGAAGCGGTGCCTGTGCGGCGGTGGCCGTGGGCATCTCTCAGGGGTTACTGGCAGAAGAGGTTCGCGTGGAATTACCGGGCGGTCGGCTTGATATCGCCTGGAAAGGACCGGGTCATCCACTGTATATGACTGGCCCGGCGGCACATGTCTATGACGGGTTTATCCATCTATGAAACAACCAGGGGAAGAACTGCAGGAAACAGTGACGGAACTGGACGACAGAGCTGTTGTTGATTATCTGCTGCGCAATCCTGAGTTTTTTATTCGCAATGCACGCGTTGTCGAAGAGATGCGCGTGCCGCATCCGGTTCGCGGGACCGTGTCGCTGGTGGAATGGCACATGGCGCGCGCGCGCAACCATATCAACCAGCTTGAAGAGAACATGACGCTGCTGATGGAGCAGGCCAGCACCAACGAAAGCCTGTTCTATCGTCTGCTGCATCTGCAGGCGCGTCTGGCGTCGGCCCACAGCCTTGACGAGTTCCTCAGCCGCTTCCACCGCTGGGCCCGCGAGCTGGGGCTGGCAGGCGCAACGATTCGCCTGTTCCCTGACCGCTGGCGCATTGGCGCGCCGTCGGGGTTTACCCATCTGGCACTGAGTCGTCAGGCGTTTGAACCGCTGCGCATTCAGCGTCTGGGCCATGAGCACCACTATCTGGGGCCGCTGAACGGACCTGAGCTGCTGGTGGTATTACCGGAGGCCAAAGCGATTGGCTCGGTGGCGATGTCGCTGATGGGGCGCGATGGCGATCTGGGCGTCATGTTATTTACCAGCCGCGACGCGCATCACTATGAGCAGGGGCAAGCCACGCACCTGCTTCAGGAGATTGCCCTGATGCTGCCCGAGCTGCTGGAGCGCTGGATTGAGCGCGTATGACGGACGGACTGCTCGCCACTGACGTTTCGCGCTTTCTGCGCTATCTGGGCGTGGAACGCCAGCTAAGCCCCATTACGCTGCTTAACTACCAGCGTCAGCTTGATGCCATCATGCAGATCGCCGATGAAATCGGCCTGAAAAGCTGGCAACAATGTGACGCTGCGACGGTACGCGGGTTCGTCGTGCGTAGCCGTAAAAAAAATCTCAGCCCGGCGAGCCTGGCGCTCAGGCTTTCAGCGCTGCGCAGTTTCTTCGACTGGCTGGTCAGTCAGGGTGGCTTAAAAGCCAACCCGGCAAAGGGGATCGCCACGCCGAAAGCCCCGCGCCATCTGCCCAAAAATATCGACGTCGACGACGTAAACCGCCTGCTGGATATCGACCTTAACGATCCGCTCGCCGTACGCGACCGCGCAATGCTGGAGGTGATGTACGGCGCAGGCCTGCGTCTGTCTGAACTCGTCAACCTTGACCTCAAGCATCTCGATCTGGAATCTGGCGAAGTGTGGGTAATGGGTAAGGGCAGCAAAGAGCGCCGCCTGCCGATTGGCCGCAATGCGGTCTCCTGGATTGAGCACTGGCTTGACCTGCGCGGGCTGTTTGGCTCCGACGAAGATGCGCTGTTCCTGTCGAAACTCGGCAAGCGGATCTCGGCGCGTAACGTGCAAAAGCGCTTTGCGGAGTGGGGCATTAAGCAGGGGCTGAACAGCCACGTGCATCCGCACAAGCTGCGCCACTCCTTTGCAACACATATGCTTGAGTCGAGCGGCGATCTGCGCGGCGTGCAGGAGCTCCTCGGGCACGCAAATCTGTCTACCACTCAAATCTATACCCACTTAGACTTCCAACACCTTGCCTCGGTGTATGACGCGGCGCATCCACGCGCCAAACGGGGGAAATAATGCGTTTTTACCGCCCACTCGGTCAGATCTCAGCTCTGACGTTTGACCTTGATGACACCCTTTATGACAACCGCGAGGTGATCCTGCGTACCGAGCAGGAGTCGCTGGCGTTCGTGCAGAACTACCATCCCGCGCTGAAGGCGATACAGAACAAGGATTTCCAGAAGCTGCGCCAGTCCCTGCGGGAGACCGAGCCGGACATTTACCACGACGTGACCGAATGGCGTCGTCGTGCGGTAGAGCAGGCGATGCTTAACGTGGGTCTGAGCGCACAGGATGCCGCTATTGGGGCGGAAGCAGCCATGGAAAACTTCGCCAAATGGCGCAGCCGTATCGACGTGCCGCAGGAAACCCACGACACGCTGGCGAAGCTTGCCGAAAAGTGGCCGCTGGTGGCCATCACCAACGGCAATGCCCAGCCGGAGCTGTTTGGCCTGAGTGATTATTTTGAGTTCGTGCTGCGTGCGGGTCCTCACGGGCGCGCGAAGCCGTTCAGTGACATGTACCATCTGGCGGCAGATAAGCTTAACCTGCCGCTGGGTGAGATCCTGCACGTGGGGGATGACCTGACCACGGACGTGGCCGGGGCTATTCGCTGTGGCATGCAGGCCTGCTGGATCAAGCCGGAAAACGCTGACCTGATGATCACCTCCGATAGCCGTCTTCTGCCGCACGTGGAAATTTCGCGGTTGGCATCCCTCACGACGCTGATATAATCATCAATTGTTCTGTATAAATTAACAGGGTTTTGGCGAATGCTATTCGCCTGCCCGACATGACGTGACGGTGCCAATGGACGTTTCTTACCTGCTCGACAGCCTTAATGACAAACAGCGTGACGCGGTTGCCGCCTCGCGCACCAACCTGCTGGTGCTGGCTGGGGCGGGCAGTGGTAAGACGCGCGTGCTGGTTCACCGTATCGCCTGGCTGCAGAGCGTGGAAAACTGCTCGCCGTACTCCATCATGGCGGTGACGTTCACCAACAAGGCGGCGGCGGAGATGCGCCACCGTATCGCCCAGCTGATGGGCACCAGCCAGGGCGGCATGTGGGTCGGTACCTTCCACGGCCTGGCGCACCGCCTGCTGCGTGCGCACCACATGGACGCCAACCTGCCGCAGGATTTCCAGATCCTCGACAGCGAAGACCAGCTCCGTCTGCTGAAGCGCCTGATCAAGGCGATGAACCTCGACGAGAAGCAGTGGCCGCCGCGTCAGGCGATGTGGTACATCAACGGCCAGAAAGACGAAGGGCTGCGCCCGCACCACATTCAGAGCTTCGGCAACCCGGTCGAGCAGACCTGGCAGAATGTCTACAAGGCCTATCAGGAAGCGTGCGATCGCGCCGGCCTGGTGGATTTCGCCGAGCTGCTGCTGCGCGCCCACGAGCTGTGGCTCAACAAGCCGCACATTCTGCAGCACTACCGTGAACGCTTTACCAATATCCTGGTGGACGAATTCCAGGATACCAACAACATCCAGTACGCATGGATCCGTCTGCTGGCCGGTGATACCGGCAAGGTGATGATCGTGGGCGATGACGACCAGTCGATCTACGGCTGGCGCGGGGCGCAGGTGGAGAACATCCAGCGCTTCCTCAACGATTTCCCCGGCGCGGAAACTATCCGTCTGGAGCAGAACTACCGCTCAACCAGCAACATTCTGAGCGCGGCCAACGCCCTGATTGAGAACAACAACGGGCGTCTGGGTAAAAAGCTGTGGACCGACGGCGTCGACGGCGAACCGATTTCGATTTACTGCGCGTTTAACGAACTCGACGAAGCGCGCTTCGTGGTCAACCGCATCAAAACCTGGCAGGACAACGGCGGCGCGCTGGAGCAGTGTGCCATTCTCTATCGCAGCAACGCCCAGTCGCGCGTGCTGGAAGAGGCGCTGCTGCAGGTGAGCATGCCGTACCGCATTTACGGCGGCATGCGCTTCTTCGAACGTCAGGAAATCAAAGATGCGCTCTCGTATCTGCGTCTGATTGCCAACCGTAACGACGACGCGGCGTTTGAGCGCGTGGTGAACACCCCAACCCGCGGGATTGGCGACCGTACGCTGGACGTGGTGCGTCAGGCCTCGCGCGACCGCCAGCTGACGCTGTGGCAGGCGTGCCGCGAGCTGCTGCAGGAAAAGGCCCTCGCCGGACGTGCCGCCAGCGCATTACAGCGCTTCCTTGAGCTGATTGACGCCCTGGCGCAGGAAACCGCCGACATGCCGCTGCACGTGCAGACCGATCGGGTGATTAAAGACTCCGGCCTGCGCACCATGTACGAGCAGGAGAAAGGCGAGAAGGGCCAGACCCGTATTGAGAACTTAGAGGAACTGGTCACGGCAACGCGCCAGTTCAGCTACAACGAAGAAGACGAAGACCTGATGCCGCTGCAGGCGTTCCTCTCCCACGCCGCGCTGGAAGCGGGTGAAGGGCAGGCGGACACCTGGCAGGATGCGGTTCAGCTGATGACCCTGCACTCCGCCAAAGGTCTGGAGTTCCCGCAGGTGTTCATTGTTGGCATGGAAGAGGGGATGTTCCCGAGCCAGATGTCGCTGGATGAAGGCGGCCGTCTGGAAGAGGAGCGTCGTCTGGCCTACGTGGGCGTGACGCGTGCGATGCAAAAGCTGACGCTGACCTACGCCGAAACCCGCCGTCTGTACGGTAAAGAGGTCTACCACCGTCCGTCGCGCTTTATCGGTGAACTGCCGGAAGAGTGCGTGGAAGAGGTGCGTCTGCGGGCGAGCATCAGCCGTCCGGTCAGCCATCAGCGCATGGGCTCGCCGATTGCGGAAACCGATACCGGCTACAAGCTGGGCCAGCGCGTGCGCCATTCGAAGTTTGGTGAAGGTACCATTGTGAATCTGGAAGGCAGCGGCGAGCATAGCCGCCTGCAGGTGGCGTTCCAGGGGCAGGGGATCAAATGGCTGGTGGCGGCCTATGCGAAGCTGGAAACAGTCTAACATTCAGAAAAATATCATTATTTTGTAATAATCTGCTAGCCTTATACAGTGAAGGTCAATTAATGCCCTTCAGCGTTCCGTTGCGTGTTGACGCCGCAGTTATAGCTGGCGTAACATGCGCGCACGATTACGCTAAGAGGACATTCGCCTTGGACACACCCAGTAGATACTGGCTCAATTCCCTGTCATCCAGGAACAACTCCTAAGGCTATCTCCTCTTGCTGATGGCCTTAGTGGTTGTCAGCGACTGCTCTATTCCCGTCGCGCTGAGTCAGGCTGTTTAATGGTCTGAAACCCAATTTGTTTCTGTGTGCCCACCGAACTGTCCGATATTTTTTGCATTGGGAGTCCCGGTCATGTTGAGCGCATTTCAACTCGAAAATAACCGACTGACTCGGCTTGAAGCCGAAGAGTCACAGCCCCTCATTGATGCCGTATGGGTGGATCTGGTCGAGCCGGACGACGATGAGCGCCTTCGCGTACAATCTGAGCTGGGGCAAAGCCTGGCAACCCGCCCGGAACTGGAAGACATCGAAGCATCCGCCCGTTTTTTTGAAGACGAAGACGGTCTGCACATTCACTCCTTCTTCTTCTTTGAAGATGCGGAAGACCACGCGGGTAACTCCACCGTGGCGTTTACCATTCGCGACGGCCGTTTGTTTACCCTGCGCGAGCGTGAGCTACCGGCATTCCGTCTCTACCGCATGCGCGCCCGCAGCCAGGCAATGGTGGACGGCAACGCGTACGAGCTGCTGCTCGATCTGTTCGAGACCAAAATTGAACAGCTGGCGGACGAAATTGAAAACATCTACAGCGATCTGGAAAAGCTGAGCCGCGTGATCATGGAAGGCCATCAGGGCGATGAGTACGACGAAGCGCTCTCCACGCTGGCGGAGCTGGAAGATATCGGCTGGAAGGTGCGCTTGTGTCTGATGGATACCCAGCGTGCGCTGAACTTCCTGGTGCGCAAGGCGCGTCTGCCGGGCGGTCAGCTGGAGCAGGCGCGTGAGATCTTACGAGATATCGAATCCCTGCTGCCTCACAACGAATCCCTGTTCCAGAAGGTCAACTTCCTGATGCAGGCGGCGATGGGCTTTATCAACATCGAGCAGAACCGCATCATCAAGATCTTCTCGGTGGTTTCCGTGGTGTTCCTGCCGCCGACGCTGGTGGCATCAAGCTACGGGATGAACTTCGAGTTTATGCCGGAGCTGAAGTGGAGCTTTGGTTACCCGGGGGCGATTATCTTTATGATCCTCGCGGGGCTGGCGCCGTATCTCTATTTCAAACGCCGGAACTGGCTGTAAAAATCTGGCGGGTGGCGCTGCGCTTACCCGCCCTACGATCGAATTCCCTCTCCCTGTGGGAGAGGGTTAGGGTGAGGGCAACATCACAGCCCTTTGCGCACCCTGCGTTGGGTATAAATCGCATCAGCGACGAAAATCGCCAGCGCCACCCAGATAAAGGCGAACGTCACCATCTTATCCGCCCCCGGTACCTCTCCGTAAAACACCACTGCCAGCAGGAACATCAGCGTCGGGCCAATGTACTGGAAGAAGCCCAGCGTGGAGAGACGCAGACGCGTCGCGGCACCGGTGAAGCACAGCAGAGGAATGGTAGTTACCACGCCCGCCGCCATCAGCATCAGGTTCAGCGACCACGGGTTGCTGCCCATATGGCTGGTTGGACTGTCGGCGATGCCGAAGAGATAAATCGCCGCCACCGGCAGCAGCCAGAGGGTTTCAAACAGCATCCCCGTCTGCGCTTCCACCGCAATCTTCTTGCGTACCAGGCCGTAGAAGGCAAAGCTGAACGCCAGACCGAGGGCGATAATCGGCAGCGAGCCGAATGTCCACAGCTGCACCAGCACGCCGCAGAAGGCCAGAATCACCGCTAACCACTGCATACGACGGAAGCGTTCGCCGAGGAAAATCATCCCCAGCACAATATTCACCAGCGGGTTAATAAAGTACCCCAGGCTCGCCTCGAGCATGTGATGGTTATTCACTGCCCAGATAAACAGCAGCCAGTTACCACCAATCAGCACGGCAGAGAGTGCCAGCAGGAAGATCTTCTTCGGGGTCTGCAGTAGCGTTTTGACGCCCGACCACTGACGGCTGAGGCTCATCAGCGCGATCATAAAGAAGAACGACCAGATGACGCGGTGAGTGAGGATCTCGTCAGCCGGAACGTAGGCGATAAGCTTGAAGTACGCCGGGGCGATACCCCAAATAAAATAAGCGGCAAGGGCGAGTAAAACGCCCTGCCGCGTCTGTTTAGCATCCATCGGGAAAATCCGTTACAAAAAAGTGAATCAATTTTACCCGATTTTGCCGCCTCAACCCACCATATAAGTGGCGGTTGCGCTGGCGATATAAACCTGTTCTTCGTTGTGTAACTCAACGCGCGCCACGGCAACTTTATTCCCCGCGCGCAGCAGGCTGCTGGTACAGGTAAAGCGATTTCCGCGCCCCGGACGAAGATAGTCGACGCGCAAATCAATGGTGCCCATGCGCGCCAGACGCTGGCGAAGCTCGTCTTCGTTAATGGTGTCATGGCGCGTCAGCGTACTGCCCACGCAGACCAGACCTGCCGCCACGTCGAGCGCGGAGGCAATCACCCCGCCATGCAGAATACTTTGCGCCCAGTTCCCTACCATCATCGGCTGGTTGTTGAAGCTCAGTTGGGCAAAGTCCTTCTCGTAACGCTCCAGCTCCAGTCCCAGCGCGCGGTTAAACGGCATATGGTAAACAAAAATCTCGCCCACGAGTTTTAACACTTCTTCGGCGGTAAGCATGGCTGACATGAGGCATTACATCCTTATTGTTAACGAAATGTTGATTTTATGCCTCAGCAACGAGGAATGCCACTTTCAGAAACGAGGATGCAGCAGTTGTCGCAGAAGTCTGTAGAATGTTCGCCACATAACTATTCAATCAATTTTACTCTTTTGCAGGAGAACACCACCGATGCGGACGTATCTGGCCTGGTTACTGGCGGCGGTTTCGCTGCCCCTCACAGCCTATGCGCAGGAAGCGACAATCAAAGAGGTGCACGATAAGCCTGCCGTTCACGGTAGCATTATCGCGAACCTTCTTCAGGAGCATGACAATCCGTTCACGCTCTATCCGTATGACACCAACTACGTGATTTATACCCAGACCAGCGATCTCAACAAAGAGGCGATAAGCTCCTATAACTGGTCTGATAATGCACGTAAAGATGAGGTGAAGTTCCAGCTCAGCCTCGCCTTCCCGTTCTGGCGCGGCATTCTGGGGCCGAACTCGGTGTTTGGTGCCTCTTATACGCAGAAGTCCTGGTGGCAGCTCTCTAACAGCGGGGAATCCTCGCCGTTCCGCGAAACCAACTATGAGCCGCAGCTGTTCCTCGGCTTCGCAACGGATTATGAATTTGCCGGCTGGACGCTGCGCGATGTCGAAGTGGGCTTCAACCATGATTCTAACGGCCGTTCCGATCCGACATCCCGTAGCTGGAACCGCGCCTATACGCGCCTGATGGCGCAGAACGGTAACTGGATGGTGGAAGTGAAGCCGTGGTATGTGGTCGGCAGCACGGATGACAACCCGGACATCACCAAATATATGGGCTACTACCAGCTTAAAGTCGGCTACCAGCTAGGTGATGCCGTGCTGAGTGCGAAAGGCCAGTACAACTGGAACACCGGCTACGGCGGTGCGGAAGTAGGCTTAAGCTATCCGGTAAGCAAGCATGTTCGCCTTTATACGCAAGTCTACAGCGGCTACGGCGAGTCGCTTATCGATTATAACTTCAACCAGACCCGCGTCGGCGTGGGCGTGATGCTGAACGATATTCTCTAGGCTGCTCGAATGTTTTTGCGTTAAACGTTGAAGTTTCTCTCTCAGGCGCTGAAAATAGCGCCTGTTTCATTTCAGGCATATGGGGTTAACGTGGCGCAGGCGGAAGTATTGAATCAGGAGTCGCTGGCTAAACAGGTTTTGCATGAAACCTTTGGCTACCAGCAGTTCCGCCCCGGCCAGGAAACCATCATTGAAACGGTGCTGGAAGGCCGTGACTGCCTGGTGGTGATGCCGACCGGCGGCGGTAAGTCCCTCTGTTATCAGGTGCCCGCGCTGGTGCTTAACGGCCTGACGGTCGTGGTATCCCCACTCATTTCTCTGATGAAAGACCAGGTTGACCAGCTGCTCGCCAACGGCGTCGCGGCCGCCTGTCTTAACTCCACGCAAACCCGGGAGCAGCAGCAAGAGGTGATGGCCGGGTGCCGCACCGGGCAGATTCGCCTGCTGTATATCGCCCCGGAACGCCTGATGCTGGATAACTTCCTCGATCATCTGGCGCACTGGAACCCGGTGCTGTTGGCGGTAGATGAAGCGCACTGTATCTCCCAGTGGGGACACGATTTCCGCCCGGAATACGCTGCCCTCGGCCAGCTGCGTCAGCGCTTCCCCGAGCTGCCGTTTATGGCGCTCACCGCCACGGCGGATGACACCACGCGGCTGGATATCGTTCGCCTGCTGGGGCTGAACGACCCGTATATTCAGGTCAGCAGCTTCGACCGCCCTAACATCCGCTATATGCTGATGGAAAAGTTCAAGCCGCTGGATCAGCTCCTGCGCTACGTCCAGGAGCAGCGCGGCAAGTCCGGCATCATCTACTGCAACAGCCGTGCGAAGGTGGAAGACACCGCCGCGCGTCTGCAAAACCGCGGCTTTAGCGCCGCCGCGTATCACGCCGGGTTAGAGAACCACATCCGCGCCGACGTGCAGGAGAAATTTCAGCGCGACGACCTGCAAATCGTGGTTGCGACGGTGGCGTTCGGGATGGGGATTAACAAGCCGAACGTGCGCTTTGTAGTGCACTTCGACATCCCGCGCAACATCGAATCCTACTATCAGGAAACCGGTCGCGCCGGGCGTGACGGGCTGCCTGCGGAAGCGATGCTGTTTTACGATCCGGCCGATATGGCGTGGCTGCGCCGCTGTCTGGAAGAGAAACCGCAGGGGCAGCTCCAGGATATTGAGCGCCACAAGCTCAACGCGATGGGCGCGTTTGCTGAAGCGCAAACCTGCCGCCGTCTGGTGCTGCTCAACTACTTTGGTGAAGGGCGCCAGGAGCCTTGCGGCAACTGCGATATCTGCCTGGATCCGCCGAAACAGTACGATGGTCTGATGGACGCGCGTAAGGCGCTCTCGACCATTTACCGCGTGAACCAGCGCTTCGGGATGGGCTACGTGGTGGAAGTGCTGCGCGGTGCCAACAACCAGCGTATCCGCGATATGGGCCACGACAAGCTGCCTGTCTACGGTATTGGCAAGGACCAGAGCCACGAGCACTGGGTGAGCATCATTCGCCAGCTGATCCATCTCGGCTTTGCCACGCAGAATATTGCCCAGCACTCCGCGCTTCAGCTCACGGAGGCCGCGCGTCCGGTGCTGCGCGGTGACGTTGAACTCAAGCTCGCCGTGCCGCGCGTCATCGCCCTGAAGCCGCGGGTGATGCAGAAATCCTACGGCGGCAACTACGACCGCAAGCTTTTCGCCAAACTGCGCAAGCTGCGTAAGGCCATCGCCGACGAAGAGAACATCCCGCCTTACGTGGTGTTCAACGACGCGACGCTCATCGAGATGGCCGAGCAGATGCCGCTCAGCGCCAGCGAGATGCTCAGCGTCAACGGCGTGGGGACGCGCAAGCTGGAGCGCTTTGGTAAAGAGTTTATGGCGCTCATCCGCTCTCACGCCGATGGTGATGATGAGGAGTAGTCAGCCGGGCGAAAAAGTGCCAGGATGATGACTCACTGAATTATTTCCCCGCGAGTTAATTATGTTGATGCTATTTCTCACCGTGGCGTTAGTGCACATCGTTGCGCTGATGAGCCCGGGACCGGACTTTTTCTTCGTGTCACAAACGGCCGTCAGTCGCTCCCGCAAAGAGGCGATGATGGGCGTGCTCGGTATCACCATGGGCGTTATGGTCTGGGCGGCCGTTGCGCTGCTCGGTCTGAACCTGATTCTGGCGAAAATGGCCTGGCTGCATAACATCATTATGGTCGGCGGCGGGCTGTACCTGTGCTGGATGGGCTACCAGATGCTGCGCGGGGCGCTGAAGAAAGAGCAGAAAAAACCGGAAGAGCCCAAGGTGGAGCTGGCAACGGGCGGCCGCAGCTTTGTAAAAGGGCTGCTGACCAATCTGGCGAACCCAAAAGCGATTATCTATTTCGGCTCGGTGTTCTCGCTGTTTGTCGGCGATAGCGTCGGTGCGGGCGCACGCTGGGGCATCTTCCTGCTGATCGTTGTTGAAACCTTTGCCTGGTTTACCATCGTGGCCAGCCTGTTCGCCTTACCGGCGATGCGCCGCGGCTACCAGCGTATCGCGAAGTGGATTGATGGCTTCGCCGGCGCGCTGTTCGCCGGCTTCGGCATTCATCTCATCATTTCTCGCTAAGCATGACGCGCTGACGCAAGCAGCGCGCCAACCAGCATAAACAGCGAGCCAAAGACTTTATTCAGGGCCTTCATCTGCTTAGGCCCTTTAATCCACGCCGCAATCCGCTGCGCCAGCGTCGCGTAACCAATCATCACGATGATATCGACAATAATGGTGGTCGCGCCCAGCACCACGTACTGCATCACCTGGGGCTGATGCGGCACGATAAACTGCGGGAACAGCGCGGCGAGGAACACGATGCTCTTCGGGTTGGTCAGGTTGACGAACACCGCGCGCTTAAACAGATGGCCGCGGTTTTGCGTCTGCGCGAGCGTATTCAGGTTGATGGAGCCTGCCGCGCGCCACTGCTGGATGCCGAGCCAAATCAGATACGCCGCCCCGGCCCATTTCAGCACCTCAAAGGCCAGTACCGAGCGGGAGAACAGGGTCCCCAGACCAATCCCAACCAGCACGATATGAATGCCCAGCCCGGTTTGCAAACCGGCAATTGACGCTGCCGCACCGCGATAGCCGTGGTTGATGGAGGTGGTCATGGTGTTAATGGCACCCGAGCCCGGTGAAAGGCTAAGGATGATGGATGTCAGCAGGTAAGCGAACCACCACTCGAAGGTCATTTGAAACTCCCGAATCGTCTGTTTTTATGCCACAATACGCTATTGTTGAGTCATTTTGTGACCGGTTACGAAAAAACGATATTCCTTGGCTTAGGTGAGTAGAAACCCGATGTTTCAGCAGAAAAAGGACTGGGAAACACGAGAAAACGCATTTGCTGCTTTCTCCATGGGGCCGCTGACCGATTTCTGGCGCCAGCGTGAGGAAGATGAGTTTACGGGCGTCGGTGATATACCGGTACGCTTTGTGCGTTTTCACGATAAGAAAAATGACCGGGTCATCGTGGTCTGCCCCGGGCGTATCGAGAGCTATATCAAATACGCCGAACTGGCCTATGACCTGTTCCATCTGGGCTTCGATGTGTTGATTATTGATCACCGCGGGCAGGGGCTTTCTGGCCGCCTGCTATCGGATACGCATCGCGGCCACGTGGATAACTTCAGCGATTACGTCGACGATCTTGCCGCGTTCTGGCAGCAGGAGGTCGAGCCCGGCCCCTGGCGGAAGCGCTATATTCTGGCGCACTCGATGGGCGGTGCGATTTCAACGCTGTTTTTACAGCGCCACGCTCACCAGTGCGACGCCATTGCGCTCACCGCGCCGATGTATGGCATCGTCATGCGTTTTCCTGACTGGATGGTGCGTCATATTCTTGACTGGGCTGAGGGCCATCAGCGCATTCGGGAAGGCTATGCCATCGGGACGGGACGCTGGCGGGCACTGCCGTTTGCGATGAACGTTCTGACCCACAGTCGCCAGCGGTATCGTCGTAACCTGCGTTTTTATGCCGATGAACCGCGCCTGCGCGTGGGGGGCCCGACCTACCACTGGGTGCGGGAAGGTATCCTTGCCGGTGAGCAGGTTCTGGCGGGTGTCGGCAATGACGATACACCAACACTCCTGATTCAGGCGGAAGAAGAGCGTGTGGTGGATAACCGCATGCATGACCGCTATTGTGAACTGCGCGCGGCCGCCGGTCACCCTTGTGAAGGGGGAAAACCGCTGGTCATTAACGGCGCGTACCATGAGATCCTTTTTGAAAAGGACGCTATGCGCTCAGTCGCGCTCAACGCCATTGTTGAATTTTTCAACAGGCATAATTGATTATTGTTTTCCACCAGAGGTTGAAATCCCTATGTACCAGGTTGTTGCATCTGATTTAGATGGCACGCTGCTTTCCCCTGACCACACCCTGTCGCCTTACGCGAAAGAGACCCTAAAGCTGCTGACGGCACGGGGCGTGAACTTTGTGTTTGCCACCGGCCGCCACCACGTCGACGTGGGGCAGATCCGCGATAATCTTGAGATCAAATCGTACATGATCACCTCCAACGGTGCGCGCGTGCATGATACCGACGGCAACCTGATCTTCACCCACAACCTGGATCGCGATATTGCCGCCGATCTGTTTGGCGTGGTGCACAATAATCCGGCTATCGTCACCAACGTTTATCGTGACGACGACTGGTTCATGAACCGCCACCGCCCGGATGAAATGCGTTTCTTCAAAGAAGCGGTATTTAACTACTCCCTGTACGAGCCGGGCCTTCTTGAGCCGGAGGGGATCAGTAAGGTGTTCTTCACCTGCGACAGCCATGAAGAACTGCTCCCGCTGGAGCAGGCAATCAACGCCCGCTGGGGCGATCGCGTCAATGTGAGCTTCTCAACCCTGACCTGTCTGGAAGTGATGGCGGGTGGCGTCTCCAAAGGCCACGCGCTGGAAGCCGTCGCGAAACGTCTGGGCTTCGAGCTGAAAGACTGTATCGCCTTTGGTGACGGCATGAACGATGCCGAAATGCTGTCGATGGCAGGCAAGGGCTGCATTATGGAGAATGCGCACCAGCGTCTGAAAGATTTGCACCCGGAGCTGGAAGTGATCGGCACCAACGCAGACAATGCGGTACCGAAATACCTGCGCAAACTGTTCCTTGAATAATCTTCATTTGGTTGTTTATTGCTCAGATGTCAACTAAAGAGTTCGCTACAATGCCTCTCCTTCTTTCTGAGAGACAAGCATTGTGGCGCTACTCATTATCACCACTATCCTGTGGGCCTTCTCCTTTAGCCTGATTGGCGAATACCTTGCCGGTTCAGTCGACAGCTACTTCTCGGTGCTGATGCGCGTAGGGCTGGCGGCGCTGGTGTTCCTGCCGTTTCTGCGCACGCGCGGACAGTCGCTGAAAACGATTGTGCTGTACATGCTGGTGGGGGCGATGCAGCTCGGCATCATGTACCTGTTCAGCTTCCGGGCTTACGTCTATCTGTCCGTCTCGGAATTCCTGCTCTTTACCGTGCTGACGCCGCTCTACATCACGCTGATTTACGATCTGCTGAGTAAACGCCGTCTGCGCTGGGGATACCTGCTGAGCGCGGCGCTGGCGGTGATCGGCGCGGCGATTATTCGCTACGACAAAGTGAGCGATCACTTCTGGACCGGGCTGATGTTCGTCCAGCTCGCCAATATCAGTTTCGCCATTGGCATGGTGGGCTACAAACGCCTGATGGAAACCCGTCCGATGCCGCAGCATAACGCGTTCGCCTGGTTCTACATGGGGGCCGCGATGGTCGCGGTGGCGGCGTGGTTTATGCTCGGTAACCCGCAAAAGCTGCCGACTACCCCCGTGCAGTGGGGCGTGCTGATCTGGCTGGGCGTCGTGGCTTCCGGGTTGGGGTACTTCATGTGGAATTACGGCGCGACGCAGGTCGACGCCGGTACGCTGGGGATCATGAACAACGTGCATGTCCCGGCTGGGTTGTTGGTCAACCTTGCCATCTGGCAGCAACAGCCGCACTGGCCGAGCTTCCTTATTGGGGGAGCGGTGATCCTGGCTTCGCTGTGGGTCCATCGCCGCTGGGTCGCTCCGCGCTCCGCACAAACGGAAGATGGTCGCACGCGTGGTTCCGCGCTGAGCGAATAAACGCCTCCGTAATCGGCTGACGCTGCTCGCCATCGCGCACGGCGGCGTACAGCCGGCTCCACAGTCCTTCACCCAGGGTTTTGGTCACCACCAGACCCTGGCGTTCAAAGCTCTCTACCACCCAGTGCGGCAGCGCCGCGATACCCATTCTGGCCGCCACCATCTGAATCAACAGCAGGGTGTTATCCACGCTTTTCAGCTGCGGACTGATGCCCGCGGGCTGCAGGAAGTGTCGCCAGATATCCAGACGACTGCGCTGAACCGGGTAAATCAGCAGCGTTTCCGTCGCCAGGTCTTCCGGCGTGATGCGCGTTTTGGCCGCCAGCGGATGATCCGGCGCCAGTACCAGGCGTACTTCATAATCAAACATCGGCGAATAGTGCAGGCCGCTGCGCGGCAGAATATCGGACGTCATCACCAGATCCAGCTCGCCCTGCTGCAGCGAGGGCTGCGGGTCGAACGTTACGCCGGATTTGAAGTCCATCTCCACCTGCGGCCATTTCTGGCGGAAGTTCTCAAGCGCGGGGGTCAGCCACTGAATACAGCTATGGCACTCAATGGCGATACGCAGCGTGGTCTGCTGCGGTTCGTTACACGCCTGGAGCGCGCTGGCGATCTGCGGCAGGACCTGATTCGCCAGCTGCAACAGGATCTCGCCCTGGGGCGTAAAGCGCAGCGGCTGGCTCTTGCGCACAAAAAGACGGAAGCCGAGGCGTTGTTCCAGATCGCTGAACTGGTGAGAAAGGGCGGACTGGGTCTGGTGCAGCGTGGCCGCCGCCGCCGCGAGCGAGCCGCAGTTCCGCAACGCTTGTAGCGTTTTCAGGTGTTTTATCTCGATCATGAAAGTCCTTCACTTCGGCATGAACATTTTGCGCTTGAGGAATATACAGTACCTGCCAATTATAGATGTGTAAACATCTGGACGTCTAAATAACGAATTTCACAAGGGGCACACCATGACAATCCGCAATCACACACTCGGTTTCCCTCGCGTTGGCCTGCGTCGCGAGCTGAAAAAAGCGCAAGAAAGCTACTGGGCGGGTAACGCCACCCGTGAAGAACTGCTGGCGGTGGGACGCGAGCTGCGCGCCCGTCACTGGGATCAGCAAAAACAGGCGGGGATTGACCTGCTGCCGGTGGGTGATTTCGCCTGGTACGACCATGTTCTGACGACCAGCCTGCTGCTTGGCAACGTGCCGGCTCGTCATCAGAACAAAGATGGATCGGTAGATATCGATACTCTGTTCCGCATCGGCCGTGGCCGTGCGCCAACGGGTGAGCCAGCGGCAGCGGCGGAAATGACTAAATGGTTTAACACTAACTATCACTATATGGTGCCGGAGTTCGTAAAGGGTCAGCAGTTCAGGCTGACCTGGACGCAGCTTCTGGATGAAGTGGACGAAGCGCTGGCGCTGGGTCATCAGGTGAAGCCCGTATTGCTGGGGCCAGTCACCTACCTGTGGCTGGGCAAAGTAAAAGGCGAGCAATTTGACCGACTCAGCCTGCTGAAGGATATTCTGCCGGTCTATAAACAGGTGCTGATTGAGCTGGGCAAGCGCGGCATTCAGTGGGTGCAAATCGACGAGCCGGCGCTGGTGCTCGAACTGCCCAAAGTTTGGCTTGATGCTTTCAAACCGGCGTACGACGCGCT
Organism: Enterobacter sp. PL_is379; assembly: GCF_055817355.1. Classification (NCBI taxonomy): domain Bacteria; kingdom Pseudomonadati; phylum Pseudomonadota; class Gammaproteobacteria; order Enterobacterales; family Enterobacteriaceae; genus Enterobacter; species Enterobacter sp. PL_is379. The sequence continues at coordinate 60,259 of NZ_JBVPGT010000017.1, forward strand.
GGCGGGGCAGGTGAAGCTGCTGCTGACCACCTATTTTGAGGGCGTTACGCCGAACCTGAACACCATTACCGCGCTGCCGGTTCAGGGCCTGCACGTTGACCTGGTTCACGGCAAAGACGATGTCGCGGAACTGCACAAGCGACTGCCCGCAGACTGGCTGCTCTCCGCGGGTCTGGTTAACGGTCGTAACGTCTGGCGCGCCGATCTGACCGAGAAATACGCACAGATTAAGGACATCGTCGGCAAACGTGAGCTGTGGGTGGCCTCGTCCTGCTCCCTGCTGCACTGCCCGATCGATTTGAGCGTGGAAACCCGTCTTGATGCCGAGGTGAAAAGCTGGTTTGCCTTCGCCCTGCAAAAATGTGAAGAGCTGACGTTGCTGCGCGATGCGCTGAACAGCGGCGACACGGCGGCGATCAGCGCATGGAGCGCGCCGATCCAGGCACGTCGTCACTCGGCGCGCGTGCATAACCCGGCGGTGGAAAAACGCCTGGCGGCCATCACCGCCCAGGACAGCCAGCGTCAGAGCCCATATGAGGTACGCGCCGAAGCGCAGCGTGCCCGCTTCAACCTGCCTGCGTGGCCGACCACCACCATCGGTTCTTTCCCACAAACCACCGAAATCCGTGGCCTGCGTCTGGACTTCAAAAAGGGTAACCTGGATGCGAATCACTACCGCACCGGTATCGCCGAACACATCAAGCAGGCGATTATCGAGCAGGAGCGACTGGGGCTGGACGTGCTGGTGCACGGTGAGGCCGAGCGTAACGACATGGTGGAGTACTTCGGTGAGCATCTCGACGGCTTCGTGTTTACCCAGAACGGCTGGGTGCAGAGCTATGGCTCCCGCTGCGTGAAACCACCGGTGGTTATCGGTGACGTCAGCCGCCCGGAAGCGATCACCGTGGAATGGGCGAAATACGCGCAGTCCCTCACGGACAAGCCGGTGAAAGGCATGCTCACTGGTCCGGTGACCATTCTTTGCTGGTCCTTCCCGCGTGAAGACGTGACCCGTGAAACCATCGCCAAACAGATTGCCCTGGCACTGCGTGATGAAGTGGCGGATCTGGAAGCAGCAGGCATTGGTATTATTCAGATTGACGAACCGGCCCTGCGCGAAGGTCTGCCGCTGCGCCGCAGCGACTGGGATGCCTACCTGCAGTGGGGCGTGGAGGCGTTCCGCATCAACGCCGCGGTGGCGAAGGACGACACGCAGATCCACACCCACATGTGTTACTGCGAATTCAACGACATCATGGATTCGATTGCCGCGCTGGACGCCGACGTGATCACCATTGAGACGTCGCGCTCAGACATGGAGCTGCTGGAGTCGTTCGAAGAGTTCGAGTACCCGAACGAAATCGGGCCGGGCGTGTACGACATTCACTCCCCGAACGTGCCGAGCGTGGAGTGGATTGAAGCCCTGCTGAAAAAAGCGGCCCAGCGCATTCCGGCTGAGCGCCTGTGGGTGAATCCGGACTGCGGCCTGAAAACCCGCGGCTGGCCGGAAACCCGCGCCGCGCTGGCGAACATGGTGAAGGCAGCACAGAATTTGCGTCAGGCATAATTGTGACGCGTGATGGCCGGGCGTCTGCCCGGCCTGGAATGCGCATGCTTAGCGCAGATCTGCGCCGTTGCTGGCAATCACTTTTTGGTACCACCAGAAGGAGTCTTTTTTCAGCCGTTTCAACGTACCGTTGCCTTCATCGTCCTGATCGACATAGATAAAACCGTAGCGTTTGGACATCTGCGAGGTGCCCGCACTAATGATGTCGATACAGCCCCACGTGGTGAACCCCATCACCTCCACGCCTTCATTAATCGCGGCCAGCGTTTGCGCGAAATGCGCGCGGAAATAGTCGATTCGATAGCTATCGTGGATCTTGCCGTTTTCGACCACATCCTTCGCGCCCAGACCGTTTTCAACGATAAACAGCGGCTTCTGGTAACGGTCATACAGCTCCAGCAGCGAGATTTTCAACCCAAGCGGATCAATCTGCCATCCCCATTCGGACGCAGGCAGATACGGGTTTTTCACACCGAGAACGGTATTCCCGGGAATGCGTTCGGCGTCAGGCTGCGTGGATTCGGTCATCGACATGTAATAGCTGAAGGAGACGAAATCGACGGTATGCGCCTTTAAAATACGCCGATCGTCAGGGTGCATTTCAATATGGATATTTCGTCGTTCCAGATCGCGCAGGATCAGCGGGGGATAGTCGCCAAATACCTGCACGTCGGCATAAAAATAGTTTTCCAGGTTTTTCTTCAGCGTGGCTTCAACGTCTTCCGGACGGCAGCTGTGCGGATAGGTCGTCAGTTTCGTCAGCATGCACCCGACCTGGCTGCCCGGAATTTTGGCGTGGCAGTCGCGCGTGACCAGTGCAGACGCGACAAACTGATGGTGCAGACCCTGATAGATATCCTGTTTCGCGTTGCCCGGTGCGCTTTTCTCTTCGCGAATGCCCGCGGTCGTAAAGGGATGGCGGTGAATACTGTCTATTTCATTGAAGGTTAGCCAGTAACGCACCAGCTCTTTGTAGCGGTCGAAACAAACATTGCTGAAGCGAACGAAGGCATCGACCACATTACGATGCACCCAGCCGTTATATTTTTCGCTCAGCGCCAGCGGCATTTCGTAGTGGGAAAGGGTGACCAGCGGCTCGATGTTATGACGACGCAGCTCGCGGAACAGTTCTTCATAAAACTGCAGCCCGGCCTCGTTTGGCGCGGCGTCCTCTCCGGTCGGGAAAATACGCGACCAGGCAATGGATACGCGCAGCACCTTAAAACCCATCTCAGCAAACAGCGCGACGTCGTCTTTATAGTGGTGATAAAAATCGATGCCGCGGCGTTTCGGGTACAGCGCATCATTTTTACCTTCAAACGCGTCGCGGATATTCTCGTCCGTCAGGGCCATATGGCCGCTGTAATCTTTCACGGAGAGGTTGGGTTTCCAGGCGACAGCGTCGGCAACGGACGGCCCTTTACCGTCCACGTTCCATGCGCCTTCGGCCTGGTTGGCGGCAATCGCGCCGCCCCATAAAAAACCGTGTGGAAACGCGAGGGAATAGTCCATAACACGTACTCCTTATGCGTCATGATGATGGGAAAGGCTTACCCTTTTTTACCACCGTACTGACGGAACCACGTAAGCATCCGCTGCCATCCATCTTTCGCCGATTCAGCGTGATAGCTCGGACGATAGTCGGCGTTAAACGCATGCCCGGCATCCGGGTAAACTACAATCTCCGCCTTCGCATTTGCCGCGCGGAGCGCATGGCGCATGGTTTCTACCGAATCCAGCGAAATACCGGTGTCCTGACCGCCGTAAAGCCCTAACACGGGGGCATTCAACTCGGTGGCGATATCAACCGGATGTTTCGGTGAATTCAGCGTTTTTTCACCCACCAGTTTGCCGTACCAGGCGACAGCGGCTTTGAGCTGCGGGTTATGTGCGGCATACAGCCAGCTAATGCGTCCGCCCCAGCAGAAACCGGTGACCAGCAGACGATGGGGATCGCCCCCGTTGCGCGCCGCCCAGCTGGCGACGTGGTCGAGATCGGCCAGCACCTGCGCGTCCGGGACTTTGCTGACCAGGTTGCTGAGCAAGGTGGGAATATCGCTGTAGTCGTTCGGATCGCCCTGACGGAAGTAGAGCTCTGGCGCAACGGCCAGATACCCTTCCAGCGCCAGCCGGCGGCAGAGGTCGCGAATGTGTTCGTGAACACCAAATATCTCCTGAATCACAATCACGATGGGCAGCGGGCCGTCTGCCGATTTTGGTCGTGCGTGATAAGCAGGCATATTCTCCCCCTGCGAGGGAATAGAGGTCTCACCCGCCGTGATGGCGTCTTCAGATGTTGAGACGATGGTTGAGGCATGCGGGGCCGCAGCAGGTGCAAAACCAGTTTTTTCAGTCATGGCATTCTCCGTACCAATCAGTTAGCGCAAAGGTAAATATAGACACCAGGTTAACAACTCACAGTGCCTTAAACGGTCTATCTTTTGTGCAGCACCTGACGATATAACTTGTTAATGTGATGTAAATCACTTTTTGATGGAAATTTGATGCAATCATTTTCATTCATGGTGAGATGCGTCACGAAATTATGCTTACTGCTTCTGTAAAGTACCGTTTTACTTCTTCTGACTAACCGACCCACAGAGGAGTCACCTATGTCTAAGTCTGATGTTTTTCATCTCGGCCTCACTAAAAACGATTTACAAGGGGCTACGCTCGCTATCGTCCCTGGCGATCCAGAGCGTGTGGAAAAGATCGCCGCGCTGATGGATAAGCCGGTTAAGCTGGCAGCCCATCGTGAATTCACCACCTGGCGCGCAGAGCTGGATGGTAAAGCCGTGATTGTGTGTTCTACCGGTATCGGTGGCCCGTCTACTTCGATTGCTGTTGAAGAGCTGGCACAGCTGGGCATTCGTACTTTCCTGCGTATCGGTACCACTGGCGCTATTCAGCCGCATATCAACGTCGGCGACGTGCTGGTGACGACCGCGTCTGTGCGTCTGGATGGCGCAAGCCTCCACTTTGCGCCGATGGAGTTCCCGGCGGTGGCCGATTTCGAGTGCACCACCGCGCTGGTTGAAGCCGCGAAATCCGTGGGCGCCACCACCCACGTGGGCGTGACCGCTTCGTCCGATACCTTCTACCCGGGCCAGGAGCGTTACGACACCTTCTCTGGCCGCGTGGTAAGCCGCTTCAAAGGCTCCATGGAAGAGTGGCAGTCAATGGGCGTGATGAACTACGAAATGGAATCCGCCACGCTGCTGACCATGTGCGCAAGCCAGGGTCTGCGTGCCGGTATGGTGGCGGGCGTTATCGTCAACCGTACCCAGCAGGAGATCCCGAACGCCGAAACCATGAAGCAGACCGAAAGCCATGCAGTGAAAATCGTGGTCGAAGCCGCGCGTCGCCTGATCTAGTCCCCTCCTTTCGAAATCAAAGGCCGGCACGTTCGGCCTTTATTTTTTGCGTAGCGCCTCGCAGGAAAACCCTTTCAAACTGGACGTTTATACAGCACAATCTTATTTTGTGCGGGTAATACGTTGATGCAGGGGGCATTGTGGATATCTCAATCCTGATTTATGCGGTGATTGCGCTGGTGGGCGTGGCGATAGGCTGGCTCATTTCCAGCTATCAGCATGCACAGCAGAAGGCCGAACAGCTGGCAGAGCGCGAAGAGATCGTCGCTGAATTAAGTGCGGCAAAGCAGCAGCTTGCCCTGAGTGACCACTGGCGCGACGAGTGCGAGCTGCTTAACAACGAGCTGCGCAATCTCCGTGATATCAACACCTCGCTGGAGGCCGATCTCCGCGAAGTGACCACCCGCCTTGAATCCACTCAGCTGCATGCGGAAGACAAAATCCGCCAGATGATCAACAGCGAGCAGCGCCTCAGCGAACAGTTTGAGAACCTCGCCAACCGTATTTTCGAGCACAGCAACCGTCGCGTTGATGAACAGAACCGCCAGAGCCTTAACAGCCTGCTGACGCCGCTGCGTGAACAGCTGGACGGTTTTCGTCGTCAGGTGCAGGACAGTTTTGGTCAGGAAGCCCGCGAGCGGCACACCCTGGCGCATGAGATTCGCAATCTCCAGCAGCTGAATGCCCAGATGGCGCAGGAAGCGGTCAACCTGACCCGCGCGCTCAAAGGGGATAACAAAACCCAGGGCAACTGGGGAGAAGTGGTGCTGACCCGCGTACTGGAAGCCTCCGGCCTGCGGGAAGGATATGAATACGAAACGCAGGTGAGTATCGAAAACGACGCCCGCTCGCGCATGCAGCCGGATGTGATCGTGAGGCTGCCGCAGGGTAAAGATGTGGTGATTGACGCCAAAATGACCCTGGTGGCGTATGAGCGTTACTTCAACGCGGAGGATGACTACACCCGCGAATCGGCGCTGCAGGAGCACATTGCCTCCGTGCGTAACCACATTCGCCTGCTCGGCAGAAAAGACTATCAGCAGTTGCCGGGTCTTCGCTCGCTGGACTATGTCCTGATGTTTATTCCGGTAGAGCCCGCGTTTCTGCTGGCACTCGACAGGCAGCCTGAACTCATCACCGAAGCGCTCAAAAATAACATTATGCTGGTCAGCCCTACCACGTTGCTGGTGGCGTTACGTACCATTGCGAACCTGTGGCGCTATGAACACCAGAGCCGCAACGCGCAGCAGATTGCCGATCGTGCCAGCAAGCTGTACGACAAAATGCGCCTCTTCGTGGACGACATGTCCTCAGTCGGGCAGAGCCTGGATCGTGCGCAGGATAACTACCGCCAGGCGATGAAAAAACTCACCTCGGGACGCGGCAATCTGCTGGCGCAGGCCGAATCATTCCGCAGCCTGGGGGTAGAGGTTAAACGCGAGATTAATCCGGAATTGGTGGAACAGGCCACCGCCCAGGACGACGAGTTTCGCCTGCGAGAAGGTGCGGACGAACAAAAGACAAACAGTGAAGACAACACGTTAGCGGTGGATTTATCACCAGACGAGACTCCAGCGCGTTTATTTCGCGGTGGTTGAAACGTAGGGCAAACGCGCCCAATCTGTTACACTTCACGAACATTTTACTGATAAGCAGGCTCTGAGATGGCTGACGATTCACAAGACACAACGCACTTTGGCTTTCAGACTGTCGCCAAAGCGCAGAAAGCTGACATGGTGGCCCACGTATTTCATTCCGTGGCGGCGAAGTACGATGTAATGAATGACCTGATGTCGTTCGGCATTCATCGCTTGTGGAAGCGCTTCACCATTGACTGTAGCGGCGTGCGTCGCGGACAAACGGTGCTGGATTTAGCCGGCGGTACGGGCGATTTAACCGCGAAATTCTCTCGTCTGGTGGGTGAAACCGGTCGTGTTGTTCTTGCCGATATTAATGACTCCATGCTGAAAATGGGACGCGAAAAGCTGCGTAACATCGGCGTGGTGGGGAATGTGGAATATGTTCAGGCAAACGCCGAAGCGCTGCCGTTCCCGGACAATACCTTTGACTGCATCACGATCTCCTTCGGTCTGCGTAACGTGACCGATAAAGAAAAGGCGTTGCGCTCCATGTACCGCGTGCTGAAACCGGGTGGACGCCTGCTGGTGCTCGAGTTCTCGAAACCGATCATTGAGCCGCTGAGCAAAGCCTACGACGCCTATTCCTTCCACGTGCTGCCGCGCATCGGTGAGCTGGTGGCCAACGATGCGGAAAGCTACCGCTATCTGGCGGAATCTATCCGTATGCACCCGGATCAGGACACCTTAAAAGCCATGATGCAGGATGCAGAATTTGAGAACGTTGAATATTTCAACCTGACGGCGGGTGTCGTCGCGCTGCATCGCGGTTACAAATTCTGAGTGGAGGTGTCCCGTGCCCTTTAAACCCTTAGTCTCCGCAGGCATCGAGAATGTACTGAATGCTTTCCTGTATCGCGCTCCGGCGCTGAAAGCTGCGCGTCAGCGGCTAAATGGGAAGGTATTGCGCATTGTTTTAAAAGAGTTCTCGACGCCGCTTGTACTGGTCTTCAGCGAACGCCAGCTTGACGTACTGGGGGAGTGGGAAGGTGAAGCTGACTGCTCGGTCATCACGCACATGAGCGTGCTGCCAAAACTGCGCGATCGCCAGCAATTAACGGCGCTTATCCGCAGCGGTGAGCTGGAAGTAGAAGGCGACATTCAGGTCGTGCAGAACTTCGTTGCGCTCACCGATCTTGCGGAGTTCGACCCGGCAGAGCTGCTCGCGCCTTTTATCGGAGACATCGCCGCCGAAGGCATCGGGAAAGTCCTTCATGGTGGCGCCTCCTTTGCGCGTAAAAGCCTGCATCGTCAGCAACGCTATGCGGCGGAAGTGCTGACGGAGGAGTGGCGAATGGCACCCGGGTCACTGGAAGTGGCGTGGTTTGCGGAAGAGACCGCGGCTGTTGAACGTGCGGTTGATGCGTTAACCAAACGGCTGGAAAAACTGGAGGGCAAATGACGCCTGGTGAAATTCGGCGCCTCTATTTTATTATTCGCACCTTTTTGAGCTACGGGCTCGACGAGCTTATCCCCAAAATGCGTATCACGCTGCCGCTTCGTATCTGGCGGCGGATGCTGTTCTGGATGCCCAATCGCCATAAAGGTCAACCGCTGGGAGAGCGTCTTCGCCTGGCGCTGCAGGAGCTCGGTCCGGTTTGGATTAAATTTGGACAGATGCTGTCGACCCGTCGCGATCTCTTCCCGCCGCTTATTGCCGATGAGCTCGCGATGCTGCAGGACCGCGTCGCACCGTTTGACGGCGCGCGCGCGAAAAAGCAAATTGAAGAGGCGATGGGAAATGTACCCGTCGAGACCTGGTTTGACGATTTCGACATTCACCCACTGGCATCGGCCTCTATCGCGCAGGTGCATACCGCGCGTCTGAAAGAAAACGGCAAAGAAGTCGTTATTAAGGTCATTCGTCCGGACATCCTGCCCATCATCAAAGCAGACATGAAGCTGATTTATCGTCTGGCGCGCTGGGTACCACGCTTGCTGCCGGACGGGCGTCGCCTTCGTCCACTGGAAGTGGTGCGGGAATATGAAAAAACGCTGATTGATGAGCTTAACCTGCTGCGCGAATCGGCAAACGCCATTCAGCTGCGTCGCAACTTTGAAAACAGCCCGATGCTCTATGTTCCTGAAGTCTATTCTGACTACTGCAGCCAGAACATGATGGTAATGGAGCGTATCTACGGTATTCCGGTTTCGGATGTGGTGGCCCTGGAGAAGCAGGGAACGAACATGAAGCTGTTGGCCGAGCGTGGAGTACAGGTCTTCTTTACCCAGGTGTTCCGCGACAGCTTTTTCCATGCGGACATGCATCCGGGCAATATCTTCGTGAGCTACGAACACCCTGAGGATCCGAAGTATATCGGTATCGACTGTGGGATTGTGGGGTCGCTGAACAAGGAAGATAAACGGTATCTGGCTGAGAACTTCATCGCGTTCTTCAACCGCGACTACCGTAAGGTGGCCGAGCTGCACGTCGATTCAGGCTGGGTGCCGCCGGACACCAACGTCGAGGAGTTCGAGTTTGCGATCCGGACCGTTTGTGAACCGATTTTTGAAAAACCGCTGGCGGAAATCTCCTTCGGGCACGTGCTGTTAAACCTGTTCAACACGGCTCGCCGCTTTAATATGGAAGTTCAGCCACAGCTAGTTTTACTTCAGAAAACATTACTTTACGTTGAGGGTGTAGGCCGACAGCTCTATCCTCAGTTAGACTTGTGGAAGACCGCGAAACCTTTCCTTGAGTCCTGGATTAAGGATCAGGTTGGCATTCCGGCGCTGGTGCGCTCGCTGAAAGAGAAAGGCCCGTTCTGGATAGAAAAAATGCCGGAAATTCCTGAACTGGTTTATGACAGTTTGCGTCAGAGCAAGAACCTTCAGCACAGCATGGATAAAATCGCCCGCGAGCTTCAGTCCAGCCGGGTACGCCAGGGACAGTCACGCTATCTCTTTGGGATTGGCGCAACGCTGCTGCTGAGCGGTACGCTGCTGCTGATCAACCGTCCGGACTGGCAGATGATGCCCGCCTGGCTGATGGCCGCCGGGGTGGTTGTCTGGCTTGCCGGATGGCGAAAAACGCGCTGAGTTTGCGTCGCTATCGACGGGTCGCATACGTATAATGCGACCTGACTAATTAATCATCTATCCCTGAGGAACATGTATGGGTGGTATCAGTATCTGGCAATTGTTGATCATTGCCGTCATCGTCGTGCTGCTGTTTGGCACCAAAAAGCTCGGTTCTATTGGTTCCGACCTGGGCGCGTCTATCAAAGGCTTCAAGAAAGCGATGAGCGATGATGAGAGCAAGCAGGATAAAACCAGCCAGGACGCTGATTTTACTGCTAAGTCCATCGCCGATAAGCAGGAAGAAGCCAAAAAGGAAGACGCTAAACGCCACGATAAAGAGCAGGTGTAAGTCGTGTTCGACATTGGTTTTAGTGAGCTCCTGCTGGTCTTTGTGATTGGCCTGATTGTGCTGGGGCCGCAGCGTCTGCCGGTGGCGGTGAAGACCGTTGCGGGCTGGGTTCGTGCGCTGAGATCGCTGGCATCGACCGTTCAGAATGAGCTGGCGCAGGAGCTTAAGCTGCAGGAATTTCAGGAAAGCCTGAAAAAGGTCGAGAAGGCGAGCATGGATAACCTGACGCCGGAACTGAAAGCGTCAATGGATGAGCTGCGCGAAGCGGCGGAATCCATGAAGCGCTCCTATAGCGTTAACGATCCTGAAAAAGCGAGCGATGAAGCGAATACCATCCATAACCCGGTGGTGAAGGGCAGCGAGGAGCAGCGCGAGGGCGTAACGCCTGCCAGCGCAGAACATCAGGCTGCCGCGCCAGAACAGACGCCGCAGGAAACCGAAGTGAAAAAACAGGTGCAGCCGGAAGAGCCGGTGGCAAAAACGGTGGAAGTGAAGCCCGCTGCGTCCGTTTCCGAATCATCCCCCTCGTCGAGTGATAAAGCGTAAACATGGCAGTAGATGATACTCAACCGCTGATTGCGCACCTCATTGAGCTGCGTAAGCGCCTGTTAAACTGCATTATTGCGGTTTTACTCATATTTCTGTGCCTGGTCTATTTTGCCAACGATATCTATCAGGTGGTCTCTGCACCGCTGATCAAGCAGATGCCGCTGGGCGCAACGATGATTGCAACAGACGTTGCTTCTCCGTTCTTCACCCCCATCAAGCTGACCTTCTGGGTGTCGTTGATTGCCTCAGCGCCGGTCATTCTTTATCAGGTGTGGGCGTTTGTGGCGCCAGCACTGTATAAACACGAACGTAAGCTGGTGATCCCGCTGCTGGTGTCCAGTTCGCTGCTGTTCTATATCGGCATGGCGTTTGCCTATTTCGTTGTCTTCCCGCTGGCCTTCGGCTTCCTGACGCATACCGCGCCGGAAGGGGTTCAGGTGTCGACGGATATCGCCAGCTACCTCAGCTTTGTGATGGCGCTGTTTATGGCGTTTGGCGTGGCATTCGAAGTGCCGGTGGCCATTGTGCTGCTTTGCTGGGTAGGGGTAACAACCCCGGATGACCTACGTAAGAAGCGTCCGTATATCCTGGTGGGCGCCTTTGTGGTCGGCATGCTGCTGACACCGCCGGACGTGTTCTCGCAGACGCTGCTGGCCATACCGATGTACTGTCTGTTTGAGGTCGGCGTATTCTTCTCGCGTTTCTACGTGGGTAAAGGACGTCGAGCGGATGACGAAGACGATACGTCCGACAAGACCACTGAAGAGTAAAACCAGCCGCCCGTCAGGGCGGTTGTTATATGGGGATTTGAATGTTTGATATCGGACTCAATCTGACCAGCTCGCAGTTTGCGAAAGATCGTGATGAGGTGGTCGCGCGCGCGTTTGCCGCCGGGGTGAAAGGGCTGCTGCTGACAGGCACCAACCTGCATGAGAGCGAGCAGGCGCAGCAGCTGGCGCAACGCTACGATCGCTGTTGGTCTACTGCTGGCGTGCATCCTCACGACAGTAGCCAGTGGACCCCGGAAAGTGGCGACACCCTGTACAGGCTGGCGAAGACGCCAGCCGTTGTGGCGATCGGCGAATGCGGTCTCGATTTCAACCGTAACTTTTCCACGCCTGAAGAGCAGGAAAAAGCATTCACTGCCCAGCTTGCGCTGGCGGCAGAGCTTGGAATGCCCGTATTTATGCACTGCCGCGACGCGCATGAGCGTTTCCTGGCACTTCTGGATCCGTGGCTGGAGAAACTGCCCGGCGCGGTACTGCACTGCTTCACCGGTTCACGACAGGAAGCGCTCGATTGCCTGAAGCGAGGGCTTTATCTGGGTATTACTGGCTGGGTTTGCGATGAGCGTCGCGGGCTCGAACTTCGGGAGCTGTTGCCAGCGATCCCGGCTGACCGGTTGCTCCTTGAAACCGATGCGCCCTATCTGCTACCGCGCGATATGAAACCCAAACCGGCATCGCGGCGAAATGAGCCCGCGTATCTGGGGCACATTGTTGAGAGTGTTGCGAAGTGGCGCGGAGAGGATCCGCACTGGCTTTCAGCGCAGACGGATAACAACGTGCGTAATCTGTTCGGAATAAACGTTTAAAGTTTGCGGAAGTCGGTGTTTTTAACGCTCTGCAGCACCTGCTTGTTCAGCAGATTGAGCAACAGCATAGAGCGCGCTTCCCCGTCCGGCTCGGCAAAAATCGCCTGCAGGCCTTCGAAAGCCCCTTCGGTAATCACGACGCTATCGCCCGTGTAAGGGGTTTCGGGGTCGGTGATCCCTTCAGGCTGTTGATAAATCGACAGCTGATGAATGACCGTGGACGGAACCGTTGCCGGGTGGGCGCCAAAACGAACGAAGTGGCTAACGCCACGCGTTGCGCTGATGGTGGTGGTGTGGATGACTTCCGGGTCGAACTCCACGAACAGGTAGTTCGGGAATAACGGCTCACTGACGGTTGTGCGCTTCCCGCGCTGCATTTTTTCAAGCGTGATCACGGGCGTCAGGCAATTTACAGACTGACGTTCAAGATGTTCCTGCGCGCGCTGAAGTTGCCCGCGTTTGCAATACAGTAAATACCAGGCCTGCATAATCACTCTTTCCCTTAGTTCGGGGCGCAAGCATATCAAAACCCTGGCGGGATCGCTAAGTTGATTATAATGGGCGAAAATGGGACAGAACGCATAACTTCACGCTAATTTAACAAAATTACAGCATCAAGCAGGCTTACGCCGTATAATGAAGCGCTTACAGAGAGGCCATGATTAACTGCATGAAATACCACGATCTCCGCGACTTCCTGACGCTGCTGGAAAAGCAGGGTGAACTCAAACGTATTACACTTCCTGTTGATCCTTATCTGGAGATGACAGAAATTGCTGACCGCACCCTGCGTGCCGGTGGCCCCGCGTTACTGTTTGAAAATCCGAAAGGGTACTCCATGCCGGTACTGTGCAACCTGTTTGGTACACCGCGTCGTGTTGCACTGGGGATGGGTCAGGAGGACGTCACGGCGCTGCGTGAAGTCGGTAAGCTGCTGGCGTTTCTGAAAGAGCCGGAGCCACCGAAAGGCTTTCGCGATCTGTTCGACAAACTGCCGCAGTTTAAGCAGGTGCTGAACATGCCCACCAAACGCCTGCGCGGCGCGCCGTGCCAGCAGAAGGTGCTGGAAGGCGATGCGGTTGATCTGACCAAAATCCCTGTCATGCAGTGCTGGCCGGAAGATGCTGCGCCGCTGATAACCTGGGGGCTTACCGTTACGCGCGGCCCGCACAAAGAGCGGCAAAACCTCGGTATTTACCGCCAGCAATTGATTGGCAAGAATAAACTCATCATGCGCTGGCTGTCGCATCGCGGCGGCGCGCTGGATTTCCAGGAGTGGTGCGCTGCGCATCCGGGGGAGCGTTTCCCGGTGTCTGTCGCTTTAGGCGCCGATCCGGCCACCATTCTGGGAGCCGTCACCCCCGTGCCGGATACCCTTTCTGAATATGCGTTTGCAGGCCTGCTGCGCGGAACGAAAACCGAAGTCGTGAAGTGTATTTCTAACGATCTCGAAGTTCCGGCCAGTGCAGAAATTGTGCTGGAGGGTTACCTTGAACAGGGTGAAATGGCGCCAGAAGGCCCTTACGGCGACCACACCGGCTATTACAACGAGGTGGATAACTTCCCGGTGTTTACCGTGACGCACATTACGCAGCGTGAGGATGCGATTTATCACTCCACGTATACCGGACGTCCACCGGACGAACCGGCGGTGCTGGGCGTGGCGCTGAATGAAGTGTTTGTGCCGATCCTGCAAAAGCAGTTCCCGGAAATAGTTGATTTTTATCTGCCGCCTGAAGGATGCTCGTATCGCATGGCGGTGGTCACGATGAAGAAGCAGTATCCTGGTCATGCTAAACGCGTGATGATGGGCGTGTGGTCTTTCCTGCGCCAGTTTATGTATACCAAATTTGTTATTGTCTGCGATGATGACGTTAACGCCCGCGACTGGAATGACGTAATCTGGGCCATTACCACGCGAATGGACCCGGCGCGCGATACGGTGTTAGTCGAAAACACGCCGATTGATTATCTGGATTTTGCCTCGCCGGTTTCCGGTCTTGGCTCAAAGATGGGACTGGATGCCACAAATAAATGGCCTGGCGAAACCGACCGTGAATGGGGTCGCCCGATCAAAAAAGATCCTGCTGTGACCGCGCGCATTGACGCGATCTGGGACGAGCTGGCCATAATGAATAACGGTAAACCCTGAGCTGACCGTTAAGCCCTATAGACTTCCCGACAGAGAGAGCGAATGACAACCTTAAGCTGTAAAGTGACCTCGGTAGATGCCATCACCGACACCGTATATCGCGTCCGTTTAGTGCCAGAAGCGCCATTCTCTTTCCGCGCGGGTCAGTACCTGATGGTTGTGATGGATGAGCGTGATAAGCGTCCTTTCTCTATGGCCTCAACGCCGGCGGAGCAGGAATTTATTGAGCTTCATATTGGTGCGTCAGAGCTTAACCTGTATGCGATGGCGGTGATGGATCGCATCCTGAAGGAACGTGAAATCGTGGTGGATATTCCGCACGGTGATGCGTGGCTGCGCGATGACGAAGACCGTCCGCTGATCCTGATCGCTGGCGGTACAGGCTTCTCCTACGTGCGCTCCATTCTGTTGACCGCACTGGCGCGTAACCCGGACCGTGACATCACCATTTACTGGGGTGGCCGCGAAGAGAAACATCTGTACGATCTGTCTGAACTGGAAGCGCTGAGCGTCACCCATCCTAACCTGCGCATTGAGCCGGTGGTTGAGCAGCCGGAAGAGGGCTGGCGCGGGCGTAGCGGTACGGTGCTGACGGCGGTGCTGCAGGATCACGGTACGCTGGCTGGGCACGATATCTATATCGCTGGCCGTTTCGAGATGGCGAAAATCGCCCGCGATCTGTTCTGTAACGAACGTGATGCGCGTGAAGACCGCCTGTTTGGCGATGCGTTTGCCTTCATTTAAATAAAAAACCCGCCCCTGACAGGCGGGAAGAACGGCAACTAAACTCTCTCTCTTCGCCAGTGACGCCACTGGCGGCGAGGTACCTCTCGTAGGCCGGGAAAGCGCAGCGCCTCCCGGCAAAAGCCCGATGGCGCGATGCTTATCGGGCCTACGTATTAGACCTACACTCTCTCAAACACCGTCGCGATACCCTGACCCAGCCCGATACACATCGTTGCCAGACCAAACTGGGCATCTTTGCGTTCCATCAGGTTGATCAGCGTCGTGCTGATGCGCGCACCGGAGCAGCCCAGCGGGTGACCGAGGGCGATCGCGCCGCCGTTGAGGTTAATCTTCTCGTCGATCTGATCCATCAGCCCCAGATCTTTAATGCATGGCAGGATCTGCGCGGCGAACGCTTCGTTCATCTCGAACAGATCGATGTCGCTGGCGGTTAAGCCCGCTTTTTTCAGCGCCAGCTTCGAGGCCGGAACCGGGCCGTAGCCCATGATTGAAGGATCGCAGCCCACAACCGCCATCGAACGTACCCGAGCGCGAGGGGTTAAGCCCAGCTCGCGGGCGCGGCTTTCGCTCATCACCAGCATCGCGGCGGCACCGTCGGACAGGGCGGACGACGTTCCCGCCGTGACCGTACCGGTGACCGGATCAAACGCCGGGCGCAGGGTAGACAGCGCTTCGACCGTGGTTTCCGGGCGGATGACTTCGTCGTAGCTGAACTGCTTCAGAACGCCGTCTGCGTCGTGACCGCCGGTCGGGATGATCTCATTCTTAAAGGCACCGGACTGTGTCGCCGCCCATGCGCGAGCGTGAGAGCGCGCGGCAAAGGCATCCTGCATTTCACGGCTGATGCCGTGCAGACGAGAAAGCATCTCGGCGGTCAGACCCATCATCCCCGCGGCTTTCGCCACGTTACGGCTCATCCCCGGGTGGAAATCGACCCCGTGGCTCATCGGCACGTGGCCCATGTGCTCAACGCCGCCCACCAGGCAGGCCTGCGCATCGCCGGTCATGATCATGCGCGCCGCGTCGTGCAGCGCCTGCATTGACGAACCGCACAGGCGGTTCACGGTGACGGCCGGAACTGAATGTGGGATCTCCGCCAGCAGCGACGCGTTGCGGGCGATGTTGAAGCCTTGCTCCAGGGTCTGCTGCACGCAGCCCCAGTAGATATCGTCCAGCGCAGCAGGATCCAGCGCCGGGTTACGCGCCAGCAGGCTACGCATCAGGTGCGCGGAGAGGTCTTCCGCACGCACGTTACGGAATGCACCGCCTTTTGAACGGCCCATCGGGGTGCGAATCGCATCAACAATGACAACCTTTTCCATTGTGACTCCTTAAGCCGTTTTCAGTTCGCCAACCGGACGGGCTGGCTCAACTGCTGGATAGTAGGGTTCGTTATGGCGCGCTTTGTTACGCAGCCCTTCCGGCACCTCATAAAGCGGGCCGAGGTGCTGATACTGCTGAGCCATATCGAGATAGCGGGCGCTACCGAGCGTGTCCAGCCAGCGGAACGCGCCGCCGTGGAACGGAGGGAAGCCCAGGCCGTATACCAGCGCCATATCGGCTTCTGCAGGGCTGGCGATGATGCCTTCTTCGAGGCAACGCACCACTTCGTTGATCATGGGAATCATCATGCGGGCGATGATCTCATCGTCGGTGAAGTCGCGTTTCGGCTGACTGACATCGGCCAGCAGGCTATCCACCGCCGCGTCTTCTTCTTTCTTCGGTTTGCCCTTGCTGTCTTCTTTATAACGCCAGAAGCCCAGACCGTTTTTCTGACCGAAGCGGTTAGCGTCGAACAGCGCGTCAATCGCGTCGCGATAGTCTTTCTGCATGCGCTGCGGGAAGCCTGCCGCCATTACCGCCTGGGCGTGGTGGGCGGTATCAATGCCGACTACGTCCAGCAGATACGCCGGGCCCATCGGCCAGCCGAACTGTTTTTCCATCACTTTGTCGATTTTGCGGAAGTCCGCGCCGTCGCGCAGCAGCTGGCTAAAACCGGCGAAATAAGGGAACAGCACGCGGTTGACGAAAAAGCCCGGGCAGTCGTTAACGACGATCGGCGTTTTGCCCATCTTGCTTGCCCATGCCACCACTTTAGCGATGGTTTCGTCGGAGGTTTTTTCCCCACGGATCACTTCGACCAGCGGCATACGGTGTACCGGGTTGAAGAAGTGCATACCGCAGAAGTTTTCCGGACGCTTCAGCACGCTCGCCAGTTCGCTGATTGGAATGGTGGAGGTGTTAGAGGCCAGCACGGTCTCAGGACGAACCTTGTCTTCCGTTTCCGCCAGCACCGCTTTTTTAACTTTCGGGTTCTCGACGACGGCTTCGACCACCACGTCGACACGGTCAAAACCGCTGTATTCCAGCACGGGCTGAATGGTGGAAATCACGCCTGCAAGCTTCAGACCGTCAATTTTGCCGCGCTCAAGCTGTTTATTCAGCAGCTTGGCCGCTTCGGTCATGCCCAGCGTCAGGGATTTCTCGTTGATGTCTTTCATCACCACCGGCACGCCTTTCCAGGCCGACTGGTAAGCGATGCCGCCACCCATAATGCCCGCGCCGAGTACCGCCGCATGTTTTGGCGTCTCAACGTTTTTAGTCAGCTGTTTGGCTTTGCCTTTCACGAACTGATCGTTCAGGAAGATACCGACCAGCGCGCGGGCTTCATTGGTGTGCGCCAGCGGGACAAAGCTCTGATTTTCGAGCTTCAGCGCTTCATCGCGTCCGAGACGGGCAGCCGCTTCAATGGTTTTCACCGCCGTGATCGGCGCCGGGTAGTGTTTGCCCGCCGTCTGCATGACCATGCCTTTGGCGATGGTGAAGCTCATGGTGGCTTCAATCTTGCTGAGTTTTAACGGCTCCAGCTTCGGCTGGCGTTTGGCTTTCCAGTCGAGATCGCCGTTAATCGCCTGACGCAGAATGGCGACAGCACCTTCAACCAGCTTCTCAGGTTTCACAACGCCGTCGACCAGGCCGATTTTCTGCGCCTGTTCTGCGCCGACGTCTTTACCTGCGGCAATGATCTCCAGCGCGCTGTCGGCACCCAGCATGCGCGGCATACGGACGGAGCCGCCAAAGCCCGGCATGATGCCCAGCTTGGTTTCCGGCAGGCCGATGCGCAGGTCCGGTGTCGCCAGGCGATAGTCTGTCGCCAGCACGCACTCGCAGCCGCCGCCCAGCGCATAGCCGTTAACGGCGGAAATGGTCGGGACAGGCAGATCTTCCAGACGATTAAAGACGCTGTTGGCAAAGTGCAGCCACTGGCTCAGCTGTTCTTCCGGGACCAGGAACAGCGAAAGGAACTCGGTGATATCGGCACCGACGATAAAGGCCGCTTTGTTCGAACGCAGCAGCAGCCCTTTTAATTCAGGTTGTTTTTCAAGAACATCCAGCGCCTGGCCAAGACTGGCCACCGTCGCGGTATCAAGCTTGTTCACTGAGCCGGGGGCATCGAACACCAGTTCGGCAATGCCATCTTCCAGCCAGTTGAGGTACAGGGTGTCGCCTTTGTAGAGCATGTCAGTCTCCTGAATCCAGCAATTGGATCTGGTCATACCAGATGAATCGGAGTGTGGGATTTATGTTAATAAAATGCAAATTACTCATTAAGAAAATGCTGCATTGATCACGGTCGGTGGAAATCACGCAGCCGGAGTGAGGTGTGCTAAGATGCGATGACTTGAGGTCAAAAAAACGAAAGGAAGAATGATGGACTCACTGGCTTCGCTTTATAAAAATCATATCGTTACCCTACAAGAACGTACCCGCGATGTACTGGCCCGCTTTAAGCTGGATGCGCTGCTGATCCACTCCGGCGAGCTGATGAATACCTTTCTGGATGACCACGCTTATCCGTTTAAGGTGAACCCGCAGTTTAAAGCCTGGGTTCCGGTGACGCAGGTTCCAAATTGCTGGCTGCTGGTGGATGGCGTGAACAAACCGAAACTGTGGTTCTACCTGCCGGTCGATTACTGGCACAACGTAGAACCGCTGCCGACCTCTTTCTGGACGGAAGAGATAGAAGTGATTGCACTGCCGAAAGCGGACGGTATTGGCAGCCAACTGCCTGCCGCGCGCGGCAACATCGGCTACATTGGCCCTGTTCCGGAGCGTGCGCTGAGTCTGGATATTCCGGCAGACAAACTCAATCCGAAAGGGGTGCTGGATTATCTGCACTATTACCGCGCATATAAAACCGACTATGAACTTTACTGCATGCGTGAAGCGCAAAAAACGGCGGTGAATGGTCACCGTGCGGCGCATGAAGCGTTCCAGTCGGGGATGAGCGAGTTCGACATCAATCAGGCCTATCTGACCGCGACAGGCCACCGTGATACCGACGTGCCGTACAGCAATATCGTCGCGCTGAACGAGCACGCGTCTGTGCTTCACTACACCAAACTGGATCACCAGGTTCCGTCGGAAATGCGCAGCTTCCTGCTGGACGCAGGGGCAGAGTACAACGGCTACGCGGCCGACCTGACCCGCACCTGGGCGGCGAATGCGGACACCGAGTTCGCGCAGCTGATCAAAGACGTGAACGATGAACAGCTGGCGCTGATTGCCACCATGAAGGCGGGCACCAGCTATGTGGATTACCACATCCAGTTCCATCAGCGCATCGCCAAACTGCTGCGTAAGCACCAGATTGTGAAAGACATGAGCGAAGAGGCGATGGTCGAGAACGATCTGACCGGGCCCTTCATGCCGCACGGCATTGGTCACCCGCTGGGCCTGCAGGTGCACGACGTTGCGGGCTTTATGCAGGATGATACCGGTACGCACCTGGCGGCACCGTCTAAATATCCTTACCTGCGCTGCACCCGCATTCTGGAACCGCGCATGGTGCTGACGATTGAACCGGGGATCTACTTTATCGAATCCCTGCTGGCGCCGTGGCGTGAAGGCCAGTTCAGCAAGCACTTCAACTGGGAAAAAATTGACGCGCTGAAGCCGTTTGGCGGTATTCGTATCGAAGATAACGTGGTGATTCACGAAAACGGTATCGAGAATATGACGCGAGACCTGAAGCTGGCCTGATGGAAAGCTGGCTAATACCGGCTGAACCGGTCACCTTTGTTGAGGAAATCAAGAAAAGCCGCTTTATTACGCTGCTGGCGCATACCGACGGCGTAGAGGCGGCAAAAGCGTTTGTCGAGTCCGTCCGGGCTGAGCATCCTGACGCCCGTCACCACTGCGTGGCGTGGGTAGCAGGGCCGCCGGACGATTCACAGCAGCTGGGGTTTTCCGATGACGGTGAACCGGCGGGCACGGCCGGTAAACCCATGCTCTCCCAGCTTATGGGCAGCGGCGTGGGCGAAATAACCGCCGTGGTGGTGCGCTACTACGGCGGCATTTTGTTAGGCACCGGTGGGCTGGTTAAAGCCTATGGCGGGGGCGTGCAGCAGGCGCTTAATATGCTGGTCACTACCCGCAAAACGCCGCTTACCGAATATACTTTATTATGCGATTACGCCCAGCTATCGGGTATTGAAGCGCTGCTGCGGCAGTTTAACGGTGTCATCGCACACAGTGAATATCAGGCAATGGTGCAATTACGCGTGGCGCTTCCTCAGGCGGAACTGGCTGCTTTTTCAGCAAAACTGGCTGATTTTAGTCGTGGTTCGTTGCAATTGCTGCCGATTGAAGAATAATCCCCACCTCACTTTTGAATACCAAAGGAAGCGGCAGAGATGCATTTTCGTGCCATAACCCGAATCGTTGGACTGCTGGTCATACTCTTTTCCGGGACGATGATTCTCCCTGGACTGGTGGCGCTTATCTACCGGGACGGCGCGGGGCGGGCATTTACCCAGACCTTCTTTGTCGCGCTGGCGATTGGCTCGCTGCTGTGGTGGCCAAACCGTCGCCAGAAAGGTGAGCTGAAATCTCGCGAAGGGTTTCTGATAGTGGTCCTGTTCTGGACGGTGCTGGGGAGCGTTGGTTCGCTACCCTTTATCTTCTCTGAACAGCCTAACCTGAGCATCACGGATGCCTTTTTTGAATCCTTCTCCGGTTTAACGACCACCGGGGCGACGACGCTGGTGGGGCTGGATTCACTTCCGCACGCCATTCTCTTTTATCGCCAGATGCTGCAGTGGTTCGGGGGGATGGGGATCATCGTCCTGGCGGTGGCCATTCTGCCTATTCTGGGCGTTGGTGGGATGCAGCTCTATCGCGCCGAAATGCCCGGACCGCTGAAAGATAACAAGATGCGCCCGCGTATTGCTGAGACGGCGAAAACTCTCTGGCTTATCTATGTCTTGCTGACGGTGGCCTGTGCGCTGGCGCTATGGTTTGCCGGGATGCCCGCTTTCGACGCCATCGGACACAGCTTCGCGACGATTGCTATCGGCGGGTTCTCCACCCACGATGCCAGCGTCGGCTACTTCGACAGCCCAACGATTAACACGATTATTGCCATTTTCCTGCTGATCTCTGGCTGTAACTATGGCCTGCACTTCTCTTTACTGAGCGGGCGCAGCCTGAAGGTGTACTGGCGTGACCCTGAGTTCCGCATGTTTATTGGCGTCCAGCTGACGCTGGTAATTATCTGTACCCTGGTGCTCTGGTTCCATGATGTCTATAACTCCGCGTTGACCACGCTAAACCAGGCCTTCTTCCAGGTGGTGTCGATGGCGACAACCGCCGGGTTTACTACGGACAGCATCGCCCGTTGGCCGCTGTTCCTGCCGGTGCTTCTGCTCTGTTCCGCGTTTATCGGCGGCTGTGCGGGGTCGACGGGCGGTGGCCTGAAGGTGATCCGTATTCTGCTGCTGTTCAAGCAGGGCAACCGTGAGCTGAAACGCCTGGTCCACCCGAACGCGGTCTACAGCATCAAGCTGGGTAACCGCGCGCTGCCGGAACGTATCCTCGAAGCGGTGTGGGGGTTCTTCTCGGCGTATGCGCTGGTCTTTATCGTCAGTATGCTGGCGATTATCGCGACGGGTGTGGATGATTTCTCCGCCTTTGCGTCGGTCGTCGCAACATTGAACAACCTTGGGCCTGGCCTGGGGGTTGTGGCGGATAACTTTGCCAGTATGAACCCGGTCGCGAAATGGATCCTCATCGCCAATATGCTGTTTGGTCGTCTTGAGGTCTTTACGCTGCTGGTGCTGTTCACCCCTACATTCTGGCGCGAGTAAGGAGCTATTGATGAAGACACTGATTCTTTTCTCTACGCGAGACGGGCAAACGCGCGAGATTGCCGCGTATCTGGCATCGGAATTAAAAGAGCTGGGTATTTACTCGGATGTGGTGAACCTGAACCGTGCTGAGCAGATAAGCTGGCAGGATTACGACCGCGTGGTAATTGGTGCATCTATTCGTTACGGGCATTTCCATCCGGCGCTGGATCGTTTTGTGAAAAAGCACACGGCGGTGCTCAATAAACTGCCCGGTGCATTTTACTCGGTCAATCTGGTCGCGCGTAAACCCGAGAAGCGCACGCCGCAGACCAACAGCTACACGCGCAAGTTTTTACTCAGCTCGCCGTGGCAGCCTGAACTGTGCGCTGTCTTTGCCGGCGCGCTGCGCTACCCTCGCTACCGCTGGTATGACCGCTTTATGATCCGCCTGATTATGAAGATGACCGGGGGCGAAACCGACACGCGTAAAGAAGTGGTTTATACCGACTGGTCGCAGGTAGCCAGTTTTGCGCGAGAAATCGCACATTTAACGGACGATTCGCGACATAAATAAGCGTTAAGTTTGAAAAGTGAGCGAACGAAAAGTTTTTTGTATTTTGTGCTTGTCACTTCAGAATAACTCCCTATAATGCGCCTCCACTGACACGGAACAACGGCACACACGCCGCCGGGTCAGCAGAGAAAAGCGAAAATAAACGCTTGACTCTGAAGCGGGAAAGCGTAATATGCACACCCCGCGCCGCAGCGAAAAGCGAAGCG
>NZ_JBVPGT010000021.1:0-99367 GCF_055817355.1 Enterobacter sp. PL_is379
CCACCTGACCCCATGCCGAACTCAGAAGTGAAACGCCGTAGCGCCGATGGTAGTGTGGGGTCTCCCCATGTGAGAGTAGGGAACTGCCAGGCATCAAACAAGTGAAGAGGCCATCCGAAAGGATGGCCTTTTTGCGTTTATGCGCCAAAAAAACGGCAGGCCGGGTAAGGCAAGCCGCCACCCGGCACGTCAGACCGCACTCCACGTCACAATAAAGCCCGCAATCCCATCCACATCATTTAAGTCCAGCACCGGAACCTCAAGCGGCAATACCACATCACTGGCCACCGCAATCACATGCTCATCCAGCGTTAACTCGCTGAAATCATGCCCGGCATCGCTTCTGAACAGTAGGATCTTAGGCACTGCCTCATGCTTAAATCCTTCAATCAGCACCAGATCCAGGGTGGAATGATCCATCCGACTGACCAGATAAGCGAGATCCAGCGGCGCCTCGTCCGGCGTTTCTGTCATTAACGCCCAGCGCTGAGGACTTGCTACCATCGTTTGTGCTGCTCCGGCCTTACGCAGCTCATAGCTGTCTTTTCCTGGCGTATCGATATCCATGTTGTGATGACTATGCTTAATCAATCCAGGACGAAGGCCTCTGGCACACAGCGCGGGTATCAGCTTTTTCAGCAGCGTGGTTTTCCCGGTCCCACTCCATGCGGAAATGGCTAAAAGAGGTATCATTTTTTCTCCTGCATCATCTGCAAATCTTCATGCGTGTTCACGTTCACAAACGCTGATTTCACATCGCTAAAATCAACGGAATGGCCACCAGACTCACGCATGAAGACCATCACCCTGCGCTCTCCCGCAGCCAGATAGCTCTGCAGAGCAGGCGCTAGCGAACGATGCATCAACGCGACAGCAGGATGGTCACGCTCGCCGTCATGTACCCAAACCACAGGAGCTGTACCACGAAGCAGGAGCAGACGCTCGACAAGACAGGAGGGAATAAACGGCGTATCGCAAGGGCAGAAGATAAACCACTCTCCGTGCGACTGTTGCATGACCGAAAGCATACCGGCAAGCGGTCCCGGGTAATTCTCAAGGCTATCCTGATAAACGGCGTACCCGCTGCGTCGGTAAGTGTCGATATGCCTGTTCGCGCTGATGGCCATTGCCGTCACCTGGCCGGCAAGCGTATCGGCGACATGCTGCCACAAGGGCTTTCCATTAAGAAGCTGAAGCCCCTTATCTTTACCGCCCATTCGCGTTGCTCTGCCGCCTGCCAGAACGACCCCGATGATTTCCTGGCTAACATTCACGAATATCGCCTCTTTTATTGTGGGATTGACCCTGCTAACGTGTCACTCTAAATGAAAGGAGCACCACCATGAAATGTAAACGTCTGAATGAAGTTATTGAACTCCTCCAGCCCGCCTGGCAAAAAGAGCCAGAGCTAAATCTGATGCAATTTTTACAGAAACTGGCGAAAGAGTCAGGTTTTGACGGCGATCTGGCAGACCTTTCTGACGACATCCTGATCTACCACCTTAAAATGCGCGACTCCGCCAAAGATGCTGTTATTCCTGGTATTCAGAAAGATTATGAGGAAGATTTTAAGACCGCATTATTGCGCGCCCGAGGCGTAATTAAAGAGTAAAAGCTTGTAAGCGGCGGCACCGAAATCGCCACAAGATGATATCCTGAATCATTCGTATAATTTCCGGATGATCGGATGAACGACCAGGCTTTTACTTTCCAGACATTACACCCGGACACCATTATGGATGCCCTGTTTGAACAGGGTATTCGGGTGGATTCCGGGCTAACCCCATTAAACAGCTACGAAAACCGCGTCTATCAATTTCAGGACGAGGATCGTCAGCGCTTCGTCGTAAAGTTCTATCGTCCTGAACGCTGGTCCGCTGAACAAATTCAGGAAGAGCATCAGTTTGCTCACGATCTGCTGGATGACGATGTTCCCGTTGCCGCACCGCTAAAATTCAATAACCAAACGCTCCTCACGCACGAAGGGTATTACTACGCAGTATTCCCAAGCCTGGGTGGTCGTCAGTTTGAAGCGGATAATATCGATCAGATGGAATGGGTTGCCCGCTATCTTGGGCGTATCCACCAGACGGGACGCAAAAAAGCCTTTATTGCCCGTCCAACGATGGGGATTCAGGAATACCTCCTTGAACCGCGCGAACTATTCGAAACGTCTGCAATGATCCCCGCTGCGCTAAAGGATGATTTCCTCAACGCCACCGATAAGCTTATTGCTGCAGTGAAAACCTGCTGGCGCGATGATATTTCCGTTCTGCGCCTGCATGGCGATTGTCACGCCGGGAATATTCTCTGGCGTGATGGCCCGCTGTTTGTCGATCTCGATGATGCGCGTATGGGGCCAGCGGTTCAGGACCTGTGGATGCTGCTCAATGGCGACAAAGCCGAGCAACGCATGCAGCTTGAAACCATTATTGAAGCTTATGAAGAATTTAGCCCGTTTAATTCAGACGAAATTGCCCTGATTGAGCCTTTACGTGCGATGCGTTTTGTTTATTATCTCGCATGGTTAATCAGGCGTTGGGACGATCCGGCATTTCCTCGCAATTTCCCGTGGCTTACCGGAGAGGATTACTGGCGTAGCCAGATATCTACATTTACTGAGCAGGTTAAGGTTCTTCAGGAGCCCCCTCTGCAATTAACGCCGATGTATTAATTGGACACACCCAGGAGAGAGTTAATCATGAAAAAAATTTGGCTGGCGCTGGCAGGTATGATTCTGGCATTTAGCGCTTCTGCTGCGCAGTTTACCGACGGAAAACAGTATATCACGCTGGACAAGCCGGTCGCTGGCGAGCCACAGGTTCTGGAGTTCTTCTCGTTCTATTGCCCACACTGCTATCAGTTCGAGCAGGTGCTGCATGTCTCTGACAGCGTGAAGAAAAAGCTGCCGGAAGGCACCAAAATGACCAAGTACCATGTTGAGTTCCTGGGCCCATTGGGTAAAGACCTGACTCAGGCATGGGCGGTGGCGATGGCACTGGGCGTGGAAGATAAGATCACTTCGCCAATGTTTGAAGCCGTACAGAAAACCCAGACCGTTCAGACCACTGCAGATATCCGTAAAGTGTTTGTTGATGCTGGCGTGAAAGGTGAAGAGTACGATGCCGCATGGAACAGCTTCGTGGTGAAATCACTGGTTGCCCAGCAGGAAAAAGCGGCTGCTGACCTCCAGCTTCAGGGCGTTCCGGCGATGTTTGTTAACGGCAAATACCAGCTGAACATGCAGGGTATGGACACCAGCAGCATGGATATCTTCGTACAGCAGTATGCTGATACCGTGAAATACCTGGTTGAGAAGAAGTAATTTCGCTGATGTAAAAACGCCGGTCACTGACCGGCGTTTTTGTATGAAGATTTTATCTTGTCTATCTGTTCGTCTTTCTCTTTCCAGAGCGTATTAAGCCACTGCTGGAAACGACGTTTGAAGTTCTTATCGTTTACGTAATCACCGTGCAGTTCAGCGTCTATCGGGACCAGATCGACGTGCACGACAATGCGCGTCAGTTTGCCGCTGAGCATATCGAAGAACGGCGTCCTGTCGTTTTCCGGATAGCAGAGCGTGACGTTAAGAAGTTTATCGAACTGTGCTCCCAGCACGTTAAGCGCCATCGCAATCCCCGCCGCCTTTGGCGGCAACAGATGCTGATAAGGAGAGCGAGTTTGCTGGCGCTTCTCTTCCGTAAACCGGGAGCCTTCAACAAAGTTAACGATGGTCGTTGGATGTGCGCGAAACTTTTCACAGGAACGGCGCGTGGTCTCCACATCCTTACCGCGACGTTCGGGATGACGAATCAAATAGCTGCGCGAATAGCGTTTCATAAACGGCATATCGAGCGCCCAGCAGGCCAGCCCGATAAAAGGCACCCAGGCGAGCTGCTGTTTAAGGAAGTATTTGTTCATCGGGATGTGTTTGCGAAAAAGCACGCATAACACCACGATGTCCGCCCAGCTGTGGTGATTGCAGATCAGCAGATACCAGTTCTTTTTGTTGAGACTCTCCAGCCCTTTGACATCCCACCTCAAATGCGGGTTAAGGCACAACAGGATCGCCAGTCCTTCGCACCAGCAATACATCATGAAGTTACAAAATGCGGATACGGCTCGCCACACCACGGGTACAGGCAGCAGCAGTTTAATGATCCCGGCGAGAATGATCGGCACGGAACAGGCGATCGTCAC
This sequence comes from Enterobacter sp. PL_is379, assembly GCF_055817355.1. Taxonomy (NCBI): domain Bacteria; kingdom Pseudomonadati; phylum Pseudomonadota; class Gammaproteobacteria; order Enterobacterales; family Enterobacteriaceae; genus Enterobacter; species Enterobacter sp. PL_is379. The sequence continues at coordinate 4,201 of NZ_JBVPGT010000021.1, forward strand.
CAGAATAGTTAAAATGATGCTTAGCAGTAATGTTATTGCAGCGAGCAATCTCGACATGATGAGCTTTTTCAAATAGTTAGCTGTAAGTGAGCGACCGACTAGTCGACGCTGGGCGCTGATTTTACCAGAAAACAGACAAATGAATGGCGCTTTCACATGATGATTTGGCGGCTTTTACCCTGGCGCAGCAGATTTCTCTGGGGTTCTGCGCGAATCAAGGCTTATATCCACATAGACTAAATTGCCATCAGTTGGCCATATAGATAAGATCTGACAACATAACAGCATGATAATTAAGATCTAAATATTACCTCATATGTGTTTTTTGCGTCTGTTATTCATATGAAGTGAAAATATACACAAACTTATCCACAGTTTGATTTTTGCGAGCGATCCTCACGATCGCAAAATCTTTTCCTGTATCTGGCGCTAATAACTGATGTTTTCATCCTTCTGTGGCATCCTTTATCCATAAATTGATTAAAGGCACGGACATTATGGTTCAGATCCCAGAAAACCCTCTTATTCTCGTCGATGGCTCTTCTTACCTGTATCGGGCATACCATGCGTTTCCTCCTCTGACCAATAGCGCAGGGGAACCCACCGGCGCAATGTACGGCGTGCTGAACATGCTGCGCAGCCTGATCCTTCAGTATCAGCCAACCCATGCGGCTGTCGTCTTTGATGCGAAAGGTAAAACCTTCCGCGATGAGCTGTTTGAGCATTACAAATCCCACCGTCCGCCAATGCCTGACGATCTGCGTGCGCAGATTGAGCCGCTGCACGCCATGGTAAAAGCGATGGGGCTGCCGCTGCTGGCCGTCTCCGGCGTTGAAGCCGATGACGTCATCGGCACGCTGGCGCGTGAAGCAGAAAAAATGGGGCGTCCTGTGCTGATCAGCACCGGTGATAAAGATATGGCGCAGCTGGTAACGCCAGGTATCACCCTGATTAACACCATGACCAACACCATTTTGGGGCCAGAAGAAGTGGTCACTAAGTATGGCGTGCCGCCTGAGCTGATTATCGACTTCCTCGCGTTGATGGGCGACTCCTCGGATAACATCCCTGGTGTTCCCGGCGTCGGTGAGAAAACCGCGCAGGCGCTGCTTCAGGGGCTTGGCGGGCTGGATACGCTCTACGCCGAATCAGACAAAATCGCCGGGCTCTCCTTCCGTGGTGCAAAAACCATGGCCGGGAAGCTGGAAGAGAACAAAGAGGTGGCTTATCTCTCCTATAAGCTGGCAACCATTAAAACCGATGTCGAACTGGAGCTGGGCTGTGAGCAGCTGGAAGTGCAGCAGCCTTCCGCTGACGATCTGCTGAGCCTGTTTAAGAAATACGAATTTAAGCGCTGGATCACTGACGTGGAAGCCGGCAAGTGGCTGCAGGCAAAAGGGGCGAAACCTGCTGCAAAGCCGAAGGAGACGATTGTCGTTGACGCAGAAGAGCAGGCGGAAGAAGAAGCCGTGGCGCTTTCCTTCGACAACTACGAAACCCTTCTTGAAGAGTCGCAGCTCATTGCCTGGATCGAAAAACTGAAAAAAGCGCCGGTCTTCGCCTTTGACACAGAAACGGACAGTCTCGATAACATTTCTGCCAATATGGTAGGCCTGTCATTTGCGACAGAACCTGGTCATGCGGCCTATGTTCCCGTTGCGCACGATTACCTGGATGCGCCGGAGCAGATCTCCCGTGAACGCGTGCTTGAGCTGCTGAAGCCGATCCTGGAAGACGAAAAGGCGCTTAAGGTTGGGCAAAACCTCAAGTACGATCGTGGCATTCTGCAAAACTACGGCATTGAACTGCGCGGGATCGCCTTCGACACCATGCTCGAATCCTACATTCTGGACAGCGTCGCGGGTCGCCATGATATGGATTCCTTATCTGACCGCTGGCTCAAGCACAAAACGATCACCTTCGAAGAGATTGCCGGCAAAGGGAAAAATCAGCTCACCTTTAACCAGATTGCTCTCGAAGAGGCAGGACGCTACGCGGCGGAAGACGCTGACGTCACGCTGCAGCTGCACCTGAAAATGTGGCCAAAACTGCAGAAGCACGAAGGTCCGCTGAATGTGTTCCAGCATATCGAGATGCCGCTGGTGCCCGTGCTGTCACGCATTGAACGTAACGGCGTGAAAATAGACCCAACGGTGCTGCATAACCACTCCGGGGAGCTGGCGCAGCGCCTGACCGAGCTGGAGCAAAAAGCGCATGAGCTTGCAGGCGAGCCGTTTAACCTCTCTTCACCGAAGCAGCTGCAAACCATCCTGTTTGAAAAGCAGGGCATCAAGCCGCTGAAGAAAACCCCTGGCGGCGCGCCGTCAACCTCTGAAGAGGTGCTGGAAGAGCTGGCGCTGGATTATCCGCTGCCGAAAGTGATTCTGGAGTACCGTGGTCTCGCGAAGCTGAAGTCTACCTACACTGATAAGCTCCCGCTGATGATCAACCCGAAAACGGGCCGCGTGCATACCTCATACCATCAGGCTGTCGCGGCGACCGGTCGACTCTCGTCTACCGATCCCAACCTGCAGAACATCCCGGTACGTAACGAAGAAGGCCGTCGTATTCGCCAGGCTTTCATCGCTCCAGAGGATTATCTGATTGTCTCGGCGGACTACTCGCAAATCGAACTGCGCATTATGGCGCACCTGTCCCGTGACAAAGGCCTGTTGAGCGCATTTGCCGAAGGGAAGGATATCCACCGGGCAACCGCGGCAGAAGTCTTCGGTTTGCCGCTGGACAGCGTGACCAACGAACAGCGCCGCAGCGCTAAGGCGATCAACTTCGGTCTGATTTACGGCATGAGTGCATTCGGGCTTTCGCGCCAGCTCAACATTCCGCGTAAAGAGTCGCAGAAGTATATGGATCTCTACTTCGAGCGTTATCCGGGGGTGCTGGAATATATGGAACGCACCCGCGCGCAGGCGAAGGAGAAAGGTTATGTCGAAACCCTTGATGGTCGCCGTCTCTACTTACCTGACATCAAATCCAGCAACGCGGCGCGTCGCGCTGGCGCAGAGCGTGCGGCGATCAACGCCCCGATGCAGGGTACCGCGGCGGACATTATTAAGCGTGCAATGATCGCCGTTGATGCCTGGCTGGAAAAAGAGAAGCCTCGCGTGAAAATGATCATGCAGGTACACGATGAACTGGTATTTGAAGTGCACAAAGACGATCTCGACGCCGTGTCGAAGAAGATCCACGAACTGATGGAAAGCAGCATGACGCTTGACGTGCCGTTGCTGGTGGAAGTGGGAAGTGGTGAAAACTGGGATCAGGCTCACTAACGGTTCTTCGCATAACGCGCCTTTTATGTAAGTTTGCAACATAACAACGCGCGTTTTGTGACGATCATTAGAATTCCCTATGTAAAGAATGAAAAAAAACTACAAAAAGTGCTTTTTCTGCAGCACAAAAAGGGGTAGAGTTATCGGCGTAGGGTACAGAGGTAAGATGTTCTATCTTTCAGACCTTTTACTTCACGTAATCGGATTTGGCTGAATATTTTAGCCGCCCCAGTCAGTAATGACTGGGGCGTTTTTTATTGCGGCAAAGAAAAATTCAGGCAAAAAAAACGCGGCCATCGCCGCGCTCGGTATTACTCTTCTTCCGCTTCCGTCGCGGGTTCCAGCTCGCTAAACCAGGTGTCGAGCTTCTGACGCAGCTTGTCCACACCCTGCTTTTTCAGCGAGGAGAACGGCTCAACCTGCACGTCACCGTTGAACGCCAGCACCGCTTCGCGAACCATATTCACCTGCGCTTTGCGTGCGCCACTTGCCAGCTTATCGGCTTTCGTCAGCAGCACCAGCACGGCGATATCGCTTGCCACAGCCCAGTCGATCATCTGCTGATCCAGATCTTTCAGGGGATGGCGAATATCCATCAGCACCACCAGACCTTTCAGGCACAGGCGTTTTTCCAGGTATTCCCCCAGCGCACGCTGCCACTTGATTTTCATCTCTTCCGGTACCTGCGCGTAACCGTAGCCCGGTAAGTCGACCAGGCGTTTGCCCTCTGCGACTTCAAACAGGTTGATGAGCTGGGTACGGCCAGGTGTTTTTGAGGTACGCGCCAGGCTCTTCTGATTGGTCAGCGTATTCAGGGCGCTGGACTTCCCCGCATTGGAGCGGCCAGCAAAGGCCACTTCAATACCGGTATCAGAAGGGAGGTGGCGAATATCGGGCGCACTGGTGACAAAATGCGTCTGTTGGTAGTTCCAGGTAGTCACGTGGTCGTCTCCAAAATCGTAATCTGAGGGGGATTATACCTGAATGCAGGCAAAAGGCTTTTCTGATTGCCAGGACTTGTAGGCGAATGCCCCAACCAGTGTGAGAGATCGGCCAGAGAGGCTATGGGAGATTTCAGAGAATTCGCAGGCGTCAAAAAAACCAAACTGTTTTAAATCATAAGCTTATTTCCGGGTAATTGTCTGAAAATCCCTTTTTGTACCGTTTCGTTGCTTGTTAGTTTAACGGAACAAGGTAAAGTGTGCGTCAGGGCGAGGAAGCCAGCAGGATATCGACTTAAGGATTAGGGTCAGGAGCGCCAGGAGGCGAAGACGCAGGATTGTCAGGATGACCAGCGCCTGGAGGCGTTTAAACAGGAAAGGGAACCGTATCACGGACGGTATTAGCCAAGGGATAAACAGGGTTTGTTGTTGGCAAACACGGAATGTCTGACCCGCTAAGGGTTGTGAGTCAGGAAAAAAGGCGACAGATTGCTCTGTCGCCTTTTTTCTTTGCTTGCTTTCTGCTAGATTTCGCCGCAATTCTATACTGAAGAAAACGACTTAAAGATAAAACATCATGAAAAAACCAACCTCCGCTGCGGGCGCGAAACGCCCTGCAAAAGCACGCCGCAAAACGCGCGAAGAACTGAACCAGGAAGCGCGCGATCGCAAACGCGACAAAAAACATCGCGGTCATGCTGCGGGTAGCCGTGCCAACGGTGGTGGTGCAGCGGGCGCTTCTGCAAAAGGCAAACAGCAGAAAGATCCTCGTATCGGCAGTAAAACTCCCATTCCACTGGGCGTGACAGACACCCCGGTCACTAAGCAGCACAAACCAAAGAGCGAGAAACCTATGCTTTCACCGCAGGCTGAGCTGGATTTGCTGGAGAACGATGAGCGCCTGGACGCGCTGCTGGAACGTCTTGAAGAGGGTGAAACCCTGACCGCCGAAGAGCAGTCATGGGTGGATGCCAAACTGGATCGCATCGACGAGCTGATGCAGAAGCTGGGTCTGTCTTACGATGACGAAGACGACGAAGAAGAAGACGAAAAGCAGGAAGATATGATGCGTCTTCTGAAGGGTGGAAACTAACATTTGCACCCGGCAGGCACGATAGTCCTGCTTATAACCCTTCCGGTTATATGTTATCTGGTGTGGTTATTCGTTAAACTACGGCGGTTGTCGCGGCGACAGAAGTGGCTGCGCACCCGAGTGATGGCCCGCGATGGGGCCAGAACGGGCCGCCGTATACGAACGCGACACCAACGGAAGGAGTGAGCATGTCAGCACCAACTATCGACTGGGATTTGGCCCTAATCCAGAAATATAACTATTCCGGGCCGCGTTATACGTCATACCCCACCGCGCTGGAGTTCTCCGATGCCTTCGGAGAGCGTGCTTTCCAGCAGGCTGTCGCGCGCTATCCTGAGCGTCCGCTGTCTCTCTACGTCCATATTCCGTTCTGCCATAAGCTGTGTTACTTCTGCGGCTGCAATAAAATCGTGACCCGTCAGCAGCATAAAGCCGACCAGTACCTTGATGCGCTCGAACAAGAAATTGTGCATCGCGCGCCGCTGTTTGCTGGCCGTCACGTCAGCCAGCTTCACTGGGGCGGCGGTACGCCAACCTATCTGAATAAAGCGCAAATAAGCCGCCTGATGACCCTGCTGCGCGGCAATTTCAGTTTTAACGCCGACGCTGAAATCTCGATCGAAGTCGATCCGCGTGAAATTGAGCTGGATGTACTGGATCACTTACGCGCCGAAGGCTTCAATCGTCTGAGCATGGGCGTGCAGGATTTCAATAAAGAGGTTCAGCGTCTGGTGAATCGCGAGCAGGACGAAGAATTTATCTTTGCCTTACTCAATCACGCGCGTGAGATTGGCTTCACCTCGACCAATATTGACCTGATTTACGGCCTGCCAAAGCAAACGCCGGAAAGCTTCGCCTTCACCCTGAAGCGCGTGGCCGAACTCAACCCGGACCGCCTGAGCGTCTTTAACTACGCGCATCTGCCGACGCTGTTTGCTGCCCAGCGCAAAATCAAAGATGCCGATCTGCCTTCTGCCCAGCAGAAGCTGGATATCCTGCAGGAAACGATCACCTCGCTGACCGAAACCGGCTATCAGTTTATCGGGATGGATCACTTTGCCCGTCCGGATGACGAACTGGCGGTAGCTCAGCGCGAAGGGGTCCTGCACCGCAACTTCCAGGGCTACACGACCCAGGGCGATACCGATTTGCTGGGAATGGGCGTCTCCGCCATCAGCATGATTGGCGACTGCTACGCGCAAAACCAGAAAGAACTGAAGCTGTATTACCAGCAGGTTGATGAGACGGGCAACGCGCTGTGGCGCGGCATTGCATTAACGCGCGATGACTGTGTCCGTCGCGATGTGATTAAGGCGCTTATCTGCAACTTCCGTCTCGATTTCAGCGACGTGGAAGCGCAGTGGGAGCTGAACTTCAGCGATTATTTCGCAGAAGACCTGAAGCTTCTGGCGCCGCTGGCGAAAGACGGGCTGGTGGATGTGTCGGAGAGCGCGATTGAGGTCACGCCGAAAGGGCGTCTGTTGATCCGTAATATCTGCATGTGCTTCGACGCGTATCTGCGTCAGAAAGCGCGACTGCAGCAGTTCTCGCGGGTGATTTAAGCCGCAAAAGCGCAAACGTAGGCCGGGTAAGGCGAAGCCGCCACCCGGCTTTTACGTTCAACCCCGCTAGCTAAACAGCCCAACCAGCGCCGCACACAACATAGCCGCAACGGCGGTTTGTGGCGTGTGGCTTTCAGCGGCTCCGCTAGAGAGCATATTCACGATTGTTTCCAGCATGATGTTCACCCCCAATTTCCGGGCACGATCATACAAAACTCATCGGAACAGTAAAGCGCAAAATAACGGCGATTTGCGCTCAATTAATAACCTTTACACTTCGGGGACGATCACTCCATTCCCAGCTCTTTAAGCTTGCGCGTCAGGGTATTACGTCCCCATCCCAACAGGCGAGCGGCTTCCTGCTTGTGACCCTGCGTATGACGAAGCGCGGTAGTTAACAGCGTACGCTCCATCTCTGGCTGAGCTTCAGACAGCAGGTTTTGATGACCGGAACGCAACGCGCGGTCGGCCCACTGCGCCAGCAGCGTTGCCCAGCTGTCCGGCAGCGCGTGCCCGGTAGTGCTTTCAGGCGCGGTCGCTTCAAACAGCTCAGCGGGTAAATCCTGAATCAGCACTTCCTGCCCGGCGGCCATCACGGTTAACCAGCGGCAGGTGTTCTCCAGCTGACGCACGTTGCCCGGCCACGCCAGGCGCGTCAGAGCGGCATCGGTTTCCGGGTGAAGCTGCTTGGCTTCCACACCCAGCTCGCGGGCGGCCACCTGCAGAAAATGACGCGCCAGGCGGGGAATATCTTCCCGACGCTCACGCAGCGGCGGCAGATGAACGCGGATGACGTTCAGGCGATGGAATAAATCCTCACGGAATTTCCCTTCCTGCACGCGTTGCTCCAGGTTCTGGTGGGTCGCGGCAATAATGCGCACGTCTACCTTCACCGGCGCATAGCCGCCCACGCGGTAAAACTGTCCGTCGGCCAGCACGCGCAGCAGGCGGGTCTGGACATCCAGCGGCATATCGCCAATTTCGTCCAGGAACAACGTGCCACCGTCAGCCTGTTCGAAACGCCCCTGACGAATGGTATTAGCGCCGGTAAATGCCCCTTTTTCATGGCCGAACAGTTCGGACTCAATCAAATCCTTCGGGATCGCCGCCATATTCAGAGCGATAAACGGCGCTTTTGCCCGCGGGCTGTGGCGATGCAATGCATGCGCCACAAGCTCTTTACCGGTTCCCGATTCACCGTTAATCAATACGCTGATGGACGAGCGGGACAAACGACCGATAATGCGAAACACGTCCTGCATCGCCGGCGCTTCGCCGATGATGTCTGTCGTTGGCCCAAAATCGGGCGCGTGGCGCGGCTGCTGCTGCTCCTGATAATGGCTAATCGCGCGCTCAACCAGCGCCACCGCTTCGTCAATATCAAACGGTTTGGGCAGGTAATCGAACGCCCCTTGCTGATAGGCGCTCACTGCGGCATCCAGATCGGAATGCGCGGTCATTATGATGACCGGAAGCATAGGGTGGCGTTGTTTGATCTGCTTTAACAGCGCCAGCCCGTCCATGCCCGGCATACGAATATCCGAAAGCAGAACATCCGGCGTTTTGGTGGTGAGTGCATCGAGCACTTCGCTGCCGCTCTCAAACGTCGTGCAGCTTAATCCTGCCCCTGTGAGCGCGCGTTCAAGCACCCAACGGATGGAGCTATCGTCATCGACTACCCAGACTATCCCTCGTTGCATAAACGTCACCTTTATTTTTTAATCGGCAGGAAAACCGAAAACTCGGTATGTCCCGGCCAACTGGTAAATTCAATTTTCCCGGAGTGTTGATCGATCAAACTGCGGGCAATGGATAAGCCCAGGCCGGTCCCGCCTTCGCGACCGCTTACCATCGGGTAGAACAGGGTATCCTGCAGATGCGATGGAATGCCGGGCCCGTTATCCTCAACGTCGATTCGGGCCGCCAGCCGGTAGCGCACGCCGTGTAACGTGAGCTGGAAGGCGGTGCGGGTGCGTAAAATAATCTCGCCCCCTTCAGGCCCCAGCGCCTGCAGGGCATTACGCACAATATTCAACAGGACCTGCTCAATCTGGTCCGGATCATGGGCCAGTTCCGGCAGGCTTGGGTCGTAATCACGTACCAGCGTGACGTTCTCCGGCAGCTCCATTGAGACGAGCTTCACCACCCGTTCAGCCACTTTATGGATGCTTTCAGTGACGTGCATGCCCGGCTGCTGCGGACCAAGAAGACGGTCTACCAGATTTCGCAGACGGTCGGCCTGCTCAATGATGACGTTGGTGTACTCCGCCAGCGCGGGATCGGGGAGTGCCTTGGTCAGAAGCTGCGCCGCGCCGCGTAACCCACCCAACGGGTTTTTGATTTCATGCGCCAGACCGCGCACCAGGTCACGGGCGGCAATTTGCTGCGCATGCTGAAGCTGCTCCTGGCTCAGTCGACGCTGATTATCCATCGGCGCCATTTCCAGCAGGATCATCCCATCGGGAAGACGCTGCGCGGTCAACGACAGAATGTGCGAGCGCCCGTCGATCACCAGCGTCACTTCGTTATCGGTAAACCCCTGGCCAGCCTGCAAACTTTCCTGCATCAGGCCAATATTCAGCGAAAAATAGCTCAGGAGTTCAGGAAGCGGGGTGCCGAACAGTTTACGTGCGCTTTGGGCGAGCAGCTGCTGCGCCGCCGGGTTGGCGTAATGAACGGCCAGCTCGTCATCGACCAGCAAAATGCTGTTAATCAAAGAATTGAGGATCTGCCCAGCATCGGGCAGCGTGCCAGTTGCCATTCAGCAGTCTCCTGGAGTTGTTGCACTGTTTTAGTGCAGTATAGCGTTTTCGGCGTAAATAGCGCGTGAGATCAGGTTGTTGGTGGAGAAAAAAGCCCATCCGGAGATGGGCTAAAAGTTTCCACGGCAACTACCCCCGGCGCTTGTCACGCCGGGTAAAACAACTTTATTAAACGCTGTAGTACAGTTCGAACTCAACCGGGTGTGGCGTCATACGCACACGGTCGTTCTCTTCAATACGCAGGGCGATGTAAGCGTCAATCGCTTCATCAGTGAACACACCACCTGCAGTCAGGAACTCGCGGTCTGCGTCCAGCGCCTGCAGGGCTTCTTCCAGAGAGCCAGCAACCTGTGGGATCTCTTTCGCTTCTTCTGGCGGCAGGTCGTACAGGTTTTTGTCCATCGCTTCGCCCGGGTGGATCTTGTTCTTAATACCGTCCAGACCGGCCATCAGCAGTGCTGCGAAGCACAGGTATGGGTTAGCCGCTGGATCCGGGAAGCGCACTTCGATACGACGTGCTTTAGGAGACGCCACCACCGGAATACGGATAGAAGCAGAACGGTTACGTGCAGAGTAGGCCAGCATCACTGGCGCTTCGTAGCCCGGGACCAGACGCTTGTAGGAGTTAGTGGTTGGGTTCGCCAGGGCGTTGATCGCTTTAGCGTGTTTGATAACACCACCGATGTAGTGCAGCGCCTGCTCGGACAGACCGGCATATTTGTCGCCAGAGAACAGGTTGGTACCGTTCTTGGACAGAGACATGTGGCAGTGCATACCGGAACCGTTATCGCCAAACATTGGTTTTGGCATGAAGGTCGCGGTTTTACCGAAACGGTGCGCAACGTTGTGCACAACGTATTTGTAAATCTGAATCTCATCCGCTTTCTTGGTCATGGTGTTAAAGCGGGTAGCGATTTCGTTCTGGCCAGCAGTCGCCACTTCGTGGTGGTGCGCTTCAACAACCAGGCCCATCTCTTCCATGATCATACACATGGTAGAACGGATGTCCTGTGAAGAATCGACAGGAGGAACCGGGAAGTAACCGCCTTTCACGCCAGGACGGTGACCTTTGTTACCACCTTCGTATTTGGTGGAAGAGTTCCATGCGCCTTCGATGTCATCGATAGCCACGTGGGAACCAGAAATTGAAGCGCCGAAACGGATGTCGTCAAACAGGAAGAACTCTGGCTCTGGTCCGAACAGAACGGTGTCTGCGATGCCGGTAGAACGCAGGTACTCTTCAGCACGTTTTGCGATAGAACGTGGGTCACGGTCGTAGCCCTGCAGCGTGCCTGGCTCGAGGATGTCGCAACGGATGATCAGGGTTGGTTCTTCGAAGAACGGGTCAATGAGCGCAGTGGTCGCGTCCGGCATCAGAACCATGTCGGATTCGTTAATGCCTTTCCAGCCACCAATGGAGGAGCCGTCAAACATTTTGCCTTCTTCGAAGAATTCGGCGTTCACCTGATGAGCAGGGATTGTGACGTGCTGTTCTTTACCTTTGGTATCGGTGAAGCGCAGATCAACAAACTTCACTTCATGTTCGTTCAGCATCGTCAAAACGTGTTCAGCGGACATACTTAACTCTCCAGATTGGTCATTGTCGTCGTGGTAACGAGGTCTTCAATTTCTGTTTGTACTGGCTGGTGCCATGTATTTTTTATAAAGCGAAATCTGTGCCAACTTTTAAAACACCCCAAAAAGGCGTTATCATGCGCACCATAGTGCAAAAGGGCTGCACCACGATGGATTTGTTGCACCAGTATAGTGCTTCAATGTGAACATTGAGCACCATATTGGTGCAATTTACGTTAAAGTGCCCTTTTACCGCTCCGTGAAAGCGATCACAAAGCATCCCTGCATGACTTGTTTGCGGGGGATGTTTGTGATCCTGTTTTGTAGTGCGATTAATCCGTGTACAATAACGCGCTATTTCTAAATGCCTGAGGCAAAGTTGTGATCGAAAATTTGCGTAACATCGCCATCATCGCGCACGTAGACCATGGTAAAACTACCCTGGTTGACAAGCTGCTGCAGCAATCCGGTACGTTTGATGCGCGTGCCGAAACCCAAGAACGCGTGATGGACTCCAACGATTTGGAGAAAGAGCGTGGGATTACCATCCTCGCGAAAAACACCGCGATTAAATGGAATGACTACCGTATCAACATCGTTGATACCCCAGGGCACGCCGACTTCGGTGGTGAAGTTGAACGTGTAATGTCCATGGTAGACTCCGTTCTGCTGGTCGTTGACGCAATGGATGGCCCAATGCCACAGACGCGCTTCGTGACCAAAAAAGCTTTTGCCCATGGTCTGAAGCCAATCGTTGTTATCAACAAAGTTGACCGCCCTGGCGCGCGTCCTGACTGGGTTGTTGACCAGGTCTTCGACCTGTTCGTTAACCTCGACGCGACCGACGAGCAGCTGGACTTCCCTATCGTTTACGCCTCTGCGCTGAACGGTATCGCAGGTCTGGACCACGAAGACATGGCTGAAGACATGACCCCGCTGTATCAGGCGATTGTTGACCGTGTTCCTGCGCCAAACGTCGATCTCGACGGTACCCTGCAGATGCAGATCTCTCAGCTCGACTACAACAACTACGTTGGCGTAATCGGCATTGGTCGTATCAAGCGCGGTAAAGTGAAGCCAAACCAGCAGGTTACTATCATCGATAGCGAAGGCAAAACCCGTAACGGTAAAGTTGGTAAAGTGCTGACTCACCTGGGTCTTGAGCGTATCGAGAGCGACATCGCTGAAGCGGGCGACATTATCGCTATCACCGGTCTGGGTGAACTGAACATCTCCGACACCATCTGCGATCCGCAGAACGTCGAAGCGCTGCCAGCCCTGTCCGTTGATGAACCAACCGTATCCATGTTCTTCAACGTCAACACCTCTCCGTTCTGTGGTAAAGAAGGTAAGTTCGTTACCTCTCGTCAGATCCTTGACCGTCTGAACAAAGAGCTGGTGCACAACGTTGCGCTGCGCGTTGAAGAAACCGAAGACGCTGATGCATTCCGCGTTTCGGGTCGTGGTGAGCTGCACCTGTCTGTTCTGATCGAAAACATGCGTCGTGAAGGTTTCGAAATGGCGGTTTCCCGTCCGAAAGTAATCTTCCGCGAAATCGACGGCCGTAAACAAGAGCCGTTCGAAAACGTGACGCTGGACGTTGAAGAGCAGCACCAGGGTTCTGTGATGCAGGCTCTGGGTGAGCGTAAAGGCGACCTGAAAAACATGAATCCAGATGGCAAAGGCCGCGTACGTCTCGACTACGTGATCCCAAGCCGTGGCCTGATCGGCTTCCGTTCAGAGTTCATGACCATGACCTCCGGTACCGGTCTGCTGTACTCCACCTTCAGCCACTACGACGACGTTCGTCCGGGCGAAGTGGGCCAGCGTAACAACGGCGTGCTGATCTCCAACGGTCAGGGTAAAGCGGTTGCGTTTGCGCTGTTCGGTCTGCAGGATCGCGGTAAGCTGTTCCTGGGTCACGGTGCTGAAGTTTATGAAGGCCAGATCATCGGTATTCACAGTCGTTCTAACGACCTGACCGTAAACTGCCTGACCGGTAAGAAACTGACCAACATGCGTGCGTCCGGTACTGACGAAGCAACGGTTCTGGTTCCACCGATCAAGATGACTCTGGAGCAGGCTCTGGAATTCATCGATGATGACGAACTGGTAGAAGTGACTCCACAGTCAATTCGTATCCGTAAACGTCACCTGACCGAGAACGATCGTAAACGTGCTATGCGCGGTGCGAAAGAAGACTAATACGGTCAATCTATAGGCCGGGTAAGCGCACGCGCCACCCGGCAGGTAAAAAGCCGCTGATCCCTCAGCGGCTTTTTTATTCGATGATCGCCAGAATTCTTCATTACCCGGGGACGTTATGTCCCAACGCTATCTTTTTCCTGCGAAATTCACGGATTAGGGTAACTCTGCTCCATTTATCACGAACACCCGATCTGCCGATGAAATCGTGGTTTCGCGATGCGCGATAATAATCCTCGTAATGTTCATCGCCTGTATAGACTGATTGACCTGACTTTCACTGGTTTTATCAAGGTGGCTGGTCGCCTCGTCCATGAATAAAATACCCGGTTTACGGTATAATGCCCGGGCAATATAAATCCGCTGTTTTTGACCGCCGGACAACCCTTCCCCAAGTTCACCAATCAGTGTCTCGTAACCCATTGGTAGCTTTAAAATGTCATTATGAATATGGCTTGCGATAGCGCATTGCACCATCCACTGCTCGTCAATGTCAGGCCGAAAACCGGCGATATTCTCTTTGATTGAGCCTGAAAACAGCTTATCTTCCTGCATGATACAGGCAATGCGTTCAGCATAATGCTCGAAACCAAGTTGCTTAATATCAATGCCATTAATTCGGACGCAGCCGTTCGACGGTTCGAATAAACCGCACAACACTTTCATCAAGGTGCTTTTACCTGAACCCGATACGCCCGTAATAGCAATACTCTCTCCGGCATGAATGGTCAGATTCAGTTTGCTGAAGATAGGGTCCGCATGGTTATCATAACGGTAAGTCAGATCCTGAGTTTCGAGCGTTAAGGCTCCGTGTGGTAAACGCAGCGGGCTGGTGGCCGTTGAAGAAGATGCTTCCTGCAGCGCAATATCGGCAACGCGTTCATTGTGTAAGTTGATGATCTTCAGCTGAATGATAAAGTTGATCAGGGCATTTATTCGGTCATAGAACTGACTCCTGAAGGTGTTAAATGCGATAAACATACCGATGGTTAAATGACTATCCATCATCAGCCTGCCGCTAACCCACAGGATAACAATTTGGTCGCAGGCGGCGATAAAAGAGACGACGCCACCAAAGAAAAGATCCATTCGCGTCAAACGAATGCCTGTATTGACCTTATCTGAAAAAAGATTAAACCAGTTATTGATTCTCAGGTCAGTCATCCCCTGAATCTTAATCGTCGCGATACCGTACAGGGTTTCCATAAAATAAGAATTAAGGCGTGCTTCCTTGATTAACTCTTCTTCGGATAGCTGGCGATAGTATCGATAGGTAGCAAACCGAATGAAGGTGTATATTGCGGTAAAAGAGACCACTATCATGCTGAGCTGCAGGTTGTATAAAAACATCATTACCAGCAAACCCATGAGCATTAGCGTATCAATAATGCTACCAGTCAAACCTGTGGTAAAAGTGGCCCGTATAACATCAAGCGAGTGGAAGCGAGACTGAATGTCCCCCAGTTTGCGTCTTTCAAAATAGGTGGTCGGTAGCTTAATAAGGTGAGAAAAGAGGCTAAAACTCCACTGGACGTCGATGAGTGTTCCCAGTATCAGCGTGGTCCAGGAGCGTATGACACTGACCGTCAAACGTAACAGAATCAGAATAAACAACCCAAGACAGATGATATTAAGTAAACCGTAATCTCCGGATGCAATCACATTATCCGTGACTAATTGTGTCCCCACTGGCATTAGCAGGCTGATCAACTCAATCACCAGCGATAAGAAAAATACCTTCGTCAGTGAAGTTATCAGTCCATTGATATTCTTTAATAACGTGGTCGCTTTTAACCTGTTTTGCTTCTTTTGAACTGAGAAAGTGGTTCCCGGCCATACCTCAAGCACAACACCAGTAAAATGTTGGGACAATTCGGGCATGCTAATCACCCGTCGTCCAAACGCAGGGTCGTGGATCACCGCGCTGTTCTTATCGACCTTAATCAGTACGACAAAATGGTTAAAATCCCAATGCAATATGCAGGGCTTACGCACGTCATGTAATTCCTGAAGGTCCACGGACAATGCGCGTGACGACATCTCCAGTTCACTGGCAATTGCTTTTATCGCATTGAGGTTGACCCCACGTGATGACAAATTGAATTGTTGCCGGAGTTGCAGTAGATCCACCTGCTTGCCATAAAAACTGCATATCATTGAAAGACAGGCCAGGCCACATTCGGACGCTTCGGTTTGAAAGACAACTGGGATGCGTTTAAATATTTTCAGATCCAACTTGCGCAGCAGCGTCTCAAGTGTATAAAGATTATTCATTACCTGCGTCCGTTACGCTCATTTTCATTTCGTAAAATGGCGATAATAACCACTCATAGATATGTCTCTTTTCAAGGAAAAGAGAAATCTGCGCTTTGGCTCCCTGGCTCAGTGAGAGTTGTTTTCCATGAACTTGCACAGACTGTAGGTCAGGTTTGATCATGATTTTGTACCAGGACTTTTTATCGTCATAGAATTCATGTGCGATGGTCTGCTTTGACAGGAGTTCTGGCTTCGATGCCGGAAGCCTGGATATTGCTGATATTGATGCCCTGAACTGACCAAATTTTTCATAAGGAAAGGCGTCGTAACTAACATTAACGCGCTGGCCAATCGCCAGATAAGGAAGAACTTCATCCGGAACCCAGGTTTCGAGATAGCATGGAGAATGGATATTCTGCTGAACTCGCGCCAGTACATCGCCTGCGCCGATCATCTTACCTTGCGCCGTATTGATGGAGTCGATTAAGCCATCGGCTGTTGCCACGATGACATAATTACCTTCCGCTTCTGTATTTAACTTTTCTTTTTGCAGTTCGTATATTTTTTGCTCAAGCTGGTAAATCTGTTGGTCATAATCAGCGCTCTGGGACTGGATTTGCTGATTGAGCGCATCGATCTGAACCTGGTCCTGTGATTTTCTGGCGACCAGGTCAGAAACATTGCTCTGCTGTTGGTAGAGTAGTGCGTTTTGACTGCTCATCTGGTCTTTGGTGACCAGACCTTTTTCCTGATAACCACGGTAATCGTTAACGTTCTTCTCAATCTGATGCAGTTCCCGCTCAGCCTGCACCAGTAGCCCAGATGAGGTATTAAAACTGGACTGATAATGATCTTTTTGAGTCGTCAGCGCGTTGAGCGTACGGTTTTTCGAAGAGTTCAAATTTGCCATCATTACGCTGATACTCTTTATCTGTAGCGCGATCTCCTTTTTTTTATTCTCATCAACCAGGCCTGATTGCGTCGATACACCCGAATGAATGAGAAAGAGAGCATCACCTTTTTTTACGCGATCGCCTTCATTAACAAAACTCTGCACGACTGTACCCTGCATTGATGCAGAGATATTCACTGAGCCAGGGAAAGTGGTTATTTCACCGTGAACGATGACGCGACGGGTGTAGGAACCTTTGGTAATAAAAATAGAAATGGAAGCAATAAAAAAAATGCTGAGCAATATGATAAGAGCAAAAGGGATGCCCGGCAGAAGAACAGCTTTCCCTTCCCACCGTGTACTCTGATATTCAATAGCTTCCTTGCGAAACATATCTGGCCTCCTGCGGGGTGGAAATAGCCGCCAAATATCAGCGGCTATGAGTTATAATGGTTCAGGAATTAATGTCTACCGTGATCATTACCCTGGCGGCCACCGCCACTTTTCGAACCACCATTACCTTTTGATGAACCACCGCTTTTACCACCAACGTTAACCGAGCAACCACCGCTAAAGGATGTGCTTTCAGAGTGAGAACCATCTTTGTTAGTGGTGCTGGTGTGAGAATAGCTGCCATTACAACCAGCGCTACCACCACCGAACATCCCACCAATCGCACTACCGATAGAACCCCACATTCCTGCACCGCTGACGTTACTTAATTCACTTTCATTGAGTTCACGCATTATTAATTTTCCTTGCAATAGTGAGCAAAAGGTATACCCATAATATCCATAGACTTTTTCCATACCATTTCACCATCCGTGAATGAAATGTTTTTTACGCCAAAACGCGTAAAATCCTTTTCGCTGTACGTCGACAGACCTGTGTCTGGATCACCAATATTTTCTTTTTGCCCGCAAAGTGGCATCATCCATGACACATTTATATCTTTGTAGAATGCTTTATCCGTTTTTCTTATTTCTGAGAAAATGCGATCTGTTATCGTTGTGTCTGTATTGATTTCTCCGTTAACCGTAGTTGTTAACTTATTGTCATCAGAATTAGGCGACCCATGGAAACCAATAATGGAACCATAGTTGATGATTTTGTTTTTTGCCGCTGGGAAAAGATAGTTAGCACAGGAAGAAAGGCATAATCGCCTGACCTCAATGTTAATTTCTTTATCATGAATAACTTTTGCTATTTTTATTGCAGTTTCGACATCGCCACCACCACTGTTTATGGATATCGTTCTGACAGGGATAAGGTTTTTTCTGATAAGCCCCACAATGATTTTGTCATCATCTTTGGATATGTTTCCGTCGATATATAACGTATCAAAAACGAGGTGGGTTGAAAGTTTTGGTTCAAGCCCTTGCTTCACAATCAGTTGGCTAGAGAGTTGATATAAAATATCTCTGCTGGCTTTTTTAAATCGGTAGGCATTGTATGAATAAATAGCGAATGCGCAGAGTATTGCTATTAATACGGCACTGAGGACGTATCCCTTTTTAATCTTCACGAAAGTGCAGCTCCATGTGTAAAGTAATGTAAACTTAGCATTATAAAAAAGAAGATAAATAGAGTATTTGTATCTAAATGTAAATTTAAGTAAAGTAAACTTGTTGCAATTTCTCGCAAAGCCGCGAGAAATGGGATTGCCATGGAAAAAACTGGGGGAATATGGTGATGAGAAAAAGCTTATGGAAGCGTTTTTCTATAATTTTTTGCAAAATGAACTAAAACGTATATCTTCGCAAAAACGCACTTAAATAAAACTCATCCCAGCCTATCGCCCGAAAGCCAATATCATCTTCCCGGGCTAAATTTTTGTTCTTCATACTGCTCCCTCTCAGCTGAATCTCGTGCATAGCCAAACTTTATCTTTCCCGCTACAGTTACCTCTCCACGGCGAGCAGGAGATAACCATGCTTTATATCTTTGATTTAGGAAACGTAATCGTCGATATCGATTTTAATCGCGTGCTGGGTGCGTGGAGCGACTTTAGCCGCGTTCCGCTGGCGACACTGAAGCAGAATTTCGCGATGGGCGAGACCTTCCATCAGCATGAACGCGGCGAGATCGGTGATGAAGAATTCGCTGAACGTTTCTGTCAGGAGATGGATCTACCGTTGAGCTACGAGCAGTTTTCACACGGCTGGCAGGCAGTATTTGTCGCCATCCGGCCTGAAGTGATCGACATAATGCATAAGCTTCGCGAGCAGGGCCATCGGGTCGTTGTGTTGTCCAATACCAACCGTCTGCACACGACGTTCTGGCCTGAGGAATACCCTGAAGTTAAGGCGGCGGCCGACAAGATCTATCTTTCGCAGGAGATGGGGATGCGTAAGCCTGAAGCGCGAATTTACCAGGCTGTTCTGCAGTCAGAGGGATTCACCGCGGCCGATGCGGTCTTTTTTGATGACAACGCCGATAATATAGAGGGAGCTAATCAGTTGGGTATCACGTCAATTCTGGTGACCGGAAAAGAGACGATACCAAACTACTTCGCGAAGCAGCTATGCTAAAAACCGTTCATCAAAAAGCCACGCACCATACTCGCCCGCTGCGGGCCTGGCTGAAACTGCTCTGGCACCGTATTGATGAGGACAATATGACCACGCTGGCGGGTAACCTCGCCTACGTGTCGTTGCTCTCATTAGTACCGCTGGTGGCGGTTATCTTTGCCCTGTTTTCCGCCTTTCCGATGTTTGCGGACGTCAGCCTGCAGCTTCGTCATTTTGTCTTCGCGAATTTCATTCCTGCAACCGGGGATGTCATCCAGAACTACATTGAGCAGTTTGTCGCCAATTCCAGCAAGATGACGGCTGTGGGGGCATGCGGGCTTATCGTCACCGCGCTGCTGTTGATGTACGCCATCGATAACGCGCTGAACACGATCTGGCGGAGCAAAAAAGCGCGGCCAAAGGTCTATTCCTTTGCCGTATACTGGATGATCCTCACGCTGGGGCCGCTGCTGGCCGGGGCGAGCCTGGCGATCAGTTCGTATCTCCTTTCCCTGCGCTGGGCGAGTGATTTAAACGGCGTAATTGATAATGCGCTTCGCATCTTCCCGTTGATCCTGTCGTGGCTCTCGTTCTGGCTGCTCTATAGCGTCGTGCCGACCACGCGCGTGCCTAACCGCGATGCGGTTGTGGGGGCGCTGGTGGCGGCGTTGCTTTTTGAGCTCGGTAAAAAAGGGTTTGCCCTCTACATCACCATGTTTCCGTCCTATCAGCTTATTTACGGCGTGCTGGCGGTGATCCCCATTTTGTTTGTCTGGGTCTACTGGACCTGGTGTATCGTCTTGCTTGGTGCTGAAATAACTGTCACTCTCGGTGTATACCGCGAACTTAAAAAAGCAGCAGCAGCTGAAAAACAACAAGAAGCAGACCAACCATGATTGCATTGATACAGCGCGTAACCCGTGCCAGCGTCACCGTGGAGGGAGAGGTGACGGGTGAAATTGGCCCAGGACTTTTGGTGTTGTTAGGTGTCGAAAAGGATGACGACGAACAAAAAGCCAACCGCTTATGTGAGCGCGTGCTGGGCTACCGTATTTTCAGCGATGCGGAAGGCAAGATGAACCTGAACGTCCAGCAGGCGGGCGGCAGCGTGCTGGTAGTTTCCCAGTTTACGCTGGCAGCGGATACCGAGCGCGGCATGCGCCCGAGCTTCTCTAAAGGCGCCGCGCCGGATCGTGCAGAAGCACTTTACGAGTACTTTGTTGAGCGTTGTCGCCAGCAGGAAATGAATACGCAAACCGGACGATTCGCTGCAGATATGCAGGTGTCGCTGGTGAACGATGGCCCCGTCACATTCTGGCTCCAGGTATGAGCATACTGGCGGCGTGGCCGCGGGTAACAAGAGAGAGTACAGCTATGTATCACCTTCGAGTACCGCAAACGGAAGAAGAGTTAGACGCTTATTACCAGTTCCGCTGGGAAATGCTGCGCAAGCCACTGCATCAGCCAAAAGGCTCTGAACGCGACGCCTGGGACGCGATGGCCCACCATCAGATGGTGATGGACGAAGAGGGTAACCTCGTCGCCGTCGGGCGTTTGTATATCAACGCCGATAACGAAGCGTCTATTCGCTTTATGGCGGTTCATCCCTCCGTGCAGGACAAAGGTCTGGGGACGCTAATGGCGATGACCCTGGAGTCCGTCGCCCGTCAGGAAGGCGTTAAGCGCGTCACCTGTAGCGCCCGCGAAGATGCCGTAGAATTCTTTGCCAAACTTGGTTTTGTGAATCAGGGGGAGATCACGACCCCGCAAACCACGCCGATTCGTCATTTTTTGATGATCAAACCCATCGCCACGCTGGACGATATTCTGCATCGCGCCGACTGGTGCGGACAGCTCCAGCAGGCCTGGTACCAGCACATTCCGCTCAGTGAAAAAATGGGCGTGCGTATTCAGCAGTACACCGGACAAAAATTTATTACCACCATGCCGGAAACCGGCAATCAGAACCCGCACCACACGCTGTTTGCCGGCAGCCTGTTCTCACTGGCCACGCTCACCGGCTGGGGGCTGATCTGGCTGATGCTGCGCGAGCGCCATCTGGGTGGCACCATCATTCTGGCCGATGCTCACATCCGCTATAGCGCACCGATCAGCGGCAAGCCGAGCGCGGTGGCCGATCTGGGGTCACTGGGCGGCGATCTGGACCGTCTGGCACGTGGCCGCAAGGCTCGCGTCCAAATGCAGGTTGAACTGTTTGGCGATAAAACACCGGGCGCGGTGTTTGAAGGCACCTATATCGTTCTTCCGGCGAAGCCCTTCGGCGCGTATGAAGAGGGTGGGAACGAGGAGGAGTAATCTCCTGTTCACTCTTACCGGGCGTGCTGAATTCGCCCGGCGATATCCCGCATAACATCTCGCGCTGACTGGCTGATGCCGCCAAGCTGAAAGAAGCCATGGATGACGCCCAGCCAGCGCTGAGCGGTACACTTCACACCCTGCTCCGTCAGATGCTGGAACAACATTTCGCCCTCATCGCAGAGCGGATCGTACTCTGCGGTAATAACGTGCACAGGCGGAAGACCGTAAAAATCATCGCGCCACAGCGGACTTGCTTCGGGGTGCTGGCGGTCGGTGTCAGCGAGGTACATTTCATACCCACTGAGCAGGGTATCGCGGGTGATGATGTAATCCGTGCCATTGAGGGCATAGCTTTCAAAACTGGCCGTGGCGTCGAGCATGGGGTAGATGAGTATGAGCTGCGCAGGTTGCCACAGCCCTTTAACCTTAAGCCGCAGCGCCGTTACCAGCGCAAGATGTCCCCCCGCGCTGTCTCCACAAAGGGTGAGCCGGTTCCTGTCGACGCCTAATTTGTCCGCATATTGCCATACCAGCTCAGCACCTCTTTCCGCATCGTCATGTGCGGCGGGGAAAGTATGCTCCGGCGCCAGCCTGTACTGAATCGCAATCACCCGACAATTGCCGTAGCAGGCTAACTGACGGAGTTGGTTGTCATGGGTATCAAAGCCGCCGCTGATAAAGCATCCGCCGTGGTAGTAGATGGCAGCAGGCAATATTTCAGGTGCATTGAGAGGTGAAAATACCCGAATGGTAAGACCCTCAAGAACAAGCGTCTCCACCTGTACGCGCGTTTCGGTCTCCCCGGCAAGCCCCGTGCTGGCAATATAGCCTGCTCGTCGCACCTCAATGCTCTGGCGACGTGACGAGGGTCGCCCTGCAGCGATAAATCCCTGAACCAGCTGTGCAATACCCTGTTCCAGCGCCATGAAAATTCCCTTTTACTGTATGGATGAACAGTTTTATAGCCTGGTTTGATTCAAAAGAAAACAAGAATATTGTTGCGGATAACAATCTGGAAAGCAGCCCGCAAACAGAAGGCAAACTATTGGCTGGGGCTTTAACCCTACTGAGAGAAAGTGTATGTTGCCTTGAAAATAGACAATAATGATATACTGAGGTGATATATGAGTTTACTGGCGGAGCTTAACATGGGCAGAATTCTGATCGATTTGTCGGATGACGTTATTCAACGTCTCGATAACCTCAAGCAGCTGCGCAACCAACCTCGTGCCGAATTACTGCGTGAAGCAGTTGAGCAGTATCTCGATCAGCAAAGCTCATCCGTTATCCGTGATGCGCTTGGTCTGTGGGGGAACCAGCAAGAAGACGGTTTAGAGTATGAACGCAAGCTGCGTGAGGAGTGGTAGCTATGGAACACATGGCGGTTTTTGATACCAATATCCTGATCGACCTTTTCAACAATCGCGTCGAGGCAGCAAATACGATCGAAAACACAGCGTCGCACCGGTCAATCAGTCTAATCACATGGATGGAAGTCATGGTGGGGGCACGCAAACATGGCCACGAAGCGAAAACAGCGTCGGTAATGGGCGCATTTGAGATTATCGATGTAACCCGAGAGATCGCTGAAAGAAGCGTCGTGCTCCGTGAGAAGCATGGCATGAAACTGCCGGATGCCATTATTTTAGCGACTGCCCAAAGCAGAAATTGCCCGTTAATCACCCGGAATACCAAAGACTTTCAGGGCATTCCTGGGGTTGTTTCACCGTACCAGCTGTAGGCCGGGCAAGCACGCGCCGCCCGGCACTGTCACAGGAAATTACTCCCCTTCACCCGGGAACAGGAACGGGTTGATCGAGCTGCGGGCAAAGCCCTCCTGCTCCATCTTCGCGTCCAGAATCAGCGAGGCGAGATCGTCGGCCACCGCTTCGACTTTCGGGTCTTTTTCCTGATACAGAATCTTCAGGTAAGTGCCGCAGTCGCCGCAGCTTTCGGCTTTCACCGCCGCGTCTTCATTTTCCAGCGACCAGTAGTTCAGATCGCGGGTCTGCTCGCAGTTGCTGCACTTGATGCGCACCACGTGCCACTCGGTTTCACACAGGTTGCAGTGCAGGTAGCGCAGCCCCTGCGTGGTGCCGATTTGCACCATGCTCGATACCGGCATGGAGCCGCAGACCGGGCAGAACTGGCGCGCTTCGCCGTATTCTGCGCGCGCTTTGCCCGGGATCAGGCTTGCCATTTGCGCCCAGTAGAGCGACAGGGCAGCCCAGATAAACGGCGCTTTATCGCTGCTCACCAGCGAGAAGTCAGAGGCAAACAGCGCGCTTGCCATCTCTTCCAGCTCTTGTTCGGACGCTTTTTCCAGATTCTCAATGACCGACAGCGCGGTACCGCTCATCTCGGGCTTCAGCTCGGCAATCAGCGAATGCAGCAGCTTCTGCCAGTGCTTGTCGCGCGGCAGGACGTGAATGTCCAGCGGCGGCTTGCCCTGCGCGTTGGCTTCTTTGATGCGCGCGGTCAGGTCCATTTGCAGGGGATGGTCGTACAGCACCACTTCCTGCGCGTGGGCGACCAGCGCGGCAAAGCGCAGAAAATCGCCCAGCGGGTTGTTCTCTGCCAGCTCGCGCAGACGCTCTGCGCGGCGGTTGTAGAGGTTCTTGAGTCTGGGGAATAACAACGGCGGAATATAATCCGCCGTGCGTTTCTCGCTCGACCCCAGCTCATCTTGCGGGATTATGCGAATACTCATTCAGATGACTTTTCCTGTTTCTGGCGGACTTCACGGTACCAGCGCGGGTGATGTTTCTTCGCCCACGTACTGGTTACCCATCCTTCCACCATCGCGGTAATGGTGCCTTTCACCCAAAGGGCGGCGTAGATATGCACCATGATAACCACAATTAACGCCACTGCGGCAAATGAATGCAGCATCAGCGCGAATCGGATCACCGGGATTGAGAAAGCAGGCGCAAAGTACGGACGCCAGATGATCACGCCGCTCACCAGCAACAGGACCAGGAAGATAATCGCCGCCCAGAATACGCATTTCTGGCCGAAGTTATAACGCCCGGTATCACCCACTTCCTCGTTGACGACGATCTTACGAATATTCTTCGCCCAAAAGATATCATCCCGATTGATTAGGTTATGGTGCCAGTAGCGGAAAAACATGATGATGAACGACGCGAACATGATGACGCCCACAAACGGGTGCAGGATGCGCGCCAGCTGTGGTGTCCCCATGATCTGCATCAGCCAGTTGAAGGACGGGAAGAAGAACCCCAGCCCGCTTATCGCCGCCAGCATGAAGCAGAAGGCGGTGACCCAGTGGTTGATGCGTTCCGGCGCGGTGTAGCGCACGATGGTGTCACGTTTTCTCATTTGCGCACCTCGTCTTTCTCTTCATGCAGGTTGTCGTCTTCCTCTTCCGCGCGGTTCGGACCAACGCCGACGTAGTGGAAGATGCTCGCTGCGAAGGTGGCAGCAAAGCCTACCGCTGCCAGCGGTTTCCAGATGCCTTTCCAGAACTTCACGGTAGCGCTGATTTCCGGGTTCTCCGGCAGGCCGTGATACAGATTCGGCTTGTCGGCGTGGTGCAGCACGTACATCACGTGCGTACCGCCAACCCCGGCCGGATCGTACAGGCCCGCGTTGTCGTAACCACGGGTCTTCAGCTCGCCCACGCGCTCTGCCGCCAGCGTTTTCATATCCTCTTTGGAGCCAAAGTGGATCGCGCCGGTTGGGCAGGTCTTCACGCATGCAGGCTCCTGGCCGACGGTGACGCGGTCCACGCACAGGGTGCATTTGTAGACGCGGTTGTCTTCCGGGTTCAGGCGCGGTACGTCGAACGGACAGCCCGCGATGCAGTAGCCGCAGCCGATGCACTGTTCGGACTGGAAGTCGACGATGCCGTTGGCATACTGAATGATAGCCCCTTCTGACGGACATGCCTTGAGGCAGCCTGGATCCGCACAGTGCATACAGCCGTCTTTGCGGATAAGCCATTCCAGTTTGTCGTTCTGCTCCACTTCCGAGAAACGCATCACCGTCCAGGACTTGGCGGTCAGGTCCGCTGGGTTGTCGTACACCCCGACGTTGTGACCCACTTCGTCACGCAGATCGTTCCACTCTGAACACGCCACCTGACAGGCTTTACAGCCGATACAGGTGGTCACGTCGATAAGCTTCGCCACTTCCTGCTGGTGGTCCCGCGCCTGAGGCGCGGGCGTGAAACCATTAGTCGCGGAACGACGGATAATGTCTTGAGATTGATAAGCCATAAGTCGTCTCCGTTACACCTTTTCCACGTTCACGAGGAAGGCCTTAAACTCCGGCGTCTGCGTGTTCGCATCGCCGACGAACGGCGTCAGGGTGTTCGCAATGAACCCTTTCTTCGCCACGCCCTCATAGCCCCAGTGAATCGGAATACCGATGGTATCCACCTGCTGACCGTGAACGTTCAGCGTGCGAATACGCTTGGTCACCACCGCCTTGGCTTTAATGTAGCCGCGGTTAGAGGAGACCTTCACGGTATCGCCATGGGCAATCCCGAGCTTGTTCGCCAGCTTCTCGCCGATCTCCACAAACTGTTCCGGCTGCGCGATGGCGTTAAGCAGCGCGTGCTTGGTCCAGTAGTGGAAGTGCTCGGTCAGACGGTAGGTGGTGCCCACGTACGGGAACTTGTCTTTTTTACCCAGCGCTTCGAAATCGCCCTTAAAGATACGGGCTGCCGGGTTAGAGACCACGTTCGGGTGCAGCGGGTTGGTGCCCAGCGGCGTCTCAAACGGCTCGTAGTGTTCCGGGAACGGACCTTCCGCCATCTTATCGATAGCAAACAGACGTCCCATCCCTTCAGGCTGCATGATAAACGGCCCAACGTCGCTGCCCGGTGCGGCAGTGCTGTAGTCCGGAATATCCACGCCGCCCCATTTCGCGCCGTCCCACTTCAGAAGCTGACGCTTCGGATCCCACGGGTTGCCCTGCGGGTCAGCGGATGCGCGGTTATAGAGGATGCGGCGGTTAAGCGGCCATGCCCATGCCCAGCCCAGCGTATTGCCGAGGCCCGACGGATCGGCGTTATCGCGGTTGGCCATCTGGTTGCCCTTCGGCGTCCAGCTACCGGCAAAGATCCAGCAGCCGCTTGACGTGGTACCGTCATCGCGCAGGTGGGCGAAGGTACTAAGCTGATCGCCTTTCTTCGCCAGCACGGTGCCGGTGGCCGGGTCGATAACGTCCGCCAACGCCTTACCGTTGCTCTCCATCGCCACTTCTTCTGGCGCAGGGTTTTCCGGCGTCGAGTAGTTCCAGGTCATGTTCAGGACCGGTTCCGGGTTCGCGCCGCCTTCTTCCGCGTACATCTTACGCAGGCGCAAGAAGATTCCGGCCAGGATCTCGCCGTCGTTCATGGCGATGCCCGGGGCGTCCGCGCCTTTCCAGTGCCACTGCAGCCAGCGTCCGGAGTTAACGATAGACCCGTTCTCTTCCGCGAAGCAGGTAGACGGCAGACGGAACACTTCGGTCTGAATCTTCGACGGATCGACGTCGTTCGATTCACCGTGGTTCTGCCAGAAGGTTGAGGTCTCGGTATTGAGCGGGTCAATCGTCACCAGGAACTTCAGCTTCGACAGAGACTCAACAACCTTGTTCTTGTTCGGGAACGAGGCCACCGGGTTAAAGCCCTGGCACAGATAGCCGTTCACTTTGCCCTGGTGCATCATCTCGAAATACTGCAGAACGTCGTAGCCTTTGTCCCACTTCGGCAGCCAGTCAAAGCCCCAGCTGTTTTCCGCCGTCGCTTTATCGCCGAAGAACGCTTTCATCATCGAGACGAAGAACTTCGGATAGTTGCCCCAGTAGTTCACCTGGCCTTCGAGCAGCGGTTTGGGCGTGCTGGCCGTCAGGTAGGTTTGCAGATCGGTCTGTTTCTCGCTTGGCAGGTTCATGTAGCCCGGCAGGCTTTGAGACAGCAGGCCGAGGTCGGTCAGACCCTGAATGTTGGAGTGACCGCGCAGGGCGTTCACGCCGCCGCCTGCCATCCCCATGTTGCCGAGCAGCAGCTGAACCATCGCCATGGTACGGATGTTCTGCGCGCCGATGGAGTGTTGCGTCCAGCCGAGGGCGTACAGGAACGACGCGGTTTTATCTTTCGCGCTGGTTTCGGCGATCAGCTCGCACACCTTCAGGAAGTCCGCCTTCGGCGTACCACAGATGTTTTCGACAACCTCCGGCGTGTAGCGGGATACGTGCTCTTTCAGCAGGTTCCACACGCAGCGCGGGTGTTGCAGGGTGGTGTCGCGCTTCGCAAAGCCTTTCTCATCCAGCTCGTAGTTCCAGCTGGTTTTATCGTATTTGCGTTTTTCGGCGTCGTAACCGCTGAACAGACCATCTTCGAAGTGGTAATCCTCACGCACGATCAGGCTGGCGTTGGTATAGGCTTCGGTGTATTCGCGGTTGTATTTTTCGTTGGTCATCAGGTACAGCAGTACGCCTGACAGGAAAGTGATGTCAGTACCTGAACGAATAGGGGTGTAGAAATCCGCCACTGACGCAGTACGCGTAAAGCGGGGATCGATCACAATCAGTTTCGCACCGTTGTGGATTTTGGCTTCCATCGCCCAGCGGAACCCGACAGGGTGCGCTTCAGCGGCGTTACCGCCCATCACCACAATGAGGTTGGCGTTCTTGATGTCGACCCAGTGGTTGGTCATCGCACCGCGACCAAATGTTGGAGCAAGACTTGCTACCGTTGGTCCGTGTCAGACACGCGCCTGGTTGTCGACCGCGAGCATACCGAGTGCGCGCGTAAATTTCTGGGTTAAATAACCGGTTTCGTTGCTGGAAGCAGAGGCACACAGCATCCCGGTGGAGAGCCAGCGGTTGACCGTAACGCCGTCGGCGTTCTTCTCAACAAAGTTGGCATCGCGGTCTTCTTTAATGTGTTTTGCGATGCGATCAAACGCCTCTTCCCAGCTGATTTGCTGCCATTTGTCGGAGCCAGGCGCACGATATTCAGGGAATTTGAGGCGGCTTTCGGAGTGGATAAAGTCCACCAGACCGGCCCCTTTCGGGCACAATGCGCCGCGGTTGACCGGATGATCCGGGTCGCCTTCGATATGGAAAATAGACGCTTTGGCGTTTTTAGCACCGTCGCCGAGGCTATACATTAACAGCCCGCAACCGACAGAGCAGTACGTACAGGTATTACGGGTTTCACGGGTGCGCAGCAGTTTATACTGCCGCGTTTCCGCCAGCGCTACGCCGGGCGCAAAGCCCAGTGCCGCTGCCGTGGTGCCTGCCATACCGCCAGCGCAGATCTTAAAGAACTGCCTTCTGCTGACCTGCATGGGTCACTCCTTGTTTCGACATTGCTTACATATGTAGTTTTAACTTCGCGGTTGAGAATTGACCGCAAAGGAGAAAAATTTGCGTTAATCCCTCAATTCCACGAGGGATATCATCAGAATACCACATTGTCGGTACCGCTGTTCTAATGGCGTTAATACAAAGTGAACGTATTATCACCATGTTGATTATAAAGTGTGATATTGATCACATTAAAAGCTCTGCATGTTAAAGCGGTGTAGCCGGTGGCAGGTTGCACCCCTGCTAAATGAGTAGGAGAATGGTTGTCGAAAAGTTGATCCATACTATGCGTAACGCCTGTGAATTATGCTGCAATAGCAGGCTCACCTCCGTGGTTGTTCAGGAATACCGCTGTGTCTAAACAAAACCGTACTCCCCACTCGTCACCACTGCCTGCGGGCATTGTGGAACTGTCGGTACACAGACCGCCCCACATCACCCATGCCACGCCGGATTTTCTGGCGGAAGAGGTGCCCGTTGCGCTCGTTTACAACGGTATCTCGCATGTGGTGATGATGGCTTCGCCAAAAGATCTTGAGCTGTTCGCCATCGGTTTTTCCCTCTCGGAAGGCATCATCGAGCATCCGCAAGAGATCTACGGCATGGACGTGGTGCAGGCCTGCAACGGTCTCGAAGTGCAAATCGAACTCTCCAGCCGCCGCTTTATGGGGCTGAAAGAGCGCCGCCGCGCGCTGGCCGGGCGTACCGGCTGCGGCGTCTGTGGCGTTGAGCAACTCAATGATATTGGTAAAGCCGTTGCGCCATTGCCGTTTACTCAGACCTTTAATCTGGCTCACCTCGACCATGCGCTTGAGCACCTGAACGATGTTCAGCCCATCGGCCAGCTGAGCGGCTGTACGCACGCGGCGGCATGGGTGTTGCCGTCGGGAGAGATTGCCGGTGGGCATGAGGACGTTGGCCGCCATGTGGCGCTGGATAAGCTGCTGGGGCGCCGGGCGCGTGAAAGTGACGTCTGGCAGCAGGGCGCGGCGCTCGTTTCCAGCCGGGCCAGCTACGAGATGGTGCAAAAGTCCGCCATGTGCGGTGTGGAAATTTTGTTCGCGGTGTCGGCGGCGACCACGCTGGCGGTGGAGGTAGCGGAGCGCTGTAACCTGACGCTGGTGGGCTTCTGCAAGCCGGGAAGGGCAACCATTTATACCCATCCACAGCGATTAACACTTAATCAATAATTTTGAATAATAATAGCAAATCCTTCCGCTTTTAGTTGTTCATGATGAGGTCTAGTATTTAACTCATCAAGGCACGGTGCCTTACCTAAACAACTTAATGAAAGGGTTTATATTATGAAAAGCATCAAAACTTTTGTCGCTGTAATCGCTCTGGCTACTTCTTTCGGTTCTTTCGCTGCTCAGACCGTGACCGCAACCGCGTCAACCATTGACGGCGCAGAAGCGAAAATCGCGGCTCAGGCTCAGGAAGCCGGCGCGTCATCTTACAAAATTACCCAGGCGTTCTCAGGTAACCGCGTACACATGACCGCTGAACTGACGAAATAAGCTGTCACACCGTCGAAAGAGCGCCCCCGGGGCGCTTTTTTAGTTTATGCCCGCCACGCGCAGCAGCGCGGTTACCACTGCCGCCGCCACGATCACCACAATTAACGGCATCTTTCTCCAGGCCAAAAACACCGCAAACGCCACGCCCAGCACGCGCGCCATGCCTGCGAAATGTTCGCCTTCATAAAACGTCGTCGCCAGCGCCACGGAAAAAAGCAGCACTGTTGCCGCGTCCGAAAGCAGCGCCTGAGAGCGTTCTGACAGTGCCAGCCTGCTGCCCAGTTTCGCCCCGCCAAGACGCATCAGGTACGTTCCCGCAGACAAAATGGCGATGCCGAGAATAAAAAACGTCATATTTCCCATTATTTTTTCCTCGCAGCAAGACCCAGTAAAGAGAGCAGCACCGGTAATCCTACCGGGGCAAACGGCACGGCAGCCAGTGATAGCGCGGCACCGCTGCAGGCGCGGATTAGCGTGGTACGGTTTTTAAATGCGGGAACCACCAGCGCCAGTAATATGGCCGGGAATACCGCGTCCAGGCCGATGGTTTCCGGGTCAGGTAACAGTTTGCCAACCATTGCGCCCAGCAGCGCGCCGAGCGGCCAGACGATGGCGACGCCTAAGCCGCACAGCCAGTAGGCGGCCTTACGCTGCTCGGCGGTTTTTTGCGACAGGCCAAACACCACGCTTTCGTCGTTCATAATGTGGCAACCCAACAGGCTCAGGCCGCGTTTGCCTACCAGTTCACGCACCGTCACGCCAAACGGCACGTGCCGCGCGTTGACCAGCAACCCCGCGGCTGCGGCTGCCAGTGGGTTACCGCCGCTTGCCACAATGCCGATAAACATAAACTCTGACGCGCCCGCGAGTACGGTGATGGAGAGTACAAACGGTACCCAGACCGGGAAACCGTAGGCCATCGCCAGGGAGCCGTAGGACATCCCGACCACGCCCACCGCGAGGCAGACCAGGATAATTGCTTTTATGGTGTCGCCTTTCAGGCAAGAGAGATGATGCTTCATACAATTTTAGCCATATCGAACGTGTATCCATTATAATGAACGCAACGAAACTGATTTTCAAGACGAACGATTCGTTCGTTTTATAGAACAAGAGGCCGTTATATGACGCAGCCGATCAGCCTGATCGCCAAAAGTCTGGTGCGAGAACGCCTGCGAACCGGGCTTTCACTGGCGGAAATTGCCCGCCGTGCCGGGATCGCAAAATCCACCCTTTCCCAGCTGGAGTCCGGCAACGGTAACCCTAGCCTGGAAACGCTGTGGTCGCTTTGCGTGGCGCTGGATATTCCTTTCGCCCGCCTGCTTGAGCCGCAGTTGCCGACCACACAGGTGATCCGCCGCGGCGAAGGGACGAAAGTGGTCGCCGGACAGGCTAATTACGAGGCTATTTTACTGGCCGCATGCCCCCCCGGCGCGCGCCGCGATGTTTATCTTCTGATGACCCAGCCGGGTGCTGACCGTATTTCCCAGCCGCATCCGCCAGGCTCGGTTGAGCATATCATTGTCACGCAGGGACGGGCGCTGGTTGGCCTGCTTGACGCGGCGGAAGAGCTCGGCGCAGGGGATTACATTTGTTATCCCGCCGACCAGCCGCACATCTTTAAAGCCCTGGATCCAGACACTTACGCGCTGCTGGTGGCGGAACAAAACTAACCCGACAATGCTGTCGTCTTCGCGGCAGCATCTTCCGTTAACCTCCTGAGTGAATTACCCATTTTAGCTTTTGTCAGAATGTGAATAACCTTATAAAAACTACGGCATTGATAATCATTTTCAATATCATTTAATTAACTATAATGAACCAACTGCTTACGCGGCATTAACAGCTGTGCCGCCCGACAATAATGGAGAGGATTATGAGTTATACACTGCCATCCCTGCCGTATGCCTACGACGCACTGGAACCGCATTTCGACAAGCAGACGATGGAAATCCATCACACTAAACACCACCAGACCTATGTGAACAACGCGAACGCCGCGCTGGAAAGCCTGCCAGAGTTCGCTAACCTGCCTGTTGAAGAGCTGATCACCAAGCTGGACCAGCTGCCAGCGGACAAGAAAACCGTTCTGCGTAACAACGCTGGCGGCCACGCTAACCACAGCCTGTTCTGGAAAGGCCTGAAAACCGGTACTACCCTGCAGGGCGACCTGAAAGCGGCTATCGAGCGCGACTTCGGTTCTGTGGACAACTTCAAAGCGGAATTCGAAAAAGCCGCTGCTACTCGTTTCGGCTCTGGCTGGGCGTGGCTGGTTCTGAAAGGTGACAAACTGGCGGTGGTTTCTACTGCGAACCAGGACTCCCCGCTGATGGGTGAAGCGATCTCTGGCGCATCCGGCTTCCCAATCCTGGGTCTGGACGTGTGGGAACACGCTTACTACCTGAAATTCCAGAACCGTCGCCCGGACTACATCAAAGCCTTCTGGGACGTGGTGAACTGGGACGAAGCTGCAGCACGTTTCGCCGCTAAAAAATAAGGTTGCGTTGACGCCTGTGAGAAGCGAGTCTTATGACTCGCTTTTTTTGTATCTGCGTAATGGAGGCAGCAATGCATTACCCGGTGAACGTGTTTACAGGCAAGGTAAGGGAGTACGACGGCAGTCGCCCGAGCGCCATCGCTAAAATTCAGGTCGACGGTGAGCTGACGCTTACCGACCTCGGGCTGGCGGGTGACGAGCAGGCCGAAAAGAAAATCCACGGCGGGCCCGAGCGCGCGCTGTGCCACTACCCGCGCGAGCACTATCAGCACTGGAAAGCCGAATTCCCCGAACAGGCGGATCTGTTTGTCGCGCCCGCGTTCGGTGAGAACCTCTCGACCGAAGGGCTGACCGAGCAAAACGTCTTTATCGGTGATATTTACCGCTGGGGCGATGCCCTGATTCAGGTGACGCAGCCGCGCTCGCCGTGCTTCAAGCTCAACTACCATTTCGGCATTCATGACATGTCGGCTCAGATGCAAAACGCGGGTAAAACCGGCTGGCTGTACCGTGTGGTGCTGGCTGGGCAGGTTTCAGCGGACGCACCGCTTGAGCTGGCATCACGCCTGAGCGATGTGTCTGTTTATGACGCCTGCGCCATTGCCTGGCATATGCCGTTTGATGACGAACAGTATCACCGCCTGCTGTCGGCGGCGGGGTTGTCGACCAGCTGGACGCGCACCATGCAAAAACGGCGGCTCAGTAACAAAATTGAAGACAATGCCCGTCGGTTATGGGGTAAATAGATTTCTCTTTCGTTCGTCTCCCCCGTGCTAACGGGGGATGCTCCCTTCTTTTACACCGTACTCAACCTTTCCTTGCTTCATTCCTGATACATGGCCCACAAAAAAAGTGTTGGCCATGTAAAAACACTTGAGAATTCTTCCGGCTCAAATATCTTATGATCAAATTGGTTTAAACCAGATGGTGTGGTATGAAAGAAAAAAACTACGTGGATGTGCTCAGGGAACGTTTTGAACGCTGGCTGAGTGAACAAAACTTACCGGCTGGCTCGAAGCTACCGTCTGAGCGCGAGTTGTGCGAACTGCTGGATGCCAAACGCATGACCTTACGGCAGGTGCTGATTGAGCTGGAGGTGGGTGCACGGATATTTAGAAAGAACCGCAGCGGCTGGTTTATTTCTGCTAAGCGCTTTATCTATAACCCAAAATCCCTCTCCAGTTTTAATGCGGAAGCCCGTGCCCAGGGGCGAAATCCCTCCTGGGGCTATTTATCCCGTGAGAGCATGGAGAGCGTACCGCATCAGGTTGAGAGGGTGTTTCCCGCGTCTGAGAATTGCTATCGGGTAACAGGATGGTGTGGGCTCGATGAACATAAGGTTTTTTACCACGAGTCATATATTGATGCAGAAACCGCGCCGGGATATATCCATAAACTGGAGAACCAGTCGTTTGCCAGCGTCTGGGAAGATGAATTCGGTCATACCTTAACCATTAAAGAGATGATCTTCAAACCGGTCAATATGCCGGAGCTGGCCTGCAAAGAACTGGGTGTGGCACCGAATACTTACGGAATTTTGGTGGAAAAACACCGAGCGACACGGGATAAAAAAGTGGTGCAGGTCGATTTTGAATACTGGCGCCTTGAATCAGTGGAACTCGTTATTCATGATGAATGAGAAGAAAAATGAAAAATATTGATAAAGTGCGGCTGGCGGAACGTGCGAGAAATATACCTCTCTATCTGCACGCCTACGCGTTTCATTTAAATATGCGCTATGAACGCGTATTGCCGGGTGATTTGTTAGATATAGCGCATCAGCAGAAATTAAAGGGGGTAAAAATTCATGTCGAAGACGGTGAAACGCAATCCCTGCAAAAATTAAATGACCAACAGTTACGCACGTTTAAAGAAAAAGCGCAAGGCTACCATCTGGATATTCATATTGAAACCAGCGCTTCGGATAAAGCGACGCTGGATGATGCGATCCGTATCGCCCTGGCGACGGGAGCGACCTCGGTGCGCTTCTACCCGCGTTATGAAGGGTATCTGAAAGACGTGCTCGATAAAATTGCCAGCGATATTGCGTATTTATCTCGTTATGACGATTGCGGCCTGAGTTTTACTATTGAACAACATGAAGATTTACAGGGCCATGAACTGGTGACGCTGGTGAAAAACAGCGGGATGAAAAACCTCTCCATTCTGTTCGACTTTGGCAATATGATTAATGCCAACGAAGAGCCGCTGGCGGCATTAGAGGTTATGGCCCCCTTGATTACCCAGGTGCATATTAAAGATGCGCGGATTATTAACGAGGGGAAAGGTTGGGGACATGAAGCCTGTCGTACCGGATACGGTGATCTACCTGTGGAGGAGATGCTAAAAAGATTACTACTTTTAGGCGATGAGCAACCCCAGGTCACCTCTTTTGGCTTAGAAGAAGAGGTGGAATATTATGCGCCTGCGTTCCGTTTCGACGATGAAGGGAATAACCCCTGGATACCGTGGCGAAATGCGAGCTATACCCCATTGCCCGACAGCACGATGGTAGATGCCCGTCTTGCGGAGGAAAAACATCACGCCCTTTCTCAAATTCAGTATATACGTAACGTGTGTCAAAAATTTATAACAACCTGACTAGTATTTAGGTCGTTAAAAAAGAACGTCAACATGAAGGCCATTTCATTTTGAGCTGGCTGAGGATTATTGCATTCATTTTCTGATTGAGAACGTTTTCTCAACCTACGCTAAGGGTGTTAATTATGTTCATGAATAAATGGGCACGACTCTGCTTTTTGATTTTAGGCGGCGGGACGATATTCAAACTTTCCAGTATGAAAGATGTCTTTTATGTACCTATGCAAAATGACTGGGGATTAACCAATACCCAAATTGGTTTAAGCTTTACGGTATATACTATTGTCCAGACAACGGGCCTGTTCCTCTCTCTGTATATTGCCGATCGTTACTCTAAAAAAATACTGCTGCCGTTTGGTTTAATCGGCGTGGGATTGTGCGGCCTCTACTTATCCACGCTGCCGTCATTTACCGGGTATCTGCTCTGTTTTGCGGCGATGGCCTTTTTCGCTGACGTAGTTTACTGGCCAGTATTGCTGAAAGCGGTGCGTCTGCTGGGAACGCAGGAGGAACAGGGGCGTATGTTTGGCTTTCTTGAGGCTGGTCGCGGCGTGGTGGACGTGGTTGTTGCCTCCGGGGCACTGTTCGTCTTTGTGCACTTCGGGGAAGGCAAAGCGGGCATGCAGGCGGGGCTGTTATACTACACGCTGATTACCCTGGTCGCAGGGGTGATCACCTACTTCATTGTCGATGACGACAAGGTCAAAGGCAGCGAAAAGGGGAGTGCCAACATGGAGGTGCTCAAGGGGATCAAACATATCCTCTCCTGCGCCAACGTCTGGCTAGCCGCGTTTGGCATTTTCTTCGTGTACGCTGCCTACTGCGGGCTGACATACTTTATCCCTTTCCTCAAAGATATCTATATGCTTCCGGTTGCTCTGGTTGGAGCCTACGGCATTATCAACCAGTATGCCCTGAAAATGGTGGGGGGACCGGTGGGCGGTTTCCTGGCGGATAAAGTGGCAAAATCGCCTACTGTCTACCTGAAGTGGACCTTCCTGATTGCCGCCGCGGCGATGATTGTCTTTATGCAACTACCCCACCAATCGATGAACGTCTATATCGGGATGGCGGCAACCTTAGGTTTTGGGGCGATTATTTTCTCGCAGCGCGCCATTTTCTTCGCGCCGATGGATGAGATAGGCACCCCGCGTGAGTATGCCGGCTCGGCAATGGCGTTTGGCTGCATCATCGGTTACATGCCCGCCATGTTTGCTTACACGCTTTATGGCTGGTTGCTGGATACCCACACCGGTATCGCAGGCTACAACTATGTTTTTAGCGTGATGATCGCGTTCAGCCTGATGGGATTCGTCTGCTCAACGCTGCTGGTGAAACGGATCAAAAAGCAGAACCGCGCTGCAGTCACCGCGGAGGTATAAGGTCAGCTGTCCCCGGCAAACGCCGGGGACAGGGCGTCATGAACGTTTGTACAGCGGCAGCCAGAGGGTCAATCTCAATCCACCCAGCGGACTGTCATCGGCTTTCACCCAGCCACGGTGCTGCTGCATGGCGGTTTCCACAATCGCCAGGCCCAGCCCCGTACCCCCCGATTCCCGGTCGCGCGCCTCATCGGTACGATAGAACGGACGGAAAATCTGCTCGCGGTCTTCCGGGCTGACGCCAGGACCGTCGTCGTCGACAATGACGGTGATCCCGTCTTTATCCACCGAGAACGCCACCTCAATCTTCGTGTGCGAGTAGCGCAGGGCGTTACGCACGATATTCTCCAGCGCGCTTTCCAGCGTGTTGGGGTTACCGTACAGCGGCCATGGACCCGGTGGGAAGTTGACGGTGAAGGATTTACCCATCTGTTCCGCTTCGAACGCCGCGTTGTCCAGCACCTCGTGCCACAGGTGATTGGCTTTCACCGTTTCGCTGACCAGCGCGTTTTTCTGCTGATTACGCGACATGACCAGCAGGTCGTTGATCATGCTGTCCAGGCGGTGAGCTTCTGTTTCAATACGCTCCAGCTCTTTGCTCTCACCGCTGCGGCGGCGCAGCAGCGCGGTGCCAAGCTGCAGGCGGGTAAGCGGGGTACGCAGTTCGTGCGAGATATCCGACAGCAGACGCTGCTGTGCGGTCATCATGCGATCGAGAGCGCTCACCATCTGGTTAAAACTGGTCCCGGCGGCAAGGAATTCCTGCGGTCCGGCTTCCAGTTCAGGGTGTTGTCGCAGGTTACCCTGCGCCACTTCATCGGCGGCATTTTTCAGCTTACGCGCTGGTTTTGCCAGGCTCCACGCCAGCCATAACAGCAGCGGCGAGCTGACCAGCATGGTGACAATCAGCAGCAGGAGAGGGCGGTCAAACAGCAGGTTGATAAAATCAGACTGGGAGTTGCTCGCCGGACGGATCAGGTAGAGCTGATAATTATCCTCTCCGTCTCTGACGGAGAAAGGCCCTACCATTTCTACGCGGCCATATTTCTTCTTCTGGGGATGATCGGCGTTATCCGCCTGGCCAATGAAGTTGCGGATAATCTGCATTTCATTGCGATCGGCCCCAATGACGCGGCCTTCGCTGGTTACCAGCAGCAGGCGTTGTCCGGGCGGCGCCCACTTGTCGATAGCGCGAAATAATCTGCGCCACCACATTAAATCGTTCGGCGGGTCGTTTGCCAGCTCGGCTTCCACGTGCTGCTCGATCATCACGCCCTGACGTTGCTCGCTGTCGAGAAGCTCCGTCATCTGGCGTGAGTCGAGTTTTGGCAACATCAGTACGAGCATTAAAACCAGTGCCAGCGTCAGCCAGAAGATGGCGAAGATGCGGGCGGTTAAGCTTCCTATCATGAAGCGGAAACCATCAGATAACCGCGACCACGCAGGGTTTTAAACCATGGGTGACCGTCTTTACGCTCCGGCAGCTTACGGCGCAGGTTAGAGATGTGCATGTCGATGGCGCGGTCAAACGGGGTCAGACGCTTGCCCAACACTTCCTGACTTAAATGCTCACGCGAGACCACCTGGCCGAGGTGCTGTGCCAGCAGATACAGCAGGGTGAACTCCGTGCCGGTGAGTTCCAGCGTCTGGCCATCAAAGCTCGCTTCCTGACGGCCCGGGTTCAGGCTCAGGGAGTCGACTTCAAGGGTAGGTGAGCTGTTGTCGGTATTCTGCTGCTGCTCGCTCCAGTGGGAACGACGCAGGATCGCGCGAATACGGGCGACCAGTTCGCGGTCGTTAAACGGCTTCGGTAAATAGTCATCCGCGCCCAGCTCAAGGCCGAGTACGCGATCGAGTTCGCTGCCGCGTGCGGTCAGCATGATAACGGGAGTCTGGTGTGTCTGGCGAAGCTCTTTCAACGTATCAATGCCGTTTTTCTTCGGCATCATCACGTCGAGCAAAAGTAAATCGATGCTGTCGTCAAGGAGACTCAGCGCCTGCTCGCCATCATGGGCAACCAGGACGTTGAAACCTTCCATGTCGAGCAACTCCTTTAAAAGGGATGTGAGCTCTCGGTCATCATCAACTAACAGGATTTTATTCATTGTTTAAATACCTCCGAGGCAGAAATTACGACATCAAGGCTGTCTAATCCATGACTTTACGTTGTTTTACACCCCCTGACGCATGTTTGCAGCCTGAATCGTAGACTGTCTCTCGTTGAATCGCGACACGAAAGATTTTGGGAGCAAGTGATGCGCAAAGTTACCGCTGCCGTCATGGCCTCAACGCTGGCGTTCAGTGCGTTTAGCCAGGCTGCTGAAGCTATCATCAGCGATAACAGTCCCTTACAAGAGGGCGCAACGCAGAACAGCAGCCAAAGCCATATGTTTGACGGCATAAGTTTAACCGAACATCAGCGTCAACAGATGCGAGATCTGATGCAGAGGGCGAGACACGACCAGCCCCCTGTTAATGTTAGCGAAATGGAGACAATGCATCGCCTTGTCACCGCAGAAAATTTTGACGAAAGCGCTGTACGCGCTCAGGCCGAAAAAATGGCACAGGAACAGGTTGCCCGCCAGGTCGAAATGGCGAAGGTCCGCAACCAGATGTTCCACCTGCTAACGCCCGAGCAGCAAGCGGTTTTGAACACCAGACATCAGCAGCGAATGGACCAGCTGCGTGAGGTTGCACGGATGCAGCGAAGCTCAGAAACGACGTTTTTCAGTAGCAATAGCAGTACCCGTAGTAACCAGTAAACCCTGTTTTCCTTGCCATAGACACCATCCCTGTCTTCCCCCACATGATGTGGGGGTTTTTTTGCCCCGCATTCTGATTTGTTAACCGTTTATTCATCCTTCGACTCCACATGCTTCCGTTATACTAGCGGCATGACATGACAGGAGCGTTTATGAATCAATCCTATGGAAGACTGGTAAACCGGGCCGCCATGGCCGCGACGGTAATGGCGTCGTGCTTGCTGGTCATCAAAGTTTTCGCGTGGTGGTATACCGGTTCGGTCAGTATTCTGGCGGCGCTGGTGGACTCGCTGGTGGATATTGCCGCCTCGCTGACCAACCTGCTGGTGGTGCGTTACTCGCTGCAGCCAGCGGATGAAGAGCACACCTTTGGGCACGGTAAAGCGGAGTCGCTGGCCGCGCTGGCGCAAAGCATGTTTATATCCGGTTCTGCGCTGTTCTTGTTTCTCACCGGCATTCAGCATCTCGTCTCGCCAACACCGATGAACGATCCCGGCGTCGGCGTCGTTGTGACGATTGTCGCGCTTATATGCACACTTGTTCTGGTAACGTTCCAGCGCTGGGTTGTGCGCAAAACGCAAAGTCAGGCTGTACGGGCAGATATGCTTCATTATCAATCTGATGTTATGATGAATGGGGCTATTCTTATTGCGCTCGGTCTGGCCTGGTATGGCTGGCATCGGGCCGATGCGTTGTTTGCGTTAGGGATTGGTATCTATATTTTATATAGCGCCCTGCGGATGGGGTATGAAGCGGTGCAATCACTGCTTGACCGCGCCCTCCCGGACTCAGAACGTAATGAAATTTTTTCTATCGTGACCTCCTGGCCCGGCGTCAGCGGTGCACACGATCTTCGAACGCGGCAGTCAGGGCCGACCCGCTTTATTCAGATTCACAT
Source organism: Enterobacter sp. PL_is379 (assembly GCF_055817355.1). Classification (NCBI taxonomy): domain Bacteria; kingdom Pseudomonadati; phylum Pseudomonadota; class Gammaproteobacteria; order Enterobacterales; family Enterobacteriaceae; genus Enterobacter; species Enterobacter sp. PL_is379. The sequence goes on from NZ_JBVPGT010000021.1 coordinate 44,586, forward strand.
TGAAATGGAAGACAACCTGCCACTGGTTCAGGCTCACGTGATAGCTGAGCAGGTCGAGCAGGCGATTTTGCAGCGTTTTCCTGGTTCAGACGTCATCATTCACCAGGATCCCTGCTCGGTTGTACCCGGTCATGTTGGGCTTTCGTAATTCGTTGTAAAAAAGTGAGCCAGGCCAGCATTTTGTGTATAAATTACCGCCATTTGGTCTGACCTGAATCAATTCAGCTGGAAGGGATTGATATACTATTTGCAGTATTCGTTGGTCGATAAGTTTCTTCCGGCAACAGATTTCAATTTTGCATTCCTAAGTTCAGAGGTAGTCATGATTAAGAAAATCGGTGTGTTGACAAGCGGCGGTGATGCGCCGGGCATGAACGCGGCAATTCGTGGTGTTGTCCGTGCAGCGCTGACGGAAGGCCTGGAAGTTTTTGGCGTTTATGACGGTTATCTGGGCCTGTATGAAGATCGTATGGTTCAGCTCGACCGTTACAGCGTGTCTGACATGATCAACCGTGGCGGTACTTTCCTCGGTTCTGCGCGCTTCCCGGAATTCCGTGATGAACACGTTCGTGAAGTGGCTATCGAAAACATGAAGAAACGCGGCCTGGACGCCCTGGTGGTTATCGGTGGTGACGGCTCCTACATGGGTGCAAAACGTCTGACCGAAATGGGTTTCCCGTGCATCGGTCTGCCGGGCACCATCGACAACGACATCAAAGGTACTGACTACACTATCGGCTTCTTTACCGCGCTGGGTACCGTTGTTGAAGCGATTGACCGTCTGCGTGATACCTCGTCTTCTCACCAGCGTATCTCTATCGTTGAAGTGATGGGCCGTTACTGCGGCGACCTGACCCTGGCGGCAGCCATTGCGGGCGGTTGCGAATTTATCGTCGTGCCAGAAGTCGAATTTAGCCGTGAAGATCTGGTGGCTGAAATCAAAGCGGGCATCGCGAAGGGTAAAAAACACGCAATTGTGGCTATCACCGAGCACATCTGTGACGTTGACGAGCTGGCGAAGTACATCGAAGCCGAAACCAAACGCGAAACCCGCGCGACCGTACTGGGTCACATCCAGCGTGGAGGTTCCCCAGGCCCTTACGACCGTATTCTGGCGTCCCGTATGGGCGCGTACGCTATCGATCTGCTTCTGCAGGGTCACGGCGGCCGCTGCGTCGGTATTCAGAACGAAAAACTGGTTCACCATGACATCATCGATGCGATTGAAAACATGAAGCGTCCGTTCAAAGGTGACTGGCTGGACTGCGCGAAAAAACTGTACTGATCGGCGTTTTTTGCCCGGTGGCGCTGCGCTTACCGGGCCTACAAAAGCACGGTTCGTAGGCCGGGTAAGGCGAAGCCGCCACCCGGCTTTTTTATGTGTGCACGCTTTTTTATTCCACTCCGTTATAGCCAATCTTTTTTTATTCTTTAATCCTTGAATCGCTTTCTGGCACGCTGCATTCATCAAAACACTACACAAGAGAGCTGGGCGATGAATAAATGGGGCGTGGGTTTAACATTATTGCTGGCATCGACCAGCGTTCTGGCTAAGGACATCCAGTTACTGAACGTGTCATACGACCCGACGCGTGAGCTGTACGAGCAATACAACAAAGCGTTTGCGGCACACTGGAAACAGGAAACCGGCGACAATGTCGTGGTTCGCCAGTCCCACGGTGGTTCTGGCAAGCAGGCGACCTCCGTCATCAACGGGATTGAAGCCGACGTGGTGACCCTGGCGCTGGCCTACGATGTTGACGCGATCGCCGAGCGTGGCCGTATCGACAAAAACTGGATCAAACGCCTGCCGGATAACTCCGCGCCATACACCTCGACCATCGTTTTCCTGGTACGTAAAGGCAACCCGAAACAGATCCATGACTGGAATGACCTGATTAAGCCGGGTGTGTCAGTCATCACGCCTAACCCGAAAAGCTCTGGCGGCGCTCGCTGGAACTACCTGGGCGCATGGGGCTACGCGCTGCACCATAACAATGGCGACCAGGCTAAAGCGCAGGAATTCGTGAAAGCGCTATATAAAAACGTTGAGGTGCTGGACTCCGGCGCACGTGGCGCCACCAACACCTTCGTCGAGCGTGGGATTGGCGACGTGCTGATCGCATGGGAAAACGAAGCCCTGCTGGCCACTAACGAACTGGGTAAAGACAAATTCGAGATCGTGACCCCAAGCGAATCAATTCTGGCTGAACCGACCGTCTCCGTGGTCGATAAAGTGGTTGAGAAGAAAGATACCAAAGCGGTGGCGGAAGCCTACCTGAAGTATCTGTACTCGCCAGAAGGCCAGGAAATTGCGGCGAAAAACTTCTATCGTCCACGCGATCCGGCCGTTGCGAAGAAATACGAAAGCGTATTCCCTAAACTGAAACTCTTCACCATTGATGACGAGTTCGGTGGCTGGACCAAAGCGCAGAAAGAGCACTTCTCTAACGGCGGCACCTTCGACCAGATCAGCCAGCGCTAACTCATTAGCCCATGACACGGTGACCCGGCGTGAGAAATCCGCCGGGTTTTTTATTTGGTCATCATTTTGCGTTACTCTTTTGCCTCTATTGAAAACAGGGAACGCGTTGTGAAAAAAATTATCTTATTGCTCCTCATTGTCATCGCCCTGGCCGCTGGCGGTGTGTACTGGATGAAAGCGGGTAATCCGAATGCGTTGCGACATATCGTTCTCGACCAGTGTGTGCCGAATCAGATCCAGAACCGTAACCCGGCACCGTGTGCGCAGGTGAAAACGGACGCAGGCTACGTGGTGTTTAAAGATCGCAACGGGCCGCTGCAGTACCTGCTGATGCCAACCTACCGCATCAACGGCACCGAAAGCCCGCTTTTGACCGAATCTCATACTCCGAACTTTTTCTGGCTGGCCTGGCAGTCACGCAGCTTTATGACTCTGAAGCGCGGCTCCGAGGTGCCTGACAGCGCCATTTCGCTGACGATTAACTCGCCGACAGGGCGCACGCAGAACCATTTCCATATTCATATTTCCTGCCTGCGCCCGGACGTGCGCGAGAAGCTCAACGCGGCACAGGGAGAAATCAGCACCCAGTGGCTGCCTCTTCCCGGAGGGCTGGAAGGACATGAGTATCTTGCTCGCCGGGTGACGGAAAATGAACTGGTGCAGCGCAGCCCGTTCATAATGCTGGCTGAAGAGCTGCCGGAAGCGCGCGACCATATGGGGCGCTTTGCCCTGGCGATGGCGCAGCAGTCGGATGGCTCGTTTGTGTTGCTGGCGACCGAGCGCAATCTGTTGATGCTCAACCGCGCGTCGGCAGAGGAATTGCAGGATCATCAATGCGCTATCCTGAAGTAACCCCACCATAAATCGCGTTTACTCGGGCTGCCTGTCACCGTAGACTTGCTGAAAAATTCTACAGGAGACAGGTATGTCGCTCTGGTTAACGTATCCTCTGCTGCTACCCTCACTGATTGTTGGCGTCACCATCGTTCTGTGGGCGACGTCGCTATTGCCGGAATTCATCACCGCGCTGCTGTTCTTCACGGCGGCGATGACCGCCAGAATCGCCCCGCCGGAGGTCATCTTCGGCGGTTTTGCCTCGTCGGCTTTCTGGCTGGTATTCAGCGGCTTTGTGCTCGGCGTGGCGATCCGTAAAACCGGACTGGCGGACAGGGCCGCCCGGGCGCTGTCGGCAAAGCTCACCGACTCCTGGGTATTAATGGTAGCGAGCGTGGTGCTGCTGAGCTATGCGCTGGCGTTTGTGATGCCGTCGAACATGGGACGTATTGCGCTGCTGATGCCGATTGTCGCGGCGATGGCAAAACGCGCCGGTATCGCCGACGGCTCCCGCGCCTGGTTTGGTCTGGCGCTGGCGGTAGGGTTCGGGACTTTCCAGCTTTCGGCGACGATTCTGCCCGCTAACGTCCCTAATCTGGTGATGAGCGGTGCGGCGGAAGGCTCGTACGGCATCCATCTGAACTATGTCCCGTATCTGCTGCTGCACACGCCGGTGCTGGGCATTCTCAAAGGCCTGATCCTGATTGGCCTGATCTGCTGGCTATTTCCCGGTAGCCCGAAACCGCCGAAGGAACAGGCGCCGTCTGAGCCTATGGGGCGGGACGAAAAGCGTCTCGCCTGGCTGCTGGCGGTGGTGCTGGGGATGTGGGTGACGGAGAGCTGGCACGGCGTGGGACCCGCGTGGACGGGGCTGGCTGCGTCGATCATCGTTATGCTACCGCGTATAGGTTTTATCACCGGGGAGGAGTTTTCTGCGGGGGTGAATATGCGCACCTGTATCTACGTTGCCGGTATTTTGGGGCTGGCGATCGTCGTGACCCAAACCGGCATCGGAACGGCGGTGGGCGAGGCGTTGCTCCGCATTATGCCGCTGGATGCAGACCGACCGTTCACCAGTTTCCTGGCGCTGACCGGTATTACCACCGCACTCAACTTCATTATGACCGCCAACGGCGTGCCGGCGCTTTACACCACCCTGGCGCAGAGCTTCTCGGACGCGACCGGCTTCCCGCTGCTGTCGGTGATCATGATTCAGGTGCTGGGCTATTCTACGCCGCTGCTGCCGTATCAGGCGTCGCCGATTGTGGTGGCGATGGGGCTCGGGAAGGTGCCTGCAAGGGCGGGGATGGTGCTTTGTCTGGCGCTGGCGGTGGCAACTTATCTGGTGCTGCTGCCGCTGGATTATCTGTGGTTTAGCGTGTTAGGTAAGTTGTAGCGTTTTTGTAGGGCGGGTAAGCGCAAGCGCCACCCGCCACAAAGGCAATTACGCCTGTTTAGCCGCTTCTGCCGCTTTAACGATCACCGCGAAAGCGTCCGCTTTCAGGGATGCACCGCCAACCAGTGCGCCATCGATGTCTGGCTGGGTGAACAGCTCAGCAGCGTTGGAGGCGTTTACGGAACCGCCGTACTGGATGATCACTTGCTCAGCGACTTTGGCGTCAGCTTTCGCAATGTGGTCACGGATGAATTTGTGAACCGCCTGAGCCTGCGCAGGGGTTGCTGATTTGCCGGTACCGATCGCCCAGACTGGCTCGTAAGCGATTACCGCGCCTTCGAACGCTGCCGCGCCCTGGGTTTTCAGCACGGCGTCGATCTGACGTGCGCACACTTCTTCGGTTTTGCCCGCTTCGTTTTCTGCTTCGGTTTCACCGATGCACAGAACCGGGATCAGACCCTGCTCTTTCAGCACGGCGAATTTCTTCGCGATGAACTCATCAGATTCTTTGTGATAGGTGCGACGCTCGGAGTGGCCGATGATGATGTATTTCGCGCCGATATCTTTCAGCATTTCAGCGGAGGTTTCACCGGTGAACGCGCCAGACAGGTTAACGTCAACGTTCTGCGCGCCCAGAATGATGTGGCTGCCGTCAGCGGCGTGTTTAGCCAGATCCAGGTACATATCCGGCGGAGCGATAGCAACCGCGCAGCCCGTCACGCCAGCCAGCTCTTTACGCAGGTTCGCAACCAGTTCGTTTACCATGTGGCGGCTGCCGTTCAGTTTCCAGTTACCCATCACTAAAGGATGTCGCATTTCAATTCTCCACGCTCAATAAGCGAATTAAGGAATATGGCCACCCTGTCGGGCAGCATGGTCTGTGAATCAGTATAGAGATTTTCCCTCGAAAGGCTTTGCTTTTTGTCATTAATTCGCCCCGTCGAGAGTGTCAGATAGTGCCAGCTTAATCGGTTCAACAGCGAAGGTCAGTCCTTTTTCGCCGTTGTCCGCTACAACATAGCGGATCGCGCCTTCGGTATCGGCGTAGTAACGCTTGTTTTTCCCGGCGGTAAGGAGTTTTTGCAGCTTTTGCTGACTTTGCTTTTTCGTCAGCGCAGGGGTAAAGGCCTGCAATACCGCGCTCATGTACTCCAGCGCTTTCGCCTTAGCGGCTTTCTGCTCTGGCCCCTGTATTGGCAGCCAGGTGATTTGCATGCTTTTGATTTTTAACGTCCCGCGCTCCAGCGCCGTGGAGGCATACAAATTCTCGTTAATCTTGCTTGCCGCACGGGTCAGGGTAGGCGTGTCACGGGGGCCATCAATAGCGCGAAACTCATCCAGCGGCAGCGTGGGGTTGGCCTGATTGAAGGTTTCACGAAACTCGCTGATGGACTGATCGAATGACGGCGCGCCCGCCAGCAGATACGGAGCTGTGGTCGGGGCAGTGGTTTCGGCGGCGTGCAGGGGGTAACCCACGCTGAGCAGCGCTAAACACAGGAAGAGAGAACGTGCCGAACTTTTCATCAACATTGCCCCTGGCCGTAAGTGCTCATGATTAAAACGATATCTGGTCGGCTTGTCAAAAGGTCACAACTCCAGGGTAAAATGCGCGCTATACGATAATAAGGAACCTTACATGACCATACAGCAGTGGCTGTTTTCGTTCAAAGGGCGTATTGGACGCCGTGATTTCTGGATCTGGATGGTGACGTGGATTGTCGCCATGCTGCTTCTGTTTTTCGTTGCTTACAATGCATGGCTGAGCACGCAAACGGCGGCCTTCGCGCTGGTCTGTCTGCTATGGCCAACGGCGGCTGTCGTCGTGAAACGGCTGCACGATCGCGGACGTTCCGGCGCGTGGGCATTTCTGATTATTCTGGCGTGGATGCTGGTAGCGGGGAACTGGGCAATGCTTCCGTCCATCCTGCCGTGGGTTGTGGGCAGGCTGCTGCCGTCGATCATCTTCGTGATGATGATTGTCGATCTGGGCGCGTTTATTGGCACCCAGAGCGAAAACAAATACGGTAAAGACACCGTTGAGGTGAAGTACCGCTGATCACCAGTAGTGTTCGGCGGTCATATGGCCCGGCCGGCGGCGAAGATGTTTCGTCATCTGCCGGGTATCCTTCAGAAGCTGCTGCGTGTCGCGAACCATCTGCGGATTGCCACACAGCATGACGTGGCTGGTTTCAGCGTTCAGCGGCAAACCCACCGCGTCCTCCAGGGCTCCACTCTCAATTAACGCCGGCACGCGACCGGTAAGCGCTCCTGCTACGGTTTCGCGGCTGACCACCGTCTGAATCTTTAACTTTCCGCCGTACTGCTGTTCCAGCGCCCGCATCTGCGGCAGGTAGCTCAGGTCTGCAGCGTAGCGTGCAGCGTGCACCAGCACGATGTTTTTAAAGCGCTCCAGATCTTTGCCGTACTGCAAAATAGAGAGATAAGGGCCGATGGCCGTGCCGGTTGCCAGCATCCAGAGCGTGTCACAATCAGGGATCTCTTCGAGCACAAAGAAGCCTGCCGCTTCACTCACAATTTGCACGTCGTCGCCGGGCTTGAGGGCGGCAAGACGCGGGCTGAGCTTACCGTCCGGAACGGTGACCAGATAGAACTCGAGATCCGGGTTATCAGGCGCGTTAACGTAAGAGTAGGCGCGCTGCACGCGCTCGCCGTCGACATCCAGCCCCAGCTTGGCGAATTGCCCGGCTTTAAACGGGTGGACGGGAGCATGGACGGTGAGACTAAATAGCGCATCGGTCCAGAACTCTATTTTCGTGACTTTACCTGTTACCCAGTCCGCCATGATCTTCTCCTGTGCTGTTTCTCTATTCTATCTTCCGTACTTGTGGTGACAATTTCCAGCCCGTCAGGGCCGGAAAGCTCTATCGATCAAACGGTTTTACAGAATGTGCGTCTGTACGTCCGGGTCTTTGCGGTCGAGATAGTGGATAGACTGGATGCGGCGAATGGTGCGCGATTTACCGCGGATCAGCAGCGTTTCGGTGGTCGCCATATTGCCCTTGCGGGTGATACCGTCCAGCAGATCGCCTTTGGTGATGCCGGTCGCGGAGAAGACAACGTTGTCGCTACGGGCCATCTCGTCCAGAGCCAGCACTTTATTGGCCTCGATGCCCATCGCTTCGCAGCGCGCCAGCTCGTTTTCCCCGATACGGCGGTTCTCTTCGCTGTCGCCTTTTACCTCATGACGGGGCAGCAGACGAGCCTGCATGTCGCCATCCAGCGCGCGGATCACTGCCGCAGAGACGACACCTTCCGGCGCGCCGCCGATGCCGTACAGCACGTCTACTTCGCTGTCCGGCATGCAGGTCAGGATCGAGGCGGCAACGTCACCGTCAGGAATAGCAAACACGCGCACGCCGAGCTTTTGCATCTGCGCGATGGTGGCGTCGTGGCGCGGTTTGGCCAGAATCGTCACGGTCAGTTCGCTAAGGGGTTTGCCCAGGGCTTTGGCGACGTTGTGCAGGTTCTCTTCCAGCGGCAGGCTGAGGTCGATTGCGCCCTTTGCGCCAGGCCCGACAATCAGCTTTTCCATGTACATATCCGGCGCGTTAAGGAAGCAGCCCTTATCGCCTACGGCCAGCACCGCCAGGGCGTTGGCCTGACCCATTGCCGTCATGCGCGTACCTTCGATCGGGTCGACGGCGATATCCACGGCATCGCCTTTGCCGGTACCGACTTTTTCACCAATATAGAGCATTGGCGCTTCGTCGATCTCGCCTTCGCCGATCACGATGGTGCCGTCGATGTTGACCTGGTTAAGGACAATGCGCATGGCATGGACGGCTGCGCCGTCTGCGGTATTTTTGTCGCCACGACCCAGCCATTTATAGCCTGCAAGGGCGGCCGCTTCGGTGACGCGGGAAAACTCGATAGCAAGTTCACGTTTCATGAGGTACTCGTGCAATCAAAAGGAATTGCACGAAGTTTATCACAGAGTGGGGAGGGGGGGTTTTAAGTCCCCTCTCCCCTTTGGGGGGCTTACTCGTCGTGCTCTTCCCACGCCAGGGCGCGTTTCACCGCTTTCTTCCAGCCGCTGTAGCGGAAGTTACGCTCGGTGGTTTCAATGCCCGGGCGGAATTCGCGTTCGATCACCGCTTTTTCCTGCAGCTCGTCCAGGTTCTGCCAGAAGCCTACCGCCAGACCGGCAAGATACGCCGCGCCCAGCGCCGTCACTTCACGCACTTCAGGACGCTCAACGCGAGTGCCCAGAATGTCGGACTGGAACTGCATCAGGAAGTTATTCGCGACCGCACCGCCGTCCACGCGCAGGGCGTGCAGACGAATGCCGGAGTCAGCCTGCATCGCTTCCAGCACGTCTCGCGTCTGGTAGGCGATGGATTCCAGGGTGGCGCGAATAATGTGGTTAGAGTTCACACCGCGCGTCAGGCCGAAAATCGCGCCGCGTGCATACGGATCCCAGTACGGTGCGCCCAGACCGGTGAACGCAGGTACCACGTACACGCCGTTGGTGTCTTTCACTTTGGTCGCGAAGTACTCGGAATCGAACGCATCGCTGATCAGCTTCATCTCGTCGCGCAGCCACTGGATAGACGCGCCGGCCATGAACACCGCACCTTCCAGCGCATAGTTCACTTCGCCGCGCGGGCCGCAGGCGATGGTAGTCAGCAGGCCGTTTTCTGATTTCACCGCTTTCTCGCCGGTGTTCATCAGCATAAAGCAGCCTGTGCCGTAGGTGTTCTTCGCCATCCCTTCTTTGACGCATAGCTGGCCGAACAGCGCCGCCTGCTGGTCACCGGCGATACCGGCGATAGGAATACGGGTGCCGCCTTTACCGCCGATGTTGGTCTGACCGTACACTTCTGAAGACTTGCGCACTTCAGGCAGCATCGCGCGTGGGATATCCAGGGCGTCCAGCATCTTGTCATCCCACTCCAGGGTGTTGATGTTGAACAGCATGGTGCGCGAGGCGTTGGTGTAGTCGGTGACGTGAACGCGTCCCTGGGTCATCTTCCAGATAAGCCAGGTGTCAACGGTACCGAACAGCAGCTCGCCGCGTTTAGCACGCTCGCGTGAACCTTCCACATGGTCGAGGATCCATTTCACTTTGGTGCCGGAGAAATACGGGTCAACCACCAGGCCGGTGGCGCTGCGCACGTACTCTTCCATGCCGTCGCGCTTCAGCTGTTCGCAGATCTCAGAGGTACGGCGGCACTGCCAGACGATGGCGTTGTAAATAGGCTTACCGGTTTCACGTTCCCAGACAATCGTCGTTTCACGCTGGTTAGTGATACCAATCGCGGCAATCTCGTCGGAACTGATATCGGCTTTCGCCAGCACTTCGACCAGCGTGGAGCTTTGTGACGCCCAGATCTCCATCGGGTCGTGTTCTACCCAGCCTGGACGAGGATAAATTTGCTCAAATTCGCGCTGTGACACGCTGACGATGTTCGCGTCATGATCCATTACGACAGCGCGGGAGCTGGTAGTGCCCTGGTCGAGCGCAACGATATATTTTTTTTCGGTCATGGTATGTGTCCCGTAGTCAGATTACAGCGAAGCTTTTTGTTGTGCGGTAGAAGTCGTTTCCTTCTCCTCTTCCACACAGGTGTCGCACGGTAAATGGCGACCAATTAATTTGCGGTAGCTGAACGCACCCAGCGCAGCCCCGACAACCGGCGCAAACAGCGGTACCAGGAAGTAAGGAATGTCTTTGCCTCCGGTGAAGGCGACGTCGCCCCAGCCTGCGATGAAGGCGAATGCTTTTGGTCCGATATCACGTGCCGGGTTCATCGCGAAGCCGGTCAGCGGGCCCATGGAGGCGCCAATCACCGCAATCAGCAGGCCAATCAGCAGGGGGGCCAGCGGGCCGCGCGGAATGCCGTTTCCGTCGTCGGTCAGCGCCAGGATAACGCCCATCAGAATAGCGGTAATCACCATTTCAACTGCGAACGCCTGCACAAAATTGATATGCGGGTTTGGGTAGGTTGAGAAGATGCCTGCCAGATCCAGACTTTCGACGCTGCCGCGTACCATATGATGCGTCTGTTCGAAGTCGATGAAAAGATTGTAATAAAGCCCGTAAACTAACGCCGCTGCGCAAAACGCGCCGGCAAACTGAGAAAGAATGAAAGGAACAACTTTGCGTCCGTCGAAGCACGCGAACAGCCACAGTGCGATTGTCACCGCCGGGTTAAGATGTGCACCAGACACCCCTGCGGTCAGGTAGATGGCCATCGCCACGCCCAGACCCCAGATGATACTGATTTCCCACTGACCAAAACTGGCACCCGCCACTTTCAGTGCAGCGACACAGCCCACTCCGAAGAATATCAACAACCCGGTACCAAGGAACTCGGCAATGCACTGGCCTTTTAAGGTTGATGTCTGACTCATAATCGGAATCCTGAAGAAATTGATGTTTATTGTTAGCATGGCCGCCCGTGACAGCCACGATGCCCTGTAGACATAGTGTTAATTTATCGTTAACGAGCAAAAACGAGAAATATCGAAATCAAAATGTGTGGTCTGTGTCAATAAAATGAGCGTTTTCGCGCCATAAAGCACATTTTTGCAGCAGTACAGGATCGGTACAGGAATGTGAGCTGAATCATTTCATTAACGAATCAGTTAACAATTTAGGGGTATATGGCGCGAACGCACCAGGACCAGACCTAAAAGTGTTGCAAACCGCGATCTGCGCGGTGTGTCGCTGGACACAGAGCGCCGCGCTCCATACAATCGACGGTATATGTCGTGCGCGTTTATGTTAAAGCGTCGCCTTGCAATTCAGGAGAGGTAGCATCATGTCTTTAGAAGTGTTTGAGAAACTGGAATCGAAAGTACAGCAGGCGATTGACACCATCACCCTGCTGCAGATGGAAATTGAAGAGCTGAAAGAGAAGAACAACAGCCTGGCGCAGGAAGTACAGAACGCGCAGCACGGCCGCGAAGAACTGGAGCGCGAAAACAACCAGCTGCGCGAACAGCAGAACGGCTGGCAGGATCGCCTGCAGGCGCTGCTGGGACGTATGGAAGAAGTCTGATTCCCATTGGGATGAACTGAACAGGCCGGGTAAGGCGATGCCGCTACCCGGCTTTTTTTATGCCAGTTATAAAAAAGGCCGCCAGAGGCGGCCTTAACGCTACTTGTCCTGCGCTGTCATAGCAAAAGCAACGAACACATTCGGTTCATCACTCTTTACAACGAGTACGCTGGCGACAATGAACGCGATACATAAATAGCGTTTCATTATGCGGTCCCTGCAGCTAACCGCTCCACCGTTCACCACCGGTGATAAGTCGGTGGACACAAGCCCGGTTAAAGGTTGCTTTACGGTTGTGAATACACCTTTCCCTGGACCGATGCCCATGTGCGAGATGGCGGAAAGGGACGATGCATCATAATGAGCAGCAGCAGCGTAGTTAAGGTTTTAATAGTTAATTAGGAATTTATAAAGGGTCGATGGGGTTACCTGAGATTTGAACCAGGGTAAGATAAAAATCCTGGTTAAAGGTTGCAAAACTTCCCAACGGACCGCGAATCCCGAGGGACAAAAAAAACCGCCACATTGCTGCTGGCGGTTTTTTTATGGTTCACGCTTACGGTTTTACTACTCGATATCCAGCGGATCTTCGGAAAGGATAATGCCGGTGTTATCGGCGTAGAGATGGTCGCCGGAGAAAAAGGTCACGCCGCCGAAGTTAACGCGCACGTCGCTTTCGCCGATGCCGTCACCCGCCGCCCCTACCGGTATGGCCGCGATGGCCTGAATCCCGATATCCAGGTCTTCCAGATCGTCCACCTGGCGCACGGAGCCGTATACCACAAGGCCTTCCCACTCGTTCTGCACGGCAATGCCGGCCAACTCAGCATCAATCAATGCACGGCGCACGGAACCGCCGCCATCGACCACCAGTACGCGGCCGCGGCCGTTCTGTTCGAGCAGATCGTACAGCAACCCGTTGTCCTCGAAACATTTCACCGTGACGATCTGTCCGCCAAACGACGACCGCCCACCAAAGTTGGAGAACAGCGGTTCAACGACGTTGACATCTTCCTGGTAGATGTCACAAAGCTCGGAGGTATCGTATTTCATAGGTTTAACGCTCAGTTGCTGCGAATGTGTTCAGTATATCGTGCGAAATGCGTTGTTGGCAAAATCATCAATTGTTAATTGATATTTGTCAGCTAACTTAGCGTCTGGCTTAATACAATCCCGATGACGAACAACAGGTTAGTCAGCAGCGCGCCTTTTACCGTGCGCTCCAGCATCGGCGGCATGGCGGACGGGCTGAGCTCACGCATCACAAAGCGGGCCTGCTTAATCAGCAGCGGCGCGGCAAGCACAAACAGCCAGCCCCACACGCTCTGCAACGAAATCAGGTTAAACAGCGCCAGGCAAACCAGCGCGCCAGTGAGCAGGCAGGCATGATAGCGGCGCGCATTCACCGGCCCCAGACGCACGGCCAGGGTATTTTTGCCATTCTCGCGATCGCTGTCGATGTCGCGCAGGTTGTTGATGTTGAGCACCGCCGTCGCCAGCAGGCCGCAGGCGGTCGCGGGCAGGAACAGGGCAGGGATCACCGTATGCGCCTGCAGGTACCAGCTTCCCATCACGCTCAGCCAGCCGAAGAAAACCAGTACGGAGATATCACCGAGCCCAATATAACCGTAAGGACGCGTGCCGACGGTGTAGGTAATGGCTGCGATAATGGCCAGTAAACCCAGCACCAGGAAGCCAATGAAATCGCTGGGAGTCTTAGACGCCACCGTCACCAGCGCCAGGCCGGATGCACAGATCAACACCACGGTGATAATCAGCGCGCGCTTCATCTGCGCCTGGGTAATCACCCCTTTCTGCATTCCGCGCAGTGGCCCTATGCGGTCCGGCTTGTCGCTGCCTTTTACCGCGTCACCGTAGTCGTTGGCGAGATTGGAGAGGATTTGCAGCAGGCCGGCGGTAATCAATGCCAGCGCGGCGACCAGCGGATCAAAATAACCCTGCCACCAGGCAAGGGCGGTGCCGACGATAATCGCGGCAAAGGCCAGAGGAAGTGTTTTAGGGCGCAGACTTTCGAGCCACGCCTGAGTACGGCTGATGTCAGTCATAAGTATTTAGCCAATAAAAATGGGGGCATTAGCCCCCATTAAACGTGATGAGAATCCAGTAACCGCGATTATAGGATAAAACGGCTCAGATCTTCATCTGCCACTAACGCATCCAGATGTTTACTCACATATTCTGCGTCAATGGTAACGGTTTGACCGTTCAGGTCGCTCGCGTCGTAAGAGATATCTTCGACCAGGCGTTCCAGCACGGTATGCAGACGACGCGCACCAATGTTTTCGGTGGTTTCGTTCACCTGCCATGCAGCCTGAGCAATACGTTTGATACCGTCTTCGGTGAACTCGAGGTTCACGCCTTCGGTCGCCATCAGCGCTTTGTACTGTACGGTAGCAGAGGCGTTTGGCTCAGTCAGGATACGTTCGAAATCTTCGGTGGTCAGCGCCTGCAGCTCAACGCGGATAGGCAGACGGCCCTGCAGTTCCGGGATCAGATCCGACGGGCTGGCAACCTGGAAGGCACCTGATGCGATAAACAGGATGTGGTCCGTTTTCACCATGCCGTGCTTGGTGGAGACGGTGCAGCCTTCAACCAGCGGCAGCAGGTCGCGCTGAACGCCTTCGCGGGACACGTCCGGGCCGGAGCTGTTGCCGCCGCGCTTACAGATTTTGTCGATCTCGTCGATAAACACGATGCCGTGCTGCTCAACCGCGTCGATAGCGTCCTGCTTCAGCTCTTCCGGATTCACCAGCTTCGCGGCTTCTTCTTCAATCAGCAGCTTCATTGCGTCTTTAATTTTCAGCTTACGCGCTTTCTGCTTCTGGCCGCCCAGGTTCTGGAACATGGACTGCAGCTGGCTGGTCATCTCTTCCATGCCCGGAGGCGCCATGATTTCCACACCCATTGGTGCGGCAGCGAGATCGATCTCAATCTCTTTGTCGTCCAGCTGGCCTTCACGCAGTTTCTTGCGGAACGCCTGACGCGCAGCGGACGGTTCCGCCTGCTGTTCTGCCTGGCCCCAGTTGTTTTTTGCCGGTGGGATCAGCACGTCGAGAATGCGCTCTTCGGCCATCTCTTCCGCGCGATAGCGGTTTTTCTCGATCGCCTGGACGCGCACCATTTTGATCGCCGAGTCGGTCAGATCGCGGATGATGGAGTCCACTTCTTTACCCACGTAGCCCACTTCGGTGAACTTGGTGGCTTCAACTTTGATGAACGGCGCGTTGGCCAGCTTCGCCAGACGACGGGCGATTTCGGTTTTACCGACGCCGGTCGGGCCGATCATCAGAATGTTCTTCGGCGTGACTTCGTGGCGCAGCTCTTCGTCAAGCTGCATACGACGCCAGCGGTTACGCAGGGCGATAGCCACGGAGCGCTTGGCGTTATCCTGGCCGATAATGTGTTTGTTCAGTTCGCTGACAATTTCGCGTGGGGTCATTTCAGACATGGGAGATCCTTACGCTTTGGAGGTCAATTCTTCGATGGTGTGGTTGTGGTTGGTATAGATGCAGATATCACCTGCAATATCCAACGCCTTCACCGCGATATCACGCGCGTTCATGTCGGTATTTTCCAACAGCGCGCGGGCTGCAGCCTGGGCATAAGGGCCGCCAGAGCCGATGGCAATCAGGTCATTTTCCGGCTGAATCACGTCACCGTTACCGGTGATGATAAGCGATGCGGTCTCATCGGCTACCGCCAGCAGCGCTTCGAGCTTGCGCAGCATGCGGTCGGTACGCCAGTCTTTCGCCAGCTCAACGGCAGCTTTCACCAGATGACCCTGGTGCATTTCCAGTTTGCGTTCAAACAGTTCAAACAGCGTGAAGGCATCCGCCGTGCCGCCTGCAAAACCGGCGATCACTTTGTCGTTGTAGAGACGGCGCACTTTCTTCACGTTGCCTTTCATGACGGTATTACCCAGCGTGGCCTGGCCATCACCGGCGATTACCACATGGCCGTTACGGCGTACACTTACTATTGTTGTCACGAGCAGACCCCCTGGTTACAGAATCGGGAAACAGAAGCCCTGAGCCTGTGCTCAGGGCTGAATTAAATGATAGATGGGGGGGATTTCGGGGGTTTCAACCCCCGGAGGCGAGTCGAATGCAGTTTGTGTGGCCGGCGACTTTCAAACGCGAAATGGTGCCATCGGCATTTTCTTTGCCTTTGACCGGACCAATCACCACGCGATTCCAGCCGTTATTGGTGGTAATACGCGAATCAAACCCTTCAAAGGCCAGCTGAGCACGTACCGTTTCCGCCTGCTCGGCACCTTTGAACGAACCGCACTGTACCATCCAGCGGCGCTCATCTTTTTTCTCGGTCGTCTGCTTCGGCGCTTCGGTCTCTTTGGTGACCGGTGCGGCCTGCTGCGTTTTCGGCTGCTGCGCGGTGGTATGCGCTGGCGTCTGGAGCAGATCCTGATACGGCTGAGCCGCCTGTTTCTGCGGCTGCGTTTTCGGCTGCTGTTGGACAGGCTGAGACTGCACCGTACGCGTCTGCTGCTGGTATGGTTGTTCCGTTACCCGCGGCTGCGCTTTAGGCTGCTGCACCGGCTGGGTTTGCGCCCACTGCTGCTGCTGTTGCTGCTGAATCTGCTGTTGTGCCTGACGTCGCTGCAGCGTTTGCTGGCGCTGCGCTGGCGTCTGTTCATTCCACGGCACTTCGTTCAGCTGCGTAGGCTGCTGGCGCATATCGGCCTGCATTTGTGCCAGCAGCTGACGCTGTTCATCCGTCAGCTGATTCGCATTCTGTACTTCACCACCCGCAGAAGGTTCGGTTGGCGCACGTACCCCAGGCTGACGGCTTTCCAGCTCTTTGATATAGCGCCAGCGCTCTTCAGGCTTCGGAGGAAGGCCGTTTCCGGCGACTTTACTGGCCTGAAGCGCCTCAGACTCTTCTTTTTTATGGTGCGTGATAAAGTACAGGCCACCAATAAAGGCGACGACTACAGCCGCAGCAATAGCGACCATTGCTGGCGAGACAGCAGGCAGGTTACGTTGCTTTTTTCTTGAGCTACTCTTTTTGCGTCGCGAAGGTGCCGGCTGGCCGCGACGTACATAATCTCGTTGTGCCACTATCGTTTCGCTGTATTTATTCGTTCGTCAGCCCGCCATGTTACTTAAGCGGCGGGGCTTTGACCAGATAAGGGTATCCGAAAGACGTTTACTTTAAGTCAATGCCTGGGTCGTGCCGCGAACAATCAGTTCGCAGTCCAGCAACCGCGAGCCGCTGCTAACTGTTTGACCGTGAAGCTGATCCAGCAGCAGAAGCATCGCTTCGCGGCCGATTTGATAGCGCGGCTGAGCGACCGTTGAGAGCGGCGGATCGCAAAACTCCGAAAGCGAAATATTATCGAATCCGATGATCGATAAATCTTTCGGTATGCGAAGGCCGCGACGTTTGGCATACGATAATGCACCCAGCGCCATCACGTCGCTGTGACAAAATACGGCGGTTGGCGGCTCAGGCAGGTCCAGAAGTTTCTCCAGCGCCTGTCCACCCGCAGCGAAGGTAAAATCACCGCGCGCAATGTAGTGCGGATCGACGGTGACGCCGGTACGGCGCAGCGCCTGAACGTAGCCCTGTAAGCGGTAGTGACACAGCGGCATCTCTTCCGGTCCGGCAATACAGCCAATACGCTTATGCCCCAGTTCCTGGAGATAGTTTACGGCGTTGAACGCGGCGGTAAGGTTATCGATATGGACCGTCGGCAGCTCCAGCTCCGGCGCAAACTCGTTGGCCATGACCATCGGCGGTAAATTACGCTGCTCTTCGATGCTGGCATCAAACGGCAGGCGAGAGCCAAGCAGCAGCATGCCGTCGATCTGCTTGGTGATAATGAGGTCGATGAAGGTTTTTTCCTGTTGGTTCTGATGGGCGCAGTCGCCAATCAGCACCAGGTAACCCTGTTCCGCTGCGGTGACTTCAATACCGCGGATAATCTCGCTGAAGAAAGGGTCACAGATGTCCGGTACAATCACCAGGATGGTGCGCGACTCATTGCGTTTGACGTTACGCCCCATCGCCTGTGGGAAATAGCCCACTTCAAGCGCAGCCTGCTCCACCCGGTTACGGGTCGCCTGGGAGACTTTATCCGGGTTCATTAATGCGCGGGATACCGTTGCCGTAGAGACCTGCGCTTTCTGGGCAACGTCTTTCATGGTCGCCGGTGCAACCTCTTTCCTGGACTTCAACGTCTTCTCCTCGCCTGAACACCGAACTTCTGACATCACCATTTTTACAGATAGTTAATGGAATCGGTTACAGAATTTTCATAAAAAGTGTGAGGAGCGTTAAATTTTTCGATCCAGCTTCAGCCTTCGATAGGGTCGACGTCCAGGACCCACTTCACTTTTCGCGCTTCGGGCAGGGTGTTAATCAGCACCAGCGCGCCGCTAACAATATGCTGAAGACGAATGCGCGAGGGGTGCTGGAGCAAGATCTGCCAGCGGAAACGGCCGCCGCGTTTTGGCGCGAGGGCAGGGACCGGGCCCAAAATCCACAGCTGACTATCCACCAGCGGGCTGGCCTGCAGGAGGTTTCTCAGCTGCTGCAGGAAAAGTGGCGCCTGCTGGTTGTTATGATCTTCCGCGCGGATGATGACGTGGCTGGTCCACGGCGGTAGCTGCATGGTCTGGCGTTCGGCCAGTGCCTGCTCGGCAAAGGCGTCATAGCCTTTGTGCAGAAGGGTTTGCAGCAGCGGGTGCTCCGGGTGGTGCGTTTGCAATACCACTTCGCCCTGTTTACCAGCACGTCCGGCGCGCCCTGCCACCTGGGTATAAAGCTGAGCGAAGCGCTCGGCTGAGCGAAAATCTGCCGAGAACAGCGCGCCGTCCACGTCCAGCAGGGCGACCAGCGTCACGTCCGGGAAGTGGTGGCCTTTTGCCAGCATCTGAGTGCCAATCAGGATGCGTGCGCCGCCGCGATGCACTTCCGCCAGCTGCTGCTCCAGCGCCCCTTTGCGGCTGGTGGTGTCCCGGTCGATTCGGGACAGGGGCACGTCGGGGAAGAAGGGCGCAAGGGCCTGTTCCAGCTGTTCCGTTCCCAGCCCCACCGGCACGATATGCGTTGAGCCACATGACGGACACTGGCGCGGCACCGGACGCTGGCTGTCGCAGTGGTGGCAGCGTAAATGCCGCTGGGCCTGGTGGAAGGTATAGTAGTGGTCACAGCGCGGGCACTCGGCAATCCATCCGCAGTCGTGGCACAGCAGGGCAGGTGCAAATCCGCGACGGTTAAGAAACAGGATCACCTGATTGCCCGCCTGCAGGTGCTGGCGCATGCGGGTAATCAGTGCAGGCGCAAGCCCGGCCTGGACCTGCTGACCTTTCAGATCCAGTACGTGCTGAATGGCCGGACGGGCATTCCCCGCGCGACGCGTCAGGCGCAGCATATGGTATTTACGCTGGCGCACGTTGTGCAGCGTTTCGAGCGCAGGCGTGGCGGAGCCGAGAATAATAGGAATTTGCTCGCTGTGGGCGCGATAAACAGCCAGATCGCGGGCGTGATAGCGCCAGCCTTCCTGCTGTTTATAGGAGCTGTCGTGTTCTTCGTCGATCACGATAACGCCAAGATTTTTAAACGGCGTAAACAGCGACGAGCGAGTGCCGATCACAATCGCCGCTTCGCCGTTTTTCGCTTTCAGCCAGGCGCTGAGGCGTTCGCTGTCGTTCAGGCCAGAGTGCAGCACCTCAACCGGCGCATTAAAGCGTTCGCGAAAGCGGGCGATGGTTTGCGGCGTCAGGCCAATTTCCGGCACCATCACCAGCGCCTGTTTGCCCTGCGCAAGCACGTTTTCCAGCACGCTCAGGTAGACTTCCGTCTTGCCGGAGCCCGTCACGCCCGCCAGCAGCCAGGCGGAGAAATGATCGGAGGCGCTATGAATCGCGCCCACGGCGGTGGCCTGTTCGGTATTCAGACGCAGGCGATCCCCTGAAACGGAGAAACTCTCGCGCCAGTCGTAAAGGGCAGGCGCTTCGCTTGCCAGGTCGCTCAACCCTTTCTTTCTTAATGCCTGTAGCGCCGTTTCGCTGACTTCAAGTTCGTCGATCTGATGCCGCCAGATTTTCCCCTGACGCAGCGCCGCCAGGGCCTGCTGCTGTTTCTGTGAGCGCTTGAGGCTGTTAATGTCGACGGCCTGGCCATCTTCCGTAGCAAACCAGTACCACATCGGCGCATGGCTGGCGCTTTTGCCCTGGCGCAGCATGATGGGCAGGGCGTGGAACAGGACGTCGCCAATGGGGTGATGATAATAATCCGCCGCCCATAGCAGCAGTCGCCAGGTGCTGGTGGAATAAACGGGCTCGCTGTCGAGCACCTCAACCACCGACTTCAGTTCATTGAGCGGCAGTTCGCTTCGATCGCTGACGGAGACAATAATTCCCACGCGCTGCTGCTTGCCAAACGGCACGGTCACGCGACAGCCCGCTTTGGCGCTCATGCTGTCGGGCAGCAGGTAGTCAAAGGTGCGGGGAAGCGGAACGGGCAGGGCAACGTGAGCGACGGGCATCGAATCTTCCTGACTTGAAAAGTGGCGCGTTAGTATACACATTAGTGAAAGCGGCGTGCGGATCAGTTTGCATACGTTGGTCAAATTCTGTATGATTCGCCGCCTTTGGTGTACTTTACGCCAAAGAACTTACAATCAACATCGCGTGGTGTCTGGCGTTAGGGCTGGAAGAGCGACGCGGCCTTAACTGAGGTTCTCCCATGAAAAAAGATATTCACCCGAAATACGAAATGATTACTGCAAACTGTTCTTGCGGTAACTCTATCCAGATCCGCTCTACCGTGGGTCACGATCTGAACCTGGACGTGTGCGGCAAATGCCACCCGTTCTACACTGGTAAGCAGCGTGATGTTGCAACCGGTGGCCGTGTTGACCGCTTCAACAAGCGTTTCAGCATCCCGGGCGCTAAATAAGTTTCCCGAAAAAAAGGCACCGCAAGGTGCCTTTTTTGTATCCGCTTCTCAGTATTCCCACGTCTCCGGGTCAATACCCAGTTCACGCATGATCACCTTCGCCTCTTCCGGGATTTCATCACTGCGTTCTTTACGCAGATCTTCATCGTTCGGCAACGGTTGACCGGTAAACGCATGCAGAAACGCTTCGCACAGCAGCTCGCTGTTGGTTGCGTGGCGCAGGTTGTTCACCTGACGACGCGTACGTTCATCGGTGAGGATCTTCAACACCTTCAGAGGAATAGAAACCGTAATTTTTTTTACTTGTTCACTCTTCTTACCGTGCTCAGCGTATGGGCTGATATATTCGCCGCTCCATTCAGCCATGAGATACCTTTAATCCTCTCAGTCATTTATCTAAAGGTGCAAAACCTGTAACCACTCGTTTTGAACCGCAATCTTGCCTAGTTTACCGTAGAGACGATACCGTGGCACGGATATTGCCGCTGCAGCGTGCACTAAAGCATATAATTTTAACGGCTATTTGCGCATTGCTCAATCTATACGCAAAGAAGTTTAGATGTCCAGATGTATTGACGTCCATACTTTCAATGTTTACTCTGGTGCCTGACTTTTCACCTCATTCGCCAGGAAGCCCTCACCATGACGCGTAAACAGGCCACTATCGCAGTGCGTAGCGGATTAAATGATGACGAGCAGTACGGCTGCGTTGTCCCGCCCATTCATCTTTCCAGTACCTACAACTTCACCGGATTTAATGAACCCCGCGCGCATGATTACTCGCGTCGTGGCAACCCTACGCGTGACGTGACCCAGCGCGCGCTGGCCGAGCTGGAATGTGGCGCAGGCGCCGTATTAACCAATACGGGGATGTCCGCCATTCACCTGGTGACCACCGTGTTCCTGAAACCAGGTGACCTGCTGGTTGCGCCGCACGATTGCTACGGCGGCAGCTATCGCCTGTTTGATAGCCTGGCAAAACGCGGCTGCTATCGCGTACTGTTTGTCGATCAAAACGATGAACAGGCGCTGAAACAGGCGCTGGCAGAGAAGCCAAAGCTGGTTCTGGTGGAAAGTCCAAGCAATCCATTGTTGCGCGTTGTCGATATTGCGAAAATTTGTCAGCTCGCAAGGGATGCGGGAGCGATAAGTGTAGTGGATAATACGTTCCTCAGTCCGGCCCTTCAGAACCCACTCGCACTGGGTGCCGATCTGGTATTGCATTCATGCACTAAATATCTGAACGGCCATTCTGATGTGGTCGCGGGCGTGGTGATTGCCAAAGATCCCGACGTTGTCACCGAACTGGCATGGTGGGCCAATAATATTGGCGTCACCGCGGGCGCCTTCGACAGCTATCTGCTGTTGCGCGGCATTCGCACGCTGTCGCCGCGCATGGAAGTGGCGCAACGCAATGCCCAGGCGATTGTCGATTTCCTGAAAACCCAGCCGCTGGTGAAGAAGCTCTATCACCCGTCGCTGCCGGAAAATCAGGGGCACGAGATTGCCGCGCGCCAGCAGAAAGGGTTTGGCGCGATGTTAAGTTTTGAACTGGACGGTGACGAGCAAACGCTGCGTCGCTTCCTGAGCGGGCTGTCATTGTTTACGCTGGCGGAATCCTTAGGTGGGGTTGAAAGCTTGATCTCCCACGCCGCGACCATGACGCACGCAGGTATGGCACCGGAAGCACGTGCCGCCGCCGGGATTTCTGAGACGCTGCTGCGGATCTCAACCGGTATTGAAGATTCTGAAGATTTAATTGCCGATCTGGAAAATGGCTTCCGGATCGCAGCCAAGGGGTAATCATGAGTGTGATAGCGCAGGCAGGGGCGAAGGGTCGTCAGCTGCACAAGTTTGGTGGTAGTAGTCTTGCTGATGTGAAATGTTACCTGCGTGTCGCAGGGATCATGACGGAATATTCACAGCCGGGTGACATGATGGTTGTCTCGGCGGCGGGCAGCACCACCAACCAGTTGATTAGCTGGCTGAAACTAAGCCAGACCGATCGCCTTTCTGCGCATCAGGTGCAACAGTCCTTACGCCGTTACCAGAGCGAGCTGATTGCCGGCCTGCTGCCTGCGGACGTAGCGGACGGGCTGATCAGCGCCTTCACGCATGACCTTGAGCGTCTGGCCGCCCTGCTGGACAGCGGGATCACCGATGCGGTGTATGCCGAAGTGGTGGGCCACGGTGAAGTGTGGTCCGCGCGCCTGATGGCCGCCGTTCTGCAACACCTGGGCGTGGAGGCGGCCTGGCTCGATGCGCGTGATTTCCTGCGCGCCGAACGCGCCGCGCAGCCGCAGGTGGATGAAGGCCTGTCCTACCCGCTGCTGCAACAGCTGCTGGTGCAGCATCCGGGCAAACGTATTGTCGTCACCGGCTTTATCAGCCGTAGCAACGCGGGTGAAACCGTGCTGCTGGGCCGTAACGGCTCCGACTACTCGGCAACGCAAATCGGTGCCCTGGCGGGCGTGTCCCGCGTCACCATCTGGAGCGACGTGGCCGGTGTTTACAGCGCCGACCCGCGTAAAGTGAAAGATGCCTGTCTGCTGCCGCTGCTGCGTCTCGACGAAGCCAGCGAGCTGGCGCGTCTGGCGGCGCCGGTACTGCACGCGCGTACGCTGCAGCCGGTTTCCGGTAGCGATATCGACCTCCAGCTGCGCTGCAGCTACACCCCGGATCAAGGCTCTACCCGTATTGAACGCGTGCTGGCCTCCGGTACGGGCGCGCGTATTGTCACCAGCCACGACGACATCTGCCTGATTGAGTTCCAGGTGCCTGCGGGCCAGGACTTCAAACTGGCGCATAAAGAGATCGACCTGGTGTTAAAGCGTGCTCAGGTGCGCCCGCTGGCCGTTGGCGTTCACAATGACCGCCAGCTGCTGCAGTTCTGCTATACCGCTGAAGTGGCGGACAGTGCCCTGAAAATTCTGGATGAAGCGGGCCTGCCGGGCGAGCTTCGCCTGCGTCAGGGGCTGGCGCTGGTGGCGATGGTGGGCGCGGGCGTCACCCGTAACCCACTGCACTGCCACCGCTTCTGGCAGCAGCTGAAAGGCCAGCCGGTGGAATTTACCTGGCAATCGGAAGAGGGTATCAGCCTGGTGGCAGTTCTGCGCAAAGGGCCAACCGAAAGCCTGATTCAGGGTCTGCATACCTCCCTGTTCCGCGCGGAAAAGCGCATCGGCCTGGTGCTGTTTGGTAAAGGCAACATCGGTTCCCGCTGGCTGGAGCTGTTCGCCCGCGAACAGGTCACGCTCTCGGCGCGTACCGGGTTCGAATTCATTCTCGCGGGCGTCGTGGACAGCCGCCGCAGCCTGCTGAACTACGAAGGGCTGGACGCCAGCCGCGCGCTTGCCTTCTTTAATGATGAAGCCGTAGAGCAGGATGAAGAGTCGCTGTTCCTGTGGATGCGCGCGCACCCTTACGATGACCTGGTAGTGCTGGACGTGACCGCCAGCGAGCAGCTTGCCGATCAGTACCTTGATTTCGCCAGCCACGGTTTCCACGTTATCAGCGCGAACAAGCTGGCGGGGGCGAGCAGTACCGATAAATACCGTCAGATCCACGACGCGTTTGAAAAAACGGGGCGCCACTGGCTTTATAACGCCACGGTAGGGGCTGGCCTGCCGGTTAACCACACCGTGCGTGACCTGATTGAAAGCGGCGACAGCATTCTGGCGCTGAGCGGTATCTTCTCCGGCACGCTCTCCTGGCTGTTCCTGCAGTTTGACGGCACCGTTCCGTTCACCGACCTGGTGGATCAGGCGTGGCAGCAGGGCTTAACGGAACCCGATCCGCGTGTTGATCTCTCCGGTAAAGACGTGATGCGCAAGCTGGTGATCCTGGCGCGGGAAGCCGGTTATGACATCGAACCGGATTCCGTCCGCGTCGAGTCGCTGGTGCCTGCCGGTTGTGAAGAAGGTTCTGTGGACCATTTCTTTGAAAATGGGGAAGAGCTTAACGAGCAGATGGTACAGCGTCTGGAAGCCGCGAACGAGATGGGGCTGGTGCTGCGCTACGTGGCGCGTTTCGAGGCCAACGGAAAAGCGCGAGTCGGTGTCGAGGCGGTGCGTCCTGAACATCCGCTGGCGGCGCTGCTGCCGTGCGATAACGTCTTCGCCATCGAAAGCCGCTGGTACCGTGATAACCCGCTGGTGATCCGCGGTCCGGGCGCCGGGCGCGACGTTACCGCCGGGGCCATCCAGTCCGACATCAACCGTCTGGCTAAACTGCTGTAAAAACTCAATTTCCCTCTCCCTGTGGGAGAGGGTTAGGGTGAGGGCATCAGACTGCACTCACCCCCATCATGAATTTCCCTCATCTTCCCTGAGCAAACCTCACCGTTATTGTTGATTATTTCTATTGACGTCCCTCCGCTTTTCCGTCATTTTTACATCTGGACGTCTAAACGTATAGAAGTTCACAACACAACAGACAATGACACGCGATTGATAGGGGTAGGGTATGAGCTTTTTTCACGCCAACCAGCGGGAAGCACTGAACCAGAGCCTGGCTGAAGTAAACGGCCAGATTAACGTCTCTTTTGAATTTTTCCCGCCGCGCACCAGTGAAATGGAGCAAACCCTGTGGAGCTCTATCGATCGTCTCAGCAGCCTGAAACCGAAGTTTGTCTCCGTGACCTACGGTGCGAACTCCGGCGAGCGTGACCGTACCCACAGCATCATTAAAGGCATCAAAGATCGTACCGGTTTGGAAGCGGCGCCGCATCTCACCTGTATCGACGCCACCCGCGACGAGCTGCGTGCCATCGCCCAGGATTACTGGAATAACGGCATTCGGCATATTGTTGCACTGCGCGGCGATCTGCCGCCGGGCAGCGGTAAGCCGGACATGTATGCCGCCGATCTGGTCGGGCTGTTGAAGGGCGTGGCTGACTTTGATATCTCCGTTGCCGCCTATCCTGAGGTTCATCCGGAAGCGAAAAGCGCCCAGGCGGATCTGCTTAACCTCAAGCGTAAGGTGGATGCCGGCGCGAACCGCGCCATTACCCAGTTCTTCTTTGATGTCGAAAGCTATCTGCGCTTCCGTGACCGCTGCGTCTCCGCGGGCATCGACGTTGAAATTATCCCGGGTATTCTGCCGGTCTCTAACTTCAAACAGGCGAAGAAATTTGCTGATATGACCAATGTGCGTATTCCGCTCTGGATGTCTAAAATGTACGAGGGGCTGGACGATGACCCGGAAACACGCAAGCTGGTGGGCGCAAACATCGCGATGGACATGGTGAAGATCTTAAGTCGTGAAGGGGTGAAGGATTTCCACTTCTACACGCTGAACCGTGCTGAGATGAGTTACGCCATATGCCACACGCTCGGCGTTAGACCAGGCGTGTAACAAAAAAGAGCCCTCTTCGGAGGGTTTTTTGATTTATAAGGGTTTTATTTTCCTGCCATATCAGCAATGCTGCCTTAGACGTACAAAACTCATGTATTTTCCATGGGAAATTAAACGGATTTAACTATCGAATCTGTGGGTTATCTCAACTATACCTTATCAACAAGGGCGTATATCGTAACGGTAACACTGTAAAAGGGAGCATAGCGATGAGCACGTCAGACGAGACCAATAAAGCGGCATCAGTCGGCAAATGCCCGTTCCATCAGGGCGGCGTCGATCACAGCGCGGGCGCAGGTACAGGCAGCCGCGACTGGTGGCCAAAACAACTCCGCATCGATCTTCTTAACCAACATTCCAATCGTTCGAACCCGCTGGGTGAAGACTTCGACTACCGCAAAGAATTCAGCAAACTTGATTACTCTGCCCTTAAAGGCGATCTTAAAGCACTCTTAACCGACTCTCAGCCGTGGTGGCCAGCCGACTGGGGCAGCTATGCGGGCCTGTTTATCCGTATGGCGTGGCACGGCGCGGGTACCTATCGCTCCGTTGACGGGCGCGGTGGGGCTGGACGCGGTCAACAGCGCTTTGCGCCGCTGAACTCCTGGCCGGATAACGTGAGCCTGGATAAAGCGCGCCGTCTGCTGTGGCCCATCAAGAAAAAATACGGACAAAAAATCTCCTGGGCTGACCTGTTTATTCTCGCGGGTAACGTGGCGCTGGAGAATTCGGGCTTCCGCACCTTTGGTTTCGGTGCCGGGCGTGAAGACGTCTGGGAACCGGATCTGGACGTGAACTGGGGTGATGAAAAAGCCTGGCTGACCCACCGCGATCCGGAAGCGCTGGCGAAGCGTCCTCTGGCCGCCACCGAAATGGGCCTGATCTACGTGAACCCGGAAGGGCCAAACGCCAGCGGTGAACCGCTGTCAGCGGCGGCAGCGATTCGCGCGACCTTCGGCAACATGGGCATGAACGATGAAGAGACCGTGGCGCTGATTGCAGGCGGCCACACCCTCGGCAAGACTCACGGCGCGGGTGAAGCCACCCACGTGGGCACCGACCCGGAAGCCTCACCAATTGAAGCGCAGGGCCTGGGCTGGGCGAGCACGCTCGGCACGGGCGTGGGCGCTGATGCCATTACCTCCGGTCTGGAAGTCATCTGGTCACAAACCCCGACGCAGTGGAGCAACTACTTCTTCGAGAACCTGTTCAAATACGAATGGGTGCAGACCCGCAGCCCGGCAGGGGCGATTCAGTTTGAAGCCGTTGATGCACCGGAAATCATGCCCGATCCGTTCGACCCGTCGAAAAAACGCAAACCTACCATGCTGGTCACCGACCTGACGCTGCGTTTTGACCCGGAATTCGAGAAAATTTCCCGCCGCTTCCTGAACGACCCGCAGGCCTTCAACGAAGCCTTCGCGCGTGCCTGGTTCAAGCTGACCCACCGTGATATGGGGCCAAAATCGCGTTACCTTGGCCCGGAAGTGCCGAAAGAAGATCTGATTTGGCAGGACCCGCTGCCGCAGGCGGTGTTCAACCCGTCGAAAGAAGACATTGAAAGCCTGAAGGCGGAAATTGCGGCCTCTGGTCTGTCAGTGAGCGAACTGGTTTCCGTTGCCTGGGCGTCAGCTTCAACCTTCCGCGGTGGCGATAAGCGTGGCGGCGCTAACGGCGCGCGTCTGGCGCTGGCGCCTCAGCGCGACTGGGATGTGAACGCCGCGGCGGTTCGCGCGTTGCCGGCTCTGGAAGCTATTCAGCGCACCACCAACAAAGCCTCACTGGCCGATATCATCGTGCTGGCGGGCGTGGTAGGCGTTGAGCAGGCCGCAAAAGCCGCAGGCGTGTACGTCACCGTACCGTTCGCCCCAGGCCGCGTGGATGCGCGTCAGGATCAGACGGATATCGAGATGTTTAACCTGCTCGAACCGGTTGCCGATGGTTTCCGCAACTATCGTGCGCAGGTGGATGTGTCTACCACGGAGTCACTGCTGATCGACAAGGCCCAGCAGCTGACGCTGACCGCACCGGAGCTGACGGTGCTGATCGGCGGCCTGCGCGTGCTGGGTGCCAACTTTGATGGCAGCAAGAATGGCGTGTTCACTGACCGCGAGGGCGTGCTGAGCAACGATTTCTTCGTGAACCTGCTGGACATGAACACGCAGTGGAAGGCGACCGACGAATCCAATGAGCTGTTTGCCGGAAGCGATCGCGCCAGCGGTGAAGTGAAATATACCGCCACCCGCGCCGATCTGGTCTTCGGTTCGAACGCCGTTCTGCGCGCGCTGGCAGAGGTTTACGCCAGCGATGATGCGCATGAGAAGTTTGTCCGCGACTTCGTTGCCGCATGGGCGAAGGTGATGGATCTGGACCGGTTTGATCTGCAGTAACCCTTGTGCCGGGTGGCGCTAACGCTTACCCGGCCTACGGGCAAAAAAATCCCCGCTGATGCGGGGATTTTTATTCACGCTATTTACTCCCACTCCTGCAGGAACCGTTGCCCATACTGGTCGGCTACCAGCAGTGCCGCATACACCTGATCCGGCGTTACGCCGCCGGGCATGTTGTGGATGGTTTCTCCTTCCGCACAGGACGCTTCCGCGATCAGACGCATTTTGGCCGGAATATCCTCTTTGATGTTCAGCTGTGCCAGGGTGATCGGCAGCCCAACGCTGTGACAAAGCGCGGCGACGGTCTCTATTTCTTCTACCGGCGCGTTTTCCAGTACCAGCTGCGTCAGCGTACCAAACGCCACTTTTTCGCCGTGATAGAAGTGATGCGCGTCCGGCACTGCCGTCATGCCGTTATGAATAGCGTGTGCTGCCGCCAGCCCGCCGCTTTCAAAGCCTACGCCGCTGAGATAGGTGTTGGCTTCGATAATGCGTTCCAGCGCCGGTGTAACCACATGCTGTTCCGCCGCCAGCATGGCTTTTTCACCCTCTTCAACCAGCGTGTTGTAGCACAGCTCGGCCAGCGCGAGTGCTGCCTGCGTACATTTGCCGCCCGCCATGGTGGTCGCACCGCTGCGTGAGCAGGCGCGTGCTTCAAACCACGTCGCCAGCGCATCGCCAATCCCGGCGGCCAGCAGACGTGCCGGCGCACCCGCCACCACTTTGGTATCGACGATAACCATGTTCGGGTTGTGCGGCAGCATCAGGTAGCGATCGAACTCACCGCTGTCGGTGTAAATGACGGAAAGGGCGCTGCATGGCGCATCGGTGGAGGCGATAGTTGGCGCAATGGCGACGGGTACGTCCATGAAATGGGCCAGCGCTTTGGCGGTATCCAGCGTTTTACCGCCGCCAATGCCCAGCACTGCCAGGCAGTCGGCGCTGTCGGCCAGCTTTTTCAGGCGATCGATTTCATTTTGTGAACATTCACCACCAAACGGCGCGATTTCAGCATGCAGTTCGGCTTTTTTAAAACTCTGACGCAGGGTCTCTTCGGCAAAACCCAGCACAAATTTATCGCCGACCACCAGCCAGCGATTGGCCAGGGGTTTCAGGTAGTCGCCGAGACGGGTAAGCACATCAGCGCCCTGGATATATTTCCCCGGCGATTGAATGATACGGTCCATAACAGTTCTCCCTTAGAGGTTGAGGTTACCAAACGCGTTTTTCCAGTCCTGCTCAAACTTCTCTATGGCTGACTCTACCGCTGGCGTGCCGAGCATGTGTTGCGCTACGTCTAAGGGAAGCGTGATTGCCTCGCATCCCGCCAACAGACAGTCCAGCGCCTGACGCGGCGTTTTGAAGCTGGCGGCCAGCATCTTGCTTTCCGGCGCGTGCAGTTCCAGCAGAGACTGCAGCTCCTGCACCATGCGAATGCCGTCACCGCCCTGCGCATCAACGCGGTTTACGTACGGCGCGACATATTTCGCCCCGGCCAGCGCGGCGAGCAACCCCTGTGCGGCGCTATAAACGGCGGTCCCCAGCGTGATTATCCCCTCTTTTTTCAACGCCTTGATCGCGGTAAGGCCCTCAGCCGTGACAGGGATTTTCACCACGATGTCCGGTATGGCATTACTCAAACGTTTGGCTTCCGCCACCATGCCTTCGGCATCGCGGCTCATGGTTTGAGCAAACAGCGTGCCTTCCGGTCCGATGGCTTTTTGCAGACGCGGCAGCACGTCCCAGATGGATTCGCGGCTGGCGGCGATGATGCTCGGGTTGGTGGTGACGCCCGCAATAGGAAAGATGCGCGCCAGACGTTCAACTTCCGCCACGTTGGCGGTATCCAGATACAGTTCCATTACTCTTCCTCGTTTCAGAGTTCTAATTCGTGTTGCAGCAGGGAGGCGATGGCCTCTTCTGAGCTGGCGTTGACCAGCGCGCTGCGGAAATCGTCATGCATGATGCGGCGTGCCAGACGGGAGAAAATACGCATATGCTGATCTCCCGCGGCGTGTTTATTCAGCGTCAGCATGATGATGAATTGCGCTTCTTCATCGCCCCACATGACCGGCGATTTCAGGCGTGCGACGCTGATGGTGGATTGCTCAATGTGCTCAGACTTGCTGTGCGGAATGGCGAAGCTGAAGCCAAGACCGGTAGAGAATACGGCTTCGCGCGCCCACAGATCGGCCTCCAGCTTGCGGGGGTAGCGGCAACGTCCGGCGAGCAGCAGGTTATCGGTCATCCCTTTCATGACCTCTTCTTTACTGTTCCAGTCATTGTCCAGCGAAATACAGCGAGGTGTGACCAACGGCGTGTCCTGCTGATTCATGCGGAACTGTGCCAGCAGGTGTTCCACTTCAAGCGAGGTGCGGCACGCCATGGCCTGGTTCAGCAGCTGGCGGCAGGCGCGGCTATCAAGCTGTGCCAGACGCGCTTTGGTTGCCGGAATGGCGGGCGACCCCATGCTCAGTTCGTCCAAACCCAGACCCACCAGCAATGGCAGCACCGAACCTTTTGCACCCAGTTCGCCGCACAGGCCAATCCATTTCCCCTGGCGATGGACGGCTTGCACCGCGTAATCCAGCGCCCGCAGGAAGGCTGGGTTCAGGCTGTTGTAGTGGCGTGTGACTTTGGCGTTGTCGCGGTCGACGGCCAGCAGATATTGCGTCAGGTCATTGCTGCCGATGCTAAAGAAATCAATCTCTTCACAGCACTGATCGATGATGAACATTACCGAAGGCACTTCCAGCATGATGCCGAGCGGGATTTTTTCATCAAACGGAATATGTTCAGCCCGGAGCTGCTGTTTCGCTTCGGCAAGTTTCTCTTTCACCCACAGGATCTCTTCCATAGAAGAGATCATCGGGATCATGATCTTCAGGCTGCCGTGAGCAGAGGCGCGCAGGATCGCCCGAAGCTGGGTGGTGAAAAGCGCTGCATACTCTTCGTAAATGCGTACGGCGCGGTAGCCGAGGAACGGGTTGTTTTCGGCCGGGATATTCAGGTACGCCACCGGCTTATCGCCGCCGATATCCATGGTGCGCACGATAATGCTGCGCCCGTTTGCACTCTCCAGCGCCTGACAGAAAATGTTGTACAGCTCGTTTTCACCGGGTGCGCTGCTGCGGTCCATATACAGCATTTCGGTGCGAAACAGGCCAACGCCCTCGGCGCCGTTCCCGAATGCTGCCTGCGCTTCCACCGCGTGGGCGATGTTCGCGGCAATCTCAACGCGCAGGCCATCGGCGGTTCTGGCTTCCCGATCGAGCCAGATACGCTGCTGCTCGCGTAGTGCCTGTTGTACTCGTGCTTCCTGGCGGTAGTAGCGTGCCACCGCATCGCTGGCGTTGACCACGACCGCACCGGCATTGCCATCAATAAATACGGGTTTATTGCGCCACTGCAGCAGGCTTTCACTGTCGACGCCCACCAGCGTCGGAATATTAAAGGAACGTGCAAGAATGACAGTGTGCGAGGTGGTTCCGCCGCTTTTTAACAGCAGCCCCTTAAGTAAGGTTTTATCGAGTTCCAGGAACTGGCCGGGCGTAAGATCATCAGCCAGACAAACGCTCTGTTGAGTGAGCTGTCCCGGTGCGGGGAAGCGTTGTTCACCATAAATCTGTTGTAAAAGTTGATAGCAGACATCGCGCACATCCAGCGCACGTTCCCGTAAGTAGCTGCTGCTGGAACGAGAGAACGTATCGCAGAAATGGTTGGCTGTGGCGATTGTCGCTTGCGCACAGCTTAGCCCCTGGCTTACGCCCGCAAGAAGATGCTGGCGCAAAGAGGTATCCGTAGCCAGCGAACGATGGGCTTCAAGAATGGCGCTGGCGGTGCTGTCGCTGTCCAGCGCGCGCAGCTCAATATTTTTCACCAGCAGGGTGAGGCCGCTATCCAGCGCTGACTGCTCTTCTTCCACGTTTTTCGCGTCGGGTAAATCCGTCAGTGCATTGAGATCCAGCGAGGTCAGCAAGGTCAACACGCCCTGGGCGCTACCGCTGCAAACGGGCAGGGCGCGGAAAAGCGTTGGATTAAGGCGCGCGAGGGATTCTGGCAGCGGATCGCGCTCAATATTGATGGCTTCTGCGAGCGTCGCATCACAGTGTGGAAACTCTTCCCGGAGCCATTGTTCCAGCTGTTGATGGGCGCTCTGCTCATCTTCACCGTGGATCACCAGACGACAGGCGTCGCCTGCCAGCGTGTCGGTGCCAATAAGTGCCAGTGCGCTCTTGGCATTCCCTTTTCGGTCGGTGCGCAGATTATGCCATTCGATCTGTGAGATAAACGTATTGCACAGCGTCTCCACATGACTTGCCGGACGCGCGTGAACCCCG
The DNA here is from genome assembly GCF_055817355.1 of Enterobacter sp. PL_is379. Lineage (NCBI taxonomy): Bacteria > Pseudomonadati > Pseudomonadota > Gammaproteobacteria > Enterobacterales > Enterobacteriaceae > Enterobacter > Enterobacter sp. PL_is379. The sequence goes on from NZ_JBVPGT010000021.1 coordinate 77,357, forward strand.
TTGGGTAATTCACAGGTAAATTCCACTACCAGAGCCATACACACTCCTGAAAGCAATCAACATTCATTGGGGAACAGCATACGAGCGTGGTGATGATGCGCGCCATGTGACAAATATGCCAAACACTGGATAAATGTAATATCACGCGAAAAGTGAGATTTGACTCACAGGTTATTAATTTTTGCTTAGCGCCGGAGTGCTTCGAAATGTCGAGGCGGATCGCATTTTCATTTCGACATTACAAAAATCCAGTAAATGGCCTTTTTGTCTCCTGTCCGCCGTCTTCCTGATTGCCTATTGTTTGCCACAACATCTTTATGGTTTTAGGCCTGGAGCGACATATGAAAGAGTTGGTGCATATTCTCAAGAACACGCGGCAGCATCTGATGACCGGGGTGTCGCACATGATCCCGTTCGTGGTCGCGGGCGGTATTTTGCTGGCGGTTTCAGTCATGCTGTACGGCAAGGGCGCGGTACCGGATGCCGCAACCGATCCCAACCTCAAAAAGCTATTCGATATCGGCGTGGCGGGGTTAACGCTGATGGTGCCTTTCCTGGCCGCCTATATTGGCTACTCCATTGCCGAGCGCGCCGCGCTTGCTCCCTGTGCTATTGCCGCGTGGGTTGGTAACAGCTTCGGTGCGGGTTTCTTCGGCGCCATTATTGCCGGGATCCTCGGCGGGATTGTGGTCTGGTATCTGAAAAAACTGCCGGTCCCGAAAGTCCTGCGCTCCGTCATGCCTATCTTCATCATCCCTATCATCGGCACCTTTGTTACCGCGGGCATCATGATGTGGGGTCTGGGCGAACCTGTTGGTGCGTTGACGACGGGCTTAACCCAGTGGCTGCAAGGGATGCAGCAGGGCAGCATCGTCGTGCTGGCCATCATCATGGGGTTGATGCTGGCCTTCGACATGGGCGGCCCGATTAATAAAGTCGCCTATGCCTTCATGCTGATCTGCGTTGCTCAGGGCGTCTACACCGTGGTGGCGATTGCGGCGGTAGGCATCTGCGTGCCTCCTCTGGGCTTAGGCCTGGCGACGTTGATTAATCGCAAGAATTTTACCGGTGAAGAGCGCGAAGCGGGCAAGGCTGCATTAGTGATGGGCTGCGTGGGGGTCACCGAAGGGGCCATTCCGTTCGCCGCAGCCGACCCTCTGCGTGTCATTCCCTCCATCATGTTGGGATCCGCGTGCGGCGCAGTGACGGCTGCCGTGATGGGCGCGCAATGTTATGCCGGATGGGGCGGGCTTATCGTTCTCCCTGTGGTGGAGGGCAAGCTGGGCTACATCGCGGCGGTTGCCGTAGGGGCTGTGGTGACTGCCATTAGCGTCAACGTGCTGAAGAGTATTGCCCGCAAGAATGCAAAACAGGTCGATGAAAAAGAGGACGACCTGGATCTGGATTTCGAAATTAACTGAGTGAGGAAGAGAACATGGCCCGAATTATCGCAGTAACAGCATGCCCGTCAGGTGTTGCCCATACCTACATGGCGGCCGAAGCGCTGGAAAGCGCCGCTAAAGCCAAAGGCTGGGAAGTGAAGGTTGAAACGCAGGGGTCGATTGGTCTTGAGAACGAACTGAATGCTGAGGACATCGCCGCAGCGGATATGGTGATCCTGACCAAAGATATTGGCATTAAGTTCGAAGAACGTTTTACCGGGAAAACCATCGTGCGCGTCAACATCAGCGACGCGGTGAAACGCGCTGACGCCATCATGAACAAAATTGATGCCCACCTGGCGCAAACCGCCTGACGCTCTCCCGCCCTTCGGGGCGGGCTCGTTTTCCGTTACAGGAGTTCCCTCATGACGAATCGTACCCAGCGTTTGAAAGACGCACTTTTTGCCAGCCCTCGTGAAATCTCGCTTGAGCGTGCTTTGCTCTATACCGCCAGCCATAAGCAGACGGAGGGCGAGCCGGTTATCCTCAGGCGTGCAAAAGCCACGGCGTACATTCTTGACCATGTGAACATCGCGATTCGTGATGAGGAACTGATTGCCGGAAACCGGACCGTTAAACCGCGTGCGGGCATTATGTCTCCTGAGATGGATCCCTACTGGCTGCTTAAGGAGCTGGACCAGTTTGCCAGGCGTCCGCAGGATCGCTTTGAAATCAGCGATGAGGATAAGCAGATCTACCGTGACGTGCTGTATCCCTACTGGGAAAAACGGTCGATGAAGGATTTCATTAACAGCCAGATGACGGATGAGGTGAAAGCCGCTGTGGGGACGCAAATTTTCAGCGTCAACCAAACGGACAAAGGGCAGGGGCATATCATTATTGATTATCCGCGCCTGCTCAATAACGGCCTGGGTGTGCTGGTGGAGGAATTGCGCGAACACTGCGCCCGCGATGCGCAGAACACGTTCTATGCCGCCGCGCTGATTCTGCTTGAAGCGTCCCAGCGTCATATTCTGCGCTACGCCGCGCTGGCTGAAACCCTTGCTACCGTCTGTGATGAAGCTTCACGGCGTGAAGAATTACGGAAGATGGCAGAAATCTCGCGCCACAACGCGCAGCATAAGCCGCAAACGTTCTGGCAGGCGTGTCAGCTCTTCTGGTACATGAACGTCATTTTGCAGTATGAATCTAACGCCAGCTCGCTCTCCATCGGGCGCTTTGACCAGTACATGCTGCCCTTTTATCAGGCCTCGCTCTCACAGGGCGAAGAACCCGCGTTCCTGAAAGAGATTCTGGAATCGCTGTGGGTGAAGTGCAATGACGTGGTGCTTTTACGCTCCACCAGCAGCGCCCGCTATTTTGCCGGGTTCCCGACCGGGTATACCGCACTATTGGGCGGCCTGACGGAGAGCGGGCGTAGCGCGGTTAACGTGCTCTCCTTCCTGTGTCTGGATGCTTACCAGAGCGTTCAGCTTCCTCAACCGAACCTCGGCGTGCGGGTTAACGAACTCATCGACCGGGCATTCCTGCTTAAAACGGCGGAAACGATCCGCCTGGGTACCGGCATCCCGCAGATCTTTAACGATGAAGTGGTGGTGCCTGCCTTCCTCAACAGGGGAGTGTCGCTGGAAGATGCGCGCGACTACGCGGTGGTTGGCTGTGTAGAGCTGTCAATTCCGGGTAAAACCTACGGTCTGCACGATATCGCGATGTTTAACCTGCTGAAGGTGATGGAAATCGCGATGCAGGAGAACGAAGGCAACGTAGCGCTGAGTTATGAAGGCTTGCTGGAGCATATTCGCGCCAAAATTAATCACTACATTGCGCTGATGGTTGAGGGGAGCAATATCTGCGATATCGGCCATCGTGACTGGGCTCCGGTGCCATTGCTCTCTTCTTTTATCAGCGATTGCTTAGCATCAGGGAAAGACATCACCGACGGTGGCGCGCGCTATAACTTTTCCGGCGTGCAGGGCATCGGGATAGCGAATTTGAGCGACTCGCTGCACGCCCTGAAAGGGCTGGTCTTTGAACAGCAGCGCTTAAGTTTTGACGCGCTGTTAGCCGTGTTAAACGCTAACTTTGCCACGCCTGAGGGCAAAAAAATCCGCGCCCGGTTGATCAATCGCTTCGAAAAATACGGCAATGATATCGATGATGTCGACAACATCAGCGCTGAACTGCTGCGCCACTACTGTAAAGAGGTCGAAAAATACCGCAACCCGCGCGGCGGGCAGTTCACCCCGGGTTCTTATACCGTATCGGCACACGTGCCGCTGGGGGCGGTGGTGGGGGCAACGCCCGATGGCCGTTTTGCCGGGGAACAACTGGCAGACGGTGGGCTTTCGCCGATGCTTGGACAAGATATGCAGGGCCCGACGGCGGTACTGAAATCGGTAAGTAAGCTGGATAACTATCTGTTATCTAACGGCACGCTGCTAAACGTTAAATTCACCCCTGCGACGCTGGAAGGCGATGCCGGGCTGCAAAAGCTGGCGGATTTCCTTCGCGCCTTCACCCAGCTTAAGTTGCAGCATATCCAGTTCAACGTGGTGAATGCGGAAACACTGCGTGAAGCGCAACAGCGTCCGCAGGATTTTGCCGGGCTGGTGGTACGCGTTGCAGGCTACAGCGCCTTCTTTGTTGAGCTATCGAAGGAGATCCAGGATGACATTATCCGCCGCACAGCGCATCAGCTGTGACGTGGTTGAAACGCGCGTCGACGTGGCGCGTATTTTCAATATCCAGCGCTACTCATTAAATGACGGACGCGGCATCCGCACGGTAGTTTTTTTTAAAGGCTGCCCTCACCGCTGTCCGTGGTGCGCGAATCCGGAGTCGATCTCGCCGAAAATCGAAACGGTGCGTCGGGAAAGTAAATGCCTGCACTGTGTTCCCTGCCTGCGGGACGCAGATGAATGTCCGTCCGGTGCCTTCGGGCATATCGGAAGAGATGTGACCCTGGATGAGCTGGAAAACGAGGTAATGAAAGACGATGTCTTCTTTCGTTCCTCGGGAGGCGGGGTGACGCTTTCGGGCGGGGAAGTGTTGCTGCAGGCGCCTTTCGCGACAAAGTTTCTACAGAGGTTGCGTCGTTTCGGCGTGCATACGGCCATCGAAACGGCAGGCGATGCGCCGTTGTCCCGACTAATGCCGCTGGCGCGCCAGTGTGATGAAGTGCTGTTTGATTTGAAGATCATGGACACGGCGCTGGCCCAATCAATTGTGGCAATGAATCTTCCCAGAGTACTGGATAATTTCCGTCAGCTGGTGGCTGACGGGATAAACGTGATTCCCCGCGTCCCGCTTATTCCTGGCTATACGCTTAACGAAACGAACATGGCGCGCGTGCTGGCTTTCCTGCTACCTTCAGGAATACGGCAGCTGCATTTATTGCCCTTCCATCAGTATGGGGAGCCAAAATACCGCCTGCTGGGGCAGAAGTGGGGAATGCGGCAAGCGAGCCCGCCGACAGAAGATGAGGTGTCAGCGATGCGTCTACTGGCCGAGCTCGAAGGTTTCAATGTTACCCTGGGAGGCTGAACATGACAGTGATAGCGGGACGTCATCTGGTGGCGGTGACCGCGTGCGTCAGTGGCGTCGCACATACCTATATGGCTGCCGAACGGCTGGAAAAGCTCTGCCAGCAGGAGAAGTGGAGCGTTAACATCGAGACGCAGGGAGCGCTGGGCGTTGAGAGCGAGCTTACGGAAGAGGACATCCGGCGTGCCGATGTCGTATTGCTCATTACTGATATCGAACTGGCGGGCAGTGAACGTTTCGAGCATACGCGCTACGTGAAGTGCGGTATTAACGCCTTTTTACGTGATCCCCAAAAGGTGATGGGAGCGGTGCGTAAAATGCTATCCGCTCCGCAGCATACTCAGGTCATTCTGGACTAGCTGCCTTTCCGGTGAGCTGGCTGTGATACTGGCGGCGGTATTCTGACGGCGAACGCTCCGTGTTCTTGCGAAATAACCGGCAGAAATAGTTGCTGTCGACAAATCCGCAGGCATGCGCCACCTCTTTCACTTTTAAATCATACCCTTTCAACAGCTGGCGCGCGTGTTCAAGCCGTGTATGCGTCAGGTATTCATTGAAACCCACTGCGCCCGTTTTCTGGAACAGATGCGACAGGTAGTTTGGGGAGATATAAAACGCCTGCGCGACGGATTCCCGGGTAAGCGGAGTGGCGAAGTGTTCGTCAATATAGACCCGAATCGCTTCAAACAGAGCCTGACTGCGGGAGGCGGTTTGGATCTGACTCCCCAGCAGGTCGACGCAGTGGCTAAGCAGGCTGGCGATAATCAGCCGCGCGGTTTGCTGCTCGTGCGGTTGCATCTGCATTTCATGGAGCGTCTGTAAGAGAAGCGAGCCAATGCGCGGACCGCGGCGGGCAACGTGCTGCTTCGCCAGGTTACGAACGTCTACACCGTCCCAGTGCAGGAGGCTAAACCCAAGCTGCTGTTTGCCAAACAGGATGCTCAGCGTTGTTGCGGGGGCTTGCCATTGTGGATTATTCCAGCCGCCAGCCGGGACGTATAAAACATCACCCTGCTGTAAAATGCAGGCAGCAAGGTCTTTCATCGAACCTTCGATCACAATCTCCAGACGCGGAAAATCGACCTGCAAGGCAAGTTCGGGGGCGGAGATCGCTGGGTTTGCAAAATGCACCTGACGCAGCGGCGTTGTGCTGTTGATCAGGTCCGTCAGGATGCGGGTAATGTCGTGGTGCATGGTGGATACCAGGGTATTGCCGGGTGGCGCTAACGCTTACCCGGCCTACTTAACGTAGGCCCGTGCAAGCGCAGCGCCGCCGGGCATAAAGCATTAGCCGGTGTTACGCATACCCGCCGCAACGCCCGCAATCGTCACCATCAGCGCCTGTTCAACGCGCGGATCCGGTTCTTTCCCTTCTTCTTCCGCCAGACGCGAACGGTGCAGCAGCTCTGCCTGCAGGACGTTCAGCGGGTCGGTGTAAATGTTACGCAGCTGAATAGACTCGGCAATCCACGGCAGGTCCGCCATCAGATGTGAGTCGTTGGCGATGTCCAGCACCACTTTGATGTCGCCTTCCAGCAGTTCGCGCAGCTCTTTACCCAGCGCCCACAGTTCAGGTTTCACCAGACGCTGGTCGTAGTATTCCGCCAGCCACAGGTCAGCTTTCGAGAAGACCATCTCCAGCATTCCCAGACGGGTAGAGAAGAATGGCCAGTCGCGGCACATGGTTTCCAGCTCGTTCTGTTTGCCGTCTTCCACCACTTTTTGCAGCGCAGCACCGGCACCCAGCCAGGCGGGCAGCATCAGGCGGTTCTGCGTCCAGGCAAAGATCCACGGGATCGCGCGCAGAGACTCTACGCCACCGGTTGGGCGACGCTTCGCAGGACGTGAGCCCAGCGGCAGTTTACCCAGCTCCTGCTCAGGGGTGGCTGAGCGGAAGTAAGGGACGAAATCTTTGTTTTCACGCACGTAGCCGCGGTACAGATCGCAGGAGATAGCCGACAGCTCGTCCATGATATGGCACCAGGAGGCTTTCGGCTCCGGCGGTGGCAGCAGGTTGGCTTCCAGGATCGCGCTGGTATAGAGCGACAGGCTGCTGATAGTCACTTCCGGCAGGCCGTATTTGAAGCGGATCATCTCGCCCTGCTCGGTGACGCGCAGGCCGCCTTTCAGGCTTCCCGGCGGCTGTGACAGCAGCGCCGCGTGCGCCGGTGCGCCGCCACGGCCAATTGAGCCACCGCGTCCGTGGAAAAGGGTCAGTTCAATACCGGCTTTCTCGCAGGTTTTGATCAGTGCGTCCTGCGCCTGATACTGCGCCCAGGATGCCGCCATCACGCCCGCGTCTTTCGCGGAGTCGGAATAGCCGATCATCACCATCTGCTTGCCCTGAATAAAGCCGCGGTACCAGTCGATGTTCAACAGCTGGCTCATGACGTCGTTGGCATTGTTCAGGTCGTCGAGGGTCTCAAACAGCGGGGCGACCGGCAGGGCGTAGTCGATTCCCGCTTCTTTCAGCAGAAGGTGAACGCCAAGCACGTCGGACGGGGTCTTCGCCATGGAGATCACATAGGCGGCCACCGATCCTTTCGGCGCATCAACGATCGCTTTACAGGTGTTGAGCACTTCGCGGGTTTCGTTGCTTGGCTCCCAGTTGCGAGGCAGCAGAGGGCGCTTCGAGTTCAGCTCGCGGATCAGGAACGCCTGCTTGTCAGCTTCGGACCAGCTTTCATAATCGCCGATGCCGAGATAGCGGGTCAGCTCGCCCAGGGCTTCGGTATGACGGGTACTTTCCTGACGTACGTCGATACGCACCAGCGGCACGCCGAAACACTTCACGCGACGCAGGGTGTCGAGCAGTTCGCCGTTAGCGATGATACCCATCCCGCAGGCCTGCAGTGATTTATAACAGGCGTAAAGCGGCTCCCAGAGCTGTTCGTTCTGGCTGAGCAGGCCTTCTGGTTTTGGCAGGCGCTGGCCTTTCAGGCGCGCTTCCAGCCAGGCCTGAGTGGCCATCAGCTGACCACGCAGCTTTTTCATCAGGAAACGGTACGGCTCGCTGGCGCCTTCTTCGCCGGCGAGCGCGCGCAGTTCCGGCGTTGCTTCAACCATCGACAGCTCGGAGATCAATACCTGAATATCTTTCAGGAACAGATCGGTCGCTTTCCAGCGGCTCAGCAGCAGGACGTGGCGGGTGATTTCCGCGGTCACGTTCGGGTTGCCGTCGCGGTCACCGCCCATCCAGGAGGTGAAGCGCACCGGCACGAAATCGACCGGCAGGCGGTAGCCGAGGTTCTCTTCCAGCTGTTCGTTCAGCTCGCGCAGGTAGTTAGGCACCCCTTCCCACAGGCTGTTTTCCACCACCGCAAAGCCCCATTTGGCTTCGTCGACCGGGCTTGGGCGATGCTTACGAATTTCATCGGTGTGCCAGGACTGGGCAATCAGCTGGCGCAGACGGCGCATCAGCTGGTTGCGTTCGTAGTCGGCAATGTCTTTGTTATCCAGCTGCTTGAGGCAGTTGTTCACTTCCACCATTTTGTGGATCAGGGTGCGACGGGTAATTTCGGTTGGGTGTGCGGTCAGCACCAACTCCAGCGAAAGCGACTCCACCGCTTTTTTGATGGTGGCTTCGTTGAGGTCTGGCTGGTCTTTCAGTTTACGAAGGGTGCGGGCAATGACTTCCGGGTTGCTGGCCGCTTCGCCGTTTGGCGAAATGCTGTGGTATTGCTCAGCGGTGTTGGCCAGGTTCAGGAACTGGCTGAATGCGCGTGCAACGGGCAGCAGCTCATCGTTAGAGAGGTTCTGCAAGGTGGTGAGCAGCTCCTGACGACTGGCCTCGTTACCGGCGCGGGAAGATTTAGACAGCTTGCGGATGGTTTCAACGCGGTCGAGGATGTTCTCCCCCAACGCATCTTTGATGGTATCTCCAAGCACTTTGCCGAGCATACTGACATTACTACGCAACGCGGAATATTGTTCGTTCATAAAAACCCAGTCACCCCATCATTTTTGTTTATGCCCAGGCGAAAATCTTCTGGACATTATTTTGTCATCTCCCTTTATAAAGCCACGTAAAACCCCCGTCGTCAATTGCTGCGAAAACGGTTCAGCAAACGAATAAATGCGGGCAATTTACGAAATTTAATTCGCATTGCGTCAGATAAGAGATGCTTATGGGAATGTGACGGAGATCATGCGATTTGTTGCCCTCACCCTAACCCTCTCCCACAGGGAGAGGGGACTCTTCGGTGCGGTTTTAATGCCAGCAGAAGTGATGCACAACCTGGGTAATCAGTTCGCGGGTGGGTTTGATAAAGCGGGTTTCCAGATATTCATCCGGCTGGTGCGCCTGGTTGATGGAGCCAGGGCCAAGGACCAGGGTAGGGCAAAGCGTCTGAATAAACGGCGCTTCGGTGCAGTAGTTCACCACGTCGGTTTTCTCACCGAGCAGTTTTTCCACAACTTCAACCAACTGATGGTCCGGCGGGCATTCATAACCCGGGATCGGCGGATGCAGTTCGGAGACCGTCAGGCGGCCCGGCCAGCGTTCGCTCACCGGTGCCAGCGCTTCATTCAGCAGGCCGTCGAGATCGCTCAGGGTCATGCCCGGCAGCGGGCGGATATCCATATGCAGTTCGCAGCAGGCACAGATACGGTTGGAGGCATCACCCCCGTGCAGGCTGCCGAGGTTCAGGGTCGGATACGGCACGGTGAACGCCTCGTAGTGATAGCGTTCTTTCAGATCGTCGCGCAGGGTCATGATGCGGCCGATGGCGTCATGCATCAGCTCGATGGCGTTCACGCCGCGCGCCGGATCGCTGGAGTGGCCGGACTGGCCCAGCACGCGCACGGCGGTAGAAATATGGCCTTTGTGCGCGCGGATCGGTTGCAGCGACGTTGGCTCACCGATAATGGCGCAATCCGGGCGAATCGAGGTGTTTTCAGAGAAGTAGCGCGCGCCCGCCATGCTGGTCTCTTCATCAGCGGTCGCCAGAATGTAGAGCGGTTTTTTCAGCTTCGTCACGTCCACATCACGCAGCGCGTCGAGGATAAAGGCGAAGAAGCCTTTCATGTCGGCGGTGCCCAGACCGTAGAGCTTGTTGTCGTGCTCGGTCAGGGTGAACGGATCGCGCGTCCAGCGGCCATCATCAAACGGCACGGTGTCGGTATGACCGGCCAGCAGCAGGCCGCCCGCACCGGTTCCGGTGCTGGCGAGCAGGTTAAATTTGTGGCGAGTGCCGGGGACGGGCTGAACCTCAACGTTAAACCCAAGATCGCTAAACCAACCCGCCAGCAGATTGATTAAAGACTCATTGCTCTGATCCAGCGCTTCTTCCGTTGCGCTGATAGACGGTGTGGCAATCAGGGCGCGGTAGATCTCGATAAATGGCGGTAAGTTCATTTTCATTGTTGACACACCTTAGGTCGTGATAGTATCAATATTCATGCAATAAATGTGAATAAAAATACATTAACGTTGAGCATAAAGGAACCCGATGTTGAATACGCTGATTGTAGGCGCTAGCGGTTATGCGGGCGCAGAGCTTGTAAGCTACGTGAATCGCCATCCACATATGACCATAACCGCTTTGACCGTGTCAGCGCAAAGCAATGATGCAGGAAAGTTAATTTCCGATTTGCATCCGCAGCTTAAGGGCCTGGTCGATCTGCCGCTACAGCCCATGTCTGACATCAGCGAGTTTACCGACGGCGTCGACGTGGTGTTTTTAGCCACCGCGCATGAGGTCAGCCACGACCTGGCGCCGCAGTTTCTGGCGGCCGGCTGCGTGGTCTTCGACCTCTCCGGCGCGTTCCGCGTTAACGACGGCGCGTTCTACGAAAAATATTACGGTTTCACCCATCAGCACCCTGATCTGCTTGAAAAAGCGGTGTACGGTCTGGCGGAGTGGAGCGCAGATAAACTGAAAGAAGCGGACCTGATTGCCGTTCCGGGCTGCTACCCGACGGCGGCGCAGCTTTCCCTGAAGCCGCTGATCGACGCGGGTCTGCTGGATCTGAACCAGTGGCCGGTGATCAACGCCACCAGCGGCGTGAGCGGTGCAGGACGCAAGGCGGCGATCTCCAACAGCTTCTGCGAAGTGAGCCTTCAGCCGTATGGCGTGTTTAATCACCGTCATCACCCTGAAATCACGACGCATCTGGGCGCGGACGTCATTTTCACCCCGCACCTGGGCAGCTTCCCGCGTGGGATCCTCGAAACCATCACCTGCCGCCTGAAACCGGGCGTGACCAAAGAGCAGGTGAGCGAGGTCTTCACGCAGGCGTATGCGGATAAACCGCTGGTGCGCCTGTACGACAAAGGCGTGCCGGCGCTGAAAAACGTGGTCGGTCTGCCGTTCTGCGATATCGGCTTTGCCGTTCAGGGTGAGCATCTCATCGTGGTGGCCGCAGAAGATAACTTACTGAAAGGCGCTGCCGCACAGGCAATGCAGTGTGCAAATATTCGTTTCGGTTTCCCGGAAACGCAGGCTCTTATTTAAGGTGTGATGATGAACCCATTAATTATCAAACTCGGTGGTGTACTGCTGGACAGCGAAGAAGCGCTGGAGCGTCTGTTTACCGCGCTGGTGAACTATCGCGAATCACATCAACGTCCGCTGGTGATTGTGCACGGCGGTGGCTGCGTGGTGGATGAGCTGATGAAAGGGCTCAACCTGCCGGTGAAAAAGAAGAACGGCCTGCGCGTGACGCCTGCTGACCAGATTGACATCATTACCGGCGCGCTGGCGGGTACGGCGAACAAAACGCTGCTGGCGTGGGCGAAGAAACACCATATCGCGTCCGTGGGCCTCTATCTGGGCGATGGCGACAGCGTAAAAGTGACCCAGCTCGACGAAGAGCTCGGCCACGTTGGACTGGCGCAGCCAGGTTCGCCTAAGCTGATTAACACGCTGCTGGAAGGCGGTTTCCTGCCGGTGGTGAGCTCCATCGGCGTGACCGAAGAGGGCGAGCTGATGAACGTTAACGCTGACCAGGCGGCGACCGCGCTGGCGGCAACGCTGGGTGCGGACCTGATCCTGCTCTCCGACGTGAGCGGCATTCTGGACGGCAAAGGCCAGCGCATTGCGGAAATGACGGCTGAGAAAGCCGAGCAGCTGATTGCGCAGGGCATTATTACCGACGGCATGATCGTCAAAGTGAACGCCGCGCTGGATGCGGCACGCACGCTGGGCCGCCCGGTGGATATCGCCTCCTGGCGCCACGCGGAGCAGCTCCCGGCGCTGTTTAACGGCACGCCGATTGGCACGCGTATTTTAGCGTAATCGATTTAATGTTTTGTAGGCCCGGTAAGCGCAGCGCCACCGGGCAATGAAATTCAAAGATATTAAGGAAGCATGTTATGGCACTTTGGGGTGGGCGTTTTACACAGGCAGCGGATCAGCGGTTCAAACAGTTCAACGACTCTTTGCGCTTCGACTACCGCCTGGCCGAACAGGATATTGTCGGCTCTGTGGCCTGGTCCAAAGCGCTGGTAACGGTAGGCGTACTGACCGCAGACGAACAATTACAGCTGGAAGAAGCGCTGAACAATCTGCTGGAAGAGGTGCGTCTGGATCCGCAGCAAATCCTGCAGAGCGATGCCGAAGATATTCACAGCTGGGTGGAAGGCAAACTGATCGACAAGGTCGGCCAGCTGGGTAAAAAGCTGCATACCGGCCGCAGCCGTAACGACCAGGTCGCCACCGACCTGAAGCTGTGGTGTAAAGATACCGTCGGCGAACTGCTGGCGGCCAACCGTCAGCTGCAGAGCGCGCTGGTGGAAACCGCGCAGAACAACCAGGACGCGGTGATGCCGGGTTATACCCACCTGCAGCGCGCCCAGCCGGTGACCTTTGCGCACTGGTGTCTGGCCTACGTTGAGATGCTGGCGCGTGACGAAAGCCGTCTGCAGGATACCCTGAAACGTCTGGACGTCAGCCCGCTGGGCAGCGGCGCGCTGGCGGGTACGGCGTATGAAATCGACCGTGAACAGCTGGCAGGCTGGCTGGGCTTTGCCTCCGCCACCCGTAACAGCCTGGACAGCGTGTCCGACCGCGACCACGTGCTGGAGCTGCTCTCCAATGCGTCTATCGGGATGGTTCACCTCTCGCGCTTTGCCGAAGACCTGATCTTCTTTAACTCCGGCGAAGCGGGCTTCGTCGAGCTGTCCGACCGCGTGACCTCAGGTTCATCCCTGATGCCGCAGAAGAAAAACCCGGACGCGCTCGAGCTGATCCGCGGCAAATGTGGCCGCGTGCAGGGTGCGCTGACCGGCATGATGATGACCCTGAAAGGGCTGCCGCTGGCGTACAACAAAGACATGCAGGAAGACAAAGAGGGGCTGTTCGACGCGCTCGACACCTGGCTGGACTGTCTGCACATGGGCGCGCTGGTGCTGGACGGCATTCAGGTGAAACGTCCGCGCTGCCAGGAAGCGGCGCAGCAGGGCTATGCGAACTCTACCGAACTGGCGGATTATCTGGTGGCGAAGGGCGTACCGTTCCGTGAAGCGCACCATATTGTCGGTGAAGCGGTTGTGGAAGCCATTCGTCAGGGTAAACCGCTGGAGGATCTGGCGCTGGCCGATCTGCAGAAGTTCAGCGCGGTTATCGGGGATGATGTGTATCCGATTCTGGCGCTGCAGTCTTGTCTGGACAAGCGTGCCGCGAAAGGCGGCGTGTCGCCGAAGCAGGTGGCGCAGGCGATTGCGGATGCGAAAAACCGGCTGGTTTGAACCGTGCGGGCTGGTGCCCTCACCCCGGCCCTCTCCCACAGGGAGAGGGAGAAAAACGGAGCCTGGCTTAGCGCTGGGCTTTTTTTTTACGCAAAAAAAAAGCGGACCACGGGGTCCGCAAAAGTTCACGTTGGCTTTAGTTGTTCGAGTTTTTAGAGAAACTCGCTGACGGTGCGGGGACGTCAAGGGTCAAACACGTGCCGCCTCGTCTATGTGGTGTATTATTCAACAGAATGCTTGATAGGGATAATCGTTCGTTGCTATGCTATCTATCGCCATGAACTATCGTGGCGACGGAGGATGAATAATGAATATTCGTGATCTTGAATACCTGGTAGCGTTAGCCGAGCATCGTCACTTTCGCCGCGCGGCAGATTCCTGTCACGTCAGCCAGCCCACGCTGAGTGGCCAGATCCGTAAGCTGGAAGACGAGCTGGGCGTGATGCTGCTTGAGCGCACCAGTCGTAAGGTTCTGTTCACACAGGCAGGTCTTCTGCTGGTGGATCAGGCGCGCACCGTGCTGCGCGAGGTCAAAGTGCTCAAGGAAATGGCAAGCCAGCAGGGGGAGGCGATGTCCGGCCCGCTGCATATTGGCCTGATCCCAACCGTTGGCCCGTACCTGTTGCCGCACATCATTCCGATGCTGCACCAGACGTTTCCGAAACTCGAAATGTACCTGCACGAAGCGCAAACCCATCAGCTGCTGGCACAGCTGGACAGCGGCAAGCTCGACTGCGCCATTCTGGCACTGGTAAAAGAGAGTGAGGCCTTTATTGAAGTGCCGCTGTTCGATGAGCCGATGATGCTGGCGATCTATGAAGATCACCCGTGGGCGAACCGCGATCGCGTGCCGATGGCCGATCTGGCGGGTGAAAAGCTGCTGATGCTGGAAGATGGCCACTGCCTGCGCGACCAGGCGATGGGCTTCTGCTTCGAAGCGGGTGCGGATGAGGATACCCATTTCCGCGCAACCAGCCTGGAAACGCTGCGTAACATGGTCGCGGCGGGAAGCGGTATAACGCTGCTGCCTGCGCTGGCCGTGCCGCGCGAGCGTAAGCGTGATGGCGTGGTCTATTTGCCGTGCATCAAGCCGGAGCCGCGTCGCACTATCGGCCTGGTATATCGTCCGGGTTCACCGCTGCGCAGCCGCTATGAGCAGCTGGCAGAGGCCATCCGTGGTTCGATGGATGGCCATTTCGACAGCGCGTTAAAACAGGCGGTTCAGGCCGTTTAGTGCCGCGACCCGATAGGCTTCCGCCATGGTCGGGTAGTTAAAGGTGGTGTTAACGAAGTACTCAATGGTGTTACCACCACCTTTCTGCTCCATGATGGCCTGGCCGATATGAATGATTTCCGCGGCGCGTTCACCAAAGCAGTGAATCCCGAGGATCTCTTTCGTCTCGCGGTGGAACAGGATCTTCAGCGTACCCACGCTCATCCCCACGATTTGCGCCCGCGCCAGATGTTTAAACTGCGCACGACCCACCTCGTAAGGCACCTTCATTGACGTCAGCTGCTGCTCGGTTTTCCCTACGGAACTGATTTCCGGGATGGTGTAGATGCCCGTCGGGATATCTTCAATCAGATGCGCCGTCGCTTCGCCTTTCACCAGCGCCTGAGCCGCAATGCGTCCCTGGTCGTAAGCGGCTGAGGCCAGGCTTGGATAGCCAATCACGTCGCCGACCGCGTAAACGTGCGGCAGGGCGGTCTGATACATGCTGTTGACCTTCAGCTGACCGCGGCTGTCGGTTTCAAGCCCGATATTTTCCAGCTGCAGGGAATCGGTATTGCCGGTACGGCCGTTGGCGTACAGCAGGCAGTCCGCTTTCAGCTTCTTGCCGGACTTCAGGTGCATGATCACCCCGTCGTCACAGCCTTCGATCTTCTCGTACTCTTCGTTGTGTCGAATGACCACGCCGCTGTTCCAGAAGTGGTAGGAGAGCGAATCTGACATCTCCTGATCGAGGAACGCCAGCAGGCGGTCGCGGGTGTTGATCAGGTCAACTTTGACGTCCATTCCGCGGAAGATCGACGCATATTCGCAGCCGATGACCCCTGCGCCATAGATAATGACGTGGCGGGGTTCATGGTGCAGGCTCAGAATCGAATCGCTGTCGTAGACGCGCGGGTGCGAGAAGTCCACGTCGGCCGGATGGTAAGGACGTGAGCCGCAGGCAATTACAAATTTTTCAGCCGTGATGGTTTCAACCGACCCGTCGTGGCATTCGAGTGCCAGAGTGTGTTCATCCACAAAATGCGCGTTGCCCTGCAAAATTTCGCAGTGGTTACGCTCATAAAACCCCTGACGCATACGCGTCTGCTGGTTAATGACGGTATCCGCGTGATTCAGGATGTCGGCAAAAGATGAACGAAGAAGTCGGGAATGGTCGCTGTAAAGAGGGTTCTGGTTAAATTCGATAATGCGGCTAACGGCGTGGCGGAGGGCTTTCGAAGGGATGGTGCCCCAGTGGGTGCAACCGCCGCCGACATTATGGTAGCGCTCGATGACCGCTACTCTGGCTCCCTGTTTCACCAGACCCATAGCAGCGCCTTCGCCGCCGGGGCCGGAACCAATAACTATTGCGTCGTAATCGTAGGAATGTGGCATGGCAAGGCTTACCTGTTCTTATACATAAAAGCAACAGAATCATAACATCATTGCCAGAGTAACCCAATTATCGTTGTGCTTTTTTCCGGCAGTGGAGCACAAACCGCACGTAAACAATCATTCACAAAGCCAGGCAAACAGATTAATTTTATTCTCTGGTATAGTGCCATCAGGCCTTTGGAAGGATTCAACTATCGTGATGGGCGTAAGAGCACAACAAAAAGAGAAAACCCGGCGTTCGCTGGTGGAAGCCGCATTCAGTCAACTGAGTGCCGAGCGGAGTTTTGCCAGTTTGAGCCTGCGCGAAGTCGCACGCGAGGCCGGGATTGCGCCAACGTCCTTCTATCGTCACTTCCGTGATGTGGATGAACTGGGCCTGACCATGGTCGACGAGAGCGGCCTGATGCTGCGTCAGCTGATGCGCCAGGCGCGTCAGCGTATCGCCAAAGGGGGCAGCGTGATCCGCACCTCCGTATCGACCTTTATGGAATTTATCGGCAACAATCCCAACGCGTTTCGTCTGCTTCTGCGCGAGCGTTCGGGCACATCGGCAGCGTTTCGTGCCGCCGTCGCGCGCGAAATTCAGCACTTCATCGCGGAACTTGCCGACTATCTTGAACTCGAAAACCATATGCCGCGTGCGTTTACTGAAGCACAGGCCGAGGCGATGGTGACGATTGTATTCAGCGCGGGTGCCGAAGCGCTGGATGTCAGCATTGAACAACGCAAGCAGCTCGAAGAGCGACTGGTATTACAGCTCAGGATGATCTCCAAAGGCGCGTACTACTGGTATCGCCGTGAACAAGAGAAACTGGCACATCAAACCGAAGAGTGAAGGTGAGTAATGAAACAGTCAGGTCAGGATAAAGGGACGCTGTTGCTGGCATTGATCGCTGGCTTATCCATTAATGGTACGTTTGCCGCTATTTTTAGCTCAATCGTGCCGTTTTCGATTTTCCCGCTTATTGCGCTGGTGCTGACGGTGTACTGCCTGCATCAACGTTACCTGAACCGCACCATGCCGGTGGGGTTACCGGGGCTGGCCGCCGCCTGCTTTATTCTGGGCGTATTGCTGTACAGCACCGTGGTTCGCGCGGAATATCCGGATATCGGCTCTAACTTCTTCCCTGCGGTACTGTCTGTGGCGCTGGTGTTCTGGATTGGCTCGCGCATGCGTAGCCGTAAGAGCCAGTTACCAGAGTAAAGGGTTTTGTCATTGTAGGCCGGATAAGCGAAGCGTCATCCGGCTTTTTTGGCAGGTGGCACTTCGCTTACCTGCCCTACAAGGCCACATTACTTCGCCGTGAGGAGTACACCGCACTCCATATGGTGCGTATACGGGAACTGATCGAACAGCGCCAGACGTTCAATACTGTGCGTCTGGCCTAATGTTTCGAGATTCTTGCACAACGTCTCTGGGTTACAGGAGATGTACAAAATACGCGGGTACGCCTGCACCATCTTCTCTGTTTCGCTGTCCAGGCCACTGCGCGGCGGGTCGACAAAAATCGTCTCACACTGGTAGCTCTTCAGATCGATCCCTTCCAGGCGGTTAAACTGGCGAACGCCGTTCATGGCCTGGGTAAACTCTTCAGCGGCCATGCGAATGATCTGCACGTTGTCGATATGGTTAGCGGCAATGTTGTACTGCGCGGCGGCCACCGACGGCTTGGCGATTTCCGTTGCCAGCACGCGATCGAAGTTACGCGCCAGCGCCAGCGAGAAGTTGCCGTTACCGCAGTAGAGCTCAAGCAGATCGCCCGTTGACCCTTCCGTCGCCTTCAGCGCCCACTCCAGCATCTGCACGTTCATCGCGGCGTTCGGCTGGGTGAAGCTGTTCTCGACCTGACGGTAAACCATCTCTCTACCCGCTACCGGCAGGCGCTCGTCGATGTAGTCCTGATCCAGCATGATTTTGGTTTTGGTCGCGCGGCCAATCAGGTGAACGTTGATGTTCTGCGCGCGCAGCGCATCGCGCAGCGCTTCTGCCTGCTCGCGCCACTCGTCGTTCAGGGCTTTGTGGTACAGCAGGGAGACAATCGCCTGATTGCTTTGCGTGGTCAGGTAGTCAATCTGGAAAAGCTTGTTACGCAGTACCGGATTGTTACGCACACCGTCCATTATCAGCGTCATTAACTGGTTAATGAGCTCGCTCGCCGCCGGAAAGCTGTCCACGCGGATACGGGATTTTGTCTGCTGATCGAAAATGATGTGGTACAGGTCGTCACCGTCGTGCCAGATGCGGAACTCGGCACGCATGCGGTAGTGGCTGACAGGAGAGCGGAACACCTCGGGAACGGGCGCGTTGAAAGGCGTCATCATACTTTGCAGGCGGACAACTTTCTCTGCCAGCTGCGCGTCGTACTGTTCTGTCGGGAGGTGTTCTGGGGTCATGATGCGTCCTGAGTGATAAAGAATTACGCGGCGATTGTAGGCATTGTTCAGGGGATGTCCAGATTTAATGGCCAATAGCTGTCTGGACATCCATACGTGTCTAATTGTAGCATTCTGTTTCCGGTCTCCTGAGAGTGAAAAGGGAATCCAGTGTAAATCTGGAGCTGACGCGCAGCGGTAAAGACTGGCGGGATGAGCGTTGTAGACACTGTGTAAATGGGAAGTCTTCATCCTTATATAGCCACCTAGCCCGAAGACCTGCCGGGATCACGTCGCATTTGGTTTCATCATCGCGTGCTATCGATGAGGCCTGCGGCATCCTTCTTATATTGTGGATGCTTTAACAATGATTAAAAAAGTATCGCTGTTGACGGCGTTGTCCGTCACGGCATTTTCGGGCTGGGCGCAGGACAGCGCCGACTCGTTGGTGGTGACGGCAAATCGTTTTGAACAACCGGCAAAAACTGTTCTGGCACCGACGTCCGTCGTGACGCGTGAAGACATTGAGCGCTGGCAGGCAAAGAGCGTGGTGGAAATCATGTCACGTCTGCCTGGCGTGGATATCGCGCAAAGCGGTGGAATGGGCTCGAACTCTTCGACTTTTATTCGCGGAACGGAATCTCGCCATGTGCTGGTGCTGGTTGACGGTATTCCTTTGAATAACGCCGGGATCAGCAACGTTCCCGATCTGAGCCAAATCCCGACCTCGCTGATTCAGCGTATTGAGTACATCCGTGGTCCGCGTTCAGCCCTGTATGGCTCCGACGCGATTGGTGGCGTGATTAACATCATTACCGGACGTGATAAGCCGGGTGCAGAAATCTCAGCGGGCGTTGGCTCTAAGGGATATCAGACCTATGATGGCGCTTTCCAGCAGGTGCTGGATAAAACCAAAATCACCATGGCGGGTAACTACACCTATACCCGGGGTTTTGACATCGCCGCAAAAGATGCGCCGCGCCAGCCTGACCGCGATGGCTTTATGAGTAAATCGCTGTACGGCTCCGTGGAACAGCAGATTACCGACAGCGTGAGCGGCTTCTTCCGTGGCTTTGGTTATGACAACCGCACCGCGTATGACGGTTACGATCACTACGACGCCAACTTTATGGTGGATGGACGACCTGATACTCGCCAGCTCTACAGCCAGAACTGGGATACCGGTCTGCGTTACAACCAGGGAATTTTCCAGTCACAGCTGGTGGCGGGTTACGGTCGCAGTAAAGATCAGAACTATGATCCGAAGAAAGGGCGTTACGCTGATTCCGCCACCATGGATGACGTGAAGCAGTACACCACCCAATGGCTCAACACCGTAGAAGTCGGTCACGGCAACATTGGCGCAGGTCTGGACTGGCAAAAGCAGAAGACCCAGGCTGGAACGGGCTATCTGGAGAAAGGTTACGAGCAACGCAATACCGGCGTGTTTGTTTCGGCGATGCAGCAGTTCAGCAGCGTGACGCTTGAAGCGGCGGCGCGTAATGACGATAACTCTAACTTCGGCAACCATGGCACGTGGCAAACCAGCGCAGCGTGGGAGTTTGTGGAGGGCTATCGCGTCATTGCCTCCTACGGTACCGCATTTAAAGCACCGACCATGAGCCAGATCCACAGTGCCTCTTACGGTAATCCGGACCTTAAACCAGAGGAGAGTAAGCAGTGGGAAGGGGGCTTTGAAGGCCTGACGGGACCGGTCAACTGGCGTATCACCGGTTATCGCAATGACATTGATAATCTTATTAGCAGCGATCCGCATACGTATCGTTACTACAACGTTGACGAAGCACGTATTAAAGGTGTGGAAGCGACGGCACAGTTCGATACTGGCCCGGTCAGACATCAGATTTCCTATGATTATGTCGACCCGCGTAATGCCAAAACCAACGAAGTACTGGCCCGTCGTTCTAAGCAGCAGGTTAAGTACCAGCTTGACTGGCAGGTATGGGATCTCGACTGGAACCTTGCCTACCGTTATCTGGGCACCCGCTATGATGTCGCGATTGATCCAGACACCTATTCGTCAGAACGCGTGAAAATGGGCGGTGTCAGTCTGTGGGATGTCGCAGTTTCGTATCCTGTCACCTCACATCTCACAGTTCGTGGTAAAATAGCCAATCTGTTCGATAAAGATTACGAGACAGTTTATGGCTACCAAACTGCAGGACGGGAATACACCTTGTCTGGCAGCTACACCTTCTAATCCGCGTCCCACCGTGCTGGTGTTTGATTCCGGCGTCGGTGGGCTTTCGGTCTATGATGAGATTCGGCATCTTCTGCCGGATCTCCATTACATCTACGCCTTCGATAACGTCGCTTTCCCGTACGGGGAAAAGAGCGAAGATTTTATTGTTGAGCGTGTCGTTGAAATCGTCACCGCGGTACAAAAGCGCTATCCCCTTGCGCTGGCCGTCATCGCCTGTAATACGGCGAGCACCGTTTCTCTTCCCGCCCTGCGTGAAAAATTCCAGTTCCCGGTTGTGGGCGTCGTTCCTGCAATAAAGCCTGCCGCGCGTCTGACTGCGAACGGCATTGTGGGTTTGCTGGCCACGCGAGGCACGGTAAAGCGTCCTTATACCCGCGAGCTGATCGACCGTTTTGCCAACGAATGCCAGATAGCGATGCTGGGTTCGGCTGAGCTGGTGGAGATGGCTGAAGCGAAGCTGCATGGCAAGGCGGTATCACTCGAGGAGCTGCGTCGTATTCTTCGTCCGTGGCTGCGAATGCCCGAACCTCCGGATACCGTTGTGCTGGGCTGTACCCACTTCCCGCTATTACAGGAAGAGCTATTGGAGGTGCTGCCGGAGGGGACGCGCCTGGTGGATTCCGGTGCGGCTATTGCCCGTCGTACGGCCTGGTTGCTGGAGCATGAAGCGCCGGATGCGAAATCTACCGATGCGAATATCGCGTTTTGTATGGCCATCACGAAAGAGACTGAGCAACTTTTACCCGTTTTACGCCGTTATGGCTTTGAAACGCTCGAAAAACTGGCGCTGTAGCACGGTTTTGAGCAAAAAAGAGACGGTTGAAAGTTTTTTTTAAAAGAGGGGTTGTCAACGTCTGAGAACTCCCTATAATGCGCCTCCACTGACACGGAACAACGGCTTACAGGCCGCCGAGTTAGCGGGGTTCAGAGATGAACGCCAGCAGAGAAAAGCGAAAATAATCACTTGACTCTGAATGAGGAAAACGTAATATACGGGACCTCGCAACGGTGAGCTTAACGCCGCGTTGCAACTGCTCTTTAACAATTTATCAGACAATCTGTGTGGGCACTCAAAGTGACATGGATTCTTAATGTCTTCGGACAATAAATGAATACCAAGTCTCTGAGTGAACATACGTAATTCATTACGAAGTTTAATTCACGAGCATCA
>NZ_JBVPGT010000023.1:0-194354 GCF_055817355.1 Enterobacter sp. PL_is379
AGCAAAAAGCCTGCTTTAAAAGCAGGCTTTTCAAATTTGGCTCCTCTGACTGGACTCGAACCAGTGACATACGGATTAACAGTCCGCCGTTCTACCGACTGAACTACAGAGGAATCGTGTGAACGGGGCGCATATTATCGATGCCTCCCCGGGATGTCAAAGGCAGAATGCATATTTCCGATCGTTTGCCGAATTATTCTCCATTTCGCGCAATTGTCAGGCATTTTTTCGCGGATATTTCCACAGCCAGCGCCCGCTGACCATCCGCCAGTAGAACAGCGCGCCCCGCACGGCCCAGTCGAGGAACATCCCCAGCCAGACGCCGACCACTCCCCATCCGAGCATCACCCCGAGCGTATACCCCGCCACGACGCGACATCCCCACATGCCTAGCATCGACACCCACATCGCAAAGCGGGCGTCGCGCGCGCCCTTTAGCCCGGCGGGCAGTACCCATGAGGCCGCCCAGATGGGCATAAAGGCCGCATTGAGCCAGATGAGGATCTTAACGACCTCTTTAACGTCGTCTTCGTGGGTATAGAACGAAGCCATCAGCCCGGCAAACGGGGCGGTTCCCCAGGCAATCACGGTCAGTCCAATGGTCGACAGCCAGAAGACGTGCCGCAGCTGTCGCTCCGCCTGGCCTATCTGCCCTTTCCCGAGCCGTTTCCCGGTGATGATGGTTGATGCAGAGCCCAGCGCGTTACCCGGCAGGTTAATCAGCGAGGCGATGGAGAAGGCGATGAAGTTACCGGCGATCACGTCGGTGCCCATGCCGGCGACAAACATCTGCGTCAGCAATTTCCCGCCGTTAAATAACACCGACTCAATGCTTGCAGGAATGCCGATCCCCATCACTTCCCAGATAATGGCGAAATTAAAGGGGCGAAAATAACTTTTCAGCGTCAGACGTAGCGAGGGAGTGATCCCCGCCATCAGCACCCCGATGATGGCAGCCGCACCGATATAGCGTGAAATGGTCAGCCCCAGTCCGGCGCCGACGAACCCCAGCCCGTCCCACGAGAACACACCGTAAATCAGCACGCTGCTGATAATGATATTCAGGATATTCATTCCGCCGTTGATCAGCAGCGGAATTTTGGTGTTGCCCGCCCCGCGCAGCGCACCGCTACCAATCAGCGCAATGGCCGCCGCCGGATAGCTGATGACGGTCATTTCCAGGTAGGTCAGCGCCAGGTCTTTAACCTCATTCGTGGCCTCCCCGGCGACAAAGTCGATAATCTCTTTGCCGAAATAGTGGATCACCGCCGCCAGAACAATTGAAAAAATGGTCATGATCATCAGCGACTGGCGGGCCGCCTCGCGTGCACGTTTGGGGTCCAGCTTGCCGAGGCTAAAGGCCACCACCACCGTCGTCCCAAGGTCAATGGCGGCAAAGAACGAAATCACCACCATGTTAAAGCTGTCCGCCAGCCCCACCCCGGCCATCGCCTCTTTCCCCAGCCAGCTCACCAGGAAGGTACTCAGGACTCCCATCAGCAAAACGCAGGTATTTTCCAGGAAGATAGGCACGGCAAGAGGGGTGATTTCACGCCAGAAGAGAACCCGATAGCTTTTACGTTTTGCATACCATGGCGTGCGCACGATCGCCTGGCGTAAGGAGGCAGTAACGTTCAAAATGGACCTTAGCGAGAAAAGTTGAAACTCCATTTCAAATGATGGGGGAGAAATGCTCATCCTGCAAAGTATTTTCCGGAAAAAGATGTGTGGATTTACAACAAACTGACGACAGAATCAGCAATCAGTCGATTTTCCCTAAGATCAGGTTTGACAAAACTTTTTTCGCCGCTAAGATAAGCCTCCACAACGATTCCTCTGTAGTTCAGTCGGTAGAACGGCGGACTGTTAATCCGTATGTCACTGGTTCGAGTCCAGTCAGAGGAGCCAAATTTGAAAAGCCTGCTTTTAAAGCAGGCTTTTTGCTTTGCGGATGAGGGAAAATGAACGCTCTGTTTGTCTACGGCACGCTGCGCCCGGGCCACTCAAATGCGCATATTCTTGAAAAGATTGGCGGCGAATGGCTGGCCGGTTCCGTATCCGGTACGTTTTACGAACGCGGCTGGGGCGCTGCGGCGGACTTCCCGGGGATCGTGCTCCACCCCGATGGCCCCCGCGTCGAAGGCTATTTGTTTATCTCTGATAACCTTGCCACACACTGGCCAATGCTGGATGAGTTTGAAGACGGCTACGATCGGGTTGAGGTCACGGTGACCACTGCTGAAGGCAAGCAGGTCCAGGCCTGGATTTACCAGCTACAGCCGCGTTCTGAGCCATAAAAAAAGGCTCTCTGTCACCAGAGAGCCTTTTTCACTATTCGCTGCGATTACTCGCTTTTTGCTTCGCCGTTTTTGATTTCGCCCATCACTTTCAGCTTCTTGGAGATGTCGCGACGCTCTTTGGACAGCTCAGCGTTTTTGATGATGTAGTCATCAACACGGTCTTCATAGTCGCTCTTCATGCTGGCGATGATGCCCTGAATAGCTTCAACGCTCATGCCTGGCTTGATGTAGTCGCTCAGGTTGTCGAGCAGCAGAACACGTTTCTGGTTGTCACGGATCTTCTTCTCAACGTCCTGGATTTCACGCTGCAGTTTGTTTTTGCGGCGGAACAGGCGGACGAATTCCAGAACATCCTGGAACGAAGGCTTGGTAGTTTCCATTTTTACACCCCTGATAATGTGAGATTCGGATTCGTTAAGGCAACCGTTGTAACAATAACCTTACTGACAGCGGCTGCGAATGACAATGAGTATATCGTTTAAAGCTATCATAACCCCAATTGCTGCTGAATCGAAGCAGCAGCGGTCACATACGCCTTTTATTTGCGCAGCGCCCGGCAAATCAGGTGCGATAACAGCTCAAGCTGCCGCGCCAGTTCCATGCTCAGCCAGACGTAGCCATGAATAGGCGTTTCCGCCACGTTATCGCTCTGGCGTTCATTGATTAACTGCTTCAGCTCCGCGACGATCTCGTTCAGTCGCTCGCTGTTGGCCAGTATCGGCTGCGGGTTCCCTTCATAGAGCGCATGAGCGATGGTCAACAGTGTTTGCTGCGTCATCTGCTGGGTCTCTTTGAGGGTCTGCGCGTTAAGCATCAACAGATGGCTGGGGCGCGTGGCCCAGTGTGCGTTGATTTGCAGCTCAAGCATGCAGACCAGATTGCGGCTTACCGTCTGGATGGCTTCAAAAATCGATTTCTGAATATGGGTTTCTTTGCTGGCGGGCGTGATCAGGCCGCGCATTTTGACCACGTCGTTAAGGATGGTCTGCAGGTGCTTTTCCAGGCGCGGGCGCTCAACCAGATTAGGGGAAAAACCGGCCTGATAGACGCGGTTAAACGCGGTGACGTAGCTGGCCATCTGAATACGCCAGTGCAGAAAAGCACGCTGCGGGCAGATACCGGTGAAGAGCATCGCCAGCAGTGAACCCAGGATGACATCCCCGCTTCGCCACAGCGCCGTGGTCATATCCCCGGCGGGCGCACCGACCACCACCGCGAGCGTAATACCGATCAGCAGCGCCTGATAAGGTTTTTTGCCCAACGCCAGCCAGCCGCACAGGAACATGGCGGCACCGCACCACGCCAGCATAACGGGAAATGAGATGAGCTCCAGCTTCAGAGCAATAAGCCCAAGGGCTGAGCCTAAAACCGTCCCACCAATTCGCTCTAAAGCGCGCGGAACAACGTTCCCCCAAAACGAGATGGGCCCCATCACCACCACCAGCGTGATCAGCGGCCACGTCCCTTCCGGAACATCCAGCAAACGCACCAGTACAAACGTCAGCACGAAAGCCAGCGCGATGCGGCACCCATGCACCACGCGGTAATGTTTGTACAACCGAATTTCAAAAGGGGTTAATGATTTGTCGGGACGCACACCCGCTCTCCAGCTACACGGCAAATCACAATTGTACTGTGTTTTCAGCCGGGTGGATCGCTCCCGGCTGAAAAACCCTTCATTTAACAGGCCTAAACCGTTTTATGCTCTACCGCGATATACATTTCGATATCCCAGTAACCGTCCGCATTGCCGTCATTGAGATAGCGCTCGAAGCAGGGTTTGAGCGCCATCTGGTACTTATTGTCCTGCAGCAGAGAATTGAAGAACTGATACCACGGCGTGGCGAAGTCGTAGTTTTCCACGCGCGCCGTCGCCACGGCATAATCCCCGGCCGCGATTTCCGTCATCATGACGCCTTCGCTATTTTCCGGGATAACGAAATCATCCGGTACCGTAACGGCCGTATCACAGCGCAGTTTTTCTGGCGGGACTTCATCCGGGTTATCGTAGTAAACCGCCACCCACTCCAGCGGCTCAATGTGACGCCCGTCGACCCACATCACCAGCTGTTCAAAGCCCTGTTTTACCGTTTGTTCCCACGGTCCGACCAAATGAAAACCGGCAATCTTACGTTTCTGTTGCTGCTTAATGCTGTAGTCCATGCTGCCTCCGCTTATTACTGTATATTTATACACTATAAAACCGGATTACTATTATCAGCAAACGAGGAGTGTTTATTATGTGAGCAGACTCGCAACCCTGCCAGTCTGCTCATCTGCCGTTAGAGCGTATGGTGCAGATAATCGCTCAGCCGAGAGAACAAGCCGCCTTTATCAACGGCTTCCAGCGTCACCAGCGGCCAGTGCGCGACCACTTTGTCGCGGTCGTAGAGCTGGATCTCCCCGACCCGCTGGTGCGCGGCGATCGGCGCTTCCAGCTCTTTTTTATCCAGTACGTATTTGGCTTTGATGTTAGGCACTTCCGCTTTCGGCAGGGCCAGCCAGAAGTCCTGGTCGGTACCCAGTTTCACCTGCTCCTTATCGCCGTACCAGATCCGCTCTGTCCCCACTTTTTTACCGCTATGCAGGATCTGCACCGTATCGAAATTCTGCTGCCCCCAGTGCAGCAGTTTCCGGGCCTGGTCTTCGCGCCCTTTCGGACTGTCCGCCCCCATCACTACCGCGATTAACCGGCGCTGGCCGTCAACGGCGGACGCAATCAGGTTAAAACCCGCCCCCGAGGTATGCCCTGTTTTCAGCCCGTCCACGTTCATGGTTTTATCCCACAGCAGGCCGTTACGGTTTTGCTGGGTGATCCCGTTCCAGGTCAGGCTCTTTTCGCTGTACATATGATAAAACTCGGGCTCACCGTGGATGATGGCGCGGGAGAGTACGGCCAGGTCATAGGCCGAGCTGTGCTGGCCCGGCGCATCCAGCCCGTGGACGGTTTCAAAATGCGTATCGCGCAGGTTCAGCTTCTGCACGTAGTCGTTCATCATCTTCACAAACTGCGGCTGACCGCCCGCCACGTGATCGGCCAGCGCCACGCAGGCGTCGTTGCCGGAGTCGACAATCAGGCCGCGGCTTAAGTCGCGCACGGAGACGCGATCGCCTTCTTTCAGGAACATCAGCGATGAACCGTCAAACACCGGGTTCCCTTTTGCCCAGGCATCGCGTCCTACGGTGACAATATCGTCCGGGGTAATGCGGTGGCTATCAATGGCCCGATCAACCACATACCCCGTCATCAGCTTGGTCAGGCTCGCCGGATTGCGTTGTTGATGTTCGTTGCCCGCCGTTAAGATCTGACCAGTCGTGTAATCCATCAGCACCCAGGAGCCAGCCTGAATGGCCGGAGGCTGCGGCGAAAAATCCAGTGGTTCGGCCGCAAAAGCAGATGAGACACTCGAAGCGAGTAAAGAAACAGCAATAAACAGACGGCGTTTCAACGGTATATCCTCAGGTCATTAAAAATCGATGACCTTTTTACGGGAGTTCTGATGTCGTTACCTGGCTTAATTGCAAAAAAATGTGACAGAACGCAGATTTTTCTCTGAAGCTGGCGCGCAAATCTGCAACGCGGAGGTGCTTTTTATTCGGTCTCGACCGCACGATCGTTTACCATAGTGACGTCATTTTTTAACAGGATGGTATTACTGGTGTCTGACTCTGCCGCTCGCCCGACTTTTTTATTTCATGACTATGAAACCTTTGGCACTCACCCGGCGCTGGACCGACCGGCGCAGTTTGCCGCCATCCGTACCGACGACGAATTCAACATCATTGGCGAGCCAGAGGTCTTTTACTGCAAGCCTGCGGATGACTACCTGCCGCAGCCCGGCGCGGTGATGGTCACCGGGATCACTCCTCAGGAAGCGCGGGAAAAAGGCGTTAACGAGGCAGAATTCGCCCGACGCATCCACGACCTGTTTACCGTCCCCAATACCTGCGTGGTCGGTTACAACAACATCCGCTTCGATGACGAAGTGACGCGCAACATCTTCTATCGTAACTTCTACGATCCCTATGCCTGGAGCTGGCAGAACCGCAATTCGCGCTGGGATTTGCTCGACATCATGCGCGCCTGTTATGCCCTGCGTCCCGAAGGCATTAACTGGCCGGAAAATGAGGAAGGGCTGACCAGCTTCCGGCTGGAACACCTGACGCGCGCCAACGGCATCGAGCACAGCAATGCTCACGACGCGATGGCCGACGTCTATGCCACCATTGCCATGGCGAAGCTGGTGAAAAGCGCGCAGCCACGACTGTTCGAGTATCTGCTGAGCCACCGCAGTAAACAGAAGTTGACCACGCTGATTGATGTGCCGCAGATGAAGCCGATGGTGCATATTTCCGGCATGTTTGGCGCCTGGCGCGGTAATACCAGCTGGGTCGCCCCGCTGGCCTGGCATCCGGACAACCGCAATGCGGTGATTATGGTGGATTTGGCCGGCGATATTTCGCCGCTGCTGGAGCTCGACAGCGATACCCTGCGCGAACGGCTGTACACGCCGAAGAATGAACTCGGCGAGCTGCCTGCGGTGCCGGTCAAACTGGTGCATATCAATAAATGTCCGGTCCTGGCGCAGGCCAATACGCTGCGCCCGGAAGATGCAGACAGGCTGGGCATTAACCGGCAGCACTGCCTCGATAACCTGAAAGTGCTGCGCGAAAACCCGCAGGTGCGCGAGAAGGTGGTCGCCATTTTTGCCGAAGCCGAGCCGTTCGTACCGTCAGAAAACGTGGATGCCCAGCTCTATAATGGTTTCTTCAGCGATGCCGATCGCGCTGCAATGAATATCGTTCTGCAAACCGAGCCGCGTAACTTGCCTGCCCTGGATATCACCTTCGCCGATAAACGTATTGAAAAGCTGATGTTTAATTATCGCGCGCGTAACTACCCGGGAACCCTGGATGAAGCAGAGCAGGAACGCTGGCTGCAGCACCGTCGTAACGTGTTTACGCCAGAGTATCTGCACAGCTACGCCCAGGAGCTGGAAATGCTTTATGGCCAGTATGAAGGGAATGCTGAGAAACAGGCGCTGCTGAAATCCCTGTTCCAGTACGCGCAAGAGATAGTTTGATCGATGGGTATAAAAAAGCCGGAGGCGATGTCTCCGGCTTTTTTTTGCCCGCTTGGGTTTTGTAGGTCGGGTAAGGCGTAGCCGCCACCCGACACAGTCTTACGCGACGTCTTCGTACTGAGGAACCGGGTTACGGAAGCTCTTCGTGACGCAGGCCAGGTAAACCAGGCCGATACCCGCCCAAATCAGGCCAAGCACCATCGAGCTCTCTTCCAGGTTAACCCACAGCGCGCCCACGGTCAGGGCACCACACATCGGCAGGAACAGATACTGGAAGTGATCTTTCAGCGTCTTGTTACGCTTTTCACGGATCCAGAACTGAGAGATAACCGACAGGTTAACAAAGGTAAACGCCACCAGCGCACCGAAGTTAATCAGCGCCGTTGCCATCACCAGGTCAAAGTTAATTGCCAGAAGCGCGATCGCACCGACCAGGATAATGTTCATCGCCGGGGTACGCCAGGTTGGATGCACGTAGCCGAAGAAGCTTTTCGGGAATACGCCATCGCGACCCATCACGTACATCAGACGCGCAACGCCTGCATGCGCGGCCATACCGGACGCCAGTACGGTGATGGTGGAGAAGATCAGCGCGCCAACCTGGAACGCTTTACCCGCCACATACAGCATAATTTCCGGCTGAGATGCATCCGGATCCTTGAAGCGAGAGATATCCGGGAAGTACAGCTGCAGGAAATAGGTCGAGAAAATAAAGATCAGACCGCCAATCAGCGCCGTCAGGAAGATGGCGCGAGGAATCACGCGCTCTGCATCTTTGGTTTCTTCAGACAGGTTGCTGATCCCGTCAAAACCGGTAAAGGAGAAGCACAGAATGGTTGCCCCGGTAATCATCGGGATCACATGCGCATCACCAGACCAGAACGGTTTGCTGCTCGCCAGCGTGCCAGCGCCTTCACCGTGGAACACGCCATAGATCACCATGCCAAGAATAACGGCAATCAGGACAACCTGAAGCACAACGATAACGGAGTTAAAGTTGGCAACAGACTTAATGCTACGAAGGTTGAAGGCCGTCATAAAGGCCACCAGCGCCACGACGAACATCCAGGATGGAATCGACGGCACCAGCGCTTCAAAATAGATTTTTGCCAGCAGAATGTTGATCATCGGCGCGAACAGGTAGTCGAGCAGCGAAGACCAGCCCACCATAAAGCCAACCGTCGGGCTGATGGATTTCTGGGCATAGGTGTAGGCAGAACCGGCAGACGGATAGCGACGCACCAGCTTACCGTAGCTCAGCGCGGTAAAGAGGATCGCAATCAGCGCGAAGCCGTAAGCCGTCGGCACATGACCGTCGGTGAGGCCCGATACGATACCGAATGTATCGAACAGCGTCATTGGTTGCATATAGGCCAGGCCCATCATAACAACCGGAATCAACGTAAGCGTTTTACGTAATTCCACGCGAGAGGTGTTTGGAGTTGCGTTATGCGACATAGTTAATCTCCTTTACGGTGATAACCGCCACGTAAGCGAAAAATTGCCCCATTTCTTTCTTCCTCAGCGACAACAACTGTCGGATTTTAGTAAATATCTATCCGGTACGAAGCCCGGCCTCTTGGTTTTTAGTTTCGTTTCGTACATGCAAAAAAAAATAACCGACGCCTTTTATATCGTCGATTATTCATTTGGTTGCAGCGGCGGCATTTTGCCCCACATCGGATACAAAAGGCAATACTTTGCAACGCAGCGGGTAATTTTCTTTTTCCTAACTGGCTGATTTCTCGACACTGCCCTGAGCATATACAGCGGCGATAGCACTATTTGCTAAAATTTCGTCCCGCCACCAGGCGCTGGCCAGCCCGGAGGTCTGTTCATTCCAGCCCACCCATACCGATTCATGGCTGTTTTGAGCAAGTACCTGTTTTTCAACAAGCGCACCGCTGTCAATGTACCGCTGTGCCAGATAGCGGGGTAAATAGCCGCAGCCCAGGCCGCTGATTTGCAGCTCCAGCTTGGTTTTAAAGTCGAAAACGGTGATAGCCTCCTGCTCGTCAAGCAGCTGCGAGGAAACCGCACATTCCGGACGAGAGCTGTCCCCCACCACAATCGCGCGGTAGCCTTTAATCACGCGGCGGTTAAGCGGTTCAGGCTCCTGAGCCAGCGGATGATGGGGCGCCACAGCGAACACCTGCTCCAGCACGCCCAGACGCGCAAAACCAAACTCGCTCAACTGGGGAGGCTCGTGGAGTGCACCGACAAAAATATCCGCCCTGCCCTGGGTTAAGGCATCCCAGGAACCTCCCAGCACGCCGTTTATAAAAATGAGTCGGGTCACGCTGTGGTGTTGATAAAAGGCTTCAATCAGCGGCGTCAGGAGAGAAAAGGGAAAGGTATCATCCACGCCAATCACCAGCTCGTTTTCCCAGCCCTGATGGAGTTTTACGGCCTGTTTTTCGAGTTCACGAACGGTGTGGAGGACTTCGCGTCCCTTTTCCAGCAGCATTTGCCCGGTACGGGTAAAACGGGCTCGATGCCCGGAGCGATCGAGGATCTGGATATTGAGATCGCTTTCCAGTTTTTGAACGGTATAGCTCAGGGCCGAAGGGGTTTTGTAGAGTTTTGCCGACGCAGCGGCAAAGCTCCCCTCTTTTTCCAGTGCATCCAGAATAATAAGAACATCCAGCAGCGGTTTCATGCTCGCCCCCTTCTGGTGTGCGATCGTCTCCGCTGCGGGACTTATTCCATGGGCATCACCAGCGGATCGGGATACTGATACTCAAACCCCAGCTCATGACAAATGCGATTGCCATCAACAATTTTGCCTTTACTGTCATCCTTTGCCTCACCAAAGACCGGTGGCGCCAGGCCCAGCTGACGTGCCATCAGCGGGTAAAACGTGCTGCGCGCCGGATGAGACGGTGCACATATATTATAGATGTGTCCACCTTTCGGAGCCTGTAAGAGTAGCTCAATCGCGGCAACAACATCGTCAAGATGCACAAGATTGACAACATGCTGGCCATCTGGCGCAGACTTCCCGGCGAAAAAGCGTCCCGGATGACGGCCAGGGCCCACCAGCCCCGCCAGACGTACGATATCAACCTGCGTGCCGGGAAGATTATGCAGCCAATCTTCCAGCTCTTTCAGAACCTGACCGCTGGCCGTAACGGGACGGCGCTCGGAACTTTCTTTCACCACGCCCTCAACCTCACCATAGACCGAGGTCGAGCTGGTAAAAATGATGCGGGGAACATGGTGCGCCAGCGCGCTGTCGACAATCTCCTGCATCGCCTGCAGATAAAACGACTCGCCCGGGCCACTGCGCCGTGCGGGGAGAGTGATCACCAGCGCATCGACGTTCATCAGCGTGTCCAGGTCGTCAGCGTCACACACCAGTTCCGGTTCAAGACGCAGTTCAACGCCATCAATACCGCACATGCGCGCTGCCTCTACCCCATCCGCCGTGGTTTTGCTCCCGGTCACCTGCCAGCCTTTCGCGGCTAATGACATCGCCAGCGGCATTCCCAGCCATCCTAAACCGACAATCGCGACCTTTTTCATGCGAATTCTCCTGACTCTCACTCGTCTTTTATAAGGCTACGCCAGCCCGGCAGAACACACAATTCATAGCATCAATATGAAATGAATTAATGATCAAAAAAAGCCCTTGCAATATGTCGTACAACTGGTTTACGTTAAAAGACATCAAATGAATAAGCATTCATCGAGAATTTATATGACACGCGTTCAATTTAAACACCACCATCATCACCATCATCCTGACTAGTCTTTCAGGCGATGTGTGCTGGAAGACGTTTGGATCTTCCAGTGGTGCATGAACGCATGAGAAAGCCCCCGGAAGATCTTCTTCCGGGGGCTTTTTTTTGGACCGAATTCAGACAGGTTAAAACAGGTTAACGAGGAATAAAGAATGTTAGATAACTCACGTTTACGCATAGCTATTCAAAAATCAGGCCGTTTAAGTGACGATTCACGCGAACTGCTGGCCCGCTGCGGGATTAAAATTAACCTGCACACCCAGCGCCTGATTGCTCTGGCTGAAAACATGCCCATCGACATTCTGCGCGTGCGTGATGACGATATTCCCGGCCTGGTCATGGATGGCGTCGTTGACCTCGGCATCATCGGGGAAAACGTGCTGGAAGAAGAGCTGCTGACCCGCCGCGCGCAGGGCGAAGACCCACGTTACTTCACCCTGCGTCGTCTGGACTTCGGCGGCTGCCGCCTGTCGCTGGCGACGCCGGTTGATGAAGCCTGGGACGGTCCGGCCGCGCTGAACGGCAAACGTATCGCCACCTCCTACCCTCACCTGTTAAAGCGTTATCTGGATCAGAAAGGCGTGCAGTTTAAATCCTGTCTGCTGAACGGCTCTGTTGAAGTGGCCCCGCGTGCGGGTCTGGCGGACGCCATCTGTGACCTCGTCTCTACCGGCGCGACGCTGGAAGCGAACGGTCTGCGCGAAGTGGAAGTGATCTACCGCTCCAAAGCGTGCCTGATTCAGCGTGACGGCGAGATGGCCGACGCTAAGCAGCAGCTGATCGACAAACTGCTGACCCGTATTCAGGGCGTAATTCAGGCGCGTGAGTCCAAGTACATCATGATGCACGCCCCGACCGAGCGTCTGGATGAAGTGATTGCCCTGCTGCCTGGCGCCGAGCGTCCAACCATCCTGCCGCTGGCGGGCGATCAGCAGCGCGTGGCGATGCACATGGTGAGCAGCGAAACCCTGTTCTGGGAAACCATGGAAAAACTGAAGGCGCTGGGCGCAAGCTCCATCCTGGTGCTGCCGATTGAGAAGATGATGGAGTAATGGCCATGAGCTTTAACACAATCATCGACTGGAATACCTGTAGCGACGCACAGCAGCGCGAGCTGCTGATGCGCCCGGCAATTTCCGCCTCTGAAAGCATCTCGCGCACCGTGGCGGAGATCCTGGATAACGTCAAAGCCCGCGGCGATGACGCGCTACGTGAATACAGCGCAAAGTTTGATAAGACGGAAGTCGGCGCATTACGGGTTACCGAGCAGGAAATCATTGATGCCAGCAATCGTCTGGGTGACGACATCAAGCAGGCGATGGCCGTTGCGGTGAAAAATATTGATACCTTCCACACCGCGCAAAAGCTGCAGACCGTGGATGTGGAAACCCTGCCCGGCGTGCGTTGCCAGCAGGTCACGCGCCCGGTTGCGTCCGTCGGCCTCTATATTCCCGGCGGCTCTGCCCCGCTTTTCTCCACCGTACTGATGCTGGCGACTCCCGCACGCATTGCCGGATGTCAGAAAGTGGTGCTTTGCTCACCGCCACCGATTGCCGACGAGATCCTGTACGCGGCGAAGCTGTGCGGGGTGCAGGCGGTCTATAAAGTGGGCGGCGCGCAGGCGATTTCAGCCCTGGCGTTCGGCACAGAATCCATTCCCAAGGTCGACAAAATCTTTGGCCCGGGAAATGCGTACGTGACCGAAGCTAAGCGCCAGGTCAGCCAGCGTCTGGACGGTGCGGCCATCGATATGCCCGCCGGTCCGTCTGAAGTGCTGGTGATTGCCGACAGCGGCGCCACGCCGGACTTCGTGGCGTCCGACCTGCTTTCCCAGGCGGAACACGGCCCGGACTCGCAGGTCATCCTGCTGACGCCGGATGCCGATATGGCAAAACGCGTAGGCGAAGCTGTGGAGCGTCAGCTTGCCGACCTGCCCCGCGCCGACACGGCACGCCAGGCGTTAGCGGCCAGCCGCCTGATTGTGGCGCGCGACCTGGACCAGTGCATTGCCATTTCTAACCAGTACGGCCCGGAGCACCTGATTATTCAGACCCGCAACGCGCGCGATCTGGTCGACAGCATTACCAGCGCGGGCTCGGTGTTCCTCGGCGACTGGTCACCGGAGTCTGCGGGCGATTACGCCTCCGGCACCAACCACGTGCTGCCAACGTATGGCTATACCTCAACCTGTTCCAGCCTGGGCCTGGCGGATTTCCAGAAACGCATGACCGTGCAGGAACTCTCCCGCGAAGGGTTTGCGTCTCTGGCGTCTACTATTGAAACCCTGGCCGCCGCCGAGCGCCTGACCGCCCACAAAAATGCCGTTACGCTGCGCGTTGCAGCCCTGAAGGAGCAAGCATGAACATTGAAGAATTAGCCCGTGAAAATGTCCGTCGCCTGACGCCCTATCAGTCTGCGCGTCGTCTGGGCGGTAAAGGGGATGTCTGGCTGAACGCCAACGAATATCCAACGGCGGTACAGTTTGAGCTGTCGCAGCAAACGCTGAACCGCTATCCGGAGTGTCAGCCAAAAGCGGTGATTGAAAACTACGCGCAGTACGCGGGCGTGAAGCCGGAGCAGGTGCTGGTCAGCCGCGGCGCGGATGAAGGCATTGAACTGCTGATCCGCGCCTTCTGCGAGCCGGGCAAAGATGCGGTGATGTACTGCCAGCCGACCTACGGCATGTACAGCGTCAGCGCGGAAACCTTCGGGGTGGCGTGCCGCAACGTGCTCTCACTGGAGAACTGGCAGCTGGATCTGCAGGGCATTGCCGACAATCTTGACGGCGTAAAGGTCGTGTTTGTCTGTAGCCCGAACAACCCCACCGGACAGATTATCAACCCGCAGGATATCCGAACCCTGCTGGAGATGACGCGCGGTAAAGCGCTGGTGGTGGCCGACGAAGCCTACATCGAGTTCTGCCCGAAGGCGACGCTGGCAGGCTGGATTGAAGAGTATCCGCACCTGGTGGTGCTGCGTACGCTGTCGAAGGCTTTCGCCCTCGCGGGCCTGCGCTGCGGCTTTACGCTGGCCAATAAAGAGGTCATCGACCTGCTGCTGAAGGTGATCGCTCCGTACCCCCTCTCCACGCCGGTTGCCGACATTGCCGCACAGGCGCTGGCGCCGCAGGGCATCAACGCCATGCGCGAGCGCGTGGCGCAAATTCTGGAAGAGCGTCAGTACCTGGTGACGGCCCTGAAAGATATCCCGTGCGTGGAGAAGGTGTTCGACTCGGAAACCAACTACATCCTGGTGCGCTTTACCGCTTCCAGCGCCGTATTTAAATCTTTATGGGATCAGGGCATTATCTTACGAGACCAGAATAAACAACCTTCTCTGAGCGGATGCCTGCGCATTACCGTCGGCACCCGTGCAGAGAGCCAGCGCGTGATTGACGCCCTGAAAGCGGAGAAAGTATGACCCAGAAGATCCTTTTCATCGATCGTGACGGCACCCTTATTTCGGAGCCACCAGCTGATTTTCAGGTCGACCGATTCGACAAGCTGGCGTTCGAACCTGACGTAATCCCGGTGCTGCTTAAGCTGCAAAAAGCCGGATACAAGCTGGTGATGATCACCAACCAGGACGGTCTGGGTACCGACAGCTTCCCGCAGGCAGACTTTGACGGCCCGCATAATCTGATGATGCAGGTTCTGATCTCTCAGGGTGTGGTTTTTGATGAGGTACTGATTTGCCCTCACATGCCGGCCGACGAGTGTGACTGCCGTAAGCCAAAGGTGAAGCTGGTCGAGCGCTATCTGGCGGCGGATGTGCTGGATAAGGCCAACAGCTATGTCATCGGCGATCGTATCACCGATATTACACTCGCGGAAAACATGGGCATCGCGGGGCTTCGCTACGACCGCAACAACCTTAATTGGGCGATGATTGGCGAACAACTGACAAAACGTGACCGCTTCTCGCACGTTGAACGCAACACCAAAGAGACGCAGATTGATGTGAAGGTCTGGCTGGACCGCGAAGGCGGCAGCAAGATCCACACCGGCGTCGGTTTCTTCGACCACATGCTGGACCAGATTGCCACCCACGGCGGTTTCCGCATGGAGATCACGGTAAAAGGCGACCTTTATATTGACGATCACCACACCGTGGAAGATACCGGCCTGGCGCTGGGCGAAGCTCTCAAGCTGGCGCTCGGTGATAAACGCGGCATCAACCGTTTTGGCTTTGTCCTGCCGATGGACGAGTGCCTGGCGCGCTGCGCGATGGACATCTCAGGTCGTCCGCATCTGGAATATAAAGCAGACTTCAATTACCAGCGCGTGGGCGATCTGAGCACCGAAATGGTGGAGCACTTCTTCCGTTCATTGTCCTACACCATGGGCCTGACGCTACACCTGAAGACCAAAGGCAAGAACGACCACCACCGCGTAGAGAGTCTCTTCAAGGCCTTCGGCCGAACGCTGCGCCAGGCAATCCGCGTGGAAGGCGATGCCCTGCCCTCATCAAAAGGAGTGCTGTAATGAACGTGGTGATTCTGGATACCGGATGCGCCAACCTGAACTCCGTAAAGTCGGCGATTGCGCGCCACGGCTACGAGCCGGTGGTCAGCCGTGACCCGGACGTGGTGCTGCGTGCAGACAAACTCTTTTTACCGGGCGTGGGAACCGCGCAGGCCGCGATGGATCAGATTCGCGAACGCGAGCTGGTCGATCTGATCAAAGCCTGTACCCAGCCGGTGCTGGGGATTTGCCTGGGCATGCAGATCCTGGGCCGCCGCAGCGAAGAGAGCAACGGCGTTGACCTGCTGGGCATTATCGACGAAGACGTGCCGAAAATGACCGATCACGGCCTGCCTCTGCCGCATATGGGCTGGAACCGCGTGTACGCCAAAGCGGGCGACAGGCTTTTTCGCGGCATTGAAGACGGTGCGTATTTTTACTTCGTGCACAGCTACGCCATGCCGGTGAACGTGAATACGATCGCCCAGTGCACCTACGGCGAGGCGTTTACCGCGGCCGTACAGAAAGACAATTTCTTCGGCGTGCAGTTTCACCCGGAGCGCTCTGGCGCCGCAGGCGCGCAGCTGCTGAAAAACTTCCTGGAGATGTGATGATTATTCCCGCTTTAGATTTAATTGACGGCACGGTTGTCCGTCTCCACCAGGGCGATTACGGCCAGCAGCGAGACTACGGAAACGACCCGCTGCCGCGTCTGCAGGATTATGCCGCCCAGGGTGCGCAGGTGCTGCATCTGGTGGATTTGACGGGCGCGAAAGATCCGGCGAAGCGCCAGATCCCCCTGCTGAAAAATCTGGTCGCCGGTGTTGATGTGCCGGTACAGGTTGGCGGCGGCGTGCGTACGGAAGATGACGTTGCGGCGCTGCTGGACGCGGGCGTAGCGCGCGTGGTGGTCGGTTCAACCGCCGTGAAAGAGCCAGAGACCGTAAAAGGCTGGTTCCGCCGCTTTGGCGCCGACGCGCTGGTGCTGGCGCTGGATGTTCGTATTGATGAACAGGGTAATAAGCAGGTGGCGGTCAGCGGCTGGCAGGAAAACTCCGGCGTGACGCTGGAAGCGCTGGTCGAGATGTATCTCCCCGTCGGCCTGAAGCACGTGTTATGCACGGACATCTCTCGCGACGGTACGCTGGCGGGCTCCAACGTCTCGCTGTATGAAGAGGTCTGTGCGCGTTATCCGCAGGTAGCCTTCCAGTCTTCTGGCGGAATTGGTGATTTAAACGATATTGCCGCGCTGCGCGGAACGGGCGTTCAGGGCGTGATTGTGGGCCGAGCCCTGCTGGAAGGTAAATTTACTGTGACGGAGGCGATTCAATGCTGGCAAAACGGATAATCCCTTGCCTGGACGTACGTGACGGCCAGGTCGTGAAAGGCGTGCAGTTCCGCAACCACGAGATCATTGGCGACATCGTCCCGCTGGCAAAACGCTATGCCGATGAAGGCGCAGACGAGCTGGTCTTTTATGATATCACCGCTTCCAGCGATGGCCGCGTGGTCGACAAAAGCTGGGTGGCGCGCGTGGCGGAAGTGATCGATATTCCGTTCTGCGTGGCGGGCGGGATTAAATCCGCAGACGACGCCGCCAAAATTCTCTCGTTTGGTGCCGACAAGATTTCCATCAATTCCCCTGCCCTGGCCGACCCGGAGCTGATCACCCGCCTGGCCGATCGTTTTGGCGTGCAGTGTATTGTGGTTGGGATCGACACCTGGTATGACGCCGCAACGGGCAAGTACCACGTCAATCAATATACGGGTGACGAAAGCCGCACGCGCGTAACGCAGTGGGAAACGCTCGACTGGGTGCAGGAAGTGCAGAAGCGTGGCGCGGGCGAGATTGTCCTCAACATGATGAACCAGGACGGCGTGCGTAACGGTTACGATCTGGAGCAGCTCAAAAAAGTCCGTGCGGTCTGCCACGTTCCGCTGATCGCCTCCGGCGGCGCGGGCACCATGGAACACTTCCTCGAAGCATTCCGTGATGCCAACGTGGACGGTGCGCTGGCCGCGTCCGTTTTCCACAAACAGATTATTAATATTGGTGAGTTAAAAACGTACCTGGCCGACCAGGGCGTGGAGATCAGGGTATGTTAACAGAGCAACAACAGGCGCAGCTGGACTGGAAAAAAACGGACGGATTACTGCCGGTAGTTGTCCAGCATGCCGTCTCAGGCGAAGTGCTGATGCTGGGGTATATGAACCAGGACGCGCTCGCAGAAACGATCGACAGCGGCAAAGTGACGTTTTTCTCGCGCACGAAACAGCGCCTGTGGACCAAAGGGGAAACCTCGGGTCATTTCCTGAACGTGGTCAGCATTACGCCGGACTGCGATAACGACACCCTGCTGGTGCTGGTCAATCCGATCGGGCCGACCTGCCACAAGGGCACCAGCAGCTGCTTCGGTGAGACGAGCCACCAGTGGTTGTTCCTGTATCAACTGGAACAGCTGCTGGCAGAGCGTAAAACGGCGGATCCCGAAAGTTCCTACACCGCGAAGCTGTACGCCAGCGGAACCAAGCGTATCGCACAGAAGGTAGGAGAAGAAGGAGTTGAGACCGCGCTGGCCGCGACGGTGCATGACCGCGAGGAACTGACGAATGAAGCGTCTGATTTGATGTATCACCTGCTGGTGCTGCTGCAGGATCAGGAGCTGGATTTGACGGCGGTGATAGAGAATCTTCGTAAGCGTCACAAATAAAAAAACCGGGGTATATCCCCGGTTTTTTTTAATCCGCAAATCAGGCTTTTGGTTTGTAGTTTCGTAAGGCGTTACGGCCAAGTACCACACCTGAACCAATCATTCCACCCAGCAGAACGGCAAGAATCAGAACAACCGCTTTTTTCGGGCTGTCGCGTCGAACGGGCAGATCCGGTTTCATCACGTAACGATAGACGTGGATCGTATCCGGGTTTACATTCAGATTCTGGATGTCCAACAGATTTCGCTTGGTCTGGTAATAGGCCGTTGAGAAGACCAACGGACGAGAAGCCTCATTGTCAATCATCGACTTCAGACCTTCGCTTCCCAGCAGGAACAATGTTTCCTGCGTGACATCCTGGGTTTGCTGGAGCTGTGGAGAGGAAATTTTCGCTGCTTCAGCATTCTTGAGTGCCTCAGCAATCTGTTTGATACGCAGATCTTTTTGCTCCTGAGCAACCTTCTCTTGGTTTTGCAGGGAGTCATTCAGGGTTTTTATCTGTTCCTTGATGTTGTCCTTAAGGTCAACGGCAAGTTCTTTCGCCGTTTGCTCATCGACCTGCTGGATATACTGCGCCAATTGCTTTTGTGCGGCTTCTGCGGATGTACTGGTATAGGAGACGCTTAATGGCAGTGCTTGCCCTTTAACAGCAGGCTCGATGGTGAGTTTTTCAGGTACTGTCTGATTGTCCAGCGCCTGAGACAACGCTGAGAAAGAGGCATTAAAACGGTCAATAGCGCGCGTTTGCGTGTCCAGCATTGAAGGTGCTGCGGTACCATAAAGGATATTCAATGCATTTGAATAGGTTGCTATCTGGGCAGCATCAGGCTGCGCAATGATCGCACTGGAGGTCCATTTCTCCTTCGCGACAGAGAGATACCCAATTGCCAGGACGATAAAAACAACAACAAAGGTTGCTATCATCCACTTCCCACGCCACAGCTGCAGCACTAAATCAAGTAAATCGATTTGCTCAGGATCATTGCTTCGACTGACCTGACTATTGTTATATTGTGTCATATAATCCCTAACAGATGAAAACGGGCAAACTTTATGTTGTTTGCATAGTTTATCTATTGCTGGCAATTTTTCTATAAGAATCCGATGAGTAATATCGGAAAGATCGGTTATGTAACTTACCTCCCTTCGCGGTATCATAGAGGCCATGTGATGCGCTATGGCATCTGTAAGAATATAGGCTATGAGGGAAGAGATGAAATTTCTGGTAACGGGTGCAGCTGGTTTTATCGGTGCAAATGTGAGTAAACGCCTCCTGGAGGCCGGTCATCAGGTTGTCGGTATTGATAACCTTAATGAATACTACGATGTCAACCTGAAGCTGGCACGCCTGGAACTGTTAAACTCTGAGGGTTTCACCTTCCACAAGCTGGAATTAGCTGACCGGGAAGGTATGGCCACGCTTTTCGCCGGTGAGAAGTTTGATCGTGTGATTCATCTGGCCGCGCAAGCGGGTGTGCGCTACTCCCTTGAAAACCCTCACGTGTACGCGGACGCCAACCTTATCGGCCATCTCAACGTGCTGGAAGGCTGCCGCCATAACAACGTTCAGCATCTGCTTTATGCCTCATCCAGCTCCGTATATGGCCTCAACCGCAAGATGCCCTTCTCGACTGACGATTCCGTGGATCACCCGGTATCACTCTATGCCGCGACCAAAAAAGCCAATGAGCTGATGTCGCATACCTATTCGCATCTGTACAACTTGCCAACCACCGGCCTGCGTTTCTTCACCGTGTACGGCCCATGGGGGCGCCCGGACATGGCGTTATTCAAGTTTACGAAGGCGATGATTGAAGGCAAAAGCATCGATGTCTATAACTACGGTAAGATGAAGCGCGACTTCACTTACATTGATGATATTGCTGAAGCGATTATTCGCCTGCAGGATGTTATTCCCCAGCCTGACTCAAACTGGACCGTTGAGACCGGGTCACCTGCAAGCAGCTCAGCGCCTTACCGGGTTTACAACATCGGCAACAGTTCACCAGTAGAGCTGATGGACTACATCACCGCTCTGGAAGAGGCCCTGGGTAAAAAAGCGGAAAAAAATATGATGCCACTCCAGGCCGGGGATGTTCTGGAAACCAGCGCCGATACCCAGCCACTTTATGACGCGATCGGATTTAAACCACAAACCTCGGTTAAAGATGGGGTGAAGAACTTCGTTGACTGGTACCGCGATTTCTACAAAGTCTGAAAATAAAAACCCGGCAACTCAGCCGGGTTTTTTATAGGATAAAGAAGAGAATCAGTCGCTACCAAACAGATCGCGGGTATAAACCTTATCCGCCACGTCAGCCAGCTCTTCCGCCATGCGGTTTGAAATGATGACATCGGCTTCTTTCTTAAATGCGTCCAGATCGCGGATCACCCGTGAATTGAAGAACTGATCGTCCGGCATGGCAGGCTCATAGATGACAACCTCAACCCCTTTCGCCTTAATGCGCTTCATGATCCCCTGAATGGAAGAGGCGCGGAAGTTATCGGAGCCACTCTTCATGATCAGACGGTACACCCCGACGACTTTCGGTTGACGCGCAAGGATGGAATCGGAGATGAAATCTTTACGTGTGCGGTTAGCATCAACAATCGCCGATATCAGGTTGTTTGGCACAGCCTGATAGTTTGCCAGCAGTTGCTTAGTGTCTTTTGGCAGACAGTAGCCACCGTAGCCAAATGAAGGGTTGTTGTAGTGATTACCAATGCGCGGATCGAGACATACCCCTTCAATAATCTGACGGGTATTCAGCCCAAGACTCTCTGCATAGCTGTCGAGCTCATTGAAATAAGCCACTCGCATTGCCAGATAGGTATTAGCGAAGAGCTTAATCGCCTCAGCTTCAGTGGAGTCGGTAAACAACACCTGAATATCTTTCTTGAGCGCCCCTTCCTGAAGCAGAGCGGCAAACCGCTCAGCACGCTCAGAACGTTCGCCAATAACAATACGCGAAGGATGCAGGTTATCGTAAAGTGCTCTCCCCTCGCGCAGGAACTCCGGCGAGAAGAAGATGTTATCAATCCCAAACTTCTCTTTGATGGATTTGGTAAAACCGACAGGAATGGTCGATTTAATGACCATTACCGCATCAGGGTTGATCGCGATAACGTCTTTGATCACCGCCTCTACCGTTGAGGTGTTGAAGTAGTTGGTTTTAGGATCGTAGTCAGTAGGCGTCGCAATGATGACGTAATCCGCATCGCGATATGCATCTTCTTTGTCAGTCGTGGCGCGGAAATTCAGCGGTTTATTGCTGAGATAGTCCTGGATTTCTTTGTCGACAATCGGAGATTTTTTCTGATTGAGCATATCCACTTTGGCCTGCACGATATCCAGCGCAACCACTTCATGATTCTGAGCAATCAGAATGCCGTTAGAGAGACCGACGTATCCTGTTCCGGAGATTGTAATTTTCATTCGCTAATGACTTCTGTAAGTTAACTGTACTGATG
Source organism: Enterobacter sp. PL_is379 (assembly GCF_055817355.1). Lineage (NCBI taxonomy): Bacteria > Pseudomonadati > Pseudomonadota > Gammaproteobacteria > Enterobacterales > Enterobacteriaceae > Enterobacter > Enterobacter sp. PL_is379. Next base: position 21,774 of record NZ_JBVPGT010000023.1, read on the forward strand.
GCCCCCAGGCCATCGCGATAAACATAACTGTTGGGCTTTGTACCTCCTGGCAAACTGGACTGTCAAGGCAAACCAGGAGTAATCACTGCGAGGGGGATGAGATTCAGACTACTTCGAGTAACAGGCGGCAGTTTTTGCATAAAAAAACCCGGAGACGAGCTCCGGGTTGCGATGACTGCGAGCGTGTTAACTCATTCCATCCATTCGGTATGGAACACACCTTCTTTATCGGTACGCTTGTAAGTATGCGCACCGAAGTAGTCACGCTGTGCCTGAATCAGGTTTGCAGGCAGGACTGCCGCACGGTAGCTGTCGTAGTAGGCTACTGCAGCAGAGAAGGTTGGAACCGGAATACCATTCTGAACAGCATAGGCAACTACATCACGCAGCGCCTGCTGGTATTCGTCCGCAATCTTCTTGAAGTACGGTGCCAGAAGCAGGTTGGCGATACCGGCATTTTCAGCATAGGCATCGGTGATTTTCTGCAGGAACTGGGCACGAATGATACAGCCCGCACGGAAGATCTTCGCAATCTCACCGTAATTCAGGTCCCAGTTGTTCTCGTCTGATGCCGCACGCAGCTGAGAGAAGCCCTGCGCGTAAGAAACGATTTTACCCAGATAAAGTGCACGACGCACTTTTTCAACGAATTCTGCTTTATCGCCTGCTGGTTTAGCCTGTGGGCCAGACAGCACTTTAGACGCCGCGACGCGCTGCTCTTTCAGGGAAGAAATGTAACGCGCGAAGACAGATTCGGTGATCAGAGACAGCGGTTCGCCCAGATCCAGAGAGCTCTGGCTGGTCCATTTACCGGTACCTTTGTTCGCTGCTTCATCCAGAATCACATCAACCAGGTATTTACCCTCTTCATCTTTTTTCGTGAAGATATCTTTGGTGATGTCAATCAGGTAGCTGTTAAGCTCGCCTTTGTTCCACTCGGTAAAGGTTTCAGCCAGCTCCTCGTTAGAGAGGTTCAGACCGCCTTTCAGCAAGGAGTAGGCTTCAGCAATCAGCTGCATATCGCCGTATTCAATACCGTTGTGCACCATTTTCACATAGTGACCCGCACCGTCCGCACCGATATAGGTCACGCACGGCTCGCCATCTTCTGCAACAGCAGCGATTTTGGTCAGAATAGGCGCAACCAGTTCGTATGCTTCTTTCTGGCCGCCAGGCATGATGGATGGGCCTTTCAGCGCGCCCTCTTCGCCACCGGATACACCGGTACCGATGAAGTTGAAACCTTCAGCAGACAGTTCACGGTTACGACGAATGGTGTCCTGGAAGAAGGTGTTACCGCCATCAATGATGATGTCACCTTTTTCGAGGTAAGGCTTCAGGGAGTCGATAGCTGCATCGGTACCTGCGCCTGCTTTCACCATTAACAGGATACGACGAGGCGTTTCCAGAGACTCAACAAACTCTTTAACCGTATAGAAAGGAACCAGTTTCTTGCCTGGGTTCTCGGCAATCACTTCTTCGGTCTTATCACGGGAGCGGTTGAAAACGGAGACGGTATAACCACGGCTTTCGATGTTGAGCGCCAGGTTGCGCCCCATCACTGCCATACCGACAACGCCGATCTGTTGCTTGGACATTACATACTCCTGTCAGGTGTGGATACCCCGCCGGAATGAAAGCGACGGGTTAAGTAAAAAACATGTTAACTCAAGGGAGAGGTAAGAGGGTAGCAATTGATGCACTCATCACAAAACTACATATTTTCTAGTAAAGTATCATCTGAGGATCTCAGTATGCGCCATCGCGATGTAACACAACCTTCACCGTTTTAAACAAAATGGCTATGTCATTCCATAGTGTCCAGTTCTTGACGTACCATGCATCAAAATAGACGCGTGTATCATAATCTACGTCATTACGGCCACTCACCTGCCATAAGCCCGTCATGCCTGGCTTCGCCATCAGATAATAGTCAACATCATCACAGTACCGTTCCAACTCATCAGAAATGATAGGCCGCGGGCCGACAAGGCTCATTTCGCCTTTAAGCACATTAAATAATTGCGGTAATTCATCAAGGCTGGTTTTACGTATGAAACGTCCTACAGCAGTAATGCGTGGATCATTTTTTAATTTAAAATCTTTTTCCCACTCAGCCCTCGCCTCCGGATCGCTATCCAGAAGCTCTTTTAACACTTCCTGAGAATTCATCACCATTGAGCGGAATTTGTAGCACGGGAATAACTTACCGTTTCGCCCTACGCGCTGATGACCATAAATGGCTGGCCCCCCATCACGTGTCACTTTGTACCACAGGTACATCATGAGTGGTGATGCGACTAACAATATTAATGAAGAGCAAACAATATCGAAAGTACGCTTAAGAAAACGAGAGGTCCTTTTGGCAAGATTGTTTTGTATCCTCAATAACATCACTTCATGGCTAAAAATGAAGGACATATCGGTATTATATAAGGGCAATCCACGGAAAGAAGGCACAACTGTAACTGAACGACAATGGTGTTTAGATAATTCACGGAGCCATAATTGTGTTTTATCAAGCTCAGTATATTCATAGGCAAGTATATAATGAATATCTCCGGTGCGATTTAAACTCCAAATTTTCTCTGCATCTTGTATTACCGGTAGAGAGCAAACTTCAGACGTTGCAGCATCAGTATCAAAGAAAGCAACAACATCAAAACCCATCATCTCTTCACTCTGCAAGGCATTGTATGCACCGATCGCATTTTCACCACTGCCAAGAATGACGGTTGTTTTTTTCCAGATGCCTAATTTATTGAGCAAGTGCTTTGTGAGCACACGGAAAAAGGGTACCAAAATCAGCGCAAACGACCAGCAAAATACCCAAACATAACGAGAAAACTGCCATTTTGTAAACGCAATAAGCGCCAAGTCAAACACGGCAAAAATCACAATAGTCCGAATAATTTCTTTTAATTCATACCAGAATGGTTTGCGATAAGTGTAATGACGCAACCGTATCCAAAACCATCCTACACAGACGATTGAAAGTAAGAAATGGGAAAAGAAGCGCGAGTCTAATTGTTCTTGCGGAATAAAACGATGAACTTCATTAAAAACTAAATATACACACCCTAAAGAAAGCCACAAAGCCATATTAAAGAAAATCAGATCTGACACAGCCAAAAAGACCTTACATAACTGTGGATTATACTTGTTATCAATATTATCCATTAACCCTCACCCTCTAAATGGGTAACAAAAGATTGTATAAATATATATTTATATAATCACACCCGAACACAAATGAAAAGAAAATATATTGAACTAAGTATTACCAATGGTAGCAAGAACTCTTTTCACAATATGTTGAGCTGACTCGAGTGAATTCGCTTCTGCATAACAGCGTAACTCTGGAGCATTACCTGAAGGTCGTAAATGCACGATACTGTTACTGCCAAGCGTCATTCTTATTCCATCCGTTGTATCTAGCGATACAGCAATTTCGTCTTGTAAGCCTATTTTATTCAACAACAATTGCTGGTTTTTTATGCCCATCGCAATCAACTTGTTGCTCTTTTCAGGTGTAACATTCTGTAATCGATCAGAGTGAGTGTAGCGACAAGGCAGTTGTTCAACAAGAGAGCTAATATTTTTGTCTCTGCTGCTGTAAAGAAGCATGATAGCGGGCAACACAGCATCGCGAGTTGGTAGTGCCGCTAATGCCTGACCGTTAATGATCACATCGCTTCCTAACAGGAACCCGCCGTTAGCTTCAAAGCCAGCGATATTTTTATAGCGTTTTGAAAGTTCAGAAAAGGCTGCGATTACATATGGGGAGCCGATTTTAGTAAGTTCAACATGCGTAAAGAAATCTCCGGAAGAAATCATACTATTGCAACTCACAGGAATAGCGACTGCATCAGCAGAAAGTGCTAATGAACACAATAGGCCTAGCACATCGCCTCGCAACCAGTGCCCTTTCTCATCGGAAATTAAAGGCCTATCGCCGTCACCATCAGTAGAAAAAATAGCATCTAGCTTATAATGCTCAGCCCAGTAGATCGCTTTCACCCTATCGCCTTCACTAACGGCTTCAGTATCGATAGGAACAAAGTTGTCGCTTCTACCCAAACTGATAACTTCGGCCCCCAAGGCTTCGAACAAGGGTTTATAGAGATCGCGTCCTGCACTTGAATGTTCATAAATTCCAAGGCGCTTATTCTTAAGAAATGGCGTAGGGAACAAGGATAGATAACGCGTGATGTAATTTTCAGCAGCGATTGTTGAAACTGGCAAAGTCTTGAGTACAAGCTCTTCGCATATAGCTTTAGCACTAAGAATGGCTAATTCATCATCTTTAGTAATTTCACCATCGGGACGGTAGAATTTTAGCCCGTTCCGATCAAACGGTATGTGGCTGCCCGTCACCATGATTGCAGGAATCTTATCGGTCATAGCCTGAAGCGCTAAAGCCGGTGTCGGAATAACGCCATAAAAATTAGTACTAATTCCTCTATCATCCAATGCTGCAGCACAAGCCTGAGCCATTGCATAGCTGCTTGGTCGGTTATCAATCGCCAATGCAACCGTCTTAAATACGAAATTTTGCTTCATAACTTGCACAAACGAAGCGGTAAATGCGGCACAAACTTCAGGTGTAAAATCGGTAACAAGACCGCGAGCACCACTGGTCCCAAAAGCTATGCCTGAAGAGCTGATTACATTGCGGCTATTACAAATTTGATTCATCTGTCTCTTCCTCCGAAAATCCTGAACGCTGCTCAAGGCGGATTATGTCATCCTCACCAAGATAAGAGCCAGACTGTACTTCTATTAATTCTAAAGGAATCAATCCTGGATTTTCTAATGCATGAATAGTCTGAAGTGGGATAAATGTTGACTCATTTTCTGAGACTATAAAAGTCTGCTCTCCCTTTGTTACACGGGCAGTGCCAGATACTACAATCCAATGTTCCGCACGATGATGATGCATTTGCGCAACAAATTTCTCTCCAGGGTTAACAGTAATACGCTTGACTAAATAGTTAACGCCACTATCGATAACGTTATATTTTCCCCATGGACGAAAAACTTCTTGATGTTGCCTATACTCGGCTCTATTTTTTTGTTTTAAATGGTCTACAATTTTCTTAACATCTTGTACATCATTTTTATTCGCAACGAGTACAGCATCTGCTGTCTGAACGATAACGAGATTACTGACGCCTAAAGTACTCACAAATGCATTTTCTGAAAAAATATAATTATCTTCACTTCTATATGCAAAGACGTCCCCGTGCAGGACGTTTCTTTGCTGATCTTTTGCAGAAATATCCCATAACGAAGACCATGACCCCACATCTGACCAGCCTGCATCCATTGGCACAACAACCCCGTGCTGAGTATGTTCCATCACGGCATAGTCTATGGAATCACTGGGACAAAGCGTAAAGGCCTCTTTATCAATACGAATGAAATCAAGATCGGGATTTACACGCCCTACTGCTTTTTCGCATGCAAGATAAATATTAGGAGATAATTTTTTTAACTCATTTAGATAAGCGCTCGCACGAAAAAGGAACATGCCACTATTCCAGTAATATTTTCCAGTTTCAAGGTAATGGTAGGCGGTATCAAGGTCAGGTTTCTCGACAAATTCAGCAACAGCATACGCATCTTCCCCGAGATTTTCACCACATCGTATGTATCCATACCCCGTCTCAGCATGCGTAGGAACGATGCCAAAAGTCACAAGTTTACCCTTCGCAGCCAAGGGTTCCGCCTGCATAATGGCTCGAATAAAGGCGACCTCATCTCGAATAACATGGTCCGCAGCGAGGACCAGCAAGATAGGATCATTATTCAGCGAATTTTGCCGAGCGCTTAATGCAGCTAGTGCAATCGCTGGAGCTGTATTACGGCCTACAGGTTCAAGAATGATATTATTGGCTAGTTTATTAATGGCACGAAGCTGCTCTGCCACGAGAAAGCGATGACGATCGTTACATATAACAACAGGCGCAGTCGTTGTGAGCGGAGCTAATCTAGCTATGGTATTTTGTAGCATCGAAAACTTACCTTCAACGCTAAGAAACTGTTTGGGGTGATATTCACGCGAAAGTGGCCACAGACGACTGCCTGTACCGCCTGCCATTATTACGGGAAGAACAGACATTTATTTTATCTCTTTCATTTTTGATCCCTGGATATTATTCCAGTAACTCTTGTACATACTTAAAGTCCGGCACAAAGGCAATGGTAGCGATTGCCAACGTTTTCCTAACTTATATCCTAAAAGCTTAGCAACAGTTGTAAGTAACGCCCTCGGTATCCATAAAGGCGACTCTTTAAGAAGAAACCGTATTTCAGATTTAACAAACCGTAATCCTTCTCCACCAGCGCCCCCAAAGTCACGCTGGATCCATGGTGTACAAGCATGGAATACGCCAGTATCAAAATATCGCTGGAACTCTTCTCGCGGGGTATAGTTATGAGAATGTCTTACCACCGCCTCAGCACAGTACGCGACCTTATAACCCGCCTGAATCATTTTTGCCGCCATAAACATGTCTTCGGCAAGAATTGTATGTTCAGGAAAACCACCTAATTCTTCAAAAACGGTACGCCGATAGGCAGCAAAAGAATTCGACATAAATACGGTTTTGATACCGAAAGTACTTATATCAGACTGGCTTTTTATTTGAGAAACAGAACTATAATTAAAATTTCTTGCATGAACTGCTAGAGGGTTTGCATCATAGTGAGGAATTTGTCTTCCGCAAACGGCTGCAACGTCAGGATTCTGGAATACATTTACCATCTGAGCAAGCGAATTTTCATTGTCAAGGATGGCATCTTGTGTAAGGAATATAATAAATTCACAATCATGGACATTTAAAGATGCTTTATTTCTAGAGCCTCCATGATTAAATTCCTCACTGGTGATATTGATGATTACGCTACCATAACGACGTGCTATTTCACATGTATCATCTTTAGAAGCCGAGTCAATTACAATCACCTCTGAAGGCTGAATAGTCTGTTTCTTTAAAGCCAAGAACCACTCTTCCCAACCAGCACCAGCGTTATATGTTGGTATAATTAAAGCAAAAGAATGCATGTTTTTTATTCCAGCAAAGTTAGAATTTTTTTACTAATATCAGCTTTGTTGACAATAAAAAGATTTTCATGATGTTGAATCCCCTCAGCACCAATCTCTGTTGCAACAACTTTTGCACCTGCATCAAGTATCTGTAACACTTTTATTTTTACACCTGCCCCATATAATAGTGGAGCTATATTTAAGTCAGCTCTAATAAAGGCTGGCACAGGATCATCGACAGCTCCCACGACGTGGACTCCCGTGATTAATTTCTCTAAAATTTTAAGCGACTGCCGTGGCTGAATTCCTAAAACCCATAAGTTTAGATTTCTTTTTTCTTTTTTCATTTTTATAAAGTGAAAGAAAATAAACCATAAAATGGACCAATGATTTTCAGAACGTTTCATATTACCGAAAAAAACAAGATTAGTTTTACCAGCAAATGAGGACACTATCTTTGAAATTTCAGTACCATTATCAACCTGCCCAACACGTTGTTGTCCCAATTCAACAACTGAAACAGCACCATTGAATCCTAATGTTCTTATTAGGTCCTTATCTTTATTTGACATGGTTCTTATACCAGTGAGTTTATTTAATAAACCACTTTCAATAGTACCAACCCATGGAAAGAAAATCTTATTTATTTTAGTTCGACTGATCCGCTGTGAAACAACATCATGTGCAAAATAATGAATATTATTATGTTTAATATGATCAACACATCCCAAAACGGAAGGAAAGTCTAACCACACAATATCATAGTCATTTTGATCAAGTTTATGCTGGATTATCTTTATTAAGAATGGTGTTATGCGTGTATAAAACCAAGGTGCAAAAATGCTTCCTTTAAAAAAGTTAAATAATATTCCTGATATTTGCTTTATTTTAGACGTATGTTCTTCAACATAAGATGCACAGCGAGTTGCGAGTTCTTCATTCCTGCGCTGATCTGAAGGAGTGCATACGATTACATCAACTTCATAACTCTGTGCTAAAAACTCTTTTAAATTATTACCACAAATGGCTTCGCCTGCGCCAATCGAACCAATACCACTTGGATGGAAAGCAGAAATGAATAAAACCCTCTTCATCTTTATACCTTTATATGGGTGTTTTTAATAAACGCAGGATTCTTGTGATTCGTATAAAAATCATGGAAAATAAATCCTACGATAACGAAAAGTAGAGCAGATACAGGGTTTAACTCAAATATATTTGCAGTAATACTATATAACAAAACAGTAAAGAAAATCATTTTTGACCTATCTGCTATAAAAAGAGTAACAAGAAAAACAATATAAAATACAACTGCTATCATTCCCATATTGAGAAACAGAGATAGAAAGGTATTGTCTGTAATAAAATATTCAGTCGATTCTGAAAGTGTAGCCTGTGAAGTCGCAAGACCAAAGCCATTCCCCCAAATAATGGTACCAATGTCGCTTTTTGAGTAAACAGTTGAAAGGATACCAATACGCGCATTTAAGCTTTCTATAGCCCCCGCCCCTCGGCCTGTGATATCAGCAGCAAAATTGTATAAAATGCTCAAAACACTTACACCTAGAATTGAGAATAATGTCATTCCTAAAAGGTTGTTAATATATCGTCTGCAAAAACAATAGATTATGGTAAAAATAAAAACAACTAAACCAATTGTACTCGTTGACAAAACAAGCGACGTAAAGCATAAAAAAAAGTTAGTTTTATTCCGCGGCAATGCATAATATGTTAACAATGAAAATAGACCAGCTGTTGCTGGGACAATAAAAAATCCGGGCGACCGTAATTCGGCAAAAACAGGAATTCCCTGCCCTTCGATGTATTGATAAACTTGCAAGATTAATTGAAGCAATATCAATAAAAACAATACGTTATGTAATTTTTCTTTTTTTAACGTAGGAAAAAGCATCAAGCCTACAAAAATATATACTACATTCATATAAGCACGTAGCCCAAGAATTGCAGTTAACATACTACTATTAATTATAGAGATGCTTACAAAAATAAGCATCAATACTATCAAGAACAATATAGGAATTACCGGGTAACTAAAAAAATATATTCGATATTGATGCGAATTAGCTAATTGGAAAAGTATAAAAATGCCAAAGATGAAAAGGAATACATCTTTATAAATTTTTATATATGCCGGAGTTAATGCCATACTCCAACCACCATATGGGAGAACGCCCTGCTTCATTGCATAGACTTCAAAAATATTGTTAATAGGCATTAACAATAAAAACAACAAGAACAAATTAGCTGATAAATTTCGTTTTAGCATTGTTCCCTCTTACTCACCAAATATTTTCTTGTAGTTTTTAGAGAAAATATCAAGCAAATTTTTACGGAATATATGATCAGGTTCTAGTAGATTTCCTTCAGCCCATTCATTCCATGATTTAATAATAATTAATTCTTTTTTTCTTTCTTTGGAATATTGGAAAACGTTAGTGATATGACGTTCAAAAGAAGACTCATTGAAGCCATGTAGGATTGTCCCTCGCCGTTTATGCCTTGGTGTAGTATCCCATCCAGTAAATACAGCAGCGACTTCACTGCCATCATAATCTGAATAATTTGAAACAAGCCTTTTATAACTATAGTTGATTGGTCCGATTCTATTATAATTTAATTTTTTAATCAAAATTTCTTTTGTGAAATTTATTGGATGAAGAAACTTCCTATTTATAAAATATTTCGTACTATTAAGATAGCAATCGAATGCCTTTGCGAAAGGATTTTCTTTTTTAGTATTTTCTGCAATCCAATAAATTCCGTCAAAACCATTTTCAATTGCTGCGCGAGTAAAAACACGCATGAAAACGTCAAGATCTGGAATGATTGATGGCATAAACACACCAAAAATTGGCTTATTATTTATTTTGAGATACATGTCTTTTTTCATATGCGGCAAAAGACTATCAAAATAACTTTTATAATCTTTTTCACCTAAAAATAATTGTTCTTTTAGCATTGTGTTTTTTGTTTTATTGTACCAACTATGATTGGCCCATATAAATGCATATTTGAAATTAACATTATTTTCAAGCAAATAATCTTTCGGCTTTTCTAAGAGTTTTTCTCCATTACCAAACCAGTAATCCCAAATTAAGAAACCATCAATATTATGTTCTTTAGCAAACTCATATTGCTGCTCTAAAACTTCTTTTTGGGGCAGTTCATAAAATCCAAGCGGTTCTACAGGTTGCCTTATTTGCTGTTTGCTTTGATACCGTACACTTTGTTTCAACGCAGTCCACTCTGTAAACCCATTACCCCACCATTCGTTATTTTCTGGAGTTTCGTAAAACTGTGGAAGATAATAAGCCAATACAAAAGGTTTTATAATCTCATTACTCATCGCCATATAACCTATTTATTTTAATTAATTCAACTTCTTTAGGCTTGCTATATAAAACATGAACATTTTTTTCATTAATTAATTCAACTTTGATTTTTTTAAAATCAATATTGGAAGCAACCTTTATTTCATCTTGTGATAATCGGTATTTTACTAATTTAGCTGGATTTCCTGCAACAATTGCGTACGACGGTACATCACGAGTGACTATACTTCCTGCTGCAATAACTGCTCCGCGTCCAATTGTAACTCCAGATAAAATGACTGCATCAAGCCCAATCCATACATCATCATTAACCACAATCGCGCCCTTTGATTTGGCATCTATTTCCGCATCTAAACCAGCCTTGGCGCTAAATGGAAATGTTGAATAGCCATCTATTGAATGATTACCACCGAGAATAAATTTCACTCCCTCTGCGATAGAGACAAAATTTCCTATTTGTAATCTCTCTTCTATCATTCCCCATTCAAATACATTTAGATGGCCGTAAGTGTAATTACCCACAGAAACTTTGTCTCTGTCAAATATCCTCATAGCAACTGTTTCATTATGTTTATTCAACTTACGCCATTTTTTTTTATGAGAATAGAGGGTTATATTTTTATTTATAAACGAAAAAATCCCCATTAGTGACCTCTTTTTTAGACAAACTTTCTAAATATATATTATTTATTTCATAATAATGTTGCTCGGGAGTTTTAAGTTGTTGTATGTTACCATGATAATTCTTTACTACATTGGGTGATAAAGTATTTAACCAATTTAAAGCAGAACTAACCCCTTCATCAGGTTCAAACAGGAAACCATTCTCTGCAGAGATAAAATCAGTAATTCCTCCACGTTTAGTTCCCAGAACAGGGATTGCATTATTAAGCATTTCCATCACCACTTGGGGACCATTATCTTCCCAAATAGATAAAACAGCACCAACATCTATCTTTTTCAAAATTTCTGGTAATGTATTTGCATTATATGGACCAAAATCTTCTCCACCTACAGCTTTAAATTTTTTAAGCAATTCACTGTCGCCTCTACCATAAAAGCTGAATTTTAATTGAGGATTAGTATTCTTCTTGCAAATTTCTATGAATAACTCGGCACCTTTGATTCTTGTAAAACTACCTAGGAAAGCAACGTTTATTTTATCACTTATTACTTTAATTCTTTCTGGAACTACATAAGCTGTGTCATTACCTATACTTACTGTTTTCTGATTAGACTTAGTAAAATCAGAAAAAATCTCACCGACACGAGTTGAAACTGGAAGTACAAAGCGCGCATTCCTAAGAAGCATTGTGAAAAAGTATGTTCGCTTATAAATGCGATCGCTAGGAAATGTTGGTATTGTTATTTTTAACTTGTTCAGCCCACGGGTCAGAAAATCAAACTGCTCTAATTTTCCTACACAATTCGAACATTTACTGAGATCGATATTTCGACAAACATTTTGTTTTTTGTCAACCATAAATACTCTAGGGCAAATTAGATTATAATCGTGTAAACTAACTATATAATTCAACCCTGATTTCGAAAATAACTCTGAAAAGCTGATATCAATTCCCAGCAATGAATGTATATGATACACATCTGCCTTTTCAGACACCAGATCATTGTAAAATTCAAGATATGAAGGATCACTCGCAAACAAGTTTAATGTGAAAGGTCTAATGCTAGAATTATAACGCTTAACTAAATAATCCGATTCTGTATTTTTATTGTTTTCTCCATTGCAATAAACAACTACCTTATCACCATTTTTTGACTGCGCAGTTGCTAAAGAACGGACGTAATTAGTTATGCCACCAGGATATTCAACTGGAAATCCCATGCAGATATGGACAATTTTAATTTTTTTCATAATTATATTTTTTCTAATAAATTGAAGGCCGAGCGTATTATTTGATGCATGTCATAATATTTATACTCAGCTAATCTTCCACCAAATAAAACTTTCTCTTCAGAGGCTAGCTTTCGATACTGATGATACAAATTCATATTTTTTTGATCGTTAATTGGATAATATGCTTCATCCTTAGGTGTCCATTCTTGTGGGTATTCTTTTGTTATAATTGTGTAATCACAATCAACTGGCTGGAAGTGTTTATGCTCTATAATTCGAGTAAATTTAACTTCGGAGTCTGTATAATTAACAACTGCATTCCCTTGATAATCCGGGGTATTTAAATGCTCATTTTCGAAACGAAGGGATCTATATTCAAGGGTGCCATAGCAAAAATTAAAATAAGCATCAATAGGGCCAGTATATATTGTTTTTTCAGCAATCTTATTATAGTGTTCTTTTTCTAAAAGATAATCACAATTTAACCTTACATCTACCCCCTGAAGCATTTTTTCAATTATTGCTGTATATCCACCTTCTGGTATACCCTGATAGCGGTCAGAGAAATAATTATTATCGAATGTAAATCTCACAGGGATTCTGTTAATTATGAAAGCCGGTAATTCACTTGTTTTTCTACCCCACTGTTTTTCTGTATAGCCTTTTATAAGTCGCTCATAAATATCTCTACCTACCAGCGAAATTGCCTGTTCCTCTAAGTTTGTAGGGACCTTTCCTAACATTTCTTCACGTTGCCTAGCTATTTCCTTTCTGGCTTCTTCTGGTGTAATAGTTCCCCACAGCTGATAGAATGTATTCATATTGAAAGGTAGGTTATATAACCTACCCTGATGATATGCTAACGGGGAGTTAGTGAACCGATTGAACTCTACAAAAGAATTTACATAATCCCATATTTTTTTATCGTTAGTGTGAAAAATATGTGCGCCATATTTGTGAACATGAATACCATCAGTATTTTCAGTATAAACATTGCCTCCAATATGGTTTCGCTTATCGATAACTAAAACTCGACTGCCTCTTTTTGTTAATTCATGTGCACATGTTGCACCAAAGAGGCCACTACCGACTATCAAGAAATCATATTTCATTGCTATCTCTCTTACTTAATAACTTTTTTTCTATAAAAATAAAATAAGCCATCATCGCTACGACTAAGCTCTCAGTTAATAGCACAGACAGTGCAGCACCATCTTCCTTAATAAATTTTGCTAGCGGATATATAGCAGCTAAAGATATAAAACCTGCAATTAGTAATATCTTGCTAAACTCTTTCGTATACCCCATAGGAAGCATTGTTTGTATACCAAGCACATTGCTAATTCCAACCAAGAATGGACAAAATGCAAGAATTTTTAATACTGTAATAGAATTGGTATAATCATTCCCATATAATATTTGAATGATATATGGAGCCCCAACAAATAAGCAAATGCTTATCAAAAGTGTTCCTAGTGATTGTAATTTAAATAAAATTCTGATTAGCTGAATACCTTTTTCTCTATTCTGTGTTAGAACCGCATTAATCCTTGGGAAGCATGCCTGTGATATAGGTACTATTAACCCCTGGAAAGCTTGCCTGATTTTATCCGCAGAGGTAAAAAATCCAACGGCATGTGGCCCTGCGACAAAACCTAAAATGACCGTCACGCTAGTTGTATATAAACTCACAGAGGCACCAGAAATAAACAGATGCCACCCATTTGCAAACTGGAATTTGACATCAGAGATCGTAACAGCAACTTTTCCTATCAGATTAAGTTTTGCTGTCATTATTAATGAGATGATACCTGCCAGAGTAGCTACCAAGCTATAAATCAAAGCAACAACTCGGTCATCTTGTGGTTCTTTGACGATCAAAAAGATGAGTGGAACACTAAGAAATTTAGTCGCTATATTGATTATTGAAACAATTCCCATTTTTTCCAGCCCTTGAAAAAGCCATACTGGAAAAAGAAGATTGCCCAGAACCAAACCTAAAGAATAAATTATAACGACACTGTTTGATTTAATATACGTGCTGCTATTTATCAATAGAAACAAAATTATGATACTTGCAATAAATAATATTATTTTGCACGCCATGACATTCCAGAATATGGAACTAATATTTTTTTTTGTTTCTGCTGCTGTTGATATTTGTCTTGTCGCTGACAAACTAAAACCGTAATCGACAAGCAACACAAAATATTGTACAACTGCTATAGAAAAACTTAGGTTACCAAATGCCTTGGGCCCAAGCGTAACAACCAGAAAAGGTAATGTTAGCAGTGGTATTAAATAATTAGCTCCCTGAACAGCAAGTAGAGAAAGGATATTCTTCATCAGATTCTTATTCACAAAGCATCCTGAATCTTTTCAATTAAAAAAATAAAGAAAAATTCTCACCTGATAAGTCTTTGTCCGAAATAATCAATGATTCATTATTAATTGGCCAATCAATAGAGAGCTCTTCATCATTCCATAGAATACACCGTTCATGTTGAACAGAATATTGCGCTGTAGTTTTATATACAAACTCAGCTTCCTCGCTAAGCACCAGAAAACCATGAGCAAAACCTTCTGGAATCCAAAGTTGACGCTTATTTTGTGCAGAAAGATTCACACCAACCCATTTTCCGAATGTTTCAGAGGTCCGCCGAATATCAACGGCCACATCAAAAACCTCACCCACAATACAACGTACAAGTTTTCCTTGTGAATACGGTTCTAGCTGATAATGCAGTCCGCGAAGCACACCCTTCTTAGATTTTGAATGATTATCCTGGACAAAATCAACTTTACGATTAGTTGCCTCACTGAAAACATTTTCATTATAGCTTTCGAAAAAGAAACCTCTTGAATCACCATAAACCTTCGGTTCAAATATTAACACTTCAGGAATTGCTGTTTTAATAACATTCATTTTCGTTACCTTTTACTAAATTCATAAGATACTGGCCATAGTTATTTTTTATTAAGGGTTCAGCAAGTTTCCGTAAGTCATCAACATTTATAAAACCCTTACGATATGCAATCTCTTCTGGACACGAAACTTTTAAACCTTGTCGCTCTTCTATTGTCTGAATAAAATTACTTGCCTCATTCAAACTCTGATGGGTCCCCGTATCCAGCCACGCGTACCCACGCCCCATCATTGCAACAGACAGGCGTCCCTGCTCAAGATAAATACGGTTAATATCTGTAATTTCTAACTCACCACGTGCAGACGGCTTCAGATTTTTTGCCATTTCAACCACGTCATTATCATAGAAATACAGCCCTGTAACGGCGTAATTGCTCTTCGGTTCTAACGGCTTCTCTTCCAAACTAATTGCGGTGCCGCTCTTATCAAACTCCACCACACCATAGCGCTCAGGGTCATTAACATGATAGGCAAATACAGTAGCACCATCAGCTTTATCTACTGCGGCTTCAAGTTGCTTCGGTAGGTCATGCCCGTAGAAAATATTGTCACCCAATACCAAAGCGCAGCTGCCATCACCGATAAACTCTTCACCGATGATAAATGCCTGTGCAAGGCCATCTGGACTTGGTTGTACTTTATATTGCAGATTCAGTCCCCACTGGCTGCCATCACCCAGCAATTGTTCAAAACGCGGTGTATCTTGTGGAGTGCTGATAATAAGAATATCTTTTATCCCTGCCAGCATGAGTGTTGACAGCGGATAGTAGATCATTGGTTTGTCATAAATTGGCAGTAGTTGTTTACTCACCGCCATGGTCACAGGGTACAGACGAGTGCCAGAACCACCGGCCAGAATAATACCTTTACGCGTAGCCATCATTTTTTCTCTATAAAAACCAAATGCCAATATAAGGGCATTTATCTCATTAAATTGATTGTGTCGTAAAAAGCTCGGTAAGCATCCGTTTTACGCCAATATCCCAGGAAGGGAGTACAAGACCAAAATTCGCCTGAAATTTCTCTGTGTTCAAGCGTGAGTTATGCGGTCGACGTGCAGGAGTCGGGTAAGCCGATGTTGGAACCGCATTTAGCTTTTCAATGGCCAACTCAATACCTGCTTTTCTGGCCTCATCAAACACCAGTGCTGCATAGTCATACCAGGTTGTCGTATTTGACGCGACCAGATGGTAGAGGCCTGCAACTTCAGGCTTCCTCATTGCGACACGAATAGCATGCGCTGTACAGTCGGCTAACAACTCAGCCCCCGTTGGGGCACCAACTTGATCATTGATTACGGAGAGTTCTTGACGATATTTTGCGAGCCGCAACATCGTTTTAGCGAAATTGTTGCCCTTCCCCGCATATACCCAACTGGTACGGAAAATAAGATGCTTAGGACAATGCGCCTGTAATGCCTTTTCACCTTCAAGCTTTGTCTCACCGTACACATTCAGTGGAGCAGTCAAATCCGTTTCATACCATGGCTTTTCACCGTCACCGGGGAATACATAGTCGGTAGAGTAGTGAATAACCCATGCGTCTATTTTTGCGGCTTCTTTGGCTATCGCTTCAACGCTTGTTGCGTTGAGGAGTCTGGCAAAATCCGGCTCAGACTCAGCCTTATCTACGGCCGTATGCGCTGCGGCATTAACGATAACGTCAGGTCTAATTGTACGAACAGTTTCCGCAATTCCTTTAGGATTGCTAAAGTCTCCGCAATACTCTTTAGAATGCACATCGACCGCTATTAAGTTTCCTAGTGGGGCAAGCGCACGCTGGAGTTCCCAGCCCACCTGCCCTGTTTTACCGAACAGAAGAATATTCATTATTAACGTTCCCCGTAGTTCTGCTCGATCCAACTTTTATAAGCACCACTTTTCACGTTGTTAACCCAGTTCTGATTGCTCAGATACCATTCCACCGTCTTACGAATTCCGCTTTCGAACGTCTCCTCAGGCTTCCAGCCCAGCTCAACGCCAATTTTATGCGCATCAATCGCGTAGCGGCGGTCATGACCCGGACGGTCAGCTACATACGTAATCTGATCTCGATATGACCCCTCTTTAGGCACTATCTCATCAAGCAGATCGCAAATCGTATGCACTACGTCCAGGTTCTGCTTCTCGTTATGTCCGCCAATATTGTACGTTTCCCCAGGTTTCCCTTGAGTGACAACGGTGTAGAGTGCACGCGCATGATCTTCTACATACAACCAGTCACGAATCTGGTCACCCTTCCCGTAAATAGGCAGTGCTTTACCGTCCAGCGCATTCAGGATAACCAGAGGGATCAGTTTTTCCGGGAAATGGTACGGGCCGTAGTTATTCGAACAGTTGGTGACAATAGTCGGGAAACCGTAGGTACGCAGCCAGGCACGCACGAGATGGTCACTGGAGGCTTTCGACGCTGAATACGGGCTGCTTGGTGCATACGCGGTAGTTTCAGTGAAGAGTGGCAGCTCAGTTGATGCCGGATGCTCATCCGGATGCGGTAAATCACCATACACTTCGTCGGTAGAGATGTGATGGAAACGAAACGCTTTCTTCGCCTGCTCATCCAACGTTGACCAGTATGCACGAGCAGATTCCAGAAGCACGTAAGTGCCGACGATATTCGTTTCGATAAACGCTGCCGGGCCAGTAATGGAACGATCAACGTGACTTTCAGCGGCCAGGTGCATCACTGCGTCAGGCTTATGCTTTGCGAAAATGCGATCCATCGCGTCTTTGTCGCAAATATCGGCATGTTCAAAAACATAGCGGTCACTGTCGCTGACTTCACTAAGCGACTCAAGGTTGCCGGCATAGGTCAGCTTGTCCACGTTGACGACGTCGTCCTGGGTATTTTTAATAATATGTCGTACAACCGCTGAGCCGATAAAGCCGGCCCCGCCCGTCACAAGAATTTTCACGTTATCTGTTCCGTCTAGTGTATATGTCTGGATACTGGCGCTCTGAAAACTGAGAATTTATAACCAGTTTCAGAAATTGAGCACGCTACCGCCCCTGGCTTAACAGCTACCAGTGCACTGAGCGATGTTTGATTAAATGATTTTTCTTGTCTGGATACAGACAAAAAACTGGCGTTAATTGTCGTCCTAAACGACCTCAGAAACAAGCACAAATCGCTACAAAGCGGTCCAGATTTATATTAGATAACTTCATGTAATCGTTTAATTTATAACAAAAAACGGCAGTCATCATTTTGGTTAGAAATCAACACACCAAAATAATGACTGCCGTTTGTTCAGATCGAGGCTGAAATATCAGTCGTTAGCCAGCAATTTCTCAATCCGGTTTCTGAACTTCGCCCCTTCCTTCAGGTTGCGCAGCCCATAGTTCACGAACGCCTGCATATAGCCCATTTTCTTACCGCAGTCATAGCTGTCGCCGGTCATCAGCATCGCGTCAACAGACTGTTTTTTCGCCAGTTCGGCAATCGCGTCGGTCAACTGAATACGGTCCCAGGCGCCTGGCTCGGTTTTTTCCAGTTCCGCCCAGATGTCGGCGTTCAGAACATAGCGACCAACCGCCATCAGGTCTGAGTCCAGCGTCTGTGGCTGATCCGGTTTTTCGATGAACTCAACGATGCGGCTCACCTGCCCTTCCGTCTCCAGCGGCTCTTTCGTCTGAATTACGGAATACTCAGAGAGATCGCCTTTCATGCGTTTCGCCAGCACCTGGCTACGACCCGTTTCATTGAAACGAGCCACCATTGCCGCCAGGTTGTAACGCAGCGGATCGGCAGAAGCGGTATCGATAATAATGTCCGGAAGAACAACGATAAACGGATTGTCACCCACAACCGGACGGGCACACAGAATAGAGTGACCCAGACCCAGCGGCTGCGCCTGACGCACGTTCATGATGGTCACACCAGGCGGACAAATAGACTGTACTTCCGCCAGCAGCTGGCGTTTGACGCGCTGCTCCAGCAACGCTTCGAGTTCGTAAGAGGTGTCGAAGTGGTTTTCTACCGCATTCTTAGAGGAGTGCGTAACCAGGACGATTTCTTTGATCCCTGCAGCAACAATCTCGTCAACAATGTATTGAATCATTGGCTTGTCGACGATCGGCAGCATCTCTTTAGGAATGGCTTTTGTGGCTGGCAGCATATGCATGCCCAGGCCTGCTACCGGAATGACTGCTTTCAAATTAATCATTATTTCTTCCACCTTAAAATGGTTGACGAATTATAGCTCTTAAACCTGTTTTCGCCAGCATGATTTGCCGTAATCCAGAGGCAATGTTACGCCTTCGCATCACCAATTTCTGTAGTTGTACTCTGATTCGATCACGTTTTTATGCCAGGAATAGTCTCAAAACTGACGATTGTCTAATATCTGTGCGGAAGCGCAAAGTTCAGCCTTTCCACATTCACCACCTGCTGGTCGACCCGGTCAATATCCACCGAGCTTTGCCCCTTCTCATTAACGGCTTTTATGTTCGCCAGCGACAGCAGCGTCTCGTCTTTCGCCATAAATTTACCCCGCACATCCTTGCGCAGGTCGAAGTTGATCTTCAGGGCGGGCCCCACAGCGGCTTCCTGCATCACATTGATGTTGCGTAAAAAAAGATGTTGCGGCTTGTTGTGCAGTTCAAGCGTAGCACGCTGCATATCCACGTTGGTTATCGCCACAAACGAGGTCGCGTTACCGGATGAAATCTGTATTCCGCGCAATTTATAGGCAAGCTGGCGGTTATCGAGGTGAATATTATTGAGCTTGAAGTTCTGCGGGATGGACAAATAATCGCCTTTTATCACCCCATAGCCAATTAACATTCCAGCACTGTTCACCATATCGACATTATCAATAATGAAATTATCACAGCCATAAATGGCCACCGTGGCGTTGTCTATTCCCGCCTTTTTACTGAAGTCGGGAGTAATATTTTTGGCTTTAATATTGCGGATAACAAAATGTTTGCCGTTTTCCACGTGCACCAGCTGGCGACAGTTGCTGCCGGTAATGTTGGCCACCACGAAGTTCTTGACGGTTTGCTTCTCCGGATAGTCATTATCGTAGGTGCTGCCGGCGAGGCCAATGCCGATGCCCCAGTTGATCTTGCCGTTGGTGCAGTTGATGTTGTCGATGACATGATCGGAGATCAGGATATTGCGATCGTTGATGGCGACGTTCCACTCGATCGCATCGCCCTGCAGGTGACTAAATTTGCTGTTGGTGATGCGCGCTCCGTCCACCTGGTTATGGAAACCCTGACGCAGGATGGCGTAGTTGGCCTGACTCACGCTGATGTTATCAATCAGCAGGTTGCGCATTACGCTCGGTTTCTTGCCGCCGATGTAGATCTGGGTCACCGGGCCAAAACCGCTCATGGCCAGCCCTTTGATGACGCAGTCAGAGCCGCGAACGTCGAGCGTAATGTTCTCCGTGCGGCCCGCTCCTTCACCTATCACTTTGCTGCCTTCCTGCAGCACAAAGCGGCCGCGCCCGTTACCGGTTAACGCCCCGCGGATCAGCAGCGTTTTACCGTCGGGAATGAAAATACCCGTGTTGATGTTTTCGCAGGTGAGCCCGGCAGGGACCACAACCGTGTCGCCATCAGTAAATGCCTGCTTAAAGGCGGCGATCCAGTCGTTGTTATTGTACTGATTAACAGAGACCGTTCTTCCGGTTGCCGCCCGCGCAATGCGTGACGACAGAAGCGGCGTGGCCGCCAGAACGGACAGAGAAGAGACAAAGGTGCGTCGGGTAATCTTTTTCAGCATACATCCTCGGCGTTACAACGTTTGCAGCAGGCTCGCTAACTGGCGATTAATCACCTGCTGGTTAAAATCGGTTTCAACTTTTTCTCGGGCATTCTGGAGCACCGGCTCCAGCGCCTGCTGGTCGATGTCGCTGAAGGCAGCTAATCGGTCCGCAAGGGCCATGGCGTTATTCTCCGGCACCAGCCAGCCGGAATGGTCCGACTTAATCAGCTCCGGGATCCCGCTGTGCAGGGTCGATACCACCGGTATACCCACGGCCATCGCCTCCATCAGCGCCACCGGAATGCCTTCCATATCACCATCGGCACCCGTTACGGAGGGCAGCAGGAACACATCTGCCTCGTCGAGCATGGCCTTGACCTCGTGGCTCGGCTTGAAACCGGGCATCTCTACGACATCTTCCAGCTGATACTGTTCGATAAGCGTGCGCAGACGACGCTCCCACGGCCCAATGCCGAGAATGCGGTAGTGGAAATCCACCCCGCGCGCTTTCAGCTGGCGGCAGGCTTCAATCGCCACATGCAGCCCTTTCTTCTCGGTCAGACGCGCGACGGAGATGATCTGCAGCGGTGTTCCCGGCACCTTTACAGGACGACGCGTGAAGCGCGTTAAATCCACGCCCATTCGCGAAACGGCAATTTTCTCTCCCGGACAGCCCATGTTTTTCAGCCGTCCGGCCCACAGGTCGCTGATAGGCAGCATCATGTCGCCGCGTCGGAAAAGCTGCTGGTATTCCGGCGTGTAGTGGTTCAGCACTTCACGGCTTGAGATGTCGATACCGTGGAAGATGGTCGCAATTTTACCGTCAATCACCCCCAGTTCGCGCAGCTTCGCGGCGGTGACGCCCGCCGGGCCAAAGTGAGCGATAAACACGTCGGCACGATACGGCTGCGCCGTTTGCCCGCAGATGGCCGACAGGATCAGATTGCGTGACTCCGCCCCATAGCGGGAAACATTCAGCGCCCGCCACGTCGACGCGCGGTGGATCCCGCGTAATGTCTGGCTGGCCCGGTGGCGCAGCTTGCTCAGCTTCCCGGACGGCTCATCCTGCAGCCAGCGGGTTTTCGCCTCCAGCCCATACTGGGTATACGCCGCATGGGTGTTTTGGGTATCGCCCTTTTGCAGGGCGATAATCTCCACGTCATATCCCATATCGATAAACGCGGTGATTTGGTTCAGAACAAACGTTTCGGACGACAGCGGAAATTTCAGTAAGAAGAAACCAACCTTCATTTCCCCTCCCGTACGCGATCGAGTACCGATTTCACCATCCCAATGCCCTTCTCGCGCTCGGCTTTCACCGCCACCGCCAGACGTTCATTGATAGCAGGCAGTTGGCCGAGCGTGTCCCCCACCATCGCCCCGAGCGATCCATCCAGCAGATGACGAATATCCACCGCCATTTCCGGCATACCGAGCTGCTGCATAATCCCGGCGGACTTGTGCTCATAGTTAATGGCAATGGCCGGCGTGCCGAAGTTCATGGAGATAATGGCGGAGTGCAGACGGGTGCCCACCGTCAGGTCGCAGGCGGAGAGCAGCTTGCCCATCTCCAGGTCGTTCAGTTCATCCATCACCACGTGATAGCGGGACGGATCGTTCACAAGATTACGCAGGTTCAGCGCCACCATACGGTCGTCTTTGTTGTAACTGTCGATACCGGTGCAGGTTGAGAGCGCCAGCACCTGGTAACCGCTGTCCAGCACGCGGTTT
Organism: Enterobacter sp. PL_is379; assembly: GCF_055817355.1. Taxonomy (NCBI): domain Bacteria; kingdom Pseudomonadati; phylum Pseudomonadota; class Gammaproteobacteria; order Enterobacterales; family Enterobacteriaceae; genus Enterobacter; species Enterobacter sp. PL_is379. The sequence continues at coordinate 44,408 of NZ_JBVPGT010000023.1, forward strand.
ACCACGTCGGCGAAGGCTTTCTCATACGCCGCCTGCGTCGTGCCTAAACGTTTATCAAAGGGCGCCAGCTCGCGCAGGGTTATTGCGACGGTTTTCTGTTTCGCCGCCACGTCGAGCCAGTGCTGCACCGCGTAGCTCGCCTGGAAGCTGTCGTCCTGATGATCCACCAGCCAGGCGGTATCCACGCCGTGCTCAACTTTTGAGGTGTCAATTTCGCTGCGCTTCATCATGTCGAGGCTGACCGACTCGCGCAGGATCAGCGCATCGCAGTGGCCAAACACATAGTTCGCCAGCTGGTTAAACTGCGGATCCTGGAAAGGCCCCACGCTGTGGCCGATCATAAACAGCGGCTTTTTCGCCATGAACGTGCACAGCGCATGCTCAAACTGCGGCACGCCGTAGAGATCGACGAAGAACGAGCCGCCGACCTGGATAATGGCGTCATAGCCGGACAGCAGGCGAACAAAGTCGGTAAAGCCCTGCGCGATAGCGATGTTGCGCAGCTTGCCGGTATCGGTCACACGGGAAAGCAGCACCTGGTGCTGATAGCGACGACGCAGCACTTTCTTCACGCGGCCCATCACGCCCGCGGCGTTGTTATGCTGTTTCATCTGGCTGTAGAGCGGGTCGCCCATCACCGGGCGGTTCAGTAACCAGGATGAGCTGACCGGATAACGGCTCATCACGTCCACTTCGGTCTCAGGCTTAAGGGTGTTAATTGCATCCAGTAAACCGCGCAGGATGGCGCTGTCGCCACGGTTGCCGCAGGTATGGTTGCCAAGAATTAATAATTTCATAATGGCCTCTTAAATAACTAGCCTGCGCGAAGCAGCGTTTTCATTTTTTCGTTACGGCAAAACTGGCGCTTCATCTCTACCACCAGCGCATTGCGAGAAAGTACGATCATCACGACGAAGGCCAGCACTCCCGCGGCAACCTGCACCGCCAGCAGCGCGGCCAGCGGCAAGTGGCCGCTGAGGATGATGCCCAGGCCGTAGCTCACCGCCAGGGTTGGCAATGAGAGATAGAACGGCAGCCACAGGCTCAGGATGTACTGACGGTAGCTGGAACCCAGCACCGGCTTGATCATGATGAAGTAGCTCAGAACGGTATTGACGATCTGCACCAGCAGGAAGCCCAGCGTCACGCCGATGGCGCCGGCCATATGCCCGCCGACGATAATCGCCGGAATAAACAGGAAGGTTTTGAACACGTTGAACTTAAAGCTGATGTCCACGCGCGCTTTTGCCATCAGCAGGGAACCAATCGGATTCCCCACGGAGCGCAGCAGCCCTACCACGCACAGCAGCTGTAGGATCGGAATGATGCCGTTCCACTTTTCACCAAACACCAGCGGCACGAAGTTGCTGGACACCACCATCAGCCCCAGCAGCACCGGGAAGTTAATAATCCCCACCACGGAAAGCAGCTTGTAGAAGTTGACGCGCAGCTTCTCTGTGTCGTCCTGAATCTTGGCAAACGCCGGGAACAGGACGCGGGTGATAATCGGGTTCAGCTTCATCGGCGGCACCACCGCGACGTTGTAGGCCAGGTTGTAGCCCCCCGCCACGCTCGCGCCAAGAATACGCGCCAGCACCAGCGTCGACAGGTTGGTATTCACATAGTTGATGATGCTGTCCGCCGTCAGCCACGCGCCAAAGCGCAGGTTGGACGAGACGGACGCGAGAGAGAAATGCAGCCCCGGACGGTAGATCTTGCGGCCAAAGTAGCCGAACAGCAGCGTACGCACGGCCGAGTTAACCAGGTATCCCAGAATAGCGGTCATAGCCAGCGGCCAGAAATGGGCGCTCACCACGGTGAAGGTAAAGCCCGCCAGAACGGCGCTGGTCTCGATCATGCCGATCTTGTTGAACTCCAGCTCTTTCTGCATCAGCGCGCGGAACTGCTGTCCGTGCGGGATCACCACGAAAGCAAACGACAGCGTGCGCATCAGCGGAGCGAGATCCGGGTTGTGCAGCACGCTGGCGATGGTATCGCTCAGCAGAAACACCAGCACAAACACGAAAATCCCCAGCCCCACGTTCAGCCAGTAGAGCGTGGTCAGCTCCAGATGGCTAATCTCTTTGCGCTGGATAATCGAGTTGGCGATACCAAAATCAGACAGCGTATCGGCCAGCGCGATAATCACCAGCGAGACGGTCAGCAGGCCGAACTGGTGATTATCAATAATGCGCGCCAGCACCGTCATCTGCACCAGGCCGAGGCCAATGATGACGATGGTCGCCATCGCTGACCACTTGGCGCCGCTGATGGTTTTTTCACGTAAGCTCATCTTAGTACGCCGCTTTGTTCACGAAACCTTTGAAGATGGTCAGAAAAACAATCTTGATATCGAACCAGAGGCTCCACTCGCGGATGTACTCCAGATCGAACTCGATGCGTTTTTCCATTTTTTCCAGCGTGTCGGTTTCGCCGCGCCAGCCGTTGATCTGCGCCCAACCGGTGATGCCCGGCTTCACCTTATGGCGCAGCATGTAACCCTCAATCAGCGAGCGATACTGCTCGTTGTGCGCCACCGCGTGCGGACGCGGGCCAACAATCGACATGCCGCCGGTAAAGACGTTGATAAACTGCGGCAGTTCATCCAGTGAGGTGCGGCGCAGGAAGTTCCCCACGCGGGTGACGCGTGGATCGTTCTGCGTTGCCTGGGTCACCACCTTGTCGTTTTCCATCACCTTCATGGAGCGGAATTTCCACACCATAATCGGCTTACCGTCCATACCGTAGCGGGTCTGGCGGAAGATAACCGGGCCGGGAGAGCTCAGCTTCACCGCCAGGGCAATGCAGCACAGAACAGGCGAAATCAGCAGCAGGATCAGTGAAGAGAGCACGATATCTTCCACGCGCTTCAGCACGCGGTTAATGCCCGACAGCGGCGTGTCGTATAGCGGTACTACCGGCACGCCGTTCACCTCTTCAATACGGGAGTGAAGAATGTTGAAGGTAAACACGTCCGGGATCAGGATCACGGAGCAGGTGGTGTCCGCCAGCTCGCGCATCAGTTGCTTAATGCGGGATTCGTCTCTCATCTGCATGGCAATGTAGACGTTGTGAATTTTGCCGGCTTTCGCGTCTTCAATAAGCTGGTCGTAATTACCCGCCCAGTCCGCTGGGACACCGCCCGGCTTCGCGTCGTGATAAATCCCCACCACTTCAAACCCTAACCACGGCTCTTTGCGGAAGCTGTCGAGCAGCACCTTCCCGACCGGCAGATCGCCCGCCACGGCAACGAAGCGACGGTTATAACCCCGGTTACGCAGCCAGCCCGCACCAAAGCGGATCAGGGAGCGGCACACCACCATGCCGACGCTGGTTAACAGATACCAGCAGAGATAGGTGACGAGGCGATTGTCAAAATCATGGCTGAATGCCACCAGGCCTGCGCTGAAGATCAGGCTCAAGGTCCAGTTCTGCAGCAGCAGCATCAGTTCGGTAGTCATTTTGACGCCGCGCCACGAGCGGTAGAAATCGGTCATTCCGCCGATCATTTGAAACACGACCAGCGCAATCAGGGCCATCAGCAGATGCATATATAAGAACGGCAGCCCGCTGATCCGACACACCGCCCACAATCCACCGACCATGATGGTGATATCAGAAAAACGCTGCACCATAGAGATTAACGATGCATTCGTTCTCGCTCGTTCGCGTTTTTTTAGATTCGTCATCGTTGTTCCTGTATTCGGTTCCCCCTCCCACCGGAAGGGGCAATTATTACTGATTCAACAGCGCCAGAATGTCCTTCGTTCGGGCTTCCATCAGCGCGGTATCAGCACGGGACTCCACGTTCAGGCGCACCACCGGCTCGGTGTTGGACGAGCGCAGGTTAAAGCGCCACTGCGGGAACGCCATGCTGATGCCGTCCGTACGGTCAATTTCCAGCGCGTGAATCGCAAAATGCTGCTCCACGCGGGCAATGGCCTCGGCCGGCTGCGCCAGCTTGCTGTTGATCTCCCCGCTCGCCGGGAACGCCGCCATGCGGTCACGCACCAGCTCGCCCAGCGTCTGCCCCTTCAGGCACAGCAGCTCGGCGACCAGCAGCCACGGGATCATCCCGCTGTCGCAGTAGGCAAAATCACGGAAGTAGTGGTGGGCGCTCATCTCGCCGCCGTAAATGGCGTCTTCTTCGCGCATGCGCTCTTTGATGAAGGCGTGGCCGGTTTTGGACATCACCGGCGTGCCGCCTGCCGCGGACACCACGTCGACGGTATTCCATGACAGGCGCGGGTCATGAATGATTTTCGCCCCGGGGTTTTTCTCAAGGAACGCTTCCGCCAGCAGGCCGACAATGTAGTAGCCCTCGATGAACTGCCCTTTCTCGTCGAACAGGAAGCAGCGGTCGAAGTCACCGTCAAAGGCGATACCCATGTCCGCACCGTGCTCAATCACCGCGTTGCGGGTGTCGTCGCGGCACTCCGGCAGCAGCGGGTTAGGAATACCGTTCGGGAAGTTGCCGTCCGGGGTGTTGTGCACTTTCACGAAGGTCACCGGCACGTTCAGCGCCTTAAAGCGGGCTTCCAGCGCATCCACCACCGGGCCGGCCGCGCCGTTACCGGAGTTGATCACCAGCTTCAGCGGCTTGAGGTTCGCCACGTTGATGTAGCCCAGCAGGTGGTCGATGTACTCTTTCTGCAGGTTGATTTTTTTGTAGCTGCCGCGCTTAGCCTCATTCACCGGCGGGAAGTCATTGGCTTCCGCCAGACGCTGCACGTCGCGCAGGCCGGTGTCGCCGCTGATAGGGCGTGCGCCCTTGCGCACCAGCTTCATGCCGTTGTAGTCCATCGGGTTGTGGCTGGCCGTCACTTCGATACCGCCGTCCACGCCCAGGTGGAAGGTGGCAAAGTAAATCTCTTCGGTGCCGGAAAGACCGATGTCCAGCACGTCCACGCCCGCGTCCTGCAGCCCTTTCGCCAGGGCCAGCTTCAGGGATTCACTGGTCAGGCGCACGTCGCCGCCCAGCACGATGGTCTGCGGTTTTAAGTATTCGCCGTACGCGCGGCCAATGCGCCACGCAATGTCTTCATTCAGCTCTTCGCCCAGCTTGCCGCGAATATCGTAGGCTTTAAAACAGGTTAATTTTTCCATGATGACCCCTTTTTCAGGCAACAGTCGGCCCTGACCACTAAATGGCCAAATTAATTTTTTTGTCATTCGTAGGCCCGGTAAGCGCAGCGCCACCGGGCATAATGCAGAGTGCTACACCCGCCCGTAGCGGTCCTGGAAGCGTACGATATCGTCCTCTTCCAGATACGAGCCGGAACGCACCTCAATTAAGTCGAGAGGAATTTTCCCCGGGTTCTCCAGACAGTGCGTCGCCCCCAGCGGAATATAAATGGACTCGTTTTCACCCAGCAGTTTGACTTCACCGTCGATAGTGACTTTGGCGGTACCCGCCACCACCACCCAGTGCTCGGCACGGTGATGGTGCATCTGTACCGACAGCCCCTCGCCCGGCTTCACGGTGATGCGTTTCACCTGATAGCGGTCACCGGAATCAATGGAGTCATATTTCCCCCACGGACGGTACACTTCGCGGTGAATATGGTGCTCGTGGCGACCATCCGCCTTAATTTTCTCCACCACTTTTTTAACGTCCTGCACGGCGTTACGGTCGGCAATCAGCACGGCGTCTTTGGTCTGGACAACCACCAGATCTTTCACCCCGACCGTGGTGACCAGGCCGGACTCGGCGTAGACGTAGCTATTTTCCGTTTTGTGGCTAATGACATCGCCGTGATGGACGTTACCCTCCGGGGTATGGGCGCTGATCTCCCACAGGGAGGACCAGGAGCCCACATCGCTCCAGCCCGCATCCATCGGCACCACAACGGCATCTGCCGTGCGCTCCATCACCGCGTAGTCAATGGACTCTTCCGGGCAGGCGAGGAACGCCTCTTCATCCACGCGGATGAAGTCGAGATCCGGGTCCACCACCGCCATCGCTTTCTCGCAGGCGTTCAGAATATCCGGGCGGTATTTGCGCAGCTCTTCCAGATAGCGTCCGGCGCGGAACAGGAACATCCCGCTGTTCCAGTAATACTCACCGCTGGCAACGTAGGCCTGCGCGGTTTCCAGATTCGGTTTTTCGACAAACTGCGCCACGTCAAACGCCACGCTGTCGCCTTCACCCAGCGCCACGCTGCCGCGACGGATGTAGCCGTAGCCGGTTTCCGGCAGATCCGGCACGATGCCGAAGGTCACCAGTTTGCCGCTTTCGGCGTAAGGAATGGCCGCACGCACCGCGTCGCGGAATGCGTCTTCCTGCTGGATAACGTGGTCTGCCGCCAGAACCAGCATCAGCGGGTCACAGTCCGGGCTGCTGCGTTTTGCCGCCAGCGCCGCCAGGGCGATCGCAGGCGCGGTGTTACGACCGGCAGGCTCCAGAATGATGTTTTCAGTAAGTTTGTTCAGCTGGCGCAGCTGCTCGGCAACAATAAAGCGGTGCTGTTCGTTACAAATCACCACCGGGCTTTCACACTCCACGCCGTGCAGACGGTTTACCGTCGTCTGCAGCATGGTGAGATCCCCTTTCAGACAGAGGAACTGTTTTGGATAGAGCACGCGGGACAGCGGCCACAACCGGCTACCAGAGCCACCAGCCATCACAACCGGATACAAAGTGGTTTGACTCATGATTTATCCCCGTATATCTGCAATAAATTGGCTCAGCACGTTCTCTTTCTCGAGCGTGCGTTCGGCATATTCACGTGCCACCGTGTTCACTTTTGGCATGGCAAGTGCCTGTTCAATGCCGGTGACCAGCGCCGGGACCGATTCCGGCTCCACGCACACGGCAATGCCCGGATAGCTGTCACACAGCTGGCCTAATTCTGTTTCGGCTTCTGCCGTAATCACCGCGTTGCCGCCCACTGCCAGAATGTTGGTTAGCTTGGACGGCAGCACCGCATCCGCGGCACCGCGTTTTTGCACCACCAGATGGCAGTCGCCCATCTTCAGCAGCGCAGGCAGTGCCTCGTAAGACTGAAGCGGGAAAAATTTCACGTTGGTCAGGCCGCGTTCGCCGACCATTTTTTCCAGCCGCGCTTTTCCACCACCCTGCCCGACAATCACAAACGTCCACGGATGTTGGTTCAGCAGTTGGGCCGCTTCAATAACGCTCTCCAGCCCCTGCTTTTCGCCGATGTTGCCTGAGTAAAGAATGATTTTTTGATCTTCAGGCAAACCAAGCTGCGCGCGCAGCGCCTGAGCGTCTTGCTCAGTCACGTCGCGAAAACGCGCCACTTCGGACCAGTTCGGGAAGAAGATCACCTTCTCCGCCGGGACGCCCTTCTCCTGCGCCTTGTTCATCATCGAGCGCGAAATCGTTGAGACGTAATCCACGTTGTGTAAGCCACTGCGCTCAAACGCGCTGGCGAGCTTAGCCACCTTGCCGCCCTTGCTTTTGCCTGCCATCCCCAGGCCCAGCATGGCGTCAACTTCATAATCCTGAATGTGCAGCAGGGTGCGCGCGCCGGAGAGTTTGCCCAGCAGACGCATGCCCGGCGTGCAAAACAGCGTTGGCACCACGCCGATGATGCGATCCGGCTTCCAGCGACGCTGCGCCATCAGCGGGAAGAAACTGCTCAGGGCAAAGCTGCCGAGATGAATCAACCGTTTCAGCGTCGAGGGCTGCTTAGGCACATACAGCGGGCAGCGCCAGACGGTCGCTGCACCCTCTTCGCGACGGTAGCGCCAGCTTGAGTAGCGCTCCCCGACTTTCCATTCCGGGTAGTACGGCGGCGCGGTAATGACCCGCACGTCATGTCCCTGGCTCGCCATCCACTCGACCATCTCGCCGGTGTACTTCCCGATGCCGGTTAGCTCCGGCGAGTAGTTGATTCCGTACACTAAAATTTTCATAAGCCCGGCACTCCGGACTGACGATCGGCCAGGAAATAGGCACGGCTGTTGTCGTGCACATTGTCGCTGGCCAGCAGCGCCTCTGGCGTCTGCCAGCGGTAGTCGTCATGCTGAGAATCAGGCAGACGCAGGTCTGCCTCACTCACCTTCAGGCGGAATCCCAGCACGATGTAGTGCGTGGTGAACCCGGTGCCTGAAAAGTTATCGTCATAGAAGTGCTGCCAGACCCCGTAAAACTGGCCCGCCGCCATCGGCAGCTGCAGGCCCAGTTCCGCCAGAGTGAGACGCTTAAACGCATCGCTCAACGTCTCATCCTTCTGCACGCGCCCGCCGGGCACGAACCAGAAGCCCTGTGCAGGACGGTTGGTTCGTTTCCCCAGCAAGAACTCGCCGCGTTCGTTCTCCACAATCAAATCAATTGAGATGAGCGGAGTGGAACGCACTACCGTGGCAAAATCTTCCTGACTTAAAAACATCGTTACCCCCGGAAGCGGTGCTGGTTTTCCAGGAACCACTGGTAGGTACTGGCCAGTCCCTGCTCCAGTGACACCTCGTGATACCAGCCCAGCTGATGCAGACGGGTCACGTCCAGCAGCTTGCGCGGCGTACCGTCCGGCTTGGTGGCGTCAAACACCACGCGACCTTTGTAACCCACCACCTGCGCGATGGTTTGCGCCAGCTCGCGAATGGTGCAGTCCACGCCGGTACCGACGTTGATATGCGACAGCATCGGCTCGGTATTCTCCTGCCACACCTCGCGATCCAGCTCCATCACGTGAATGCTGGCGGCAGCCATGTCGTCCACGTGCAGGAATTCACGCATCGGCGTACCGCTGCCCCACACCACCACGTCCGGTGCGTTCTCGGCGGTCGCCTCGTGGAAGCGGCGCAGCAGCGCCGGGATCACGTGCGAGTTGCTCGGGTGGAAATTGTCGTGCGGTCCGTACAGGTTGGTCGGCATCACCGAACGATAGTCGCGGTTGTACTGACGGTTATAGGACTCGCACAGCTTGATCCCGGCAATCTTGGCAATCGCGTACGGCTCGTTGGTTGCTTCAAGCGTGCCCTGCAGCAGCTCGCTTTCGGCGATCGGCTGCTTCGCCATTTTCGGGTATATACAGGATGAGCCGAGGAACAGCAGCTTGTTCACGTTGTGCAGATGCGCCGCGTGAATGATGTTGCTCTCGATCATCATGTTCTCGTAGATGAAATCCGCCGGGTAAGTGTTGTTGGCAACAATGCCGCCCACTTTCGCCGCCGCCAGATACACCTGGTCAATGCGTTCGTTAGCAAAGAAGTCCTGTACCGCACGGCTGTCGAGCAGGTTCAGCTCGTCGCGGGTGCGGACAATCACTTCTACGTCACCGCGCTGCTCGAGCTGGCGCACAATCGCGGAACCCACCATTCCGCGATGACCGGCGACAAAAATACGTTGTTTTGTCATTCTCAGGACTCCAGCGCGATGGCAACCTCGTAGCCATGAGACTTGAGCAGGGAGTGTTTTTTCGCTGCTTCAAGATCTTTGGCAACCATCTCGGAAACCATTTCCTGCAGAGTGATTTCTGGTTTCCAGCCCAGCTTCTCGTGCGCTTTGGTTGGGTCACCCAGCAGGGTTTCTACTTCAGCAGGACGGAAGTAGCGCGGGTCAACCTGCACAATCACGTCGCCTGGCTTCACGCCCGGTGCATCGTGGCCGGTCACGGACACAACGATACCTTTCTCTTCCACGCCGGTACCTTCAAAGCGCAGTTTGATGCCCAGCTGTGCCGCGGCCATTTCAACGAACTGACGTACGGAGTACTGCACGCCGGTCGCAATTACGAAGTCTTCTGGCTGTTCCTGCTGCAGCATCATCCACTGCATTTTCACGTAGTCTTTGGCATGGCCCCAGTCACGCAGGGAATCCATGTTGCCGAGGTGCAGGCAAGACTCCAGACCCTGCGCGATGTTGGCGATAGCGCGGGTGATTTTGCGGGTCACGAAGGTTTCGCCACGACGTGGAGATTCGTGGTTGAACAGGATGCCGTTACAGGCGTACATGCCGTAGGATTCACGGTAGTTCACGGTGATCCAGTAGGCGTACAGTTTTGCAACCGCATACGGAGAGCGCGGGTAGAACGGCGTGGTCTCTTTCTGTGGGATTTCCTGCACCAGACCGTACAGCTCAGAGGTGGATGCCTGGTAGAAGCGAGTTTTCTTCTCAAGGCCGAGGAAGCGGATCGCTTCCAGCAGACGCAGCGTACCCATGGCATCAACGTCAGCGGTGTATTCCGGGGACTCGAAGGAGACCGCTACGTGGCTCATCGCGCCCAGGTTGTACACTTCATCCGGCTGCACTTCCTGCAGGATACGGGTCAGGTTGGAGGTATCGGTCAGGTCGCCGTAGTGCAGGTGGAATTTCGGGTTCGCCGCGTGAGGATCCTGATAGATATGATCCACACGTTCGGTGTTGAAAGAAGACGCACGACGTTTAATACCGTGCACTTCATAACCTTTTTCCAGCAGGAACTCTGCCAGGTAAGAACCATCCTGCCCGGTAACGCCGGTGATGAGAGCGACTTTAGACATGTTTATATTCCTCTACTTATGAATTTAATCAGTTTCAACGCGTTCGCGTATCACCACTGCGGGGTTGCCACGGCAAACTTTATTTGCCGGTAGCGATTTAAAAACGCTGCTGCGGGCACCGACTACCGTGCCATCGCCAACAGAAACACCCGGTGCAACAAAAACATCCGTTGCCAGCCAGCATTTTTCGCCAATCACAATAGGCGAAGCGGTAATATCAAAATGCTGACTCATAAAATCGTGGCTGCCGGTGCACAAATAACATTTCTGTGAAACCACCGAATTTGCGCCAATCGTAATTTCGCCCAGGGTATATAACACCGCGTCATCCCCTACCCAGGCGTAATCCCCAAGCGTTAATTTCCAGGGATAGGTAATTTTTACCGAAGGTCGGATGACTACGTTTTTTCCTATTTTTGCACCAAACAGGCGCAATAAAAATGCTCGCCAGCGGTACAGTATTTGCGGTGACCAGGCAAATAAGGTGGCCTGAACGGCCCACCACAGCTGCACTTTAATACCGCCCGCGCCCCGAAAACCTTTCGGTACCGAGAAACCTTTTAGATCCTGCATTACGTTTCCTTATATTCAGGCTTTGTTATATAAGGCTTTCGTTTTACCCGTGGTGCGCACGCGTAATAAATAAGACAATTCCGCCCAGAATGCCGGCACGCGTAATATTTTACGCTGTACGTTTTTGGCATCCTGGCACAATTCCAGATTATTAGACGTTGACACGCCGCCCATTGAGAATTCAGATACCAGCCCTTTAATTCGACGGAACGGGTAACCTGATTTGTACAGGCTGGCAGCCAGTGCATAATCCGAAGACACTTTATACTGCAAATCGTAAGGCTGTTTTTTCAGACCTTTTACCGGGAAGAAAATGGCCTGATGGCTGGCCGGTAAGCTGTGATAGATATACCAGCCTGGCTTCGCGCTGCGGCACACTTTATGTCCGTCGCCAAAATCGAGCAGCGCATCGCCAATATACATGGCATCCTCTTTCTGGCGCGCCAGTTGACGGGCAAAAAGCGCCACGTCATCATGGAAAATGTCGCCCGAATTCAGGAAGATGGCATAACGGCCTTGTGCCATGTTGATGCCTTTATTCATCGCATCGTAGATGCCTTTATCTTTCTCGCTGATGTAGCGTAAGTTGAACTCACCGTTGAGTTTTTCCAGAAACTCCGCCGTGCCATCGTTCGAGCCGCCGTCGACCACAATCCACTCAAAGGTGAGGCTTGGATCGCGCGCCAGGTTGCGCAGCGAGCGCCAGGTTTTTACCACCCCTTCGTAATTACGAAAAGCGACAGTAATGACGCTAAGAAACATAAATCACCTCATTTCGTCATACGCTCGTAATATTAAGCGCCTTGCGCAGAATAAACGGACAGACAATCAAGAAAGCATATTCCGGGCTAAATATTGACCCGGTAAAAAACAGCGACACCGGAGTAAAAAGATAAAGCTGAACGCGAAAGTTCTGGTTATCACCAAACGCGTTAATCATCATTTTGAAAACTTTAAACAGATACCACAGGGTCAACAGTACGGCGAACCACGAAAAATAAATAATTAACAGATACAGACCATTGTCTATGGTTTTACCGACATCCGCACCGTTAAAGATTCCGAATGATGCAACATATTCGTAAAGTGAGCCGAATCTTACTACCCCATCAATATGGGTTAAGGAATAACCCACCATCACCAGTGGCCCAATGATGCGATAATAGGACGAAGACCCTTCCGTTCCCAAATCACCCAAACGTTCTGAGATGTACGGGAAGGCAAATATCACGCCTACCATAAATACCGTCAGAGAGATAATCGCCAGCGGCAGTTTTTTCTTAATCGCATCTTTGTTCAGGTACTGGAACGCCCACTCCAGCAGGTAAAACAGGATAAATGTCATTACCCCTGAGAACGATCCAGACAGAACAATTCCTGCAAGAATCATAGCATCGGTCTTAGGCGTTTTGATACCAAACTGTTTGATGCTGAGCCAAATTGAGATTAACGCCAGAGCGAAAAACGCCGGTTCAAAATAGAGGGCTGTAGTACGCTTCCCGCCAAACTTGATGAAGTTCAATACATAGCTGTTACTGTAAATGAGATATTTCGAAATTATCTCCATCAGGCTGCTGCCACCGGTCAGAATAATTTGCGCCATCTCCAGTGCGGCAAGCATAACAATTAACGCAACGGCAATATAAAAGAACCTAAGGATTTTCCGATAATTGTGTGGAGAAATAGTTTTAAACCGAATACTCCAGACCATACCGATAATAATGACGATATAAACAAACAGCATGGTTGACGTGACGTATTTACTGGCATCCAGCGACTGGCCAAAGATGTAGTTAAACAGCGTCAGGCCCGTGCCCAGCCCTAAGGCAATCATCAGCTTCTTCAGGTTGATTTTATCGACATACAGCAGAAGCAGAACGGGCAAGAAGGTCACGATGGTTATCGGGAAGCTTTCGCCGAGCTGGGCAATTTTGACGTTGACCAGCAGGTAGATCAGCGGCAGCAGCAGATAACTACAGACTCTGATAGAACGAGACATATTCCTCCAGCATCTGTTGTCCGCTGTAGGCCTTGCGGCTGCGGTTGCGGAACGATTCCAGGTCAGTGCCAAAAACGATCTCAGCAATCTGCGCCTTCGGCAGCTGTACCAGGGGCAGGACCTCCTGCTCCGTGAAGGTTTTCCCGCCGGATTTTTCCAGCACTTCACGTGCCGCATCGCTGTGGGTGGCAATCACCGGCACGCCGATTGAGAGCGCTTCGCAGAGGATCAGCGGGTAGTTATCCACGCGGGAGCTGAACACCAGCGCGTCCATTTCATTCAGCGCGCTCATCAGCTTGCGCTTGTCGGTCTCAAACCCGTGGTTCACCACGTTGGCCCCTTCGAACGGTGAAAACTTGCCGAAGGTATGAAGCTCTATCTTGTCCCCCAGCGCCATCATGTCGCGCACCAGCTGCTGGTTGGTTTTACCGTCGTAGCGCAGGTCATGCGCTACGATAGCGATTTTCGGTTTGCCTGCGGTTTCCGCCACCGGGGTCAGCTCCGCAAGAATGGCTTCCGTCGCCACGTCGATGCCGTTGTTGATAATCTGACAGCGCCCTGCCCCGTACAGGCTGTTGAAGGCATCGGCCACGTGCTGGCTTGGAGAGATAAACGTACAGCCGAGCGAGAGCATGTCGCGGAACAGCTGACGCTTTCCGGCCACCAGCTGATGCGCGCGATCCACCTTCACCGGCGGATAGTTGCTTAACGTCGGGCACTTCTGGCAGTTATCTTTCCAGCCTTCGCAACCGTCGGTAAACGCGCAGCGCCCGGTTACGCTCCAGTGATCGTGCAGCGTCCAGACAAAGCGGGTGTCGGGCTTGTGGGCCTGCACCTTCTGACAAAACGCCACCACCTCTTCCAGATTCAGCCAGTAGCTGTGCAGCACGTGAAAATGCAGCACAACCGGGCCCGTGGTGCGGGTCACCGTGCGGTAAAGATTGTTCAGGTTGCCAAACAGATCGCGGTTAAACAGGCGGAACAGCGCGATGTTGGCAATCGAGGTCAGACGCGGCGTGTGCTTGTGCACCTGCGGGAAGTTATCGTGGCTGACGCTTTTCTTGCCGCCTTTGCCGTAGCCATAAATAAAACGCGACTGAAGTCCTTTTTGCAGCGCGCGCTGGTGCAGATCCAGGGCCACGCCTGCCGCTCCGCCTTCTGCGAGGCGTACGTTAAATTGCAGAATGTTCATTTAATCACCTTCACGCGGGCTTTTTCTCCCACCACCAGCGCGTTATCCGGAATGCTGTCCAGCACCACGCTGCCAGCACCAATCGTGACGTTATTACCAATCGTGATGTCACCGATGATCACCACGTTCGCCCCCAGCTCGACGTTATTGCCGATGACCGGGCAGGCCAGGCTGTCAGGCCCACGGTTGCCAATGGTGACCGCATGACGAATGGTGAAATCATCCCCGGCGACCACGAACTTGTTGATCACCACCGCATAGCCGTGGTGGATGGTAAAGCGGCGGCCAATGGTGGCAGCGGCCTGGATTTCATAGCCAAAAAAGCATTCGGTGATGATGCGATACAGCACCAGCACGGGTGCCGCCCAGATGTTGTTCAGGACGTTTTTTTTACGCCACACCGAGCAAAAGTGCGCGATGCGGTACGCCAGAACCATGCAGCACGGACGCAGGCTCCAACTGTTAGCGCGGCAATCTTCCAGAAACATTATTTCCCCCGAAGCCCGTCAGCCAGGCGCTTGCCGTTACGCACGGAAAGCAGCGTCAGCAGCGTGCGCCAGTTCATGCGCTTATTGCGGATCTGATAGAGGGTAAAGAGCTGATATTTACGGCTGGCACGGTCAAACTTGTCCTTGTGCTTGCGGTAAAAATGGAAGTAGCCGGAGAACTTTTTCGGCGAGGAGGTGATTTGCATCTCCCCGTGGTTGATGTGCAGGATCTGCGTGGCCTCTTCCACTTTCCACGGTTCACCGTATTCCACCACCATGCGCAGGAAGATATCGTAATCCTGCGCGGCCTTGAGTTCGGTATCGAACAGGCACTCTTTGAAACGCCACGCCCAGGTGAAGACCTGGTTACCAATAATGTTGCGCTTGTAGAACAGGCGGCGAGAATAAGGTGATTTCGGATACAGCGGCAGACTGGCGGGCTGCGAATAAACTTCGCCCTGGCAGACATAGTCGTTGGCATACAGGAAAGCGTGCGTAACCAGCTGTTCTTTATGCGACAGGAAGATAGACAGGCGGTTCGGCGTCCATTCGTCATCGTCGTCGATACCGGTCAGATACTGCCCTTTGGCCTGCATAATCGCCTGATTACGCACCGCACATGCGCCGGAGTTAATGGCGTTATGCGTATAGACCACCCGCGGGTCGTTGAGGTCAGTCACAAACTTTTGCAGCTGTTCATACGAGGAAGAGCAGTCATCAACGATGATCAGCTCCCAGTTATCGTAATCCTGACGTAACACCGACTTGATAGCGCGGATCGCCAGCTGCTGACGATTCCATGTCGGCATATAGATTGAAACTAAAGGGCGTTGTGTGGTCATTTTTTCCCCTCACCCCGGCCCTCTCCCCAAAGGGGAGAGGGTGAAAGGCAGCCAGTGGTTATCATTACGTTCGTCCCCCAAATCCAGCACCGAACAGTCCCCTCTCCCCTTTGGGGAGAGGGTTAGGGTGAGGGGTGTGGGGTGTGTTTTTTTATTTACTGTCAGACTTATATTCGTACTCGTAATACCCGTAATCCTGGTACCCGGTCGCGCGGCGGAAGATGGAGTTCAGGATCACCCCTTTCACCTCAATGCCGTTCTGCTCGAAGCGGCTCAGGCTGGTTTCCACCTCTTTCAGGGTGTTCACCGCGTAACGCGCTACCATCAGCGTGGTACCCGCATGGCGGCCAACAACGGCCGCGTCGGTCACGGCCAGAATTGGCGGCGTATCGATCAGCACCAGGTCGTAGTTTTTGCTCGCCCACTCCACCAGCTCGGTGAAGCGTTCGCTCATCAGCAGCTCGGACGGGTTAGGCGGCACCTGACCGCGTGGGATCAGGTCAAATTTCGGCACCGTTGTTGGTTTCGCGCTCTGGCTAATGTCGCCTTTGCCGAGCAGGATTTCCGACAGACCGTTAACGTTGTTGGTGCCCAGCAGTTCGTGGGTATAGCCCTTGCGCATATCACAGTCGATCAGCAGCACGCGCTTGTTGGTCTGGCTGACCACCGCCGCCAGGTTGGCGCAGACGAAGGTTTTACCGATTGACGGGCTAACGCCGGTTAACATCAGGACGTTGTTTTTGGCCTGCATCATGGCGAAGTGCAGACTGGTACGCAGGCTACGGATCGCTTCGATAGCGAGGTCGGTCGGGTTACCCACCGCCAGCAGCTGGCTCTGTTTGTAACGCTTAACGCCCTTGATGGTTTTCACGCTGTCACGGGATTTTTGCCATTCAGACAGCGGAATGCTGGCATAGACGTTGATACCGCTCTCTTCCAGCACCTGCGGGCTTTCGATACCGCGGTTGAACAGCGAACGCAACAGCACGCCCACGATGGAGAGCATCAGGCCGAGAATAATGCTGCCGAGAATGATCAGCGCTTTCTTCGGCTTCAGTACGCCAGGCTGGGTAATAGCCGGGTCGACGATGCGCACGTCACCCACGGTACTGGCTTCGGTGATTTTCAGCTCCTGCTGCTTGTTCAGCAGCTGCATGTAAACCTGCTGTCCGGACTCCACGTCGCGGGTCAGACGCACGATCTCCTGCTGCGTTTTCGGCATCGCGGTCACGCGGTCATTGAGCTTCGCCTTCTCTTCTTCCAGCGTACGGCGTTTCTCCAGCAGCGTGCGGTAGGCCGGGTGACGTTTGGTATAAAGCTTGGAAATCTCCGCCTCTTTGAAGGTCAGCTCGTTGAGCTGCGCATCAATGTTAACCATCGAATCGAGGACCGATTTCGCCTCCAGCGGCAGGTCAACGGAGTCTTTATCCTGACGGTAGGCGTTCAGCTTGTTCTCGGCATCATCCAGACGGCTGCGTACTTCCGGGAGCTGTTTCGCGAGGAAGGCCAGGCTTTTCGCCGCTTCCGCCGATTTACGCTCAACGTTCTGCTCAAGATAGTTGCGGGTAATGCTGTTCAGAATGTCGCGGATTTGATCCTTATCTTCACCGGTAAAGGTCATGCTCAGCACGCCGGTGTCCTTACCGTTTTCGGTGACGGTCAGGTTGTTTTGCAGATTGTTGATCATCCCCAGCGTGGAGAATTTGGTGACGGTAAATTCACCGCCCTCCTGGGCGTTAATCGCGCTGACCATCATGCTGACGCCGTCTTTGGTCAGCATCTGCCCCACTTCACCGCGCGCGCTAAAGCCCGCGTCGCTGGTTAGCTGGTACTGTTTCGGACCAAGCACCGTCAGGGTAAACGTCTGATCGGCAGCCCCTTTCGGCAGCACGAAGTCAGTCACTTTCACCGTGTCGTTGCTTCGCCCCATCAGACGATCCCAGCCGGCACCAAAGACCGGGAAGGTATTTTTGGTGACGGAGATATCGAGCCCGAGGTCGTGAACCGTTTTACCCAGCACCAGACGTGACTGGATGAGCTGAATTTCGGCGTCGGATGCCGGCGGCTTGTTCGCCAGCGCGGAACCGATGTCCTGCACCAGCGAGTTGCCGGTATTCTGCTCGATCTGCACCAGCGCGTCGGCGCTGTAGATAGGGGTGGCGAACAGCGTGTAGACGACGGCCGCCGCGGCAAATACGGCGGTAATGCCAAGCACCCACCACTTTGCCTCTACAACAGTGCCGACCAGGCGCCCAATATCAATTTCATCACTGCCCGAAATCGGGGCGGCAGAAGGTCTTGTTTTTTCTGTCATTGTTATCCCTGCTGAACTTTCAGTGCCTGCGCCCACTGTTGGGCAGACTGGTCAAGTAAGGTGTAAACCGCCTCAAAGGCCTCATGGCTTTTGCGATACGGATCGGGGATTTCACGTTCATTGTCCCAGTGACCAAACAGCATCACCTTGCCGCGCATCTCCGGAGCGATATCGCACAGCGCATGAATATGGCGTTTTTCCATCGTCAGGATCAGGTCATACTCCCGGCACATGCGGCCAGTGACCTGGCGGGCCACGTGGCCATCGAGAGAGAGGTGATGATCCCGCGCCACGCTCGTAGCGCGCTCATCGGCACCTTTACCGACTAGTGCACCCAGCCCTGCCGAATCAACGGTCAGTTCGGGCTGGTAGTGTTTCAACAACCGTTCAGCCGTGGGGGAACGGCAAATGTTCCCCACGCATACCACCAGAATTTTGTTAAACATCGCGGATTACCAGGTATGAATGTCGCGCGCCGTATCCGTCATGTAGCGAACGCCACTGATGGTTGGCAGCAACTGGTTGATCAGACGGTTCCAGCGGGCAACCGGCGCGGTGGTGACGTACACCACATCGTATGGCTGAAGACGGAACTCCGTCGCCATCACCAGAGAGGTCGCATCGGACATATCCAGCTGGTAGATGTTGGCAATCTTGCCTTTCGCACTGCCCTCACCTTTAAGCGGACGGATCACGAAGATACCGGTCGCGTTAGAGGTCGTCAGATCGATACCTTCAGCATTGCCCAGCGCTTCGGTCAGGGTCATACCGCTGAAGTCCATTTTGAGGGTGCTCTGTTTCTTCACTTCACCCATCACGAAGACTTTCAGATCGTCATTGCGTGGCACGTAGAGAATGTCGCCCGGATAGAGCAGACGGTTCTGGGTCAGATCGCCGTTTTGCATCAGCGCCTGCAGCGAGATGCGCTGCTCCTTCCCATTGTGGGTGAGCACCACGTTGCGCCAGTCGGCGCCGTCGGTTAACCCGCCCGCGGCGTTAATGGCATCCAGTACGGTCAGAGGAACGTTGGTGATGGCCTGCTGGCCGGATTTGTTCACCTGGCCTGAGATATAGGCTTTTTGCGAGCGGAATGCGGCGATATTAACGTCCACCTGCGGATCGGCGATGTACTGCGCTAAGCGGCCGGTAATATCACTACGGATCTCGGCAAGCGTTTTCCCTGCAACATGGACTTTACCAATGTAGGGATAGAACATGGTGCCATCTGACTGCACCCAGTTACCGGTGTCGCTTGAGCTGCGGTACTGGCCCGCTGGCGTGGTCAGTTCCGGGTGGTCCCAGACGGTCACGTTGATCACGTCACCCGGCCCCACGCGGTACTGGTAGGACGCAATTTCCTGGTCCAGCGACATATTCGGCTGGGCAACATTCGGACGTGGACGTAATTGTTCGACCAGACGAGGCGTAAGTGGATAAACATTCACCATTTTGTCGAGATCAAAATCGGCATCCTGTTGCTTGATCACATCCTTACCCATTGTTGACATATTGCTGCCGGGAAAGACCGTGCAACCACTCATCAAGGTCACAGACACCAATAATGGCATCAATTTCATTTTGGATTTCATCATTGATTATTTATCACTTTGGCAGAGTAATTACCCTGTGCAATTTAAATAAGCTCGAGTCGTATTGGGTTTCAGCATGCAGTTAATCAAATAGAAATATAACTGGCATCAGTCCTAAAAAAAGCTTATTCATCCATTGGCTATTGACAGAATAATCGGGGCTGATTCACACGCTTTCAGGCACGCTACCGCCCTTGGCTTTCAGTTACCAATCCACTGACTAAACAATGTGTTATGGATAGACACCCTCTTGAGCAAGGTCTTCTGGAAATATATCAGCCGCTTGAGAAACCAGACGGATAATGAATAACCATCCCTGAAGACCGAACATTAATAGCAACACCGAGATTTAACATTTGATGCTGGGAGAATTGTTGCAGCTAACCTAATAGCAGGCAAGGAGACAACTGTCCTAATATCAGTTTTTAAGATTAATATTAAGAGCAAATTTTTGACCTTTTAGGAATTTCTTTATATTGACAAAAAGAGACTAAAAACCATTATCTGCGATATATCCTAAAATGCTTTCTTTGTAATTAAATATACGTATTTCGCTTATTTACACCCTGTTGAGAATGCTCTCTTTTTTTACCCCTCGTATTAAGAGAAATCTCAGCCCGGCATTGCAATTTCCCCCAGCTTTATCCATGATCGAAGTGTGACATTCGTCATATAACAGAAGGTATTACTATTACTATGGAATGGATTGCCGATCCCTCAATCTGGGCCGGGCTGGTTACGCTGGTCGTCATCGAGTTAGTGCTCGGGATTGATAATCTGGTCTTTATCGCCATCCTCGCTGAAAAACTGCCCCCTTCCCAGCGCGACCGCGCGCGCGTGACGGGTCTGCTGCTGGCGATGGTGATGCGGTTACTGCTGCTGGCCTCTATCTCCTGGCTGGTCACTCTCACTCAGCCACTGTTCTCCATTCACGGTCTGAGTTTTAGCGCCCGCGATCTCATCATGCTCTTCGGCGGGTTGTTCCTGCTGTTCAAAGCCACGGTAGAACTCAACGAGCGACTGGAAGGCAAAGACAGCGAGAACCCAACCCAGCGCCGCGGGGCGAAATTCTGGCCGGTGGTAGCGCAGATCGTGGTGCTGGATGCGGTCTTCTCCCTGGACTCGGTGATCACCGCCGTCGGGATGGTGGACCACCTTGCGGTGATGATGGCCGCGGTGATTATCGCCATCACCCTGATGGTGATGGCCAGCAAGGCGCTCACACGGTTTGTGAACAGTCACCCGACAATCGTCATTCTCTGTCTGAGCTTCCTGCTGATGATTGGCTTTAGCCTGGTGGCCGACGGTTTTGGCTTCCATATTCCGAAAGGCTACCTGTATGCCGCCATCGGGTTCTCCGTCATGATTGAAGCGCTTAACCAGCTGGCGATATTTAACCGCCGCCGCTTCCTGTCCGCGAATCAGACCCTGCGTCAGCGTACGGCCGACACGGTTATGCGCCTGTTAAGCGGTAAGAAAGAGGATGCGGAGCTGGACGCCGAATCCTCCGCCATGCTGGCCGACCACAGCGACGGGCTGATCTTTGATCCGCAGGAACGGCGGATGATCGAGCGGGTGCTCAATCTGAACCAGCGGACGGTCAGCAGCATCATGACCTCACGACATGACATTGAACATATCGACCTGACGGCACCCGAAGAGCACATTCGCGCCCTGCTGGATAAAAACCAGCACACCCGCGTGGTGGTGACCGGCGGTGAAGAGGAAGAGGAGCTGCTGGGCGTGGTGCACGTTATTGACCTGCTCCAGCAGCAGCTGCACGGCGAGCCGCTCAATCTGCGCGTGCTGGTACGCCAGCCGCTGGTCTTCCCGGAGGGGCTACCGCTGCTCTCCGCCCTTGAGCAATTCCGTAACGCGCGCACGCACTTTGCCTTTGTGGTGGATGAATTTGGTTCGGTGGAAGGGCTGGTCACGCTCAGCGACGTAATGGAAACCATCGCCGGTAATTTGCCTAACGAGGTGGATGAGATTGACGCCCGCCACGACATTCAGAAAAACGCAGACGGTTCGTGGACGGCTAACGGACATATGCCGCTGGAAGATCTGGTGCAATATGTCCCGCTGCCGCTGGACGAAAAGCGGGAATATCACACCATTGCCGGTCTGCTGATGGAGTATTTGCAGCGTATCCCGCAGCCGGGGGAAGAGGTTCAGGTGGGCGACTATCTGCTGAAAACCCTGCAGATTGAAAACCATCGCGTGCAGAAGGTTCAGCTCATTCCGCTGCGGGATGAGGAAGAACTGGATTTTGAGGTATAAAAAAGCCGGGTGGCGCTCCGCTTACCCGGCCTACGATGTTCGTTTTTTGTAGGCCGGGTAAGGCGAAGCCGCCCCCCGGCGCAACAGGCATCACAGCTTATCCAGCAGCTTTTTCACATCCTTGCCGTCCTGTGAATCTTTATTACGGTCCGCCCAGCCGCTAAGCCGACGTTTCGCTTCATCCTGCAGATGCTTACGCAGGATCTGATCCACCTGCAGGCTGTAATTCAGAGCCTGCCATTTACCATATACGGTCAGCGGAACCGGCGTCTCTTTCAGGAAGTCGATGAGCTTGCTCTCACCCTGCCAGCCGGAAAGTACCCGCACGTTAAAGCGCGTGTCCGCCGTCTCTTTCACCAGATCCAGCTTACCGTCACCCGTCATTGATAACAGTGAAGAGGTGCCCTGCATTCCGTCGAGAGAAAGTTGTCCGTTGTCCAGCGTCAGGTCCGCGGTGAAGCTGTCGAGGCGCGTGGCGCTGTCATAGTTATCCTGCGCTTTCACATCGCTGCTGCGTTCAACCGCCTGCTGCACCAGCTGCTGGAAGTTCAGCCCTTCCATACGGGAGTTTTTCAGATCAAGATGCGCCTGCCCCTGCCACTCGCGGCGGAAAGCATCGGCATCAATTTTCGTGCCTGAGAAGTCACCCGCTAGCGTCAACTGCCCCGTCAGGGATATCGGGTAGTTAAACGCTTTCAGGATGGTGCCTATCTCAACGTTGTCGAGACGCGGCTGGAATTCGGCGCTGGCAACGTCTTTACGGACATCCAGCGTGCCGGGCAGCGAGAGGTTCCCTGCGCCCATCTTACCGCTCAGTTCGGAGATCACCAGCAAACCGTTATGGTTAAACATCTGGCTGCTCACGTCGGTAAAATCAATACCGCGCCAGCGCAGGCTATTGGCTTTCAGCAGAATATCCGCCGTGAATCCGCGCAGGGCGTTATAGTCAGGTTGATCAAGATTAGACGAGATAACCGGACGCGATACCGGTGCCTGGCTTTGCCCCGTCTGCGTGGCATCGCTGTCGGTGGCGCTGGCTGGCAGCGGCGGCAGCAGGTTTTCCAGATTGAGCTTGTCAAACTGCAGATTCAGCACCCACTTCGGCTTCTCTTCGAGCGTAACGCTCGCCTGCCCCTTCAGGCTACTGTCATTTGCCTGCAGGTTGAGATTATCCAGCTCCAGCTGCTTTTGTTCTTCGCGCCAGACGGCCTGCAGCGTTCCCTGCCCGGTGATCCCCTGGGTGGGAAGATCGGCCCCCGTCAGCTGCCAGTCCAACTGCTGAATGTCGGCGGTGAGCTGGTGCGGATAGTCTGAGGCATTGACGCTGGCATTCAGCGAGAGGATCAAATCGCGCTGATCGCGATTCACGCGCCCGCTAAACGCCACCGACGCAAGATGGTGCGCATCCTGTTCCATCTGCAGGTTAATGTTGCGAACGGTCACCTGCTCCTGGTGCTCATGCTGGAAAACCAACACGCTATCGGCCACTTTCAGCTTACCGATATCAAAGGACCAGCCTGTATCAGACGGCTCATCAGGCAGGGTATTTTCGCGCGGCGCAACCGGCGCATTTGCATCGCGCACGGCTTCCGATTGCGGGGTGAGCTGAATCACCGCGCCTTTCAGCATCACCTGTTTAACCTGCAGCTGATGGGAAATGAGCGGGAACAGCGCCACATCAAGGCGCATGTTGTCTGCGGACACCAGCGGCTGGGACGCCCCCGGAGCCGTAAGCGACATGCGGCCAGAGAGAATGCTGAGCTGCGGCCAGACGTGCCAGCGCAGCGGCCCGTCAAGCTTCAGTTGATAACCACTGCGTGCCTCGACCTGCCGCACCATGTAAGCGCGGAAATCGTTGGGGTTAACCAGCAGAACCAACGCCGAAAGGCCGGCCACCAGCACCACCAGCAAAATCATCAGCGTTGTCAGAACTCTTCTCATGGCATCCTCAATGGGCTAACGATCAGTCTTTATCAATACGGCTGGCAACCGCGCCCTGCTGGTCGCGATATTTTGCGTCCTGCCGACGGTTATAAGGACGATCTGCCGGGCCTGACAGCGGTTCAAAGCTCAACGCGCCGATCATCATCCCCGGGCGCAGCGCCAGCGGCAATTTACCGGCGTTGAAGAACTCCAGTACGATACGCCCCGACCAGCCTGGATCGATACGGTGCGCGGTCACGTGGACCATCAGTCCCAGTCGTGCCAGCGAAGAACGGCCATCAAGCCAGCCGACCAGGTCAGGAGGCAGGGTGACGGATTCAAACGTCACCGCCAGGGCCAGTTCACCTGGGTGCAGATAAAAGGCTTCGCCCTCGTCGATAACGATTTCGTCACTCATCACGCGATCGAGCGCGGCGCTGACTTCGTCCTTCGGCCCGCTAAGGTCAATGAACGGTGCGGTATGGCCGCTAAAGGTGCGGAATTTATTACCTAACCGTACATCAACGGTCACGCCATTGATACGCTCAACAGGTGGACGTGGGGTAATAGACAAACGGCCTTCATCCAGCCAGGCTTCTATATCGCGATCACAAAGACGCATGGCACTTTCTCCTTTCATGCATCGTACCCTGAAGCGGTAAGCGCTCAGGGTAAAACCAGGTTATCTCTGAACGGTACACAATTCACGCGGCTTATTCAAAAAACTGGCTGATTTTCGCTTTTAAGATATCAATAGCAATGCGGTTTTTACCCCCGCGCGGCACGATGATATCGGCGTATTGTTTGGATGGCTCAATAAACTGCAGGAACATCGGGCGGACCGTTTTCTGGTATTGCGCCATAACGGAGTCCATCGAACGCCCACGTTCATTCACGTCGCGCTTGATGCGGCGCATCAGGCAGATATCCAGCGGGGTATCAACGAAAATCGAGAAGTTCATGGATTCACGCAGGCGGGCGTCGGTCAGCAGCAGGATGCCTTCAAGGATAATGACCTTTTTCGGCTCGATGCGGATGGTTTCCTGAGTGCGGGTGTGTTCTACGTAGCTGTAAACGGGCAGCTCAATCGCCTGGCCGCTCTTAAGCGCTTCTAAATGCTGGAACAGCAGGCTGTGATCCATCGCATTGGGGTGGTCATAGTTGGTTTTGACGCGTTCTTCCATCGACAGATGGGATTGATCTTTGTAATAGCTGTCTTCGGGAATGACGCCGATATGCTCATCACCTACTTGTTCACGCAGTTCGCGATAAAGCGTACTGGCAATTAGACTTTTACCTGAAGCCGATGCGCCGGCGATGCCTATAATGACGCACTGATGAGACTTATCAGTCATAAATTTAGCGACCTGATTAACCTGGATGTTAAGGAAGGACGACGCCGGAGCGTCAAACGCGGCAATTATAGGGATTTCGCGGGCGTGATACCAGTCGAATGCACAGGTTCTGCGAGACTGGCCGAAAAGTGACGTTTTATTCCCTGAGTGAAATTTAAATGAACGTTTTTTCAGCGTTTAACCGTTTTTTTTAACGGAGTAAGTATTTAATAAGTCTATGGTGTCAAATTCTGAGCGGTCACCATATGAATTGTAAATTGTTTGTACTAGCATAAACCAAATTATCAAATTCACGCGTTCGGACATCTTCCCTGACGGCATGGCGTCTCTGGATAAAGCGGTAATGAATAAACAATACCAGCGGGTTTTGGTTACCACCCCACATCCTCTAATACGACTTGTCTGTCTGGGCCTGGTCACCTTTATCTTTACCTTATTTTCGCTGGAGCTCACCCGCTTCGGTACCCTGCTGGCCCCGCTCTGGTTCCCCACCGCCATTATGATGGTGGCGTTTTACCGCCATGCGGGAAAAATGTGGCCGGGAATCGCCCTGGCCTGTTCGTTCGGCAATGTTCTGGCCTCGTGGATGCTGTTTTCATGGGGGTCGGTCAGCTTCATCTACCCTTCTATCAACGTCATTGAGGCCGCTATCGGCGCGCTGTTTCTGCGCAAATGGCTCCCGTGGTACAACCCGCTGCAGAATCTGAACGACTGGATCCGCGTGGCCATCGGCAGCGCGCTGGTTCCGCCGCTGGTGGGCGGTATTCTGGTGTCTCTGCTGGCACCCGGCCCTGAACCCCTGCGCAATTTCTTCGTCTGGGTGTTGTCAGAAGCCATTGGCGCGCTGGCGCTGGTGCCGCTGGGCCTGCTGTTTAAACCCCATTATCTGCTGCGCCACCGTGACCCGAGATTGCTGCTGGAAACGCTGACCACGCTGGCCGTAACGTTAGCCCTCAGTTGGGCAGCCATCACCTGGCTGCCGTGGCCTTTCACCTGCGTGATTGTTCTGCTGATGTGGAGCGCCGTGCGCCTGCCACGGATGGAAGCGTTTATGGTGTTTCTGGTCACCGTGATGGTTGTGTCGCTGATGATTGCCCGTAACCCTCTGGCGCTGACCACCCAGCACGCCGGGCCGATGCTGAACGCCCCCTGGCTGCCGTTCCTGATGCTGCTCCTGCCCGCTAACGTGATGACCATGGTGATGTACGCCTTCCGCGCCGAGCGCAAACACATCACCGAAAGCGAGGAACGCTTCCGCAATGCGATGGAGTATTCGGCCATCGGTATGGCGCTGGTCAGCATTGAGGGCAAATGGCTTCAGGCTAACAAGGCGCTGTGCAATTTCCTCGGCTACAGCCAGACTGAGCTCCAGTCGCTGACCTTCCAGCAGCTCACATGGCCGGAAGATCTGCACACCGACCTGGAACAGCTTGAACAGCTGGTCAACGGCGACATCAATACCTATACCCTCGAGAAGCGCTATTACACCCGCGACGGGGAAGTGGTCTGGGCGCTGCTGGCCGTCTCCGTCGTGCGTCATGCCGACGGCTCGCCGCTCTATTTTATCGCCCAGATTGAAGACATTAACGACCTGAAGCAGACCGAATGGGTCAATAAGCGCCTGATGGAGCGCATTACGCTGGCTAACGAAGCGGGCGGCATCGGCATCTGGGAGTGGGATCTGGAGCCAGACATTATCAGCTGGGACAAGCGGATGTTTGAGCTGTATGAAATCCCGCCGCACATCAAGCCCACCTGGCAGCTCTGGCATGACACGATGCTGCCGGAAGATCGCGCCCACGCAGAGAAGGTGCTGCGGGACTCTCTGATTTCCCGTCTGCCGTTTAAGCTGGAATTTCGCATCCGCGTGAAGGAAGGCGTGCGCCATATTCGCTCCCTGGCGAACCGGGTGCTTAATAAGCAGGGTGAGGTCGAAAGGCTGCTCGGCATCAACATGGACATGACCGAGGTTAAGCAGCTCAACGAAGCCCTCTTCCAGGAAAAAGAGCGTCTGCACATCACCCTCGATTCCATCGGTGAAGCGGTACTGTGTACCGATATCAACATGAACGTCACCTTTATGAACCCGGTGGCAGAGAAAATGAGCGGCTGGCTGCAGACCGAGGCTATCGGCCAGCCGATCCTGAAGGTGTTGCACATCACCTTTGGTGAAAAAGGGCCGCTGATGGAGAATATTCACAGCGGCGATATGTCCCGTTCCGATATCGATCAGGACGTGGTGCTGAACTGCCGTACCGGTGGAAATTTCGATATTCATTACAGCATTACGCCGCTCAGCACGCTGGATGGGCAGAATATTGGCTCGGTTATCGTGATTCAGGACGTGACCGAGTCGCGCAAAATGCTGCGCCAGCTCAGCTATAGCGCCTCCCACGATGCCCTGACCCATCTGGCAAACCGGGTCAGCTTCGAAAATCATCTCAAACGCCTCCTGCAGACCGTTCGCGAAACGCGCCAGCGTCATGCCCTGGTCTTTATCGATCTCGATCGCTTCAAAGCCGTCAACGATACGGCAGGCCACGCGGCGGGCGATGCCCTGCTGCGGGAACTCTCTTCCCTGATGTTGACCATGCTCCGCTCCAGCGACGTGCTGGCGCGTCTGGGCGGGGACGAGTTCGGCTTACTGTTACCGGACTGCAATATTGAAAGCGCGCGCTATATTGCCGGTCGCCTGATCCACACGATCAATGACTATCACTTTATGTGGGAAGGCCGCCTGCACCGGATCGGCGCCAGCGCCGGCATCACGCTGATTGATGAAAATAACCATCAGGCGTCGGAGATCATGTCGCAGGCGGATATTGCCTGTTATGCCTCAAAAAACAGCGGGCGCGGCATGGTGACGGTTTACGAACCCCAGCAGGAGCGGGATCACCACACGCGCAGCATGATGTCGCTTGATGAACAGTGGCACATGATTAAAGACAATCACCTGATGATAATTGCCCGCAGCGTCGCCTCCCCGCGCATCCCGGAAAGCAGTAATTTCTGGCTGCTGTCGTTACGCCTGTGGACCAGTCAGGGCGAAGTCCAGGAAGAGCATGCTTTCCGCTCGGGCCTGGCGGAACCTGAGCTTTTGCACGCCCTCGACAGACGTATTTTTAGCGAGTTTTTCCGCACCTATGCCGCCCAGATCGCCAGTAAAGGCATGGGTGTGGCACTGCCGCTTTCTGAGGCCGGTTTAGCCAGCGTGACGCTGGTCGATGAGCTTCTAGACCTGCTGGATAAAAGCCCCATGCCGGGCCGTCTGCTACATCTGGTTATCTCTGCCGATGTGGTGTGCAGCCCGGATAAGAACCTGCAACGGAGTCTGCAAAAGCTTCGCCAGGCGGGCTGCCGCGTGATCTTCAGCCAGGTGGGACGCGACATGAACGTCTTTACCCACCTGACCGCGAATATGGCCGACTATCTGATGCTGGACGCTGAGGTGGTAAGCAACGTGTATGGCAATCTGATGGATGAGATGATGGTGACCATTGTGCAGGGCCACGCCCAGCGTCTGGGAATGAAAACCATCGCGGGCCCCTGCAACCAGCCCATAATGATGGATACGCTCTCCGGCATCGGCATTGATTTTATCTTTGGTGACACCATCGCCGAGCCGCAGCCGCTGGATCTACTGCTCAACACCAGCTATTTCGCCATCAACTGACGGCGACCAGCCGTCGGTGTACCAGATGTGCAGCAGCGCGTAAGAGCGCCACGGCTGCCAGCGCTCGGCATAACGACGAATTTGCGCGGGCGTCATCCCGGCAAACCGTTGCTTAATCAGATAATCATCTGGCAGAAAGACATCTTTCGCCTGCCAGCCGCGCAGGGCCAGATAATTTGCCGTCCAGCGCCCTATCCCCGGCCGCTGCTGTAGCGCCTTCATCCCTTCCTCTATGTTCGCGGGTGGGAAAAGCGGAAACGTCCCGTCGATGACCGACTGCGCCAGATGAATCAGCGACTCCGCGCGCTTTACCGGCATACCTAACGCTTTCAGCGCCAGCGGTTCCGCTGCCGCCAGCGCCTGCGGCGTGGGGAAGCAGAGATAGCCCGGGCAATCCGCCACGGGTTCGCCGCATAACGCCACCACGCGCGACGCCAGCTTCGCCGCCATCGCCACGCTCACCAGCTGTCCGAGAATCGCCCGGACGCCCTGCTCGTACGCATCCATCGCTCCCGGCAAACGTAAGCCTGGCCGGGCAGCACCGAGATCGCCCAGCGTATCCGTGATGTGCTGCGGATTGCAGGCAAGATCGAACAGGCGTTCGATGCGTTCAAGGCACGTCTGCGCAACCGGAATTAACCCCGGGCTGAGGGTCACGGTCAGCGTGTGTGTTGCGATATCCGGCGTCACGCGAAATATCCCCTGATGCCCTTCGCAGGCAAAACTGCGCTCGTAGTAGTCGTGCGTGACGGTTTCAATGCCCGTTACCGCACGCGCGCCAAGAAAGCCAAACATCCACTGCCAGTCATAAGGGGGAAGCCAGGTGAGGGTATACATCGTTACTCCTTTTTTAGTGTTATCAGCATAAACGGAAAGACACTGTATTGCCTTGCTTTCATATTCCTGTTGTCGCCATGCAGACATTTCGTTAAAGTCTCGCCCCTTCTCACCGGCATGGGGATTCATCGTGTTTATTGGATTTGACTACGGTACGGCAAACTGCTCGGTTGCGATTATGCAAAACGGGCAGCCACGGCTCCTGAAAATGGAAAAAGAGAGCACGCTGCTGCCGTCTATGCTCTGCGCACCGACGCGTGAAGCGGTGAGCGAATGGCTGTTTCGTCACCATCAGGTTCCGGCCACGGCGGCGGAGACCCAGGCGCTGCTGCGCCGGGCGGTCAGCTTTAACCGCGAGGAAGACATCGACGTTACGCCGTCCAGCGTGCAGTTCGGTCTCTCTTCGCTCGGGCATTACATTGAAGACCCGGAAGAGGTCTACTTCGTTAAGTCACCAAAATCCTTCCTCGGCGCAAGCGGCCTGAAGCCGCAGCAGGTCGCGCTGTTCGAAGACCTGGTGTGCGCGATGATGCTGCATATTCGTCATCAGGCGCAGACGCAGGTCTCCGATGCGATTACCCAGGCGGTGATTGGCCGTCCGATCAACTTCCAGGGGCTGGGCGGCGACGAGGCCAACCAGCAGGCACAGGGGATCCTTGAGCGTGCGGCGCACCGCGCAGGCTTCCGCGACGTGGTGTTTCAGTATGAGCCCGTTGCCGCGGGGCTGGACTTTGAAGCCACGCTGACGGAAGAGACGCGCGTATTAGTCGTGGACATCGGCGGGGGCACGACGGACTGCTCGCTGCTGCTGATGGGCCCGCAGTGGCATAACCGTCGCGATCGTGAAAACAGCCTGCTCGGGCACAGCGGCTGCCGCGTAGGCGGTAACGATCTTGATATCGCGCTGGCATTTAAGAGCCTGATGCCGCTGCTCGGCATGGGCGGCCAAACGGAAAAAGGCATCGCCCTGCCGATCCTGCCGTGGTGGAACGCGATTGCCATCAACGATGTGCCTGCGCAAAGTGATTTTTACAGCACCGCCAACGGCCGCTTCCTGAACGATCTGGTGCGTGATGCGCAGGACGGTGAAAAAGTCGCCCTGCTCTATAAAGTGTGGCGCCAGCGTCTGAGCTACCGCGTGGTGCGTACCGCGGAAGAGAGCAAAATCGCCCTGTCCGATCGCGCTGAACATGCGGTCTCCCTGCCGTTTATCAGCGACGAACTGGCCACCGCCATTTCGCAGGACGGGCTGGAGGCGGCGCTCGCGCAGCCGCTGCAGCGTATTCTGGAACAGGTGCAGCTGGCGCTGGAGAACGGCAAAGAGAAGCCGGACGTTATCTACCTGACCGGGGGTAGCGCCCGTTCGCCGCTGATTAAAAAAGCGCTGGCGGAACAGCTGCCGGGTATTCCGATTGCGGGTGGAGATGACTTTGGCTCCGTTACCGCAGGGCTGGCGCGCTGGGCGCAGGTGATGTTTAGCTAGTGTTGTTGCGGTGCGGTCTGGTGCCCTCACCCCGGCCCTCTCCCACAGGGAGAGGGAGAAAACACCCAAAACGGCAACGGATGTTGCCGTTTTGCGTTTACCTCCATTCAGACCATTCCTGACAGTCTTCCATATTTCCTCCATTTTTCCGCTGTGTTAGCTGACTAAACTAGTATCATTCCCCGAAGTCTTCAGGATGAGAACGTATAACGATGAAAGGCAGTAACAAATCCCGCTGGGCAATCGCCGCTGGCATCATTGTGGTGGCCCTTGCCGCCGCCTGGTACTGGCACAGCCAATCCGCGAACTCCGCCGCACCTGCCGGTGCCACCAGCCAGGCTCAGCGCCCTACGGGCGGAGGGCGTCATGGAATGCGCGGCGGCGCCCTGGCGCCGGTTCAGGCGGCGACGGCGGTGAATAAAGCCGTTCCTCGCTATCTCACAGGTCTCGGGACCATTACCGCCGCCAACACCGCCACGGTGCGCAGCCGCGTCGACGGCCAGCTCATCGCGATCCACTTCCAGGAAGGTCAGCAGGTTAAGGCTGGTGACCTGCTGGCGGAAATCGACCCGAGCCAGTTTAAGGTTGCCCTCGCCCAGGCGCAGGGACAGCTCGCGAAAGACAACGCGACCCTCGCCAACGCCCGGCGCGATTTAGCCCGCTACCAACAACTGGTGAAAACGAATCTGGTGTCCCGTCAGGAGCTGGATACCCAGCAGTCGCTGGTCCGTGAAACGCAGGGCACTATCAAAGCGGACGAAGCCGCCGTGGCCAGCGCCCAGCTGCAGCTGGACTGGAGCCGCATCACCGCGCCGATTGACGGCCGCGTTGGCCTGAAGCAGGTTGATATCGGCAACCAAATCTCCAGCGGCGACACCACGGGCATCGTGGTGATCACCCAGACCCACCCGATTGATTTAGTCTTTACCCTGCCGGAAAGCGACATTGCGACGGTGGTGCAGGCGCAAAAAGCCGGTAAAGGCCTGGTGGTGGAAGCCTGGGACCGCACCAACAAGCAGAAGCTGAGCGAAGGCTCTCTGCTCAGTCTGGATAACCAGATCGACACCACCACCGGCACCATCAAGCTGAAGGCGCGCTTTAATAACCAGGACGATGCCCTCTTCCCGAACCAGTTTGTCAACGCGCGAATGCTGGTCGCCACCGAAGAAAACGCGGTGGTGATCCCCACCGCTGCGCTGCAGATGGGTAACGAAGGCAACTTCGTCTGGGTGCTTAACAGCGACAATAAGGTCAGCAAACACCTGGTGAAAACCGGTATTCAGGACAGCCAGACGGTGGTTATCAGCGCTGGCCTTTCCGCAGGCGACCGCGTGGTTACCGACGGCATTGACCGTCTGACCGAAGGGGCCAAAGTGGAAGTGGTTGAACCTGCGAAACAGGGAGAGAAATCCTGATGCAGGTTATGCCCCCAGGCTCTACAGGTGGGCCGTCACGCCTGTTCATCCTCCGTCCAGTCGCCACCACGCTGCTGATGGTGGCGATCCTGCTCGCCGGGATTATCGGCTATCGCTTCCTGCCCGTGTCGGCGCTGCCGGAAGTTGATTACCCCACCATTCAGGTGGTGACGCTGTATCCAGGCGCCAGCCCGGACGTGGTGACGTCCGCCATTACCGCCCCGCTGGAGCGCCAGTTCGGCCAAATGTCGGGGCTAAAACAGATGTCCTCCCAGAGTTCAGGCGGGGCGTCCGTCGTGACGCTGCAGTTCCAGCTGACGCTGTCGCTGGACGTCGCTGAGCAGGAGGTACAGGCCGCCATCAACGCCGCCACCAACCTGCTGCCGTCGGACCTGCCTAACCCGCCGGTCTACAGCAAGGTGAACCCGGCGGATCCGCCGATCATGACGCTTGCCGTCACCTCCTCCGCCATGCCGATGACCCAGGTCGAAGATATGGTCGAAACGCGCGTGGCGCAGAAGATTTCACAGGTCTCCGGCGTCGGCCTCGTCACCCTGGCGGGCGGCCAGCGCCCGGCAGTGCGCGTCAAGCTGAACGCACAGGCCATCGCCGCGCTGGGGCTCACCAGCGAAACCATCCGCAGCGCCATCAGCAATGCCAACGTCAACTCGGCGAAGGGCTCGCTGGACGGCCCAACCCGCGCCGTGACGCTTTCGGCGAACGACCAGATGCAGTCCGCCGACGAATATCGTCAGCTGATTATCGCCTACCAGAACGGTGCGCCGGTTCGTCTGGGCGACATCGCCACTGTAGAACAAGGTGCAGAAAACAGCTGGCTCGGCGCCTGGGCCAACAAACAGCAGGCGATCGTGATGAACGTGCAGCGCCAGCCGGGGGCGAACATTATCGAAACCGCCGATAGCATCCGCACCATGCTGCCGCAGCTGATCGAAAGCCTGCCGAAATCGGTCAGCGTGAAGGTGCTTTCCGACCGCACCACCAACATTCGTGCGTCGGTCACCGACACCCAGTTTGAGCTGATGCTGGCGATTGCACTGGTGGTGATGATCATTTATCTGTTCCTGCGCAACGTTCCGGCAACCATTATTCCCGCCGTCGCCGTACCGCTCTCGCTGGTCGGCACCTTTGCGGTGATGGTGTTCCTCGATTTTTCGATAAACAACCTGACGCTGATGGCGCTCACCATCGCCACCGGGTTCGTGGTTGACGACGCCATCGTCGTCATCGAGAACATCTCGCGCTATATCGAGAAAGGCGAAAAACCGCTGGCCGCCGCGCTGAAAGGCGCGGGCGAAATCGGCTTTACCATTATCTCGCTGACCTTCTCGCTGATTGCGGTGCTGATCCCGCTGCTGTTTATGGGCGATATCGTCGGGCGGCTGTTCCGCGAATTTGCCGTGACGCTGGCGGTCGCCATTTTGATCTCCGCCGTGGTGTCGCTGACCCTGACGCCGATGATGTGCGCCCGCATGCTGAGCCACGAGTCCCTGCGCAAGCAAAACCGCTTCTCGCGCGCCTCCGAGCGCATGTTCGAGCGGATTATTGCCGCCTACGGTCGCGTGCTGGCGAAAGTCCTTAACCATCCGTGGGCGACGCTCGGCGTGGCGCTCGGCACGCTGGCGCTCAGCGTGATGCTGTGGATTTTTATCCCGAAAGGCTTCTTCCCGATCCAGGACAACGGCATTATTCAGGGCACGCTTCAGGCCCCGCAGTCGGTCTCCTTCGCCAATATGGCGCAGCGCCAGCAGCAGGTGTCTGAGATTGTTATGAAAGATCCGGCGGTCGAGAGCCTGACCTCCTACGTCGGCGTCGACGGCACCAACCCATCTCTCAACAGCGCGCGTCTGCAGATCAACCTTAAGCCGCTGGATGAGCGCGACGATCGCGTCAACGCCGTCATTGCGCGGCTGCAAAGCGCCGTGGCCCGCGTGCCGGGCGTTGAGCTGTACCTGCAGCCGATTCAGGATTTGACCATCGATACCCAGGTCAGCCGCACGCAGTACCAGTTCACGCTGCAGGCCACCACGCTGGATGCCCTCAGCACCTGGGTACCGCAGCTGGTGAACAAGCTTAACACCCAGCCACAGCTCTCCGACGTCAGCAGCGACTGGCAGGACAAAGGGCTGGCGGCGTACGTGAACGTCAACCGCGATACCGCCAGCCGCCTCGGTATTACCATGGCAGACGTGGACAACGCCCTGTACAACGCCTTCGGTCAGCGCCTGATCTCCACCATCTACACCCAGGCCAACCAGTACCGCGTGGTGCTGGAGCACAATACGGAGAACACGCCCGGCCTGGCGGGGCTGGACTCGGTGCGCCTGACCAGCAAAGACGGCGGCATTGTGCCGCTGAGCGCTATCGCCACGGTGGAAGAGCGCTATACCCCGCTGTCGATCAACCATCTGGATCAGTTCCCGTCCACCACCATCTCCTTCAACGTGCCGGACAATTACTCTCTCGGCGAAGCGGTGGAGGCCATTCAGGCGGCTGAAAAAGAGCTCAGCTTCCCGTCCGACATTCAGACCCAGTTCCAGGGCAGCACCCTGGCGTTCCAGGCCGCGCTGGGCAACACCATCTGGCTGATCGTCGCGGCGGTTGTGGCGATGTACATCGTGCTCGGCGTGCTGTACGAAAGCTTTATCCACCCGATCACCATCCTCTCTACCCTGCCGACGGCGGGCGTGGGGGCGCTGCTGGCATTAATGCTGGCGGGCAGCGAGCTGGACGTAATTGCCATCATCGGCATTATCCTGCTTATCGGGATCGTGAAGAAAAACGCCATCATGATGATCGACTTTGCCCTGGCCGCCGAGCGCGAGCAGGGCATGTCGCCGCGCGATGCGATTTTCCAGGCCTGCCTGCTGCGTTTTCGTCCGATCCTGATGACCACGCTGGCCGCCCTGCTGGGTGCGCTGCCGCTGATGCTGAGCACCGGCGTCGGCGCGGAGCTGCGTCGTCCGCTGGGTATCGGCATGGTCGGCGGTCTGCTGGTGAGCCAGGTGCTGACGCTGTTCACCACGCCGGTGATCTACCTGCTGTTTGACCGCCTGGCGCTGTGGACCAAAAGCCGCTTCCCGAAACGTGAAGAGGAGGCATAAGTGAAGTTTTTCGCCCTCTTCATTTATCGCCCGGTGGCGACGATCTTAATCTCGCTCGCCATTACCCTCTGCGGCGTGCTGGGCTTCCGGCTGCTGCCGGTGGCGCCCCTGCCGCAGGTGGATTTCCCGGTGATCATGGTCAGCGCCTCGCTGCCGGGTGCCTCGCCGGAAACCATGGCCTCGTCCGTTGCCACGCCGCTGGAGCGCTCGCTCGGGCGGATTGCGGGGATCAACGAGATGACCTCCAGCAGCTCGCTGGGCAGCACGCGCATTATTCTGGAGTTCAGCTTCGACCGGGATATCAACGGTGCGGCGCGCGACGTGCAGGCGGCCATCAACGCCGCACAAAGCCTGCTGCCGAGCGGGATGCCGAGCCGCCCAACCTACCGCAAGGCCAACCCGTCCGACGCGCCGATCATGATCCTGACGCTGACCTCGGATACGTACTCGCAGGGGCAGCTGTATGACTTTGCGTCTACCCAGCTGGCGCAGACAATCTCACAAATTAACGGCGTCGGTGACGTGAGCGTCGGCGGGAGCTCCCTGCCCGCCGTGCGCGTAGGGTTAAACCCGCAGGCGTTATTCAACCAGGGCGTGTCGCTGGACGACGTGCGCTCCGCCATCAGCAACGCCAACGTGCGTAAACCGCAGGGGGCGATTGAGGACAACAGCCACCGCTGGCAGATCCACACTAACGACGAGCTGAAAACCGCCGCGGAATACCAGCCGCTCATTATTCACTATAACAACGGCGCGGCAGTGCGCTTAAGCGACGTGGCCAGCGTCACCGACTCGGTGCAGGACGTGCGCAACGCCGGGATGACCAACGCCAAACCGGCGATTTTGCTGATGATCCGCAAGCTCCCGGAAGCCAATATTATTGAAACGGTGAACAGCATTCGCGCCCGTCTTCCGGACCTGCAGCAGACCATCCCGGCAGCAATCGATCTGCAAATTGCCCAGGATCGCTCCCCGACCATTCGCGCCTCGCTGGAAGAGGTGGAACAAACACTGGTGATCTCCGTCGCGCTGGTGATCCTGGTGGTCTTCCTGTTCCTGCGATCCGGCCGCGCGACGCTGATCCCGGCGGTGGCCGTGCCGGTATCGCTGATCGGTACCTTTGCCGCCATGTACCTGTGCGGCTTTAGCCTTAACAACCTGTCGCTGATGGCCCTGACGATTGCGACGGGCTTCGTGGTGGATGACGCCATCGTGGTGCTGGAGAACATTTCCCGCCATCTGGAAGCGGGCGTGAAGCCGCTGCAGGCTGCCCTGCAGGGCACGCGCGAGGTGGGCTTTACGGTGCTCTCCATGAGTCTGTCGCTGGTGGCGGTATTCCTGCCGCTGCTGCTGATGGGCGGTCTGCCGGGCCGGCTGCTGCGCGAGTTTGCCGTCACCCTCTCCGTCGCCATCGGCATTTCGCTGGTTATCTCCTTAACGCTGACGCCAATGATGTGCGGCTGGATGCTCAAGCGCAGCAAACCGCACTCGCAGCCGCGCCGCAAAGGCTTTGGCCGTTTCCTGATGGCGATGCAGGAGGGCTATGGCAAATCGCTGAAGTGGGTGCTGAACCATACCCGACTGGTTGGCCTGGTGCTGATTGGCACCATCGTGCTCAACGTCTGGATGTACATCACCATCCCGAAAACCTTCTTCCCGGAGCAGGACACCGGCGTGCTGATGGGCGGAATTCAGGCGGACCAGAGCATTTCGTTCCAGGCCATGCGCGGCAAGCTGCAGGACTTTATGAAGATCATTCGTGAAGACAAAGCCGTGGATAACGTGACCGGCTTTACCGGCGGGTCACGCGTTAACAGCGGGATGATGTTTATTACCCTGAAACCGCGCGGCGAGCGTAACGAAACCGCCCAGCAGGTGATTGACCGCCTGCGGGTGAAGCTCGCCAAAGAGCCGGGGGCAAACCTGTTTTTGATGGCCGTTCAGGATATCCGCGTCGGCGGGCGACAGGCGAACGCCAGCTATCAGTACACGTTGCTCTCGGACGATTTAGCCGCCCTGCGCGAGTGGGAGCCGAAGATCCGCAAGGCGCTGGCCGCCCTGCCGGAGCTGGCGGACGTCAACTCCGATCAGCAGGACAACGGCGCCGAGATGGCCCTGACCTACGACCGTGAAACCATGTCGCGGCTGGGCATCAACGTTGAAGCCGCCAACAGCCTGCTGAACAACGCCTTCGGCCAGCGCGAGATCTCCACCATCTACCAGCCGATGAACCAGTACAAGGTGGTGATGGAAGTTGACCCTCGCTATACCCAGGACATCAGCGCCCTGGACAAGATGTTTGTGATTAACAACGACGGCAAGGCGATTCCGCTCTCCTATTTCGCCAGCTGGCAGCCTGCCAACGCGCCGCTGTCGGTGAACCATCAGGGGCTGTCGGCGGCGTCGACCATCTCGTTTAACCTGCCAGTTGGCTCATCACTTTCGGAGGCCAGCGACGCGATCAACCGCGCGATGACCCAGCTTGGCGTGCCGTCCACCGTGCGCGGCAGCTTTGCCGGGACCGCGCAGGTGTTCCAGGAGACGATGAACTCGCAGGTGATTTTGATTCTGGCCGCCATCGCCACGGTCTATATTGTGCTGGGCGTGCTGTATGAGAGCTACGTGCACCCGCTGACCATCCTCTCGACGCTGCCGTCGGCGGGGGTGGGAGCACTGCTGGCGCTGGAGCTGTTCGGCGCGCCGTTCAGCCTTATCGCACTCATCGGGATTATGCTATTAATTGGCATCGTGAAGAAAAACGCCATCATGATGGTGGACTTCGCGCTGGATGCCCAGCGCAACGGCAACCTCTCGCCGGAAGAGGCGATCTTCCAGGCCTGCCTGCTGCGCTTTCGTCCGATTATGATGACCACCCTGGCGGCGCTGTTTGGCGCGCTGCCGCTGGTGATCTCGGGCGGCGACGGCTCGGAGCTGCGCCAGCCGCTGGGGATCACCATCGTCGGTGGCCTGGTGATGAGCCAGCTGCTGACGCTGTACACCACGCCGGTGGTCTATCTGTTCTTCGACCGTCTGCGGCTGCGCTTTTCGCGTAAAAACAGAACCACGGTGACTGAGTAGATGACCGATCTCCCCGCTAACGTTCGCTGGCAGTTATGGATAGTCGCCTTCGGCTTTTTTATGCAGTCGCTGGATACGACCATCGTCAACACCGCCCTCCCCTCCATGGCGAAAAGCCTGGGGGAGAGCCCGCTGCATATGCACATGGTGATTGTCTCCTACGTGCTGACGGTTGCCGTGATGCTGCCCGCCAGTGGCTGGCTGGCCGATAAGGTCGGCGTGCGGAATATCTTCTTTACCGCCATCGTGCTGTTTACCACCGGTTCGCTGTTTTGCGCCCAGGCCAATACCCTCGACCAGCTGGTGATGGCGCGCGTGCTGCAGGGCATCGGCGGGGCGATGATGGTGCCCGTCGGGCGGCTAACGGTGATGAAGATTGTGCCGCGCGAGCAGTACATGGCGGCGATGACCTTTGTCACCCTGCCCGGCCAGGTGGGGCCGCTGCTGGGCCCGGCGCTGGGCGGTATGCTGGTGGAGTACGCCTCCTGGCACTGGATCTTCTTAATCAACCTCCCGGTAGGCATCATCGGCGCGATGGCCACCCTGGCGCTGATGCCGAACTACAAAATGCAGACCCGGCGCTTTGATTTCTTTGGCTTTATCCTGCTGGCGGCGGGCATGGCCACGCTTACCCTGGCGCTGGACGGGCAAAAAGGTCTGGGCATTTCGCCCCTGACGCTCGGGCTCCTGATCGCGCTCGGCGTTACCGCTATACTCTGGTACCTGTGGCATGCCAGAGGTAACGATAAAGCGCTGTTCAGCCTGAACTTGTTTAAAAACCCTACCTATCGCCTTGGCCTGTTCGGCAGCTTCGCCGGGCGCGTCGGCAGCGGCATGCTGCCGTTTATGACGCCCGTTTTCCTGCAAATCGGGATGGGATTTTCGCCGTTCCACGCTGGCCTGATGATGATCCCGATGGTGCTCGGCAGCATGGGAATGAAGCGCATCGTGGTACAGGTGGTGAACCGCTTTGGCTACCGTCACGTGCTGGTAACCGCCACGCTGGGGCTGGCGCTGGTCAGCCTGCTGTTTATGTCCGTGGCGCTGATGGGCTGGTACTACGTCCTGCCGCTGGTGCTGTTCTGCCAGGGGATCGTCAACTCCATGCGCTTCTCGTCGATGAATACACTGACGCTGAAGGATCTGCCGGACGATCTGGCGAGCAGCGGCAACAGCCTGCTGTCGATGATCATGCAGCTCTCCATGAGCGTGGGCGTGACTATCGCGGGGTTACTGCTCGGCATGTACGGCCAGCACCACCTCAGCGTCGACACGCCGGTGGCGCATCAGGTCTTTTTGTATACCTACCTCAGCATGGCGGTCATCATCGCCCTGCCCGCTTTCATCTTCGCCCGCGTGCCGGATGATACCAGCAAGAACGTCGTCATCAGGCGCGGCAAAAGGAGTGGCTCATGAAATTCTGGCGTCCGGGC
The DNA here is from genome assembly GCF_055817355.1 of Enterobacter sp. PL_is379. Taxonomy (NCBI): domain Bacteria; kingdom Pseudomonadati; phylum Pseudomonadota; class Gammaproteobacteria; order Enterobacterales; family Enterobacteriaceae; genus Enterobacter; species Enterobacter sp. PL_is379. The sequence goes on from NZ_JBVPGT010000023.1 coordinate 84,453, forward strand.
ATTACCGGCAAGCTCTTTGTGGCGATATTTGCCACCTGTATCGTCCTGCTGATCACCATGCACTGGGCGGTGCGGGTCAGCTTCGAGCGCGGTTTTATTGATTACATCAAGCATGGCAATGAGCAGCGTTTGCAGGGCTTAAGCGATGCGCTGAGCGAACAGTACGCCCAGCACGGCAACTGGCGTTTTCTGCGCAATAACGACCGCTTTATTTTCCAGATCCTGCGCTCGCTGGAGCACGATACCGGCGACGATCGTCCGGGCCCGGGCATGCCGCCGCACGGCTGGCGCACCCAGTTCTGGGTAATCGACCAGGATATGCGCCCCCTGGTTGGGCCGCGCGCGCCGATACCGCCGGACGGTACCCGGCGGGCGATTAAAGTGAATAACGCCACCGTTGGCTGGGTGATCGCCTCCCCGGTGGAGCGCCTGACGCGCAACACCGACATCAACTTTGACCGCCAGCAGCGTCGGACAAGCTGGCTGATTGTCGCCCTCTCCACGCTGCTCGCCGCGCTCGCCACCTTCCCGCTGGCGCGCGGTCTGCTCGCCCCGGTGAAACGCCTGGTGGAAGGCACGCACAAGCTGGCCGCCGGGGATTTCACCACCCGCGTCGATACCCGCAGCCAGGACGAACTGGGCAAGCTGGCGCAGGACTTTAACCAGCTCGCCAGCACGCTTGAGAAAAACCAGCAGATGCGCCGCGACTTTATGGCCGATATTTCACACGAGCTGCGTACGCCGCTGGCGGTGCTGCGCGGCGAGCTGGAGGCCATTCAGGACGGTGTGCGCCAGTTTACGCCCGAATCGGTGGCCTCTCTGCAGGCAGAGGTGGGCACGCTCACCAAGCTGGTGGACGATCTCCACCAGCTCTCCATGTCCGACGAAGGCGCACTGGCCTACCAGAAGGCGCCCGTAGACGTCATTAACGTGCTGGAGGTGGCGAGCGGCGCCTTCCGCGAACGCTTTGCCAGCCGCAACCTGAAAATCGACCTCTCCCTGCCGGACAGCGCGGTGGTGTTTGGCGACAAAGATCGGCTGATGCAGCTGTTCAACAACCTGCTGGAAAACAGCCTGCGCTACACCGACAGCGGCGGCGGGCTGCATATCTCCGGCAGGCAGGAAAACGGGCGCTTTGCCCTTACCTTCGCGGATTCCGCACCCGGCGTGCAGGACGCGCAGCTGGAAAAACTGTTTGAACGTTTTTACCGTACCGAAGGCTCCCGCAATCGCGCCAGCGGCGGATCCGGTCTGGGGCTGGCGATTTGCGTTAACATCGTCGAGGCGCATAATGGCACGATCCGCGCCGCCCATTCGCCTTTTGGCGGGGTTAGCATTACAGTAGAGTTACCTCTGGAACGGGATTTATCGAGAGAAGTATGACCGAGTTACCGATTGACGAAAACACGCCGCGCATTTTGATCGTCGAAGACGAACCCAAGCTGGGACAGCTGCTGATCGACTATTTACGCGCAGCCAGCTATGCCCCGTCACTGATAAGCCACGGCGACCAGGTGCTGCCTTACGTGCGCCAGACCCCGCCGGACCTGATCCTGCTGGATTTAATGCTGCCGGGCGTTGACGGACTGACCCTGTGCCGGGAAATTCGCCGCTTCTCCGACGTACCGATCGTCATGGTCACTGCAAAAATTGAAGAGATTGACCGCCTGCTGGGGCTCGAAATCGGCGCGGACGACTACATCTGCAAGCCCTACAGTCCGCGCGAGGTGGTCGCCCGCGTAAAAACCATTCTGCGCCGCTGCAGGCCGCAGCGCGAGCTTCAGGTGCTGGACGCCGAAAGCCCGCTGATTGTCGACGAAAGCCGCTTCCAGGCGAGCTGGCGCAGCAAGCTGCTGGACCTGACGCCTGCGGAGTTCCGCCTGCTGAAAACCCTCTCCCACGAGCCGGGCAAAGTCTTCTCCCGCGAACAGCTGCTGAACCACCTGTATGACGATTATCGCGTGGTGACCGACCGCACCATCGACAGCCATATCAAAAACCTGCGCCGTAAGCTGGAGGCGCTGGACGCCGAGCAGTCTTTTATCCGCGCGGTGTATGGCGTGGGGTATCGCTGGGAAGCGGATGCGTGCAGGATTGCGTGACCTTTCGACGCTGAAACCCGCCCTAAGGCGGGTTTTTCTTTTCTGGAATCAATTCAGGAATCAACCATACTCTTTTTACCGGTTCGCTTACTGATAACTGGTGCCTCTCATTTTACTTTCGATCAAGGAGTTCCTATGTCTGGTTGGTTCGAATTAAGTAAAAGCAGTGATGGTCAGTTCAGGTTTGTGCTGAAGGCTGGAAACGGAGAGATCGTTCTGACCAGCGAGCTTTACACCAGCAAAAGTGCCGCCGAAAACGGCATTGCCTCCGTACGCACGAACAGCCCCCTGGACGAGCGCTATGAGAAGAAAACGGCCTCTAACGGTAAGTTCCATTTCAATCTCAAGGCGGGCAATCATCAGGTCATTGGCAGCAGCCAGCTTTATGCAACGGAACAGTCGCGTGATAAGGGCATCGCCTCGGTCAAAACCAACGGGTCTACTCAGACGGTAAAAGACAACACCTGACGGCACGACGCGCGCCGGGATAGCGGTGACGCGACCCGGCGCTTTACCTCCCTGCCCCGCAGCGCTACAATGCCCGCCCTTAAAGTGGGGGATCTCCCCTTACCGCTGCACCAGGTGCCGCGGATCTGACCTGTCATCAGAACGAGAACAAACATGTTTAAACCGGAACTCCTTTCCCCGGCGGGAACGCTGCAAAATATGCGTTACGCTTTCGCCTATGGTGCCGACGCCGTTTACGCGGGCCAGCCGCGCTACTCGCTGCGCGTGCGTAACAACGAATTCAACCACGAGAACCTGCAGCTTGGCATCAACGAAGCGCATGCCCTGGGCAAGAAATTCTACGTGGTGGTCAACATCGCGCCGCACAACGCCAAGCTGAAAACGTTCATCCGTGACCTGAAGCCGGTGGTGGATATGGGGCCGGACGCGCTGATCATGTCGGACCCGGGTTTAATCATGCTGGTTCGGGAGAACTTCCCGGAGATGGATATTCACCTCTCCGTACAGGCTAACGCCGTCAACTGGGCGACGGTCAAGTTCTGGAAGCAGATGGGGCTGACCCGCGTCATTCTGTCTCGCGAATTGTCCCTTGAAGAGATCGAAGAGATCCGCACCCAGGTGCCGGATATGGAAATCGAAATCTTCGTTCACGGCGCGCTGTGCATGGCCTACTCTGGCCGCTGCCTGCTCTCCGGGTATATCAACAAGCGCGACCCGAACCAGGGCACCTGCACCAACGCCTGCCGCTGGGAATACAACGTCCAGGAAGGCAAAGAAGATGACATCGGCAACATCGTTCACAAGCACGAGCCGATCCCGGTGACTAACGTCGAGCCAACGCTGGGCATCGGCGCGCCAACCGACAGCGTGTTTATGATTGAAGAAGCCAAACGTCCGGGCGAGTACATGACCGCCTTTGAAGACGAGCACGGCACCTACATCATGAACTCGAAAGATCTGCGCGCCATCGCCCACGTCGAGCGCCTGACACAGATGGGCGTGCACTCCCTGAAGATTGAAGGCCGCACCAAATCCTATTACTACTGCGCGCGTACCGCGCAGGTGTACCGCAAAGCCATCGACGATGCGGCCGCCGGTAAACCGTTCGATACCAGCCTGCTGGAAACTCTGGAAGGCCTGGCGCACCGCGGCTATACCGAAGGCTTCCTGCGCCGTCATACCCACGACGACTACCAGAACTACGAGCACGGCTACTCCGTTTCCGAGCGCCAGCAGTTTGTCGGTGACTTCACCGGCGAGCGCAAAGGCGCGCTGGCGGCCGTCGCGGTAAAAAACAAGTTTACCAAAGGCGACAGCCTGGAGCTGATGACCCCGCAGGGCAACATGAACTTCACGCTGGAACATCTGGAAAACGGTAAAGGTGAAATAATTGAGGTGGCACCGGGTGACGGCCATACCGTCTGGCTGCCGGTTCCGGAAGAGGTGGAGCTGAAGTTCGCCCTGCTGATGCGTAACTTCAACGGTGAAAGCACCCGAAACCCACACGGCAAATAGTCAATCAGGGAAATTTTTTCGCGCTGGGATAATTCTTAGAATCGGATCACATACCGCTTCGTTCAATACGGGTATTATCCCTCCGCTGAAAAACATAACCCATAAATGCTAGCTGTACCAGGAACCACCTCCTTAGCCTGCGTAATCTCCCTTACGCGGGCTTATTTTTTGTACAATTCAGTCCACTTAGTCAGAATGAAATTGCCCCGCCCCACCAAATGAAGGGTGTTGATTCGCAGCAGCGTCTGCTGGAATATCTTTTACGAAAATCGGGCGGGTATAAGATATCCATCACAATTTTCATTGGTTCTGGCAGGATGGCGTGTTATTCGGATCATTCCTAACTCCCCTCCATTACATGCCCTTTACTCTTTATTTCTCAGCGTTATACGATTTCACATGGACGGAGAGACAACATGACGTTTCCTGGTCAGATTTCAAAGGATATTCCGGATTACGAACTCGCCCGCAGTCTGGGTCTAGCCTCCGGGGGCGATATTGATTTCACCGCCCTTGCCAATCAGCTGGACTGTAGCCGTAACTTTAGCCAGGTTGGGATCATCTACTCAGACGGTGCGCGTCAGTGGTTAGTGAGACCCTCAAGACGGATTGCGACGCCAAACGAAAGCTCGGTGAGTCATGTCGTCATCACTAAAGTAAACGCCTCATCAAGTAATCCTCTCCAGGCAACGACGACGACGATTCAGTCACCTTCATTAGCGACTGAAATAGGTTCTACGGCGATTTCTTGCGGAGCTGCCATTCTCACTGTCGTACTTGCTGCAGGTGCAGGTATGGCCATTCCTCTCACCGCAGGTTCTTCCGGCGCTGTTGCCGCTGTGATTGTTGCTGGTGGTGTAGCAACAGGAATTCAGTGTGCAAACGGGCTTGGCCGCTTGTCACTTATTGCCATGAATCATAATGACTATGTTGCGTGGATGGATTCCCAGGAGTGGTATACCGCAACCAATACTGCTCTTGATGCGATTTCACTTGCCGGGGCTGCTGCGGGTCTAAAAAGCGCTGTATTAACCTACCGCCTACTTAATCGCTCAACGTCTGAAAGTTTACTCTCGTTATTACAAAAAATGAGCCGGGCAGACCGCACGCGGTTAACTGAGGAAATCATTCGTATCCGAAATCCCGGGATCTCTAATTCAGGGGTTAAAGCAGCGATGAAAGCTGGCGTTTACCCTAAACGTTACCCCTCGGAAGCGCTGCAGCTGCTCTTACAGCGAGAGCTGTTGAATGCTATTTCAAACTCCTCAGCATTTGTTGGCAGTGCTGTCTCGGGTACAATCCGTAATCCTCAGAATATTACACAATCTGGTAAATACGTTTTTGGTTTGATTCAGTCTTTTTCGTTTACAGGAAGTTATTGACCCGGACATGATAAATTACATCAAAAAGAGCCTTGCATTAAGTGCTGTGATAACAGGTGAAATGGCGACTGACGATTGCCAACGGCTTGAATCATTGAAAAATCGCTTAAAAGGTCAGTTCGGTGTTCCTGTGGGTGTACATATGACAGGTATTCCCTTAGCGATAAGTACCTTACTCACTATTTTTTGCTACGCTATGCTACAAGTTTCTGTCTGGATGTTGCTCTTTCGCCTGCTCGGCTTACCTGAATTTAAGGTAATGATGGGAGTATTCCTTGCAGCAGTGGTGTATTGCATGATTGTAATGAGCACGATGTTTTTAACGGCCAGAGGTTCCTTAACGGGATATAAACTGCATATTTCTGTCATTACACTGACCGGCTTGATGAGCATCGTGTATTTTATCTGGACATGGATTTCACTTTTATTCGGCTCTGTAGAGAATTACACACCGCAAATAACCTCACTATTAGGACTGGGATTTTTCGGCCTGAATATCGTGTGGATGAATACGTCAGTCTTTTACCGTTCAATTGCGCTAACGCTACATAATCGGGTGTGGCGTAAACAGTTGAAAATTGAGAACAGGCAAATGGCAGGGCTCAAACGTTGACAGCAAGCGTCAATTGAGGGACCAGCGTATAAAAGGTAAACGCCACGAAGGGGGATAAATCCCCTTTCCGCAGCCTTATTTTTTTCCTTTCATCCTGTTCTTACCCGCTTTTTTCCTCTCTGCTATACACTCTTACTAACGCTAAAAAAGGGAGCAGCGCGGATGGCAACCTATCAAGACAGTTTATTGATTCTCAATGGCAAAAGTGCGGGCAACGATCTGCTGCGTCAGGCAATTCAGGGTTTGCGTGACGACGGCGCGCGCATCCACGTAAGGGTAACATGGGAAAAAGGCGACGCGGCACGCTATATCAATGAAGCCCTCGGGCTTGGCGTCAACACCATCATTTCCGGCGGCGGCGATGGCACCATCAATGAGATCGCGTCAGCGCTGATCGACCTGCCCCCGGCAAACCGCCCGGTGATGGGTATTTTACCGCTCGGCACCGCCAATGATTTTGCCACCAGCGCTGGGATCCCCGAGGAGTTAGAGAAGGCGCTCCAGCTGGCGATCCTCGGCAAGGCCACCGCTGTGGATATTGCGCAGGTGAATGATAAAACCTGCTTTATCAATATGGCGACCGGCGGGTTTGGCACACGCATCACCAGCGAAACGCCGGAAAAGCTGAAGGCGGCGCTGGGCGGCGTGTCGTATCTCATCCACGGCCTGATGCGCATGGACACCCTCAAGCCTGACCGCTGCGAAATTCGGGGTGAGGATTTTCAGTGGCAGGGTGACGCGCTGGTGATTGGCATTGGCAATGGCCGCCAGGCAGGCGGCGGGCAGCAACTCTGCCCGGAGGCGCTGATCAATGACGGTCAGCTACAGCTGCGGATTTTCACGGGTGATGGCCTGCTGCCCGCGCTGTTTACCACGCTGACGCAGCCGGAAGAGAGTCCAAATATCATTGACGGGAAATCCGCATGGTTTGAGGTCAATGCACCGCACGGGATGACGTTTAACCTCGATGGAGAGCCGCTGAGCGGAACACAGTTCCGCATTGAGGTGTTGCCCGGCGCGCTGCAGTGTCGGCTGCCGCCGGACTGTGTGCTTTTGCGCTGATGTTTCACACGATGCGCGGTGATGCCCTCACCCCAACCCTCTCCCACAGGGAGAGGGAGATGGAGGCGTCAGGCAATCGTAACTTTACTGTCCAGATAGACGTCCTGAACCGCATTGATCAGCTTCACGCCGTCGGCCATCGATTTCTTAAACGCCTTACGGCCAAGGATCAGCCCCATGCCGCCCGCGCGTTTGTTGATAACCGCCGTACGCACCGCATCTGACAGGTCGGTATCACCGCCCGCCGCCCCGCCGGAGTTAATCAGCCCCGCACGGCCCATGTAGCAGTTCGCCAGCTGGTAGCGCACCAGGTCGATCGGGTTATCGCTGGTCAGCTTGCTGTAAACGCGGTCATCGGTATAGCCAAAGTTCACCGCTTTATAGCCGCCGTTATTCTCGGCCATTTTCTGCTTCACAATATCCGCGCCGATGGTCGCCGCCAGGTGGTTCGCCTGCCCGGTCAGGTCGGCCGACACGTGGTAATCCACGCCGTCTTTCTTGAACGCATTGTTGCGCAGATACGCCCACAGTACGGTGACCATGCCCAGCTCGTGCGCGCGTTCAAACGCCGCGGAGATCTCTTCAATCTGACGACGAGACTGCTCAGAACCGAAATAGATGGTCGCCCCTACCGCCACCGCCCCCATATTGAACGCCTGCTCGACGCTGGCGTAGAGGGTCTGGTCATATTCGGTAGGGTAGCTCAGAGTTTCGTTGTGGTTGAGCTTCACAAGGAACGGAATGCGGTGGGCATAGCGACGCGAAACCGAAGCCAGCACGCCGTAGGTGGAGGCTACACAGTTACAGCCCGCTTCAATCGCCAGCTCAACAATGTTCTTCGGATCGAAGTAGAGCGGATTCGCCGCGAAAGAGGCGCCCGCCGAGTGCTCAACGCCCTGGTCTACCGGCAGAATGGAGAGATACCCGGTGCCGCCGAGCCGTCCGGTGTTGTAGAGCGTCTGCATATTTCGCAGGACCGCAGGCGGACGGTTGTTATCGATCATCACGCGATCAACGTAGTCATGACCAGGCAGATACAGCTGGTCGGCTGGAATGGTCATACAACGATGCTGTAAAAGGCTGTCGGCGTCTTTGCCAAGCAACTGCGCAATATCAGTCATGTGATACTCCCGTAAGTCCGACGTCGTGTCGGTGTGTGTTTATCCAGTCCCATCTTTTATGGGCAGACTAAGCCTGGTACCGACTTAACAGATTTTCCACCCTTTGCATTTTTTTTCAGCACAATCTGCTGGCTCGATTCGTGTACAACAAAACTGTTACATTGATCAAACAATCGCCGCAAAGGTATTTAAAAGGTATTATTAAATGGTATGTTAAAGGCGTACCCTCTCTGACATGCAGGATTAAAAAATGAAAACGAAAGTCCAACTGTCATTCATGATGTTTGTTGAATGGTTTATCTGGGGCGCGTGGTTTGTGCCGCTGTGGCTGTGGCTGAGCAAAAGCGGTTTTACCGCCGGGGAAATTGGCTGGTCTTACGCCTGTACCGCTATTGCCGCTATCCTCTCACCGATTCTGGTCGGCTCGCTGACGGACCGCTTCTTCGCCGCACAGAAAGTGCTGGCGGTACTGATGTTCGCCGGCGCCATTCTGATGTACTTCGCCGCACAGCAAACCCAGTTCAGCACCTTCTTCCCGCTGCTGCTGGTTTACTCCCTGACCTATATGCCGACCATCGCGCTGACCAACAGCATTGCCTTCGCCAACGTGGATGACGTCGAGGCCGATTTCCCGCGTATCCGCGTGATGGGCACCATCGGCTGGATCGCCTCCGGGCTGGCGTGCGGATTCCTGCCGCAGATGCTGGGCTATAGCGATATTTCCGATACCAATATTCCGCTGCTGATGACCGCAGCCAGCTCAGCCCTGCTCGGCGTGTTTGCCCTGTTCCTGCCGAACACCCCGCCGAAGAGCACCGGCAAGCTGGACTTCAAGGTGATGCTGGGGCTGGACGCGCTGATCCTGCTGCGCGACAAAAACTTCCTGGTGTTCTTCTTCTGCTCGTTCCTGTTCGCCATGCCGCTGGCCTTCTACTACATCTTCGCTAACGGCTATCTCACCGAAGTGGGGATGAAAAACGCCACCGGCTGGATGACGCTCGGCCAGTTCTCCGAAATCTTCTTTATGCTGGCGCTGCCGTTCTTTACCAAACGCTTTGGTATTAAGAAGGTCTTACTGCTGGGTCTGATCACGGCCGCTATCCGCTACGGATTCTTCGTTTACGGCGGTGCAGAACAGTACTTTACCTACGCCCTGCTGTTCCTCGGCATTCTGCTGCACGGCGTGAGCTACGACTTCTACTACGTTACCGCGTATATCTACGTGGATAAAAAAGCGCCGGTGCACATGCGCACCGCCGCGCAGGGCCTGATTACGCTGTGCTGCCAGGGCTTTGGTAGCCTGCTGGGTTATCGCCTGGGCGGCGTGATGATGGAAAAAATGTTCGCATACAAAGAGCCGGTGAATGGGCCGACCTTCAACTGGGCCGGAATGTGGGCGTTTGGTGCAATCATGATTGCCGTGATTGCCGTGCTGTTTATGCTGTTTTTCCGCGAATCGGATAAAGAGATCACCGCAATTGAGGTGGTTGATGGCGATGCCGCGCTGACACAAGGGGAAGTTAAATGAAACAAGAACGTGTTCTCGGGGCCCTTTACGGGCAGGCGTTAGGGGATGCGATGGGCATGCCGTCGGAGCTGTGGCCGAGAAAGCGCGTCAAGGCCCACTTTGGCTGGATCGACCGCTTTTTACCCGGCCCGGCAGAGAATAATGCGGCCTGCTATTTCAAACAGGCAGAGTTCACCGACGATACCTCAATGGCGCTGTGCCTGGCGGACGCGATCGTCGAGTGCGACGGGGAGATTAACCCGGACGTTATCGGCAAGCATATCCTGAAATGGGCGCTCGACTTCGACGCGTTCAATAAGAACGTGCTCGGCCCGACCTCCAAAATTGCGCTTAACGCGATTCGCGACGGGAAGCCGGTCAGCGAACTGGAAAACAACGGCGTGACCAACGGGGCGGCGATGCGCGCCTCCCCGCTGGGCTGCCTGCTTCCGGCCACGCGTCTGGAACACTTTGTTGAGCAGGTGGCGCAGGCCTCCAGCCCGACCCATAAATCCGATCTCGCCATTGCCGGCGCGGTGGTGATTGCCTGGGCTATTTCGCGCGCCGTCGACGGCGAAAGCTGGCAGAACATCGTCGATGCCCTGCCGGGTATTGCCCGCTATGCGCAGGAGGCGAAAACCACCACCTTCAGCGCGTCGCTGGCGGCGCGTATTGAGCTGGCCCTTAAGACCGTGCGGGAAGCCAACGGGATTGAGTCTGCCAGCGAGCAGGTGTACCAGCTCGTGGGGGCCGGAACCAGCACCATTGAGTCCGTTCCGGCAGCCATTGCGATGGTCGAACTGGCGGGAACCGACCCGAACCGCTGCGCCATTTTATGCGCCAATCTGGGCGGCGATACCGACACCATTGGCGCAATGGCGACAGCCATCTGCGGCGCGCTCCACGGCGTGCAGGCGATTGACCCGGCGCTCAAAGCCGAACTCGACGCCGTCAACCGGCTCGATTTCGGCCACTATTGCGAGAAACTGCTGCACTTCAGGGAGCAAAGGGAGGGCGTATGAATGCATTTGCCCAACGTCTCGACAATCTGCACGCCACGCGCCCGGTGACGGTGCTGGGCGCAGCGGTGATTGACGTCATCGCCGACGCCTACGCCCTGCCCTGGCGCGGGTGCGATATCGAGCTCAAACAGCAGGGGGTGAATATCGGCGGCTGCGCGCTGAACATTGCCATCGCCCTGAAACGGCTCGGCATTACGGCGCAAAACGCCCTGCCCGTCGGCCACGGCGTGTGGGCGGACATCATTCGCAACGCCATGGCGAAGCAGGATCTGCACAGCGCCATTGAGGCCGAAAACGGCGATAACGGCTGGTGCCTCGCGCTGGTGGAGCCAGACGGCGAGCGCACCTTTATGTCCTTTAGCGGCGTGGAGAACCAGTGGCAGCAGCGCTGGCTTGATGTGCTTAATATCCCGTCGAACAGCCTGGTCTATTTGTCCGGCTATCAGTTGGCATCGCCCAGCGGCGAGCTGCTGACAGGCTGGCTGGAGAGGTTGCCGGACGTGACGGCCTTTATCGATTTCGGTCCCCGCATCGCGGATATTCCTGACGCGCTGATGACGCGAATTATGGCCTGCAGGCCGATTGTGTCGCTTAATCGTCAGGAAGCGGAGATCGCAGCCGAGCGACTGGGTGTCACGGCTGAAGATCTGGGTGCGGAGTGGCCGCTGCGTTTCGGTGCCGCGCTGATTGTGCGGCATGATAAAGACGGCGCCGCGTGGTATGACGGTAAGACCTCGGGCGTTGTTCCGGCGTTCCCGGCGACGGTTGTGGACACCATTGGCGCTGGCGACAGCCACGCGGGCGGCACGCTTGCCGGGCTGGCGGCGGGATGGTCACTGGCAGACGCCGTTCTGCTGGGGAATGCCGTGGCGTCCTGGGTAGTCAGCCACCGAGGCGGAGATTGCGCCCCGACTCGCGACGAATTACTCCTCGCACACAAAGACGTATAGATCGCTGCGACAGTAGCTGATGCTGTACTCAATCGGCCGGTGCTGCTGGTCAAGCGCGACCTGCTTGATCACCAGCACCGGTATTTTTTCGTCCATCTTAATGTGCGCCTGAAACTCGCTGTCCGGCATGCGGGCGCTCACCCTTGAGCGGGTGCGCTGCGGGAAGATATTCTGGCTGCGGAAGTAGTCGTAGAGCGAAATGCCAATCGCATCCGGGTCGGGAATTAACCCGACCGGGACCCAGGACTCTTCAATGGACACCGCATCGTCATCCACATAGCGAATGCGCTTGAGCAAAAAGACCTCGCTGTCCGGGGAGATCGACAGGTGGTCCGCCACCTCTTCAGGGCACTTCACCACCCGCTTATTGACCCATAACGTATTGGGCTTTTGACCGCGAAGCACCACCTGCTGGGAAAAGCCGCGCGCCTCTTTAAGCGAATATTCAAAGATGTTGTTGATTTGCGTGCCATAGCCACGGGAACGCGTCACCACGCCCTCTTCCTCCAGCGCCTGCATCGCTTTTCGCACGGTAATGCGCGACACCCCGGTTAACTGGCTCAGATCGCGCTCGCCGGGCAAAATATTCCCGTGCTCCAGCATGCCGCTGCGCACCGCGTTTTTTACCGTTTCGGCAAATTTCAGGTACAGCGGCGTGTTATCGGGCGCGGCGATCCGTTCATTCAGTTGAGCGATTAACCGGGTATGCGCTTGTTCCATCTCTGTTTTCTCAGGCGTGGTGTTTCCTGCAAGTATACTGGGTTACCACCATGCATGAAAATGATGAACCGGCCCAATACCGTGACCCACTTCCAGAGTATCGGCTTTCGCCAGCGCCGCCGAGAGCCAGGTTTTCGCTTCGCGCACCGTATCGGCCCAGCCGTCATGCCGTGGACGCAGCGCCGCCAGCGCGGCCGAAAGCGTACAGCCCGTGCCGTGGGTATTTTTGGTCTGCACGCGCGGCGCGGTAAAGCGCACTTCGCCGTCGCGGGTGAAAAGCCAGTCCGGGCTTTCCGCGTCATCCAGATGCCCGCCCTTCATCAGCACCGCACCGCAGCCCATTGCCAGCAGCGCGTTCCCCTGCGCTTTCATCTCACGTTCCGTTTGCGCGTGCGATGTGCCTAACAGCGCGGCGGCTTCCGGCAGATTGGGGGTGATAAGCGCCACCTGCGGCAGCAGCTTTTTACGCAGGGTTTCCACGGCAGAGGCAGAGAGCAGCGGGTCGCCGCTTTTTGCCAGCATGACGGTATCCAGCACCACGTTTTGCACCGCATAACGCTTAAGCCGCTCGGCCACCGCTTCAACAATGTCCGTCTCGGCCAGCATGCCGATTTTAGTGGTATCAATGCGCACGTCGCTGAATACCGAATCCAACTGTGCGGCAACAAAATCCGGCTCAATACGGTAGACCGACTGTACACCGCGCGTGTTTTGCGCCACCAGCGCGGTAATGACCGAGCAGCCGTACGCGCCAAGGGCCGAGAAGGTTTTCAGGTCAGCCTGGATGCCCGCGCCGCCGCTGGGATCGGTGCCGGCAATGGTCAGGGCATTAATCCGCTTCATGCTTGCTCCTCCAGCGTGTAGAGCGCGTCGAGGAACGCGCTGGCAAAACTGCCCGGGCCACGCGACTGCGCAACGGCCACCGTTCCAGCCCGCTTCATCCATCCGCAGGCAGCAGCGATATTATCCAGACGGTCGCCCGGCAGCGAGCAGCTCGCCGCGACGACGGCGGAGAGAGCGCACCCGGTGCCCACCACGCGCGTCATAAGCGGGTCACCACCGGTTACCGTTCGGGTGCGTTGTCCGTCAGTGATGTAATCCACCTCACCGGTGACGACCACAACGGCATTGGTCTGGCGGGCCAGCGCCTGAGCAGCGGGCACCGCGCTGGCGGCGGTATCGGTCGTATCGACGCCGCGCCCGCCTGCGCTCATTCCGGCAAGAGCAAGGATTTCTGAGGCATTGCCGCGAATGGCCGCCGGTTTCAGGGCAAGAATTTGATGGCAAAAACGGGTACGGAACGCGAGCGCGCCAACGGCAACCGGGTCCAGCGTCCAGGGTTTGCCTGCCGCCACCGCGCTTTCTATTGCCCGACGCATCGACTGGGCGCGCGGCGCGGTCAGCGTGCCAACGTTAACCAGCAGCGCATCGGCTATCGCGGCAAACTGCTCGGCCTCTTCGGCCTCGATCACCATCGCCGGTGATGCGCCAAGCGCCAGCAAAACGTTGGCCGTAAAGGTCTGTACAACATCGTTGGTCATACAATGGGTCAGTGGAGAACGGGTTCGGAAGTGGTGTAAAACGTGTAAATCGAGCAGGTCAGGCTGCATGGGTTCGCTCCTGCCTTGCGTGAAGAAGCGATGACCGGGAAGGCATCTGACTTCCCTACGCTGGCATTATCCAGATCAGGTAATACGGGTATTTCTCAGCCTTCACAAAGAAGGGCACCCCGAGTCAAAGTACTTTTAAAACAATGATTTATTGAAAATCTATGTCGTAATTTAGTGTAACCGGGGCCACAGGCCAGGCGCAAGAGGTTTCGATTTATCAAGGCAGCGATCGCGTGATGAATCTCCCTAAACACTTTTTCGCTAGTCTCTTCAACATAAATATTTTTTCCTGGTATATCCCGGAACAAAAATGACCTCATTTCATTTTCATTCGAAGCAGAATGGATATTCGATAATAAATAATCGGCAATAATATATAAATTTACATAAACTGTTATCTGTATTTTTAATGATTTCTCACCCAAACACTTAAACATATTTAATGTATAGATATTTTATTTCTCATTTCTCCTCCATTCATTACAAATATCTAACTCGTTGTAATATATAATTATCTATCCCAACCCTTCTTAATCGACTCGTTTAGCTATTCCTGCTGTTTATGATCCAGATCAATAATCAAAATTACACATTCATAGATAGTTACTACACGTTACGAAATAAGTTATCAAACCAAAATTTTCAACGTAAATCGTGAATTAATTCAGATATAACAAGACGTTGTATCTTCCCGCCAGGATAGCGCCCTAACTTTATTTTTTGCATTGATGATGAGAGCTTTCAAATGAGATTTTTAAATAAATCAACTATCGCTGTTGTATTTGGTGTTGTGTTTGCTAATACAGATAATGCTGCTGCATTTAATGTTACTTCTGATCAAGACAACATTACGATTATTGGTACACAAGGTGCCGGTTATGATCTGGATTTAATGGCCAACAAGGTTATTACGAATCAAAACGATATCACAGGTTTAAAAACTGAAAATACTGATCAATGGAATGCAATTAGCGCCGCTGATAACCTTGCTGGTAGTGCTAAAACTGATGCTCAAACTGCTAACACTAATGCTCTTGCTGCTGATGCAAAAGCTACTACTGCTAATACTATAGCGACATCGGCTAAAGCCGCTGCTGATCATGCTGAAATCACCGCCACCAATGCGAACAACAAAGCAGATGCTAATACACAAGCGCTTGCAAGTAAGGTCGATAAAAGCATTTTCAAAGCCGATCAGGATAGACAAGATCACGCCCTCCAGGACGCCTCTGACAAAGCGACTCAGGCATTTAATACGGGCGCTTATGCGCAATCTTTAGCTGTAGATGCACAAACGGTAGCCGCAGCGAATAAAGCTGCTGTTGCTAACGTCTAGTCACGCCAGCAAACACAAGAAGCGACGATTCAGAATCACAGCGCACAATTAGCGAATCATGAATCACGTATTACGTCGTTAGAGAATCAAAATAACGCTAAGTTCTCTTCTCTGGAGAATCAGCAGAATGAGGATCGCAAGGAATATCGTGCTGGTATCGCTGGCGCTGCTTCTCTTGCTGGTTTGCATTACGTTGATACAGATAACGCGGTTGCCGTCGGCGCTGCCAACTTCAAAGATGCGCAAGGTTATGCAATCGGCTACCGTCATAAGTTCGCTGAGAATGTAGCCGCTACCCTCTCTACATCAGGTACATCCAACGGTGATGAAATTGTTGCGGCGTCCGCATCTTACGGATGGTGATGTTACAGAATTAAAATAAAATGCCAGCGAACCGCCAGTAAGCTAAAAAAACTCGCACATGAGTTTTAATTAGCTGGCTATAACTCTATACAATGCTGCTCGCAAAGAAAATGACAAAGTACATTTTTATTTCCGCTGTTCTATATCTCACTTTTATTTTATTAGGGATATGGATTGGATTGATGTTAGGCACTTATATTTATAATTGTAATTACTGAGGCAATAATGAAAAAGTTAATGATGATAGCGGCTGTATTATCTCTTGCTGCGTGTTCCTCACCTGCTCAACGGATGGCGGATTGTCAAAGCAAGGGAGTTAGTAAAGATGCTTGTTATATAGCAGAGCAAAACCGCACTACAGCCATTAACGCTGCTGCTGAAAAACAGGCTTTGGAGAATGCTGCTCAACTTGCACAATCAGCACATAAGCATCTTCCTGAAGGCTGCACTCAGGTTAAGGATGCTGCGGGTCGTTGTGAGAGCAAGCCTGCCAAAGCAAGCGGCGATTTTAAACAGTTTTCAGGTGAAGCGGATCGCATTATGAATAAGCCAATCTCTGATGCTGCTGAATATCTGCTTTCGAAAGGCTGGAAGCCAAATAAGGGTTCATGGCACAAGGGTGGCTATATTATGCAGCTGGTTGTCGAAAAAGAGAGAGTTGTAAACGCACAATTATCAAAAATGTGATCTTAGCACAACCCTACCACCTGATAAGATTTACGTAGCCCCATTTGTATGGGGCTTTATTTTAGCTCGTGCCTAAATATAAATTTACTCTAACTGCCAGGCCCCGCCATGGATAAGCGACGCTCCCCCCGCCCAGGCAAACAACGCCAGCTCGCGGCCGTCTGCATCAGGATAAATACGGCAGCTGAGGCACGCCTCACCCTCGTTAACAAACACTTCAACGGAAGAGCAGTCAAAGAACAGGCGCAGGTTCAGCATGTCGTTCAGGTTAAGCGCGACGCTTCGGGTACCGCACAAGCCATACTGCGGATAGTGACGCTCCAGCACCAGGCGCTGCATCTGGACATCAACATAGATGCGTAGCCCGTCGCCGAGACGAATGCCGTATTGCTCCGCGCTGCTGTTCGCGCAATCCCATTGCAGAGTGACCTCCATCGCATCGCAGTATTCCACCAGCGTCATCTGCTGGTTATTAAGCGTAGTTATCGGCCAGGGGAACCACGCCCCGCGCAGGGTTTCAACTTCTCTGGCCGGCCGCATTTGCAGATGATTATCCGCACTCAGCGTCAGCTCGCGAGGTAAGGAGAGCATGCCTGCCCAGCCATCCTCCTGTTCCGGCAGAGGTGATTCCCACATGTCCAGCCAGCCGATAACAATGCGGCGGCCATCGGGCGTCAGGAAGCTTTGCGGCGCATAGAAATCATGCCCGTAATCCATCTCTACAAATTCACCTTCACGCACAAAGGGCTGGCCGGGCTGCCATTCACCTACCAGATACCCGCTCTGGAAAAGATTACGGTTTTTGAATCCGTCCGCCGCCAGCCCCTGAGGAGAGAACATCAGCACGCGTTTACCATTAAGGGTGAAAAAGTCCGGACATTCCCACATATAACCCATCTCTTTTTCAGCCACCGCGAGCACGCCCCTGTCCTGCCACTCTCGCAGATCGGCAGACCGGTACGCACGCACCTGGCCCGTATCACCCTCTCGCGCGCCAACGACCATGTACCACCACTCCCCTTCACGCCATACTTTCGGATCGCGGAAGTGATGCAGTCCAGGCGGTGTGTCAATGACGGTCCCGTGCCGCACAAAGTGGATGCCGTCACGGCTGGTTGCCAGGCACTGAACCTGGTAGAGATTAGCCTCATCGCCGGGATCGCCGTGGAATTTGTGGCCGGTGTAGATCAGCGCCAGCGTGTCGCCATCCACCACCGCTGAGCCAGAAAAACAGCCGTCCTTGTCGTCTGGTCCTTCCGGTGCCAGCGCAACCGGGAGGTGTTCCCAGTGAACTAAATCTTTGCTGCGCGCATGGCCCCAGTGCATCGGCCCCCACTGGGTCGAATACGGATGATGCTGATAAAAGGCGTGATACCAGCCGCCAAACCAGACCAGGCCATTCGGATCGTTCATCCAGCCGGCACGCGCGGCGAGGTGGTAACGCGGATACCAGCGCAGGTTAAGCCCTTCGCGTCCGGACTGCAGTTCCTGTTCTGCTTTTGTAATGGAATACGTCATTTCTCTACTCTTTAATCAGATAGTGGAAGGTTGCGGCATGAGCGGGTCAGAAGAGGACTTACCCGAGCGCAACAGGAAGATGGAGATAAACGTGGTGCTGAAAACTAACAACCCCATGATGAGATAGGACTGGGCAAAGCCGTATTTCTCATAGCTGTAGCCGGCCAGCGGCGACAGTACCGAGGCAATCACCGAGCTTGTACAGGCAAAGCCCACCAGATAGAGGGTGGAAGAGAGCCGCTTATCAAAATGCAGGCTGTTGTATTTAAAGATGGAGACCAGCAAAACGGGCAGTTCAACCGCGTGCAATAGCTTGGTAATGGAGATCAATACCGGCCCCTCAACCAGACCCGATGCCACCATACGCATCGCCATCACCATTCCGGCGAAAATCAGGCCGTTTTTCGCACCGAGGCGATTCACCAGCCACGGGGCGCAAAACATGCCCGCCGCCTCCAGGAAAACCTGGAAGGAGTTGAGATAGCCGTACATGGCGTTCCCTTCCTGTAACGTCGGAAACTGTGAGGAGAAATAGACAGGGAACTGCTGGTCATAAACGCCATAAATACAGGTGCCGATAACGAAAAACACCAGCGCCCAGAAGCGCGGCAGCGTCAGCAGGCGCAAAGCATCCTCCAGCGTAACCTTACCGCCGGACACCGCCTCCTGCATGGCGTGCGGAGCGGAAGAGACCCTGAGGCGCGCCAGCAACACAAAAAACGCCAGCCCGGCGCAGCTCGCCACCGCGAAGTTCAGCTTCGGATTAATGTTGAACAGGAGCCCTGCAAAAAAGGTTGCCGCCGCCCAGCCCAGCGATCCCCACATCCTCGCCTTGCCAAACTCGAACTGGCTCTGGCGGGCCACGCGCTCGGTGTAGGACTCCAGAACACCTATTCCGCCGTTAAACGTCAGCCCGATATAAACCCCGCCGAAAATACTGCCGAGTAATACGTTAATTTGCAGCAGATAACCAAACAGCAGGAAGGCCGGACCGGAAAGAATGAGCAGGCTGGTCAGAAACCAGAGCAGGTTTTTGCGCAGACCGAGCTTGTCCTGAATGAATCCATAGCAGATTTGAGCAAAAAGCGCGGAGACGGAAAGCACGGCATAGATAACGCCGGTATCCCCCGCTTTTAAGCCCACTTCCTGATGAAGCCAGATGGAGAGTAGCGAGCCGGAAGATGACCAGGTGACAAAAAAGAAAAACAGTAATGCGCTCAGTAAAGGGTAGCTGTGAGAGCGATGCGTTTTCATCATGACATTCTCATGTTGGAGTAATGACACAATGGTAACGTTAACATTGATTTTTTCTCATGCTGTTTGGTGAAGATTTAAGATGTTAATCACGAAAGTTAACGTTAACATCAAGAGAATGAGATCGCGATCAAATATTCATCACGGAGGTAAGCCTGACCTGGCATGTGCATCAGCCTTCCTTTTACATCAGCGACTTAGTTGTATACCCTTTCACACAGAGCATTAACGGAGTAAGAAAATGGCTTCCCTGAAGGACGTCGCAAAGCTGGCTAACGTATCGCTGATGACGGTCTCCCGTGCGCTGAACAGCCCGGAGCGCCTTAAGCCGGAAACGCTGGCGCGCGTTCAGCTGGCTATCGAGCAAACCAGCTACGTGCCCGATCTTTCCGCCAAGAAAATTCGCGGCGCGCATGCCTCGCCTAAAACCATAGGCGTACTGGCGCTCGATACGGTGACGACGCCTTTCTCGGTGGAGATCACGCTGTCGATTGAAGAGACGGCCAGAATGCACGGCTGGAACAGCTTCGTGATGAATATGTTTACCGATGACAACCCGGACGCCATTGTCGACCTTCTCCTTTCTCATCGGCCTGACGGAATTATCTACACCACCATGGGGTTACGTCAGGTTCCTCTCCCGGCCAAACTCCTCACCCTTCCCTGCGTGCTGGCCAACTGCGAAAGTGACGGCGAAAAGGTCGCCAGCTATATTCCCGATGATGAACAGGGGCAGTATACCGCCGTACGGGCGTTACTCGCGGAGGGTTATCGACGCCCTCTCTGCCTGCATTTGCCTGAGGGGCATCTGGCCACAACCCGACGTCGTCAGGGGCTGGAACGTGCATGCCGTGAAGCGGGACTCGACCCGCACAGCCTGGCGCACAGCTATATGGCGCTCGGCGATGAGCACTATCGTGACATTCCGTCAGTATTGCTGGCGCACATGCAGAATGGCATTCCCCGGTTCGACTCCGTTATCTGCGGCAACGACCGTATCGCGTTTATGGTCTATCAGACGCTGCTGGCGCAAGGGCTTCGCATACCGGAAGATGTCGCGGTAATCGGCTATGACAATATGGTGGGTATTGGGGAGCTGTTCCTGCCTCCTCTCACGACGGTTCAACTGCCACACTATGAAATTGGTCGCCTGAGCGCCATGCATATTATTAACGGTGAAGAGCATCAGAACACCATGCGCGTTGAAAGTCCTTTTTTGATGCGTGATTCCGTTGTGCATGCATCATGAGCACCGCTTTTTGCACATGACGCAGGAATAGAGACAGCCAGCCTCCTTTTTGCCATTCGATGGCACGTTTTGTCACACTCTTTTCTGCGACCGTACACGCCGGACAAACAGCCTGTAACAGGCTGTTTTTATTTGGCATAAAATGCAATTTTCATTTTAAAAATGGGGATATTTTCTCCCCACAGCCCCGTGTCACAAAACAGTAAACAAATTAACCATTGAGCCCCGTGGCAAAAGGCTCTATATTGGCGGCGTTTTTTTCAGGCCCCCATCTGTTTTTTAACTTTTTATTCAATCGTGGCTCATAACGAAGCGGCGGTTGTAGGAGTGATATGATGACGGATAAAGTCCGTATTGACACCGTAGATGCCCACAAAAGCAACGAAACCTATCTGGCCCGTCAGGCCGAGTTTGAATCTAACGTCAGGAGTTATCCGCGCAAACTGCCTTTAGCCATCACTAAAGCAGAAGGCGTGTGGATCACCGATGCAGATAATAAAGAATACCTTGACTGTTTAGCAGGCGCAGGGACCCTTGCGCTTGGCCATAACCATCCTGATGTGCTGAAAAGCATCCAAAATGTCATTACCAGCGGCTTGCCGTTACATACTCTGGATCTGACGACGCCTCTGAAAGACGCGTTTTCTGAATACCTGCTCTCTCTGCTGCCTGGTCAGGGCAAAGAGTACTGCCTGCAGTTCACCGGTCCATCCGGTGCTGACGCCGTTGAAGCGGCGCTGAAGCTGGCGAAAAAAGTGACCGGTCGTAGCGGTATCATCAGCTTCTCTGGTGGTTACCACGGTATGACCCACGGCGCGCTGTCCGTGACCGGCAACCTGTCTCCGAAAGAAGCGGTTGACGGTATGATGCCAGAAGTGCAGTTCATGCCTTACCCACACGAATACCGCTGCCCGCTGGGTATCGGTGGTGAAGCGGGCGTGAAAGCGCTGACGTACTACTTCGATAACCTTATCAACGACGTTGAAAGCGGCGTGCGTAAGCCTGCTGCGGTGATCCTGGAAGCGGTTCAGGGCGAAGGCGGCGTGAACCCGGCTCCGGCTGAGTGGCTGCAGCGCATCCGTAAAGTGACTCAGGAACACGGCATTCTGCTGATCCTCGACGAAGTTCAGGCTGGCTTTGCCCGTACCGGTAAATTCTTCGCCTTCGAACACGCTGGCATTGAGCCAGACATCATCGTGATGTCTAAAGCCGTCGGTGGCGGTCTGCCGCTGGCCGTGCTCGGTATCAAAAAGCAGTTCGATGCATGGGCACCAGGTCACCACACCGGTACCTTCCGCGGCAACCAGCTGGCGATGGCAACCGGTCTGACGACGCTGAAAATCCTGAAAGACCAGAACATCGCAGGCAAAGTGGCTGCACAGGGCGAATGGCTGAAAGGCCAGCTGAAAGAAATGGCGAAGCGCTACCCGGTGATTGGTCACGTTCGCGGTCTGGGCATGATGATCGGTATTGAGATCGTTAAGCCACACGAAGCGGCTGACCACATGGGCTGCTTCCCTGGCGACGGCGAGCTGTCTGCACTGATTCAGAAGAAGTGCTTCGAAGCCGGTCTGATTCTGGAGCGCGGTGGCCGTAACGGTATCGTTCTGCGTCTGCTGCCGTCTCTGCTGATCAGCGACGAAGAGCTGAAAATCTTCCTGGATAAATTTGAGCAGGCACTGCTTGCTGCGGGCGTTCGCCCGGCGTAACCGGAGTTGTTGATTACGATGTCTGATTCAAACCCAATTTTGTTCTCCTCTGCGCAGAGCATTGAAGCTTACCAGCAGGCGATTGAACAAAGCACTCAGGCTGTGATGCAGTGGCTGAAACAGCCTGAGATGTACCAGGGCAAAACGGTCGCAGAACTGCGCGACCGTATTAAGCTGGATTTCAACCCGAAAGGGCTGGGCAACGAAGCGGCGATTGAACGCGCCGTCGAGTTCTTCCTGAAAGACAGCCTGTCCGTTCATCACCCGCAGTGTGTGGCGCACCTGCACTGCCCAAGCCTGGTCGTAAGCCAGGCGGCGGAAGTGCTGATCAACGCCACTAACCAGAGTATGGACTCCTGGGATCAAAGCCCGTCCGCAACCATCATTGAGATCAAACTGATCGAGTGGCTGCGTACCCGCGTGGGTTATCAGGCCGGCGACGCAGGTGTTTTCACCAGCGGCGGGACTCAGAGCAACCTGATGGGCCTGATGCTGGCTCGCGATGCGTTTTTCGCGCGTCAGGGTCATTCCGTTCAGCAGGACGGTCTGGTTGGCGATCTGCGCAAAATTCGCGTGCTGTGCTCCGAAAACGCGCACTTCTCCGTGCAGAAAAACATGGCGCTGATGGGCCTGGGCTACCAGTCCGTGGTGCAGGTGAAAACGGACGAATTCTCCCGCATGGATCTGACCGATCTGGCGGCGAAAATCGAACAGTGCAATGCGAACGGCGAGCAGATTCTGGCCATCGTCGCGACGGCAGGTACCACCGATGCCGGTGCTATCGACCCGCTGCGTGCGATTGCAGAGCTGGCGGCGAAGCAGAACATCTGGGTACACGTTGATGCGGCCTGGGGCGGCGCGCTGCTGATGTCTGAGCAGTATCGTCACTACCTGGACGGCATCGAGCTGGTAGATTCCGTCACCCTGGACTTCCACAAGCAGTTCTTCCAGACCATCAGCTGCGGCGCGTTCCTGCTGAAAGAAGCACGTCACTATGAGCTGATGCGCTATCAGGCGGCTTACCTGAACTCTGAGTTCGACGAAGAGGCCGGCGTGCCTAACCTGGTTTCCAAATCTCTGCAGACCACCCGTCGTTTTGACGCGCTGAAGCTGTGGATGAGCCTGGAAGCGCTGGGTCAGGAGCAATACGCGGCGATCATCGATCACGGCGTGACCCTGGCACAGCAGGTTGCGGCCTACGTGAAAGCGCAGCCTGCGCTGGAGCTGGTTATGCAGCCGCAGCTGGCAAGCGTTCTGTTCCGCTTCCGCGGACAGGTGCAGACGGATGAAGCGGGTATCGCCCTGCTGAACCAGAAAATTGGTGACGCGCTGCTGGAATCCGGCCGTGCGAACGTCGGTGTGACCGAGCATAACGGCGTCACCTGCCTGAAGCTGACGCTGCTGAACCCAACCGTGACGCTGGAAGATATTAAAATCCTGCTGTCTCTGGTTGAGCGCACCGCGCAGGAAGTTCTGGCTAAGTAATACAACACCCCTCTTCCGCCGGGAGAGGGGTTATTTTTATACGCCTGCCCACCACATCCTTAATTTTAATCCCCAATAGCTCGTCCAGCCCGTCGTGGTACTGACCACGTTCCCCTTCGACACAACCACCAGCGTTGGCGTGACGCTCACCTGCCACTGCTGCGACAAAGCACCGTTTGCATCGTTAATCACCGGCATTTTTAGCTGTTTCTTATCAACCCAGCGCTCAAGCTTTGCGTTGTCACCAGAACGCATGGCGATACTCACCACGTTCCCGCCCTCTTCTGCCAGTTGATTAACCGCAGGCGTCGTGTAGCGGCAAATGCTGCACCAGGTCGCCCAGACGTAGATCAGCAGCGGACGATCCTGGCTGAGCGCCGCAATATCGTGAACGTTGCCGTCGATGCTCGTCATCGGCGTTGCACTAAAACTGGCGGGGAGCGTCGGTTTTCGGTATTGATCAACACCCCATACCACGGCCAGCGTCAGCAGAACGAGTATGATCCCTTCCCGCGCCCAGCGGCGCAGTCGACTGATTTTGCGGTTATCCATTGTGACCTCATGTTTTAACGAAGGTCATCTTAACGGGCAATACGCCATCACGCTGTAAAGAAGTGTCGGGCCTGTAAGCTGGTAAAGATCGCGTCATCGATGAGGTATACCAAAAGGAAAACGATTATCAGGTAGGTTCATTTTTGTTACATTTTTTTTCGAACAAGCCATAGTCTGATATTTAAAATAGGCAGGTTGCCGTATTGTTGGCAGGCAAAATCAAACTTAAAAACCGTTCAACTGGAGAAAAAATGGCTAAGTGTAAATGGCTGCTTCTCGGGGTCGTGATGTCTCTGGCAAGCGCGGCGAATGCAGCACCACAAGCGGCATCCGGCATCAAGGCCTATGAAGAACAAGAGTTCATCGCTGACTTCACGAAATTCAAGATTGGCGACACGGCGCCGGCGCAGTATCAAACGCCGGAGTACACCATCAAACAGTACCAGCTGCGTAACCTGCCGGCTCCGGATGCCGGAACCCACTGGACCTACATGGGCGAGAACTACGTGCTGATTGGCGATGCGGATGGCAAAATCTACAAAGCCTATAACGGAGATATTTTCTATCACCGCTAATACCATCCTGATCCGCCCCTGGCAGGAAAGCGATCGCCCTTTCCTGCGCACGCTCTTCCTCCACGCCCGGCGTGAGGCCTGGTCATGGCTGGACAGTTCAGACTGGCAGCTTGAAGACTTTGACGCGGCCACCCGTGACGAAGTGATTTGGGTTGCCACGCAGAACGGCCATCGCCTGGGTTTTGCCTCCGTCTGGACGAACGATAATTTCCTGCACAACCTGTTTGTCGACCCGCAGTATCAAAGCCATGGGGTCGGGCGTATGCTCCTGGAACAGGTTCAGAAGACGTTTACCAGTACGGGTTCGCTTAAGTGTCTGGTGAAGAATGCGCGGGCTGTCGCGTTTTACCAGCGGCACGGCTGGCACATTGAGGCGACGGGGGATTCTCCGGAGGGAGAATACTATCTGATGCATTATCGGCTTGGGTAAAGTCAGGTGGCGCTTCGCTTACCTGACCTACAAAACCGTATTTCGTAGGCCGGGTAAGGCGAAGCCGCCACCCGGCACTAAGCGAAGAGGAATTACACCGCGCGGAACGCGATTTCCCCTGGGATGACTTCGCCCTGCCAGTAAAGCTGCGCCGCAACGCGTCCCGCCAGCTGGCGATACATTTCTGCAAATTCGCTGTCCGGACGGCTGACCACCGTCGGCTTGCCGCTATCCAGATCTTCGCGCAGGGTAATGTGAAGCGGCATCTGTCCCAGCAGTTGGGTGTGATACTTCGCGGCCAGTTTTTCTGCGCCACCCGTGCCGAAGATAGGTTCGTGGTGACCGCAGTTGCTGCAGATGTGCATGCTCATGTTCTCGACGATACCGAGCACCGGCACTTCCACCTTCTCGAACATCACGATGCCTTTTTTGGCGTCGATCAGCGCGATATCCTGCGGCGTGGTCACCACAACGGCTCCCGTCACCGGAATGTTTTGCGCCAGCGTGAGCTGAATATCACCGGTGCCCGGCGGCATGTCCAGAACCAGATAATCCAGATCCGGCCACATCGTCTCCTGCAGCATCTGCAGCAGCGCTTTGCTGGCCATCGGGCCGCGCCAGACCATGGCGTTATCGTCAGTCACCAGGTAACCGATGGAGTTGGTCGCCAGACCGTGCGCCATGATCGGTGCCATGTGGGTGCCGTCCGGTGAGGTTGGACGCTGGTTTTCCGCGCCCAGCATATTTGGAATAGACGGACCGTAGATGTCGGCATCCAGAATACCGACCTTTGCCCCTTCCGCTGCCAGTGCCAGCGCCAGGTTTACGGCGGTAGAAGATTTCCCCACCCCGCCCTTACCCGAGCTGACGGCAATGATGTTTTTCACGCCGTTCACGCCAGGCTGGTTTTTCACGCGTTTCAGCGTGGCAATGCTGTGGCTCAGCTTCCAGTCGATCGCCTTCGCGCCGGTCATGCGCAGCAGCTCAGAGCTGGTCTGCTCTTTCAGCGCGTCAAAGGCGCTGGTCCAGACGAACGGCATCTGCAGCTCAATGTGCAGCGTATCATCCAGCCAGGCAACGTGGTGTAACGCTTTCAGCGTAGTGAGATTATGCTTCAGGGTTGGATGCTGAAAGTTAGCCAGCGTCCCGGCGACCATTGCTCGTAAGGCTTCCGGTGATTTGGCCTGGGATTGAGAACTCATCCCGACTCCTTTGTTCTTGTGAATAAGACCTTAGATGAACAAGTTTACCTGAAAGGCCGTGGTTTGTGCTTACTTAATAATGCCCCTTTTGGTAATATCAAAAACCCTTTTCACAGTTAAAAGAAGTAATGCCTACTATGACTCAAGTCGCGAAGAAAATTCTGGTAACGTGCGCACTGCCGTACGCCAACGGCTCAATCCACCTCGGCCACATGCTGGAGCATATCCAGGCTGATGTCTGGGTCCGTTACCAGCGAATGCGCGGCCACGAGGTTAACTTCATCTGTGCGGACGATGCCCACGGCACGCCGATCATGCTGAAAGCGCAGCAGCTGGGGATCTCCCCGGAGCAGATGATTGCCGAAATGAGTCAGGAGCATCAGACCGATTTTGCTGGCTTTGACATCAGCTATGACAACTATCACTCCACGCACAGCGACGAAAACCGCGAGCTGTCGGAGCTGATCTACACCCGTCTGAAAGAGAACGGTTTTATTAAAAACCGCACCATCTCGCAGCTGTACGATCCGGAAAAAGGCATGTTCCTGCCGGACCGTTTCGTCAAAGGCACCTGTCCGAAATGTAAATCCCCGGATCAGTACGGCGATAACTGCGAAGTGTGCGGCGCAACCTACAGCCCGACCGAGCTTATCGAGCCGAAATCCGTGGTTTCCGGCGCCACGCCTGTGATGCGTGACTCCGAGCACTTCTTCTTCGACCTGCCGTCCTTCAGCGAAATGCTGCAGGCGTGGACCCGCAGCGGCGCGCTGCAGGAGCAGGTGGCGAACAAGATGCAGGAGTGGTTCGAATCCGGTCTGCAGCAGTGGGATATCTCCCGCGATGCGCCGTATTTCGGCTTCGAAATCCCGAACGCACCGGGTAAATACTTCTACGTCTGGCTGGACGCGCCAATCGGCTACATGGGCTCCTTTAAGAACCTGTGCGACAAGCGTGGCGATACCGTAAGCTTCGACGAATACTGGAAGAAAGATTCCACTGCCGAGCTGTACCACTTCATCGGTAAAGACATCGTTTACTTCCACAGCCTGTTCTGGCCGGCGATGCTGGAAGGCAGCAACTTCCGCAAGCCAACCAACCTGTTCGTACACGGCTACGTAACGGTGAACGGCGCCAAGATGTCCAAGTCCCGCGGGACGTTCATCAAGGCCAGCACCTGGCTGAACCACTTCGACGCGGACAGCCTGCGCTACTACTACACCGCGAAGCTCTCTTCCCGCATCGACGATATCGACCTGAACCTGGAAGATTTCGTGCAGCGCGTGAACGCGGACATCGTCAACAAGGTCGTCAACCTGGCGTCCCGTAACGCGGGCTTTATCGCGAAGCGTTTTGACGGCGTGCTTTCTGCCGAACTGGCCGATCCTGAGCTGTATAAAACCTTCACCGATGCCGCCGCTGCGGTTGGTGAAGCCTGGGAAAGCCGTGAATTCGGTAAAGCGATTCGTGAAATCATGGCGCTGGCCGATGTTGCCAACCGCTATGTGGACGAGCAGGCCCCGTGGGTGGTCGCGAAACAGGAAGGCCGTGACGCCGACCTGCAGGCGATCTGCACCATGGGTCTGAACATGTTCCGCGTGCTGATGACCTGGCTGAAGCCGGTTCTGCCGCAGCTGGCAGCCCGTGCTGAAGCGTTCCTGAACACCGAACTGACCTGGGATGCAATCCAGCAGCCGCTGCTCGGCCACAAGGTGAACACCTTCAAGGCGCTGTACAACCGCATCGAGATGAAGCAGGTTGAAGCTCTGGTGGAAGCGTCTAAAGAAGAGGTGAAGGCTGCTGCGGCACCGGTCACCGGCCCGCTGGCGGACGATCCGATTCAGGAAACCATTACCTTCGATGATTTCGCCAAAGTCGACCTGCGCGTGGCGCTGATTGAAAACGCGGAATTCGTGGACGGTTCTGACAAGCTGCTGCGCCTGACGCTGGATCTGGGCGGCGAGAAGCGCAACGTCTTCTCCGGCATCCGTTCTGCCTATCCGGACCCGCAGGTGCTGATCGGCCGTCAAACCGTGATGGTGGCGAACCTGGCGCCGCGCAAAATGCGCTTCGGCATCTCTGAGGGGATGGTGATGGCCGCAGGCCCTGGCGGGAAAGATATCTTCCTGTTAAGCCCTGACGAAGGCGCGAAGCCGGGTCAGCAGGTGAAATAACAAAAAAGCCGGAGATAATCTCCGGCTTTTTTATGGCATTTTGTTTTCTCCCTCTCCCTGTGGGAGAGGGTCGGGGTGAGGGCATCAGGCCACACCCATTCTGCAATCACGCCTTCGGGTGATGCACCCGGTGAGTTAACCCGCGCAGGAAATTACGCAGAAACTGATCGCCGCACTCGCGGTAGTTTTTATGATCCGGCGCGCGCATCATGGCGGTGACTTCCGGCACGGATACGCGGAATTTTTGCTCAGTCATGATCGCCACGATATCGTCCGTTTTCAGCGAGAAGGCGATGCGCAGCTTTTTCAGCACCGTGTTATTGTTCACGCGACGCTCAAGCGCCAGCTCTGGCGCGGCCGGATCTTTGCCACGCTTATCGTAAATCAGGCCGTTCAGGAAACCCGACAGAATGATGTCAGGGCAGCGGACAAATCCCTCTTCGTCTTCTTTGGTCATCCACGTGTCAAAACTCGCAGACGTGGATTCCATGTCGGACAGCGCAAGAATGCGCACCATGTCGTTATTGTTCGCTTTCAGGGTGTAGCGCAGGCTACGAAGAATATCGTTACTTAGCATAGAGCCTTCGAATGTCGATGATGCAATGGCGCGCAGTGTACCAGCTTTACAGCCCAATCGCCTCTTTCAAACTCTTCAGGTAGCGACGGCTGACGGGCACCGTTTGCCCGGCACGCAGCACCAGCTCGGCCTGGCCGTTATCTTCCAGGCGGATCTCCTTCAGGTGCGCCATGTTCACCAGATACTGGCGGTGGCAGCGAATCAGCGGCGTGCGGCTCTCCAGCGTGCGCAGGGTCAGCTCGGTAAACCCTTCATTCCCTTCCGCGCTGGTGACAAACACCCCGCTCAGGCGGCTGCTGACAAAGGCCACATCATCCATCTGAAGAAGATAGATCCGGCTGTGCCCGGTGCAGGGGATGAACTTCAGCGGCTGCTGGTTTTCCGGCAGCAGCGTGACGTCCTGTACGATGCGCTCCTGACGTAAACGGGTGAGCGTTTTTTCCAGCCGCTTCTCTTCAATCGGCTTGAGCAGATAGTCAAACGCGTGCTCCTCAAAAGCCTTAACGGCATATTCATCAAACGCCGTCAGAAACACGATGTAGGGACGATGTTCCGGGTCGAGCATGCCGACCATCTCCAGTCCGCTGATGCGGGGCATCTGAATATCGAGGAACAGCACGTCCGGGCGCAGTTTGTGCACCGCGCCGATGGCCTCAATGGCGTTCGCGCACTCCCCCACAATCTCAATATCCGGTTGCTCCTGCAGCAGAACGCGCAGGTTTTCCCGTGCCAGCGGCTCGTCATCCACAATCAGCACTCTTAACATGCGTTTTCCTCCAGCGGCAGTCGTACGGTAATACGGGTAAATCGGTCTGGCTCACAGGCGACGGTAATGCCACAGTCGTCGCCAAAATGGGCGCGCAGGCGTTTATCCACCAGGCTCATCCCCAGACCGCCGGAGGCGGAAGGCTGGTAAAGCCCGGCATTGTCTTCAATATCCAGCACCAGATGGTGATTAAAACGGCTGGCGGTAATGGTTATCTCCCCCGTTCCCAGCAGCTGCGACGTGCCGTGCTTAATGGCGTTTTCCACAATCGGCTGCAGGGTAAAGGCCGGAAGATGCTGATACGCCAGCTCATCCGGCACGGAGAGCGACACCTGCAGGCGCGACTGGAAACGCGCCTGCTCAATCTGCAGATAGGCATTCACGTGCTCAATCTCATCGGCGAGGGTCACAATCTCAGACGGCCGTTTCAGGTTCTTGCGGAAGAAGGTCGACAGAAACTGCACCAGCTGCGCGGCCTGATCGCTGTCGCGGCGGATCACCGCTTTGAGCGTGTTGAGGGCGTTGAACAGGAAATGCGGATTGACCTGGGCATGCAGCAGCTTAATTTCGGACTGCGTCAGCAGCGCTTTCTGCCGTTCATACTGCCCGGCCAGAATTTGCGCGGACAGCAGCTGGGCGATCCCCTCCCCCAGCGTGCGGTTGATGGAGCTGAACAGACGGTTTTTCGCCTCATACAGCTTGATGGTGCCCATCACCCGCTGATTCTCGCCGCGCAGCGGAATCACCAGCGTGGAGCCCAGCTTGCACTGCGGATGCAGCGAACAGCGATAAGGCACCTCGTTACCGTCGGCGTACACCACCTCACCGGTTTCAATGGCGCGCAGCGTGTAGGCTGAGGAGATGGGTTTACCCGGCAGATGGTGATCGTCCCCGGTGCCGGTAAAGGCCAGCAGCCGCTCGCGATCGGTGATAGCCACCGCGCCGATATCCAGCTCCTTGTAGAGCACCTGGGCGACCTTCATGCTGTTCTCTTCGTTAAAGCCCTGGCGCAGGATCCCTTCGGTCGAGGCGGCGACCTTCAGCGCCGTCGCGGAAAAGGCCGAGGTGTACTTCTCAAACATGGCGCGCTTGTCGAGCAGAATGCGCATAAACAGCGCCGCGCCCACGGTGTTGGTCACCATCATCGGGGCGGCAATGCTGCTGACCAGGTGCAGCGCATCCTCAAACGGACGGGCAATGAGCAGAATGATCGCCATCTGCGCCATTTCGGCTACAAAGGTAATGGCACCGGCGGTGAGCGGGCTAAAGACTTTATCCGGGCGGCCGCGTTTGATCATGTAACTATGCACCAGCCCGCCGAGCAGACCTTCCACGATCGTGGAGATCATGCAGCTGAGCGCCGTCATCCCGCCCATGGAATAGCGATGCAGCCCCCCGGTTAAACCGACAAGGCCACCGACGACGGGACCGCCCAGCAGCCCGCCCATCACCGCGCCGATCGCGCGCGTATTGGCAATAGAGTCTTCGATATGGAGACCAAAATAAGTCCCCATGATGCAGAAAATAGAGAAGGTGACGTAGCAGAGCAGCTTATGCGGCAGACGTACGGTGACCTGCATCAGCGGGATAAACAGGCGCGTTTTGCTCATCAGCCAGGCAATGACAAGAAACACGCACATCTGCTGAAGCAACAGCAGCACCAGATTAAACTCGTACATACTCAAAACCGCACACGCTAAAAACGCGTAACATACACTGATGCGGGTTTACTTTCTTTGAAGCATCCCAAAAAAGCGCAAAATCGTGTCCGTTATCACACCTTTTTCTGAATATCGCGCATGCTTCGCATTGTTTGTTCAAAAATCAATCAATCTTTCCTGGTTCGCCAAAGTGAGTCTACAGTTAAGCTGGGGACGCGTAAGCCAGGGGGCGAATATGGCGCTTTACACAATAGGTGAAGTGGCACTCCTTTGTGATATCAATCCCGTTACCCTACGGGCGTGGCAGCGACGGTATGGATTACTCAAACCGCAGAGGACCGACGGTGGGCATCGCCTTTTCAATGAAGCCGATATCGACCGCATTCGCGAAATTAAAAGCTGGATCGACAACGGGGTGCAGGTCGGCAAGGTGAAGTCCCTGCTGAGCCACGACGACCCGGACACGCAGCACCTCTGGCGCGAACAACAGGAAACCCTGCTGCGACTCCTGCAGGCGGGCAACCTGCAGCGCCTGCGCGCATGGATAAAAGAGCAAGGCCGCGATTATCCGGCACAGACGCTGATCAACCATCTTTTCATTCCGCTCCGTCGACGCCTGCAGTGCCAGCAGTCCACCCTGCAGGCGCTGCTCAGCATGCTCGACGGGGTGCTGATCAACTACATCGCCGTCTGCCTTGCCTCAGCGAAGAACAAAGCCGGAAAAGATGCGCTGGTGGTCGGCTGGAACGTGCACGATACCACCCGCCTGTGGCTGGAAGCGTGGATTGCCACCCAGAAGGGCTGGCGCGTGGATGTCCTGGCGCATTCGCTGGCGCAGCTTAAGCCTGAGTTTTTTGAGGGCCAGACCCTGCTGGTCTGGTGTGGCGAAGTGCCGTCCGCCACGCAGCAACAGCTGCTGACGGAATGGCGTGAGAA
The DNA here is from genome assembly GCF_055817355.1 of Enterobacter sp. PL_is379. Classification (NCBI taxonomy): domain Bacteria; kingdom Pseudomonadati; phylum Pseudomonadota; class Gammaproteobacteria; order Enterobacterales; family Enterobacteriaceae; genus Enterobacter; species Enterobacter sp. PL_is379. The sequence goes on from NZ_JBVPGT010000023.1 coordinate 116,996, forward strand.
TGGTTACCCGGTTTATTCCCTTGGTCCGGATGAGCCATAACGGCATTTAATGGTTCATTAACAGCTGCGCTTCACCGTATAATTGTTCCGTTAACAACAGGAGCACATGATGAAGGCAACCAAACTGGCCATTATTACCCTTTTTGTCCTGATGGCCGTAAGCGGTATCGGCGGCGTGATGCTGGCAGGATACTCGTTTATTGTTCGCGGCGGTGTCGGCTGAGGTAGAGCGCGAGCCGCTCAAAAAGGCGATCGACGACGATTGCCGCCAGCGCGACCAGCACCGCTCCCTGCACTATATAAGCCGTATTAAACCCGCTCAGGCCGATAATAATCGGCGTTCCCAGCGTATTGGCACCAACCGTAGACGCAATGGTCGCCGTCCCGATGTTAATAATCACCGACGTGCGGATCCCGGCAATGATAACCGGTGCCGCAAGCGGCAGTTCAACCTTGCGCAGCCGCTGGCCGCGACTCATCCCCATCCCTTCAGCCACGCTCAGCACCGACGCCGGTACCGCCGCGAGGCCCGCCAGCGTGCCCTGCAGAACCGGCAGTACGCCGTATAAAATCAGCGCAATAATGGCGGGCTGCTGGCCAAAGCCCATCACCGGAACCGCTATCGCCAGAACCGCCACCGGCGGAAACGTCTGTCCAATGGCCGCTATCGTCTCTACCAGCGGACGAAACTCCTTGCCCGCAGGTCGCGTGACCGCAATGCCTGCCCCTACCCCCAGCACAACCGCGATGGCGCTTGAGAGCGCCACCAGCCAGAGATGCGCCAGGGCGAGATTAATAAAGCTCTCCTGCTGATAGACCGGCCGCGGCAGCCCGGGAAAAAGGGCGTTAAACAGCGCCGCGCTGTGCGGCATCAGAAACAGCAAGGCGACAAAGAGCGCTACCAGCCAAAGGAGCGGATCACGCAGTGCCTTCACGCGTCACCTCCCCGGCCAGCAGATCGCGGAAATGTAAGGTTCCGCACGGCGTCCCGCGAGCGTCCGAGACGGGCAATACCTCGCACTGGCGCGCGACAAACGCGGAGAGGGCATCCCGCAGGCTCATCTGCGCATGCAGCGGTTCGCCGCTTAGCAATGTCTCCTCCCGACGCATATAGTCGCTGACAGTCCGCAGGGAGAGCAGCCTCACGCCCAGCTCGCTGCGGCCAAAAAACTCGCGCACAAAGTCGTTCTTCGGCCAGGTTAACAGCTCAAGCGGCGAGCCCTGCTGCACCACTTCGCCATGATCCATCAGCACCAGATGGTCGGCCAGGCGCAGGGCTTCATCAATATCGTGCGTCACGAGTACGATCGTGCGTCCGAGAATGCGGTGAATGCGGGTCATCTCCGCCTGCAGCGCCCCGCGCGTAACCGGATCCAGCGCGCCAAAGGGTTCATCCATCAGCAGCACCTGCGGGTTGGCCGCCAGCGCGCGCGCCACGCCCACGCGCTGCTGCTGGCCTCCGGAAAGCTGGTGCGGATAGCGATCGCGCAGCGCGGGCTCGAGCCCCAGCAAAGACATCAGCTCATCCACCCGGTCAGCAATTTTTGCCCGCGACCATTTTTCCAGCTGCAGCACGGTGGCGATGTTCTGCGCCACCGTCCAGTGTGGAAACAGGCCGATAGACTGAATGGCATAGCCCATCCGACGGCGCAGCTCCAGCACCGGCAGGCTGCGGATCTCTTCTCCGGCAAAGCGGATCAGCCCGCTGTCATGCTCAACCAGACGGTTGATCATCTTCAGGGTGGTGGATTTTCCCGAGCCTGAGGTGCCAATCAGCACGGAAAACGCCCCCTCGGCAAAGTTCAGGTTCAGGTGGCTCGCCGCCGGGCGACCGGCAAACGTTTTACTGACATCATGGAATTCAATCATTGGCTCTTCTCCTGAGCAGCGCGAGCCATAAGGCAAACAGCGCGTCGACGACAACCGCCAGCGCAATCGTCGGAACCACGCCCAATAACACCAGATCGAGCGCACTGCTTAGCAGCCCCTGGAACACCAGGGCGCCAAAGCCGCCCGCACCAATCAGCGCCGCAATCACCGCCATGCCGACGGTCTGTACCGTTACCACCCGCAGGCTGCGCAGCAGCAGGGGCAGCGCCAGCGGGAGCTGAATTTTCCAGAAACACTGCCGCGCGCTCATGCCCATCGCATGGGCGCTTTCCAGCACGTCAGGTGCGACCTGGCCCAGGCCCGCGACCACGCCGCGCACCAGCGGCAGCAGGGCGTACAGCACCAGAGCGATAAGGGCGGGCGTTAACCCCGTTCCGGCTATGCCGAGCGTCCCCAGCACCGGAAATGACTTCACCAGCCCGGCCAGCGGCGCAATCAGCAGGCCAAACAGCGCAACGGAAGGAATGGTTTGGATCACGTTGAGCACGGCAAAGACACCGCCCTGACGTGAAGGATGGCGGTAACACCACATGCCCAGGGGGATCCCGAGCAGCAGCGCCGGAAAGAGCGTGCCGAAGAGGATCGTCAGGTGTTGCGCCAGGGCATCGTCAAACACCTCCTGGCGGTTGGCGTACTCTTTTAACAGCGAGAGATTGTTCAGTTCCCCGCTGAACAGCAGGAACAAGGGAATGCACCATATCTGCGCGTTGAGCACCCAGCGCCAGACGGCGCTGGAGATGAGTCGACGAATGGCATCGCTGCTGACCAGCAGACAGAGCGCCAGCCACAGCCAGAGGCCGCTACCCACCGTGGTTCTCGCCAGCGGACTTTCTGCCGACGCCATGTGCGTCGCCGCCAGCCCGCCACTCCAGAACAGAATGATAAACAGCCCTTCAGCGAGGAGCAGCGTCAGCCACTGCGCCGTGCGCCCTTGCCAGAACGATAGCGCAACCCACGCGGCCAGCGCCGCCGCCAGCCACCCCGGCGTGAAAGACCAGACCTGCCAGAGCGCTTTGCCCTCCCCCGACATCAGACGGTTTGGGGCTACGTTGACAAACGGCAGCGCGACCGCCGCGATGGCCACGCAGGCCAGCAGCAGCAGGACGCGGTTATGACATTTTATTGGCACAGCCCTTTCCCGTTACTTCACAAGCCCTTGTTGTTTCAGGAAGTCGGCGGCCACTTTTTTGGCATCCAGCCCCTCGACGGCAATGCTGGCATTCAGCTGTTGCAGCGTTTTTTCATCCAGTTTTTCGAAGACCGGTTTGAGCCAGTCGGCAATCTCCGGATAGGCTTTCAGCACCGCCTCACGCACGACCGGGGTCGGGGCGTAAATCGGCTGTACGCCTTTAGGATCGGTCAGGGTTTGCAGGCCGAGCGCCGCCACCGGACCGTCGGTACCGTAGGCCATGGCCGCGTTAACGCCAGAGGTTTGCTGCGCCGCCGCTTTGATGGTCACCGCAGTATCCCCGCCCGCCAGAGAGAGCAGCTGCGCCTGGTCGAGCTTGAAGTCGTAGGCTTTTTCAAACGCGGGCAGCGCGTCGGGACGCTCGATAAACTCCGCAGAGGCCGCGAGCTTGAAATCGCCCTTCTCTTTCAGGTAGCGGCTGAGATCCGCAAGCGAGGTTAACTTGCCTTTCTCCGCCACGTCCTTGCGCACGGCGATAGTCCAGGTGTTATTGGCGGGAGCCGGGGTCAGCCAGACCAGTTTGTTCTGTTCCGCGTCGAGTTTTTTGACTTTCTCATACCCGGCGTTAGCGTTTTTCCATGCCGGATCGTTTTCTTGTTTGAAGAAGAACGCGCCGTTGCCGGTGTATTCCGGGTAGATATCCAGCTCGCCGGAGGTGATCGCACCGCGCACGACGGGCGTAGTGCCGAGCTGAACTTTATTGACGGTTTTCACGCCGTGGCTGTCCAGCACCTGCAAAATAATATTGCCGAGCAGCGCCCCTTCGGTATCGATCTTTGAGCCCACCTTTACCGGCTCCGCCGCCTGTAGCGGCAGACTTAGCGCCGCCAGCAGCACCACAGATCCCAACATCCCCTTTGCAATCGTCATTCTACTATCCTCATTTATTTTGCTGCCTTTTTCAGAGGCTTGAGAGAAAAGCGTAGCTTAAAACGGCAGAATTAACCGTCAAAATGCCTTTTTAGCATAAGGTAAGACGCCTCCCCCGCAGGACGGGGGGAGGCAAAGGAGGGACAGGTTACAGCAGTTCGAACTCGCCTTTATTCACGCGGGCGGAGTCCACGCCGATAAAGACGTTAAACTTGCCCGGTTCCGCGTCATATTTCATCTGCTGGTTCCAGAACTTCAGCGCATCCACGTCGATCGGGAAGCTGATAGTTTGGGTTTCGCCAGGCTTCAGGTTGACCTTCTCAAAGCCGCGCAGCTGCTTCACGGGACGGCTCATCGACGCGGTGACATCCTGAACGTACATCTGAATCACCGTTGCCCCTTCGCGCTTGCCGGTGTTGGTCACCTCAACGCTAGCGGTGACTTTGCCGTCACGCTTCATCGTAGGCGCTGACATTTTCACGTCAGAGACCTTGAAGGTGGTGTAGCTCAGGCCGTAACCAAACGGATACAGCGGGCCGTTAGCTTCGTCGAAGTAACGAGACGTGTACTTGTTCGGCTTGTCGGCGTTGTACGGGCGACCGGTGTTCAGGTGGCTGTAGTAGACCGGGATTTGCCCGACGGAGCGCGGGAAGGACATCGGCAACTTGCCCGACGGGTTGTAATCGCCAAACAGAACGTCGGCGATGGCGTTACCGCCTTCGGTACCGGCGAACCAGGTTTCCAGAATGGCGTCAGCCTGCTGGTCTTCTTTCACCAGCGCCAGCGGACGACCGTTCATCAGCACCAGCACCAGCGGCTTGCCGGTGGCTTTCAGGGCGGCGATCAGATCGCGCTGGCTCTGCGGAATGGTGATATCGGTCCGGCTGGAGGCTTCGTGCGCCATACCCTGCGCTTCCCCCACGACCGCGACAACGACGTCAGACTGCTTCGCGGCGTTCACCGCCTCGTCAATCATCTCCTTCGGCGTGCGCGGATCGACCTTCACAGCTTCCTCATACTGGTTGAGGAAGGTCACGATGTCTTTATCGTTGGTGACGTTCGCCCCTTTGGCGTACATCACCTTGGCGTTATCACCCACGGCACTCTTGATACCGGTCAGCACGGTCACCGACTGGTCAGCCACGCCTGCGGCAGACCAGCTGCCCATCACGTCGCGCTTGCTGTCGGCCAGCGGGCCCACCACGGCAATGGTGCCGGATTTTTTCAGCGGCAGCGTGTCGAGGCGGTTTTTCAGCAGCACCAGGCTTTCGCGCGCCACGTCACGCGCTTCTTTGCGGTGCAGACGGCTTTCGGCGTTGGTATCTGCCGGGTCAGACTCTTTCGGGCCCAGGTGGCTGTACGGATCGTTAAACAGCCCCATGTCGTATTTCACGTTCAGCACGTGGCGCGCGGCATCGTCCAGCTCCGCCATCGTTACCTTGCCGCTCTTCACCAGCCCCGGCAGGTATTTGCTGTAATACTCATCGCTCATGCTCATGTTGATGCCGGACTTGAGCGCCACGCGCACCGCGTCTTCCGGATCGGAGGCGGTACCGTGCTTGATCAGCTCTTTAATCGCGCCGTGGTCAGAAACGGTGATGCCTTTAAAGCCCCACTGGTCGCGCAGCACGTCTTTCAGCAGCCAGGAATCGGACGTCGCCGGCGTGCCGTTCAGGGAGTTCAGCGCCACCATCACCGCGCCGCTGCCCGCATCCAGCCCTGCCTTGTACGGCGGCATATAGTCGTTAAACAGGCGCTGCGGGCTCATGTCGACGGTGTTGTACTCTTTACCGCCTTCCACTGCGCCATAGGCTGCGAAGTGTTTGACGCTGGTCATCACCGAGTAGCGATCCGCCGGGCTTTTGCCCTGCATCGCTTCCACCATGGTTTTGCCCATCGTGGAGGTTAAATACGTATCTTCACCAAAGCCTTCCGAGCCGCGGCCCCAGCGCGGATCGCGCGAGACGTCCACCATAGGTGCCCAGGTCATGTTCAGGCCGTCGTCCGCCGCTTCATAAGCCGACACGCGCCCGACGGTTTTCACCGCGTCGAGGTTAAAGGAAGACGCTAAGCCGAGGCTAATCGGGAAGACGGTACGCTGGCCGTGCACCACGTCATAGGCAAAGAACAGTGGAATTTTCAGGCGGCTGAGATCCATCACCTGGTCCTGCATCTTGCGGATATCCTGGCGGGTGACGGTATTAAAGATGGCCCCTACCTGCCCGTCTTTGATCATCGCCCGGATGGCCTCTTTCGGGTTATCCGGGCCGACGCTGATAAGGCGCAGCTGGCCGATTTTCTCATCGACCGTCATTTTCTTGAGCAATTCCGTGACAAACGCATCCCGTGCTTCAGGCGTGAGCGGGTGATTGCCAAACAAATCCTCTGCCAGCGCAGGTTGCAGCGCCAGGCTGACGGCGACACCTACAGAACATAGCCATTTCATGTCGTTTTACTCTCTCATCAATAACCGCCGGACGATCTCGGCCATACCGTGCGAAAAGCGCAGTGTGCCACAAACCCTCAGAACGTTGCAGGGTTATTCTCTGATTTTTCTCGTGAATACTCGACCGCTTAACAGTTAATCGCGCTATGCTTTACAGCGAGAAATTTGCCCCACCACAAGGAGTGGAAGATGTCTTCTGTTCGAACAAACGATAACACGGCTTTTATTAACGAACTGTCGCGCCTGGTTGGCTCCTCTCATCTGCTTACCGACCCGGCCAAAACCGCCCGCTACCGTAAGGGTTTCCGCTCCGGCCAGGGCGAGGCGCTGGCGGTGGTCTTCCCCGGCACGCTGCTGGAGCTGTGGCGCGTGCTGAGCGCCTGCGTCGCCGCCGACAAGATTATTTTAATGCAGGCCGCCAATACCGGCCTGACCGAAGGCTCCACGCCGAACGGCAACGATTACGATCGCGACATCGTGATTATCAGCACCCTGCGCCTCGACAAGCTGCACCTGCTGGACAAAGGCGAGCAGGTGCTCGCGTTCCCCGGCACCACGCTCTACTCCCTGGAAAAAGCGCTTAAGCCGCTGGGTCGTGAGCCGCACTCGGTGATTGGCTCCTCCTGTATTGGCGCCTCGGTGGTCGGTGGGATCTGCAACAACTCCGGCGGCTCGCTGGTACAGCGCGGCCCGGCCTATACCGAGATGTCGCTGTTTGCCCGTATTGACGAAAATGGCAAGCTGACGCTGGTGAACCATTTGGGAATCGATCTCGGCGTGACGCCGGAGCAGATCCTCAGCAAGCTCGACGACGATCGCGTGAAGGATGAAGATGTGCAGCACGACGGCCGCCACGCGCACGATCACGACTACGTGACCCGCGTGCGGGATATCGACGCCGATACGCCGGCGCGCTACAACGCCGACCCGGACCGCCTGTTTGAATCCTCCGGCTGCGCCGGGAAGCTTGCCGTTTTTGCCGTGCGCCTGGATACCTTCCCGGCAGAGAAAAAGCAGCAGGTATTTTACATCGGTACCAATCAGCCTGAGGTTCTGACGGAGATCCGCCGTCATATTCTGGGTGAATTTACCCATCTGCCGGTGGCGGGCGAGTACATGCACCGGGACATTTACGACATCGCCGAGCGTTACGGCAAAGATACGTTCCTGATGATCGACAAGCTGGGCACCGACAAAATGCCGTTCTTCTTCACCATGAAGGGCCGCACCGACGCGATGCTGGAGAAAGTGTCGCTGTTCAAACCCCACTTCACCGACCGCTTTATGCAGAAACTGGGCAACGTTTTCCCGGCGCATTTACCGGAGAGGATGAAAACCTGGCGCGACAGGTACGAACACCACCTGCTGCTGAAAATGGCCGGAGACGGGATCGCCGAAGCGCAGTCCTGGCTGACTGAATTTTTCAAAACCGCTGAGGGTGATTTCTTTGCATGCACGCCGGAAGAAGGCAGCAAAGCCTTCCTGCACCGCTTCGCTGCTGCGGGTGCCGCCATCCGTTACCAGGCGGTGCATTCCGAAGAGGTGGAAGATATTCTGGCGCTGGATATCGCTCTGCGGCGTAACGATACCGAGTGGTTTGAACACCTGCCGCCGGAAATCGACAGCAAGCTGGTGCATAAGCTCTATTACGGCCACTTTATGTGTTATGTCTTCCATCAGGATTACATCGTCAAAAAAGGGGTCGATGCACACGAACTGAAGGAGCAGATGCTCGCCCTTCTGCGTGAACGTGGCGCACAATATCCTGCGGAACATAACGTCGGACATCTTTATAAAGCCCCCGACGCACTTAAGCAGTTTTATCGCGAGAATGACCCTACAAACAGCATGAATCCCGGCATCGGTAAAACAACGCGGAAGAAATACTGGAAAGAAAGCGCGGACGCGGAGCAGCGCATAACGCAAGCGTCTGATTAATTCCTACAGCCAAATTTGAGAGATTGTTAAGCGCTCCTTAATCGTAATAGAGTAACTGTCTGACGCCGGAGAAACGTTTCTCCGGCTTTCTATAACGAGGAGCAGGCTCATCATGTCGGCTATTGATGTTTTATCCGAGACCGAACTGGAAGTGCGCGATGCCCTTCCCGATGATGTGCATGCCATCGCCGCGATCTATGCCTGGCATGTGCTTCACGGGCGCGCGTCATTTGAAGAAGTCCCCCCCACTATCGACGAAATGCGTCATCGAATGAAAAGCGTGGCTGAGAATGGTTTACCGTGGCTTATCGCGCTGTATCGCGGCATCGTGGTGGGCTACTGCTACGCCACGCCTTACCGTCCGCGACACGCCTACCGCTATACCCTGGAAGAGTCGATTTACGTGGATGCCAGCATCACCGGGCGCGGTTTTGGCACGGCGTTAATGTCTGCGCTAATTGAACGCTGCGAACAAGGTCCGTGGCGGCAGATGATTGCCGTGGTGGGAGATGGCAATAATAATGCCGGTTCGTTACGCCTGCATAAAAAGCACGGCTTCGTGATTGTCGGTCAGCTGCGCAGCGTAGGCTATAAGAAAGGCGACTGGCGGGATACGGTGATTATGCAGCGCCCGCTCAACGATGGTGACTGGACGCTGCCGGAATAAAAGCAAAACGGTAACCTGGGTTACCGTTTTTAGTGTTTTCTCCCTCTCCCTGTGGGAGAGGGTCGGGGCGAGGGCATCAGCGCGCAGAGGCGCATCAGTCGTTCTGCGCCGTCGCCATCTGCTCCGCTTTCTGCTTTTTATACGTCAATGCGGCGGCCGGAACGGGCTGCACTTTTCCTGTTTCAATCCAGGTACGCAGGCGGCTCGCATCCGCAAAGTGCGTGTATTTGCCGAAGGCATCCATCACCACCAGCGCCACCGGCTTACCGTTAAACACCGTGCGCATCACCAGACAGTGCCCTGCCGCATTGGTAAAACCGGTTTTTGTTAACTGAATATTCCAGTTATCACGGTAAACCAGATGGTTAGTATTGCGGAACGGCAGCGTATAGGCCGGGTTCGCAAAGGTCGCCATCTCTTCACGGGTGGTACTGAGCTGACCAATCAGCGGGTACTGTTTGCTGGCAATCAGCAGTTTCGTCAGATCGCGGGCCGTGGAGACGTTGCTGATCGACAGACCCGTCGGTTCAACATAATGCGTATTGTTCATCCCCAGCGATTTGGCTTTGGCGTTCATTGCGCGGATAAACGCGTCGTAGCCGCCCGGATAATGGTGCGCCAGGCTCGCCGCCGCGCGGTTTTCAGACGACATCAGCGCCAGCAGCAGCATATTTTTACGGCTGATTTCACTGTTCAGCCGCACGCGGGAGTAGATCCCTTTCATCTCCGGCGTGTGGCTGATATCCACTTTCAGCTTTTCGTCCAGCGGCAGATGGGCATCAAGCACCACCATCGCGGTCATTAATTTAGTAATCGAGGCGATCGGGCGCACCAGGTCCGGGTGGCTGGCGTAGATCACCTTATTGGTGTTGAGATCGACAATCATCGCGCTGCCTGAAGCAATTTGCGGTTGGGCAGCGGCAGCGGTCACCGCGGGCGTTTTGGCGACGGCCGGCACGGCAGCGGACGCACCCAGCAACAGCGCCAGGCTAAGTAAAGAGACTCGGAATTTCAGCATGGTGAGACTTCTGATAATTATTCACGCACGTCATGACGTACACCGCCTGTATCAACGGATAAACACAGGCTGGCTTCGGCATCATAGCCGTCAGCGGGCGTTGTCGCCAGAGGATAATCGTGAACAGATGCTGCATTGCTGGCATTTACGCCAGCAATGCAGTGAACTCAGAAGAGACGGTATCCATAACCCCAAAGGATCACCGTCAGCGCCAGTAGCGCCTCCAGCACCAGCACCCCGATAGCGAGTGTTGAACTGGAAAAACTCAGGCCTTCTTCTTTATTGATATTCAGGAAGGTTGGAACCCCCAGATACAGCAGATACCCGGTGTAAAAGAGGGCAATGGTACCGATCAGCGCGCACAGCCAGACCAGTGGATAGAGCGCAACAATACCGCTTAAGAACAGCGGGGTCGCGACATATCCGGCAAAGACCATACAGTGCGCCAGCGATGGACGTTGTGGGTAGTTACGCGCCATCCAGTGAATGACTCGCCCCATGACCGCCACACCCGCCAGCATCAGACCATAAAAGACGATGGCCAGATAGAGTCCGGTAAACCAGGAAAGCTGAACCACGGTGCCGTCACCGAAGTTCCAGCCGATTTGTGTCGTTCCGATAAAAGCGCATATTACCGGCACCGCAGCCATCAGCAGCACGTGGTGCGTGTAATGATGCGAGACCGTTTCGTTCTCACTTTTAATGACATGCATTTCACGATCGGGATGGGAGAAAAGTCCCCAGACATGGTTCATAGCGCCCCCTTGTTGTCGGCCCGTCAGCGATACCTTAAGTATAATGCAGGCTTTAGATTATTTTATGTACAGTGGGAAATTTCCGTTGATTTCCCCGCTGTTGATTCATGGGGTATATGATTAAACGAGGTACGCAGAGGGAGATAACAGTTACGTAATGGATATTAACGCACTCATTGAACAATATGGCTATGCCGCGCTGGTCATCGGTAGCGTGGCAGAAGGCGAAACCATCACCCTGTTAGGCGGCGTCGCCGCGCATCAGGGATTGCTGAAATTCCCGCTGGTCGTCGCCGCGGTTGCGCTGGGGGGGATGATTGGCGATCAGCTGCTCTACTTTCTCGGGCTGCGCTTCGGGCCAACGCTGCTTAAGCGTTTCACAAAGCATCAGAAGAAAATTCGCCGCGCTCAGCGGCTCATTCAACGCCACCCCTATCTGTTCGTCATTGGCACGCGCTTTATGTATGGCTTTCGCATTATCGGGCCGATACTCATTGGTGCCAGCCATCTGCCGCCAAAAATTTTCCTGCCGCTCAATATTGTGGGTGCGATTGCCTGGGCGCTGATCTTTACGACGCTCGGTTATGTGGGGGGCGAAGTGATTGCGCCCTGGCTGCATAATCTCGACCAGCACCTCAAGCACTGGGCGTGGCTGATTCTGGTGGTCGTGGCGGTGATTGGGGTCAGGCTGTGGCTGAAACATCGGGAAAAGAGGCGGGATGAGGAGTGAGTGCGGCCTGATGCCCTCACCCTAACCCTCTCCCACAGGGAGAGGGAACTAAAAACACCCTCTCTCACAGGGAGAGGGGAACCTACCCCTCCGGCTTAAACTGCGGGTTCGCCAGCATAAAGCCCCCGTCGACGATAAACGATTGCCCCGTCGTGTAGCTGGCGTCGCTGTCGCACAGCCACGCGACCAGGCTGGCAATCTCTTTGGTATGGCCCGGCCTTGCCAGCGGGATTTCCGGCATTGAACCGTCCTTCACTTCGCTGTCGTCCATGTCATTCATCGGCGTGGCAATGGCACCCGGTGCGACGGCGTTCACCAGAATATTGTGCTTAACCAGCTCCATCGCCATGGATTTGGTTAACCCGCCGAGCGCGTGTTTCGCCGCCGTATAGGCGCTGGCCTCCGGAAGCGGCGTGTGCTCATGCACCGAAGTGATGTTTACAATCCGCCCCCCTTTCCCCTGCTTCACCATCTGCCTTGCGGCAATTTGTGAACAGAGAAACGCGCCGTCCACGTCGACGGTGAAAATATTCCGCCAGTCGTCAAACGGCATCTCGAGGAACGGCGCTTTGGTCATCGCCCCTGCATTATTGACCAGCACGTCCAGCCGACCAAAACGCGCAATCAGCGTTTCAATAGCCTCAGCGCCTTCCGGCAGCGTGCTTAAATCAAGATGGATAGCCTCCGCGCACTGCCCCTGCGCTTCAACTTCGCGGCAGGTTTCCAGCGCCCCTTTCTCATCCGAGTGCCAGGTGACGCCAATATCAAACCCGCGCTCAGCCAGCATCAGGGCCGTGGTTTTCCCAATCCCGGAATCCGATGCCGTAACAATCGCTACTCTGGTCATACTCACCTCCTGAAAAACTGCAAAGGGGTAAGTATAGATAATGGCCTTTTTTAGCCATGATGATAGCCACCGCCCAGCGCCGAGGTCAGCTGCAGGGTAGCGTCGACATATTGCCCCTTCAGCAGCACGCCTTCGAGGTGCTCTTTGAGGGCCGGTATTCTGGCTTCACTGACACGGGAGCCCGCAATTATCCCCGCGCTGAAACGCGCCTGTGCCAGCGCCACAACCCGTGCCGCATCTTTTTCAACCTGCTGCTGTTGGCCGTTCTTCGCCATCAGCGTTTCGACTTCGCTGGCGGTGCGTGCCACCTGATTTACGGCCTCCACCACCGCTTTGTTGTAGTTGGCTACCGAAAGGTTGTTCTGCGCCTGAGCGATATCCAGGCTGGCGTTCAGCCTGCCGCTGTCAAAAATTGGTAGCGTCAGCCCGGCGGTGACGCCCATCTGCTGCGCGGATGAACGGAACAGATCGCTCAGGTGGAGGGCATCCTGCTGTAAGAACGCCATCAGGTTCACGTCAGGATAGAACGCCGCTCTGGCGGCCTCTACCTCGCTCATGGAGGCTTCGATATACCAGTGCGCCTCCTGAAGATCCGGACGGCGTGCCAGCAGTTCATATCCGAGCGTCGACGGTAACGAGGCTTCCACCGTCGGCAAGGCGTGCCGCGTTAGCTTCACGGAGGAGGAGTTCGTCAGCGCGACCAGACGCGCCTCTATGGCTTTCATCTTTCCGTTGACCTCGGCCAGCTGCTCTTCGGTTTTGCTGGCGTTGATATCCGTTTCGACACCCTCCACGGAGGAGGTGATGCCGTGCTGGTACAGCTCGCGATCGGCACCGATAATATTGTCCTGCTCATATTTGATCTGCGCGAGGACCTCCCCCACGGCGGCCTGCGTTTGCCATTCCCAGTAAAGCCGCGCCACGCTGCTGGCCAGCAGCTGACGGGTCTGCTCCAGCTCCGCTTTTTGCGCATTCACTTTGCCTATCCGGGCTTCGACCTGCGCGCGATTTTTACCCCACAGATCGAGATCCCAGCCTGCGGTCAGGCCAAAGGTGCCGTTGGTGTACCACGGCCCGGTGGTCCCTGCCGCCGGGTCGGTAATGGCAAAGGGCCCCATCAGCCCTTCGGCGGACATTTTCTGACGTTCCGCATCGGCGGAAAAATCGATCTGCGGACCGTCGGCAGCCATAGCCGCTTTGGCCTGAGCTTCGGCAAGCGTAATCCGCTGACGGGCAATCTGCATATCCGGCGCATCGCTTAATGCTTTTGCAATAAGCCCGTTAAGCTGGGGATCGTTATACGCCTTCCACCACGCATTTTTCGGCCAGTCGGTATAATGCAATGAGGTATTCACAGACTTGGCGGCCGGTTGTGTATTTAGCGGAGAGACGGTGGAATGTTCAGGTGCGCAGGCTGCCAGAATTAATGCAAAGGGGACACTCAGAGATAAAATAAGAGAACGTTTCATTACGCCATATACTCAAAAAATAAAGGCGAAAAATACGCTTGATACTATTTATTTTTTTAGTAATGCGTGGCAATCCGTAAATTGTTATACATTTACATAATCAGAAAATTATTCACCAAATGAATAAATTACTTTGACTGAATAACCCGTGCAATATCAGAGGACGTCTGTAATGTACGAATCTCCTGAAATAACCCCAGCGCTTCATCGTACTCTTTGCGTAAATAACTCAGCCACTGCTTAATTCGCGCGACGTGATACAAACCGGTGTCGCCCTGCTTTTCCAGACGGCTGTATTTTTGCAGCAGCGTGACGACATCTGCCCACGGCATACGCGGTTCGTTATATTTCACCACCCGGCTGAGGTTGGGCACGTTCAGCGCGCCGCGGCCGATCATTACCGCATCGCAGCCGGTGGCCTGCAGACAGACCTGTGCGCTCTCGTAGTCCCAGATTTCGCCGTTGGCGATCACCGGAATGGTGAGGCGTTTGCGGATCTCACCGATCGCCTGCCAGTTAATGCGATCGGCTTTGTAGCCATCTTCTTTGGTACGGCCATGCACCACCAGCTCGGTGGCTCCGGCCTGCTGTACCGCATCGGCGATTTCAAACTGCCGCGCATCGCTGTCCCACCCCAGGCGAACCTTAACCGTCACCGGCAAATGCGCGGGTACCGCCTCGCGCATGGCTTTCGCGCCGCGGTAAATCAGTTCAGGATCTTTCAGCAACGTCGCTCCGCCGCCGCTGCCGTTCACCAGCTTAGACGGACAGCCGCAGTTGAGATCTACCCCGTAAGAGCCCAGCTCAACCGCGCGGGCGGCGTTTTCCGCCAGCCATTCCGGATACTGGCCGAGCAGTTGAATACGCACCAGCGTGCCGGAAGAGGTCCGGCTCTGGTTGTGCAGCTCGGGGCAAAGCCGGAAGAAGGATTTTACCGGCAACAGCATATCGACCACGCGCAAAAACTCCGTCACGCAGAGATCGTAGTCGTTCACCTCGGTCAGAAGCTCGCGCACAAGGGAGTCGAGCACGCCTTCCATTGGGGCCAGTAAAACACGCATAGCAGTACCTGTGAAAAAAGACGCGCTATAGTAGCCGCTCTCTATATCGCTGGGAAGCGCTTCTGTTCAGGCAGAAAGTCACCCGGCGTTGCCCCAACAATGGCGCGAAACGCCGCCGCAAATGCCGCCGGGCCGGAAAACCCCAGCATCCAGGCCACCTGCTTAACCGGGTATCCGTTGGCGAGGAGATCCAGCGAGGCACAAATCCTTGCGCGCTGTCGCCAGGCCCGGAAGCTAAAGCCGGTATCGTTGATAAACGCACGTGAAAATGTGCGTTCTGACATCGCGGCCCGTTCCGCCAGCCTTTCCAGAGAGAGATCCCAGAGATTGTTGGCAATGAGGTCACAGGCAACGCGATGCAAGCGCTCATCCACGGGCATCGGCAGTTCGGCCGAAATCTGCTGCGTCTCGCTGAGGATATCGAGCAGCAAAACGGCCATGCTGCGCTGGCTTGCCGGGCGGTATTCCGCGCTGAACAGCCCGGCAATCAGCTCTTTGAACAACGCAGTCGCCATAATCACGTGAACCTCGTCTTTCCGCTTAAAAGGCTCGCATTGCGATATCAGCGTAGGGCTAAACCAGACCGCGCGGAGCTCCGTTGTGGATAGCACGCTGTAGGTATGCTCCTGAAAGGGAGGGATCCACAGCGCGCGCTGCGGCGGTATGACCCAGCGTTTGCTGCCGGTTTCGACCAGCATGACTCCTTTGATGGCAAACAAAAGTTGTCCCTGCGAATGCTGGTGAGGCGGATCGACTTCGCCGCGCGTATAGCGAATTGCCCCTCTTGACCATCCGATGGCATCGTCGTGAATTGGCGTTTTATCGATAACGGTTGGCATTTCACATTCCCCCCTTCCTCTTATGATGCTGCTTGTACACGTAACCGGAGAGAGACGCAATGCACATCCATTTTATTATTCATGAACATTTCGAGGCGCCAGGCGCCTATGAAATCTGGGGGAAAAGTCGCGGCTGCAGTCTGAGCTACACCAGAGTGTATCAGGGCGATTCATTACCTGAGGAACTGGGGCACACAGACCTGCTTATCATCATGGGAGGCCCGCAATCCCCCGCCACCACGCGTGAGGAATGCCCCTGGTTTGATGCGCAGGCGGAAAAGGCACTCATCAGCCGCGCGATAGAGGCAGGTAAAACGGTGATAGGCGTTTGTCTGGGCTCACAGCTTATCGGCGAAGCGCTGGGCGCAGCGTTTTGCCACAGCCCGGAAAAAGAGATCGGCAAATTTCCCGTCAGGCTCACAGATGCAGGCAAGGCGAACCCGCTGTTTAAGGACTTTGGCAGCGTGCTGAACGTCGGTCACTGGCATAACGATATGCCTGGGTTGACGCCGCAGGCTAAGGTTCTGGCTTACAGCGAGGGCTGTCCCCGCCAGATCGTGCAATACAGCGAACGGGTTTACGGTTTCCAGTGCCATATGGAGCTGACGCCGGAGGTGGTAGAGTTGCTGATTGAGCATTCGCAGAGTGACCTCCGCCGCGCGGGTGAATTCCGTTTTGTCGAAACGGCGGAAAAACTCCGCTCGCATGATTATCGCGAAATGAACCAGGTGCTGTTTTCTTTTCTCGATAAACTGACCGCCTGTCGCTGATGCCTTCTCTGGCACGCCGTTTCGCCAGCGCAATCCCTTTCCTCTAAACTGTAGCCTGCACCGTTATGGTGATACCGGACGTTCCATTCCGGAATGTCTGGTATGCTCAAAATTCATGATGTGATCCATGGCACATTTTTAGGTTTAATTGTATGATGAATGCGTTTCAGCAAGGACTATCACCATGAGCAAATCATTGAACATTATCTGGCAATATCTGCGCGCATTCGCCCTGATTTACGCCTGCCTGTATGCCGGGATTTTCATCGCGTCGCTGCTGCCCATCACCATCCCCGGCAGCATTATCGGCATGCTGATCCTCTTCGTTTTGCTGGCGCTGCAAATCCTGCCCGCAAAATGGGTCAACCCCGGCTGCTTCGTCCTCATTCGCTATATGGCGCTGCTTTTCGTGCCTATCGGCGTCGGGGTCATGCAGTATTTTGATTTGCTCAAGGCCCAGTTCGGCCCGATTGTGGTCTCCTGCGCGGTCAGTACGCTGGTGGTTTTCCTGGTGGTGAGCTGGAGTTCACATCTGGTGCATGGCGAACGTAACGTGATCGGGGAGAAAACAAAAAAATGATGGCCAATATCTGGTGGTCGCTGCCGTTAACCCTGGTGGTGTTCTTCGCCGCGCGCAAGCTTGCCGTACGTTTCAAAATGCCGTTGCTGAACCCGCTGCTGGTGGCGATGGTGGTGATTATTCCGCTCCTGCTGCTTACCGGTATTCCTTACGAGCGTTATTTTGCCGGCAGCAAAATTTTAAACGACCTGCTGCAACCCGCCGTCGTGGCGCTCGCCTTTCCTTTATACGAGCAGCTGCACCAGATCCGCGCCCGCTGGAAATCCATCATTACCATCTGTTTTGTGGGTAGCCTGGTGGCGATGATCACCGGCACGTCGGTGGCGCTGCTGATGGGCGCTTCCCCACAGATTGCGGCGTCAATCCTACCTAAATCGGTGACCACGCCTATCGCGATGGCGGTTGGGGGCAGCCTCGGCGGTATTCCGGCCATCAGCGCGATGTGCGTCATTTTCGTCGGTATTCTCGGCGCGGTGTTTGGCCACACTCTGCTAAACGCGATGCGTATTCATACTAAAGCGGCACGGGGGCTGTCGATGGGCACCGCCTCCCACGCCCTGGGCACGGCCCGCTGCGCGGAGCTGGATTATCAGGAAGGGGCGTTTAGCTCCCTGGCGCTGGTGATCTGCGGGATTATTACCTCCCTGCTGGCCCCGTTCATTTTCCCGCTGATTCTGGCGGTGATGGGCTAAAATTTGCGATGCGTCGCGCAAATTTCATTTTGATTTCATTAGTTGCATACATAATGAGAAGTGGATCACATATAAAGCCCTGGCGGCTCCGTAAACTACCGATCCATTAACCTTTATGAGGCAAACGCCATGCACCCACGTTTTCAAGCTGCTTTCGCCCAGCTTGCAGAGAATTTGCAGTCAGCCCTTGCTCCCGTTCTGGCAGATGCACACTTCCCCGCCCTGCTGACCGCGGAGCAGGTCACGATGCTGAAACAGGCAACGGGACTGGATGAAGACGCGCTGGCTTTCGCACTGCTTCCTCTGGCTGCTGCCTGCGCGCGGGCCGATCTCTCCCACTTCAACGTCGGGGCCATTGCGCGCGGCGTCAGCGGCACCTGGTACTTCGGCGGCAACATGGAGTTCCTGGGCGCAACCATGCAGCAGACCGTTCACGCCGAGCAGAGCGCTATCAGCCACGCCTGGCTGCGCGGTGAAAAAGCCCTGAGCGCCATTACCGTTAACTACACCCCCTGCGGCCACTGCCGTCAGTTTATGAACGAGCTGAACAGCGGGCTGCAGCTGCGCATCAATCTGCCAGGCCGCGCGCCGCACACGCTGGGGGATTATCTGCCTGACGCGTTTGGCCCGAAAGATCTGGAGATCAAAACCCTGCTGATGGACGAGCAGAACCACGGTTTCGCCCTGTCCGGCGATGACCTGAGCCAGGCGGCGATTACCGCCGCCAACAAGAGCCACACGCCGTACAGCAAGTCCCCGAGCGGCGTGGCGCTGCAGTGCCGCGATGGCCGAATCTTCACCGGCAGCTATGCGGAAAACGCCGCGTTTAACCCAACGCTGCCGCCGCTGCAGGGCGCACTTAACCTGCTGAGCCTGAACTGCTATGACTATCCGGACATTCAGCGCGCCATTCTGGCCGAGATTGCCGATGCGCCGCTGATCCAGTGGGATGCCACCGCCGCAACGCTCAAAGCGTTAGGCTGTACGACAATTGACCGCGTACTGCTGGCGTAATCCTTCCGGCGGGCAGAAATGCCCGCCAGTTTGCTGAAAAACCCCTCAGTTGAGTCGCTGTTTCTTGCGCTAACCAGGCGGGTAAAGTAGCCTGAGTTAAATTTCATCCACGCACGAGCCATCTGCATGTTAAAGCGCGTTTTTTACAGCCTGTCTGTCCTGGTCGGCATACTGCTGTTGATCGTGCTCGGTCTCGACCGCTGGATGAGCTGGAAAACCGCCCCCTACATCTTTGACGACCTGCAGGACCTGCCCTATCGTCAGGTTGGCGTGGTGCTCGGCACCGCCAAGTATTACCGCACCGGCGTCATCAACCAGTATTACCGTTACCGCATTCAGGGCGCGCTGAACGCCTACAACAGCGGCAAGGTGAACTACCTGCTGCTGAGCGGGGATAACGCGCTGCAAAGCTACAATGAACCGGTGACGATGCGTAAGGACCTGATTGCCGCAGGCGTGGATCCTGCCGATATCGTGCTCGACTACGCCGGGTTCCGCACCCTGGACTCCATCGTGCGCACGCGCAAAGTCTTCGATACCAACGACTTCATCATCATCACCCAGCGCTTCCACTGCGAACGCGCACTGTTTATCGCGCTGCACATGGGCATTCAGGCACAGTGCTATGCGGTGCCGTCGCCAAAAGATATGCTGAGCGTGCGCGTCCGCGAGTTCGGTGCCCGCTTTGGTGCCCTGGCCGATCTGTATATCTTCAAACGCGAACCGCGCTTTTTAGGCCCGCTGGTGCCGATTCCGGCGATGCACGAAGTGCCGGAAGACGCCCAGGGTTACCCGGCCGTCACGCCCGAGCAGCTGCTCGATATGCAGAAAAAAGAGAAATAACAGCACCGCCTTTATACTTTCTTTACGCCGGGCCTGACGCTTTTTATCTCCCCTTTACGTCGGCTCTTTTAAGCTGAGTTCACTGCCGCTACGGCTTCATTGAAGAATGACTATGAACTCGATAATGAATGCGTTTTTCCTCAAAAGTCTCCGTCCGTATTTTAACCTTCCCGGTTTATCACTTCCTGGCGCACTCAATTCCGGTCTCTGGCTTGATGAAAAAATTGACGCCCTGCAGCACAACATTTCAGTGGAAGTAGCCGATTACCTGGAACGTTACCCGCAGACGAAACATGTAGACGTTTACCTGAACGATATCAACGGCACGATGCGTGGCAAGCGTCTGTCGGTGGAGAGCATGCTGAGTCTGGAAAAAGGCTGTTACTTTCCCCTTTCGGTCTACTCGATGGATCAGAAGGGAAAAATCGCCGCCCCGCTTCATGATGAACCGGACCGGCTGTGCGTTCCGGTCGCCGGCTCCCTGCGTCCCTGCCTACAAGATCCGCAGCACAACGCGCAGATCCTGCTGACGATGAAAGCCAGCGACGATAGCCCCTGCCCGCTTGAGCCGCGCGTGATACTGCAGAACGTGCTGGCCCGCTTCCACCGGCACGGCCTTTTCCCGGTGATTGCCCCGGAAATCGAGTTCTATCTGACGGGACATGACGATCGGGATCCGCAAAATCAGGGCTGTTTTCATATGGATACCTCGTCGGCGCATGCCGCGCTGTTTGACGAGCTGGAGCAGCTGGCGCACCTGCAGCACATCCCGCTGTCAGGGGTCGTAGCGGAGGCCGAGTCCGGTCAGTACGAATTAAACCTGAAGCACAGCCATCGCGTCGTTGAGGTCTGCGATAACGTGCTGGCGCTGCGTCGCCTGACCCGATATGTTGCCGAAAAGCACGGCCTGCAGGCCAACTTTATGGCCAAGCCCTTCAGCGAACTTTCCGGCAGCGGCTTGCACTTCCATTTCAGCCTCAACGACAGCCGCGGCGAAAACGTCTTTGCTTCCCCGGTTAACGCGCTGAACAGCATGGTGCGTTTGTGCATCGCGGGCCAGCTGGCGCTGATGCCCGCCTCTATCGCCATTCTTGCGCCGGGCGTCAACGCGTTTCGTCGCCTGCGTAAAAACCTGACGGAACCCGTATTTAACTCCTGGGGCTATAACACCCGCTCCGCCGCTTTGCGTATTCCCTGCTCGGATGACCACAACCGTCGTATCGAGTACCGGCTGGCCGGGGCTGACGCCAATCCGTATCTGGTGGCTGCTACTATCCTGACCGGCATGCTGTATGGGCTGGAAAATATCGACGAGGAGGAGTTGCCCGAACCGCAGCACGATCAACCTGAACTGCCGCTGTTTCAGCAGGAGGCGATTGAGACTTTTGCCCGCTGTCAGTACCTCACCGACAGCCTGGGCGACGCCTTTTCCGAACAGTGGATCGCCTGCAAGCTCTCTGAACTCGACTGGTTTGAACGCATTGTGACCCGAGAGGAGTCACAGCTGGCATAAGGCATAAAAAAAGCCCGCTCGGTGAGCGGGCCAGGTATCGCGAGAGACGGTTATTTCTTACGCGCGTACTTCAGTGAATCCAGCGCAACCGCGAAGATAATAATGGCGCCTTTGATGATGTACTGCCAGTACGGGTTCACGCCGATATAGGTCAACCCGTAGTTGATGACGGTGAAGATGATCACACCGGTCACCACGCCGAGTACGGTACCCACACCGCCGCTGAAGGAGACGCCGCCCACCACGCAGGCTGCAATCGCATCCAGCTCGTACATGAAGCCAAGGTTGTTGGTTGCAGAGCCGATACGGCCGGCTTCCAGCATCCCGCCGAAGGCATAGAACACGCCGGACAGGGCATAGATAATGAGCAGGTTCAGGGCAACGTTTACGCCGGACACTTTCGCCGCTTCCGGGTTACCGCCGATGGCGAAGATGTTTTTGCCAAAGCGCGTTTTGTTCCACAGGATCCAGACGAAGGCGACCGCAATCAGCGCATAGAAGGTGATATACGACAGGCGGAAGCTGCCCAGCGCAATAAACCCTTGCGTAAAGGTCGAGAAGCCGCTGTCAAAGCCCGAGATGGGTGAAGCACCGACAAAGTCGTAATACAGGGAGTTGATACCGTAAACGATGATCATCGTACCCAGGGTGGTGATAAATGGCGTCACGTTCAGGTAGGCGATGATGATACCGTTGATCAGACCAATCACCGCACCGATGGCGCAGACAATCAGGATCACCACGAAAATCGGCATAGTGGCCATTTCCGGGAAGACCTTGTTGGCGTTTTCCATCGACTGCAGCAGGGTTGCCGCGATAACCGCCGCCAGACCCACCTGACGACCGGCAGAAAGGTCCGTCCCCTGGGTCACGATCAGGCCCGCCACGCCCAGCGCAATGATAATACGCACGGAGGACTGGGTCAGAATGTTACTCAGGTTCAGCAGGCTTAAGAACGTAGGGTCCTGGAAAATAATGATAGCCAGCAGTACTAAAAGAACAACGTAAATACCGCCTTCTTTCAGGTAAGTGAGAAAACTTTTTTTATTTAACGCACTCATGAGGAGCCCCTGATCTTAAAGGTGCAAAGACGCAAGACGCAAAATTTCGTTTTGCGTTGTCGTTTTGGTGTCAACAATACCGGCGACGAGACCATTGCTCATAACCAGAATACGGTCTGTGATCCCTAACAATTCCGGCATTTCGGAAGAAATAATAATGATCCCTTTATTCTTTTTCGCCAGCTCGGCAATCAGCTGATAAATTTCAAACTTCGCGCCGACGTCAATACCGCGGGTCGGTTCATCCAGCATCAGAATTTCTGGCTGGGTTAATAACCAGCGGCCGATAATGACTTTTTGCTGGTTACCGCCTGACAGCGAACCAATCTGGGTGCGGTGGCCTGGCGTTTTCACGCGCATGGAGTCAATCACCCATTGGGTATCGCTCTTCATGCGGGAGTTATCCAGCAGCCCGACTTTGTTTTTGTAATTGCGAATGTTAGAAATTAACGAGTTAAAGTTAATATCCAGATAGGCATAAATACCGGTCGAACGACGCTCTTCCGTCACCAGCGCAAAACCATTATTAATGGCTTCGTTGGCGTTGTGGTTATTGATCTTCTTTCCGTGCAGCGTAATGGTGCCTTCGGCTTTCTCACGAATGCCAAACAGGGTTTCCACGATGTCGGTACGCTTTGCCCCCACCAGCCCGGCAATCCCCAGGATTTCACCCTTGTGCAGGTCGAAGGAGACATCGCGGATAGACGGCTGACGTAACGAGGTCAGATTGCGCACTTCCAGAATCACTTCACCCGGCTTGTTTTCTTTGTCCGGGAAGCGCTGGTTCAGGGAACGGCCGACCATCATGGCGATGATCTTGTCCATGTCCAGCCCTTCCAGCGGCTGCGTGGCAATCCACTGGCCGTCGCGCAGGATGGTAATCTCATCGCACAGCTGGAAGATCTCTTCCATTTTGTGGGAGATATACACAATGCCGCAGCCGCGATCTTTCAGCTTGCGAATAATGGTAAAAAGGTGATTAACCTCTTTTTCCGTTAATGACGATGTCGGTTCGTCCATGATGACGATTTTCGCATCATAGGAGAACGCTTTGGCGATTTCGATCATCTGCATCTGGGAGACGGATAATGTTCCCACGCGGGCGCGCGGATCGATATCAATATCTAGCTCGTCGAAAATCGCTTTGGTGTCGCGATACATTTTGTCCTGATCGACAAAGACACCTTTGGTGGGATAACGCCCCAACCACATGTTATCCATGACTGAACGCTGCAGCACCAGGTTTAATTCCTGGTGAACCATCGAGATACCGTTTTCCAGTGCTTCTTTCGCTGAATGGAAATCGATCTCTTTCCCCTGAAAAAGAATGCTGCCAGAATCTTTTTGATAGATCCCAAAAAGACATTTTAATAATGTTGATTTACCCGCACCGTTCTCACCCATTAAGGCGTGAATAGAGTGAGGACGAACTTTTAAATTAACATTATCGAGTGCCTTAACGCCGGGAAATGACTTGTTGATACCGCTCATTTCCAACAGGTATTCACCGGATGACTGAGTAGTTGTGCTGACCATAATTATACCTTGTTGGCCTCGCATATCGCGTTATAAAAGGGCGCAACGAATTGCGCCCAGTGGAGACAGTACCGCTAACTTATTTACCGATAAACTCAGCCAGGTTGGACTGGTCTACGCCCACGTAAGGTACGCGAACGATTTTGTTTTCAATTTTCCAGTTGGTGCCATCTGCCGCGCCTTTGCCATCGGCCAGGTTTTTCGCCAGATCGAAGGTCGCTTTCGCCTGGTTGTTGGCATCGTTCAGAACGGTACCGGCCATCGCACCGGATTTAACCAGCGCCAGCGCTTCTGGCAGCGCATCCACACCGAATACCGGGATGGACGATTTGTTGTGCGCTTTCAGCGCTTCTACCGCACCCATTGCCATCGCATCGTTGTTGGCGATAACCACTTCGATTTTGTTCGCGTTAGGGCCGGACAGCCACGCGTCCATCTTATCTTTCGCCTGAGCGGTATCCCACATCGCGGTATCTAACGCCAGCTGCTGGGTTTTCAGACCCTTGTCGTTCAGCTCTTTGATAACGTAAGTGGTACGGGCTTCAGCATCCGGGTGGCCTGGTTCGCCTTTCAGCAGCACGAACTGAATCTGACCGTCTTTGTTCAGGTCCCAGTTCGGGTTCGCCGCCCAGTGTTTGGCGATCAGATCGCCCTGAATAATACCGGACTCTTTGGAGTCGGTACCGACGTAATACGCTTTATCGTAGCTATCCAGCGCCTTACGGGAAGGTTCTTTGTTGAAGAAGACGATCGGCACGTTCTGGCCGCGCGCTTTTTCAATAACCGTGCCTGCTGCAGCCGGGTCAACCAGGTTGATGGCCAGGGCTTTCACGCCTTTCGCCAGCAGAACGTCGATCTGATCGTTCTGTTTGGACTGGTCGTTCTGGGAGTCGTTCATCAGCAGCTGAACGTCTGGCGCTGCTTTCGCATCTTTCTCAATCGCTTTACGCACAACAGACATGAAGTTGTCGTCGTATTTATAGATGGTCACACCAATACGGGTATCCGCAGCGTGCGCTGCTGCACCAAAAAGCATGCTTGCCATTACAGCAGAAAGGGTCAACACCTTCTTATTCATGGTATCTCCGGTTTTTTTATGCAGGGTAGTTCTTGTGAATAACGATCGGCGGGCAGGTGTTAATAAAACGTTACTGACAGCCGAAGTTCACTTATAAAATTTCTATCTTCCGTGTTCGGTAACGCTCCAGAAATGCGTTTTATTCGTTGTTTGCGGCACGTTGGCTATAGTGAAAGTGAATAATCACCGTTACATAGCGTTTCAGCTCCTAAAACGCTGACATCATAGTCAGCGCCTTGTTAAGATACTGTGAATTTACTCACAGATTGAAAACGGTTACATCACCTCATGTAATCAGTTAGTGATCGGAACCACAGTTTGCCTGGCCGCGACGGAGTGGCGACGCACTAAAGTCGGCATGAAACAGTGCGTTGCGCCCGGATCCAGCAGCCCTGCCGCCCCCTGTAACGCCAGCTCAGTCGCCAGTTTCGCCATAGAGGCAATGGGGTAGCGCACCGTTGTCAGCTGCGGGTCGGTGTAACGGGCAATCGGAATATCATCAAAGCCAATGAGTGATAAATGCTGTGGCACCGCAATGCCGTTGTCTTTCAGCGCCGTCAGGGCCCCTGCCGCCATGCTGTCGTTATAGGCAAACACCGCAGACAGCTGCAGGTTGCGGCCCAGCAGTTCCACCATCGCCGCTTCACCGCCCTGCATGTCCGGCGTACCGGTTCCCACCCAGCTTTCGGATGGCATCATGCCGTGCTCTTTCAGGGCGTTTTGCCATCCCTCGCGCCGCAGGTCGTCATCTTCAATCTGATGGCTGGAGGCCAGATAGCCAATCCGCTGATGCCCGTTGTTAATGAGCATTTTCGTGGCCATCATGGCACCGCTGACGTTATCCAGCCCGACGCAGCGATGGGCATAGCCGGGGACGATACGGTTAATCAGCACCATGCCCGGGATCTGATCCATAAAGCCGGTTAGCTCTTCATCGCTCAAGGCTTTTGAGTGGACAATCAAGGCGTTACAGCGCTGGCGGATCAGCACTTCGATGGCATGGCGCTCTTTTTCCGCCTCATGATAGCTGTTGCCGATCAGGACGTATTTCTGATGCTGCTGGGCGACCACGTCGACCGCTTTCACCAGCGCGCCGAAAAAGGCATCTGATACATCCATCACCACCACGCCGATGGTGTCGCTGACCTGCGTCGCAAGCGCCTGCGCATTGGCATTTGGCCGGTACCCGAGCTGGGTCACGGCTTTCATTACGGTTTCACGGGTTTCAGGGCTGACCAGCGCGCTGTTGTTCAGCACGCGCGAGACGGTAGCCACAGAAACGCCCGCCTGACGGGCGACGTCACGAATGGTGATCATATTCACCATCCTTCAAAGGATTGCAGCAACTCACAGACACCCCCTGTGTTTAGCAAGGTGGCTATTTTGGCAGCGAGAGAAAGGGGACTACGTGAAGAAGCTCACACTCATGAAAACGCTTACATCCGTTTTGTTAATGATTGTGATCCAGATCGTTATCTGGATGTGTTTTTCAATGATACCCCTGAAGCATGTGCGGTTAACTGACGCCACACCCACTCCAGCGGTCCCTGGCGGAAATAACGTAGCCAGAGAACAGAAAACGCCAGGTTAACCACCCAGACCGGGATAACAAACGCCAGCAGCGTGAGGCGGTCGAATTTCATAAACAGGCCAAAGCGATAGAAAAGCGTGGTGCAGAGAAGCGTTTGCAGGAGGTAGTTGCTCAACGCCATACGGCCCACGCAGGCGATAGCGCTGAGGATCCACAGGCGGGAAAGCGTTGGCCAGAAGCCATAGATCAGCGCCGCGTAGCCGATGGTCTGGAACGGTGCGCTCAGTTCGCGCGGCACCTGGAGCAGGAACGCGCACCAGCGGTAATCCCAGTGGATGTGCCACTGCGTAATGACCGCCGGGAGGTTAATCAGCACGCCCAGCAGCACCAGCCCCACACCCGTTCGCCGATAGTGACGCAGGCTGAATTCGCCTTTCAGCCAGCCGGTGCGCATCAGTGACGCGCCCATCAGCATCATGCCCGCCAGCTGCCAGCCGTATTGCGCCCCCAGCGCAAGGAGGTTGTCCCCCAGCATATCCGCGCGGTTGCTTATTGCTTCCGTACCGCCTTTCAGCTTCCAGAACTGCTCGTACTGCAGGTTAGCGGCATCCGGGATCCAGGCACGGTTAGTCGCCTCGCCGGAGATCATCCCCAGCAGCAGCAATACGGCAAGCCCCATGACATAGAGCATCACGCCAGTGTTAAACAGGCTTTTAACGCTGTGCGCATCGCGAATCAGACGCCAGCAGATGAGCCCGACTAACCCATACGCGAGAAGAATATCGCCGTCCCAGAAGAACAGGCCGTGAATAAAGCCGAGGATAACCAGCAGCGTCAGGCGCGACTGGATCCAGCGCGTACCGCGTTTGAGGAGAAGCTGCAGGCCTGCGCCAAACAGCAGGGCAAAGAGCGTGAGGAATTTGACCTGCGCAAAGAGGTCGAGGATCGCCCACGTCCAGGCATCACTGCGCGTGATGTCGCCATACCATGCAGGATTGAGATAAGCCGCCTTCGGCAAACCGAAGGCGGTGATATTAAGCAGCAGGATACCGAGAATGGCTACGCCGCGAACAAAATCGAGCGTGACGTTTCGCTCCATGGTCCCTGCCCTGTAAGACTTAGTTGTGGTGACGTACGGCGCGCAGGAACTCCTGGCGGGTATTCTGGCTCGATTTAAACAGACCGCCCAGCGAGGTTGTGGTGGTCGCACTGGTGGCATCGCGCACGCCGCGCGCCTTCACGCAGTAGTGAACCGCGTCGATAGAGACGGCCACGTTATTGGTGCCCAGCAGCGTTTGCAGCGCGGTCAGGATCTGCTGGGTCAGGCGCTCCTGCACCTGCGGACGCTGAGCAAAGAACTGCACGATGCGGTTGATCTTCGACAGGCCAATCACCGTATCTTTGGGGATATACGCCACGGTCGCTTTACCGTCGATGGTCACGAAATGGTGTTCGCAGGTGCTGGTCAGCGTGATATCGCGGACCGTCACCATCTCATCCACTTTCATCTTGTTTTCAATGACGGTGATTTTCGGGAAGTTGGCGTAATCCAGACCCGAGAAAATTTCGTCGACGTACATTTTCGCGATGCGGTGCGGCGTCTCCATCAGACTGTCGTCACTCAGATCGAGATTCAGCAGCTCCATGATATCGGTCATATGACCGGCAATCAGACGCTTGCGGGTTTCATTGTCCAAATCCTGTACGGGCGGACGCAGTGGCGTTTCAAGACCGCGCGCAACCAGGGCTTCGTGGACCAGGGCAGCTTCTTTACTGAGTGATGACATTTTGTTCTCCTGCAGGTGTGGCGTCTTTTGCCCTCGTTGTGGCAAAAGTATGCGCTCATTGTGCGTGAGGCGGCGCACATAATCCAGTATTCACGACGATAATTATTGCAATTGCTGTTGCCTTTCAGCGTGACGATTCCAGACCAGGGCTCCGCCGACGAACAGCGCAACGCCCGCCAGCCCCAGCGCGGGCTCCAGTCGGTGGGTAAGCCAGGTTGATAACGCCGAGGTCATCGGGCCAATCAATTGCCCTATCGCATACCCGGTGGTGAGCAGGCCGGCCATATAGCGCGTGTGGTTTGGCGCCAGCTCGCGACCGTATAAAAGAGAGAGCTGCACGGCACACAAAAAGCCGCCTCCCACCAGCAGCCCGCCCGTCAGCAAACCGCCAATCCCCGGCAGCAGCCAGGCCGCCAGCACGCCCGCCCCCTGTAACCACAGCACGATAGCCAGCCTGCGGTTAGCCGTTGAGGTGTGGCGTAAAAGAATACTGAGCGCAATGCCCACCACGGCGGCGAGACCAAAAATCGGCCAGACAAACTGGGCAAACAGGCTGCCGGGAAAACGCACCGCCGCCATTTGCGACAGGAAGGTCGCCGGGAGGATATAGCCAAACCCGGCCAGGCTGTAGCTCCAGACCAGGCGCTTTAAATCCGCCGTCAGCAGCAGCGGCTCCGGCGCGGTTCCGGGTCGATGGAGCTGCCCGGATCGCGGCAGGTAGCGCGCCACCAGGGCAATCAGCACCAGCGCCAGCACGCCGTAGATTTGCCATGCCGCCCCGGCCGACAGGGATTTCGCCTGGATATAGACGGCGAGCAGCCCGCTCAGGGCGATGCCCGCCCCCGGTCCGGCAAACACCGCAGCGCTCAGCCCCGGTTTACCGAGCTGCCCCAGCCGTTCGTTGGTCCAGGCGGCAATGAGTACCATCGACCAGCCGCTCATGCAGCCGATGACAAAACGCAGCAGGCCGTGCACGACGGCGTTTTCCGCCGCCGCGGAGAGCAGCGTCAGCGCCACCGCGCCGGTGATGCCAAGCCAGAGGCGCGTTTCCACAAAGCGGTGCGCACGCATGGCATCCCATGCGCCCACCAGATAGCCCAGGTAATTCATCGCCGCCACCAGACCCGCGCTGGTCAGCGTAAGCTGTCCGGCAGCAATCATCAGTGGCACCTGGGGCGTAAAGGCAAAGCGCCCTATCCCCATCGCCACCACCAGAACGACAAACCCACTGAGCGCAATACGCAGCGCCATGACCGCTCCAAATGTTAAAGAAAAGTAAATTTATGATGCAGCATCTCGCCCTCTGGCGAAAGTGAAAGTTACTCACAGGTCAATGAAAAGGCTGTATTATGGTTTTTATGAATACGCATTCTCATTAAGGAGCCCTGCATGGAACTGCTCGAAGAGCACCGTTGTTTTGAAGGTCGACAGCAGCGCTGGCGGCACGACTCCACCACCCTGAACTGTGCAATGACGTTCAGCATTTTCCTGCCGCAGACGGAAAATCCACCGGTTCTGTTCTGGCTTTCCGGCCTGACCTGCAACGACGAAAACTTCACCACCAAAGCGGGCGCGCAGCGTATTGCCGCCGAGCTGGGCATTGCGCTGGTGATGCCAGACACCAGCCCGCGTGGCGACGATGTGGCCGACGATGCCGGATACGACCTGGGCAAAGGCGCCGGGTTTTATCTCAATGCGACCGAGCAGCCCTGGGCGCGCCACTACCGCATGTATGATTACCTCCGCGATGAACTTCCTGCGCTGGTGCAGTCGCAGTTTGCGGTCGGCGAGCGCTGCGCGATCAGCGGCCACTCAATGGGCGGACACGGGGCGCTCATCATGGCGCTGAAAAATCCGGGGAAATACGTCAGCGTGTCGGCATTTGCACCGATTGTGAACCCAACACAGGTGCCGTGGGGGCAGAAAGCCTTCACACACTATCTGGGTGAGGATGCGGAAAAATGGCAGGCATGGGACAGCTGCGCGCTGATGCTGGCCAGCAGCTCAGAAAATGCTATCCCGATGCTTATCGATCAGGGCGATGCGGATCAGTTCCTCGCCGGACAGCTGCAGCCTGCGGTGCTGGCAGAAGCGGCACGCCAGAAGGACTGGCCGCTGACGCTGCGCATTCAGCCGGGATACGATCACAGCTATTACTTCATTGCGTCCTTCATTGAGGATCATCTCCGCTTCCATGCGGAGCATTTGTTCGGGTAAGTGCGGCCGATTGCCGGGTGGCGGCTTTGCCTTACCCGGCCTACATTCGTGGGTTTTGTAGGCCCGGTAAGCGAAGCGCCACCGGGCATAAAGGTTACATCAGAACTTATAATCCACACCGACAAAGTAGCGACGGCCATCTTCCGTGTAGCTGTAATCGTCGCGGCTCAGATCTTTGTCCAGCAGGTTTTGCACGCCCGCACGCAACTTCACGCTTTTCGTCGCCTGCCACGCGGCGCCGGTATTCCAGATAACATAACCACCCGGCGTTGGGTCGCTGCTGGTCAGCGCGCGTTTCTCACCGGTGTAGTTGCCCTGAACATAGAACGACCAGTCCTGCGTCGCCTTCCAGTCAACGGTCCCGTTGGCGGTGTGGAACGGCAGATCGGACAGCGGCTTGTTGCCGCCGTTGCTGATATCACGACCGTCGTTGTAGGTGTAGTTCAGCGTCACTTTCCAGTCGTCCGCCAGCGGGAATTTCAGCTCGGTCTCCACCCCACGGATGCGCGCCTTGTTGACGTTGTAATAGCGGAATATCGGTTCACCGTCAGCATTCAGGCCAACGTAGTTAGGGTAGCTCTGCGCCTGCTTCGCATTGGCCGTACGGCTGATGCTGATGCGGTCATCGACGTTATTCTGGAAGGTGGTCACGCTGGCCTGCACGCCCTCTAACCAGCCCTCTTCCCCGCTGTAGTAGAGACCTAACTCGAAGCTCTCGCTGGTCTCTGGTTTCAGATCCGGGTTACCGACAATCTCACAGGCACCTCGGCACGAGCCGGTGACCCAGTCCGGGCTCAGCTGCAGCAGTGACGGCGCTTTAAACGCGGTCGCCCAGCCCCCTTTCACCGTTACGGTATCGGTCGCGTTGTAGACCAGATAGGCGCGCGGGCTCCAGTGGTCGCCGTAGGTATCATGGTCATCCATACGGATGCCGGTGGTCAGCGCCAGAGGTTCAAAGATACGCCACTCGTCCTCCAGGAACAGGGCATACTGGCTTGTCGACGTACTGCTGCCGGAACCGCCCGTCAGGTTGACCGGATCCTTCAGCTTATCGTGACGCCATTCGCCGCCGAAGGTCATCAGCTGGTTGATGTCGCCCAGCGGCAGCACGTATTTCCCGTCCACCGCGTTGCTCTCGGAGGTGATCGGATTGCTGTTGCCCGGGTTTTTGTTATCCACCTTCTCGCCGTACACCTTCAGCTCGCTGTTGCCGACGCCCCAGCGGCCGTTGTGGCTGAGAGAGTAGTTCTGACGCTCAAGGCGGTTTTTGTCGAGAGAATCCGAGTCACGATCCTGACGGTCGAAACCGTAGCCCGCCGTAAAGTCATGATTTTCAGACGGCGTCCAGGCGAATTCCACATTCGCATCGCGGCTGGTGAAGCCTTCAATGCGCGGTGTTTCACCGCTCGCCGTGGTAGAGGACTTCTGCTGACCGTCTTTCTCACGCTTTGCGAGGCTACCGTAGGCTTTCAGCCCCAGCAGACCGTCCACCAGCGGACCGCTGGTATAGAATTGACCGTTGTAGGTGTCTCCACGGTCGCGATGTTCCTGAACCGTGGAATCTGCGCTCAGGGTACCCGTCCATTTCTGGCCGATTTTTTTGGTGATAATGTTCACCACGCCGCCCAGCGCATCGGAGCCGTAAAGAGAAGACATCGGTCCGCGCACCACTTCAATTCGTTCGATGGCGTCAACCGGCACCCAGTTGAGGTCGAAATCATTATGGCGGAATACCGCGTTACGGGAATTGACGCGCTTGCCGTCAATTAGGATCAGCGTGTAGCTGCTGTCCAGTCCGCGAATACTTACCCCTTTACGGTTGTCCCCTTCGCTCGTGAGCTGCACGCCCGGCACATCCCGTAACACATCTTTCAGGTTCTGAACGGGTTTGCGCTGCAAATCTTCCTGGGTGATGACGCTGATGCTTGCCGGTGCGTCTTTCAGGTTTTGCTCGGTCGCGGAGGCCGTGATAACCATTGTGTCGCCGGATTCCGCTGCGATAACAGGCAGGGCCAGGGACATTGCGGACGCGCAAAGTCCTCCCCTGACGAAGGGATTCAACCTAAACATTCCATATCTCCATGAGGTAAATACAACTCAATCAAATCATCATTGCTCACAGCGTCTTCCCTGCCGCCCACATCTGCGGTGGGTCGGTAGCACGCTTATTTTTGATAACGATAAAGCAAACGATAATTATTATCAATTGAATTGTTAAGAAATATATCTTTGTTTCAGAATGTGGGAATAAAAAAGCCCGCTCAAACGAGCGGGCTAATAGAGAGGAAGTGCGGTTATTGTTTAAATCGTTCCGGGAATTCCATTTCACTGTAGCGAACGAATTTTGTTCCTTTCGTCAGCTTGTAACCAAACCAGATGACGAGGAACAGCGGAATACCAATGTAGGTCGCCGTGACGGCGCCCCAGTCAATGGTGTCCGCCAGGAACGCTTCATAGTTCTGTCCAAGCGTAATGATCAGGCACAGAATGAAGGCGAAAATGGGACCCAGCGGGAAGAAGCCGGAGCGATACGGCAGCGAGTTAATATCGTGACCCTGTTTGACGAAGCCACGGCGGAAACGGTAGTGGCTAATGGCAATCCCCAGCCAGGCAATAAAGCCCGTCATTCCGGACGTGTTAAGCAGCCACAGGTACACCGTCTGGTTGCCAAACATAGAGGTCAGGAAGCACAGACCGGCAATCACCGTGGTGGCATACAGCGCGTTACGCGGTACCCCGCCACGGGACAGCTTCGCGAAGATACGCGGGGCTTTACCGTCGCATGCCAGCGTGTAGAGCATACGGGTGGACGCGTACATCCCGGAGTTACCGGCTGAAAGCACAGCGGTCAGGATAACGGCGTTCATCACTGCCGCAGCAGAAAGCAGACCGGCGTGCTGGAAGACCAGCGTGAACGGACTGACGCTA
Organism: Enterobacter sp. PL_is379; assembly: GCF_055817355.1. Lineage (NCBI taxonomy): Bacteria > Pseudomonadati > Pseudomonadota > Gammaproteobacteria > Enterobacterales > Enterobacteriaceae > Enterobacter > Enterobacter sp. PL_is379. Next base: position 150,265 of record NZ_JBVPGT010000023.1, read on the forward strand.
ATATCTTTAACGTCATTACGCAGCAGGCTTGGATCGGTGTACGGAATGATCAGGCTGATAATGAGGATCGCGAACACGTAGAACAGCAGGATACGCCAGAAGACCTGACGAACCGCGCGCGGAATATTTTTCTCAGGGTTCTCTGACTCACCGGCAGCGATACCAATCAGCTCGGTCCCCTGGAAGGAGAAACCGACAATCATCGCCACGCCAATCATCGCCGACAGTCCACCGGCAAACGGCGCATCGCCTGTTGTCCAGTTACTCCAGCCCGCAGGTTCTGCGCCTTTGAAAATACCAACGATCATCGCCACACCGACGACGATAAAGATGATGACGGTTGCCACTTTGATCAAAGAGAACCAGTATTCCGCTTCGCCGAAACCGCGCACGGAGATGTAGTTCAGCAGGAAGATGACGGCCAGGAACAGGGCGCTCCAGATCCAGCCCGGCGTATCCGGGAACCACCAGTTCATTACCAGCTGCGCGGCGACGAGGTCAACGGCGATAGTGACCGCCCAGTTGTACCAGTAGTTCCAGCCCAGCGCGAAGCCGAAGCCTTCTTCAACGTATTTTTGACCGTAGGTCGAAAACGAACCGGATACCGGCATGTACGCGGCCAGTTCGCCGAGACTGGTCATCAGGAAGTACACCATCAGGCCAATCAGGATATAAGAGAAAAGTGCCCCACCCGGGCCGGCTGCCGAAATCGTTGCGCCAGAGGCAACGAAAAGACCTGTACCGATTGAGCCTCCAATGGCGATCATCGTCAGGTGACGCGCCTTGAGTTCACGACGTAGCGTGGGCGCTTCTGTGGTTTTAATTTCTGAAACCATATGAAAATGCTGTCCATTTAATAAATGAGGCGCGATTGTAGCAGACGATCCGTGTTCCTTCCGGCAGAAATACTCAGTTATAAGAGAGCTTCATGACTCGGCCAGGATTATAAGTAAAGCATAATTTTTCCCTCTCCCCTTTGGGGAGAGGGTCAGGATGAGGGGAAGATTACATCTCGCAGTAGCGCAGAAAACGCTGCAGCGAGCTGGAAAGGTGTTTCTGACGATGATGAATGCACCACAGCGTGCGCACCAGCTTCGGCAATGGAACCGGGATTTCAACCAGCGACCCCGTTTCCAGCTGTTCGGCAATGACGCGCCGGGAAAGACAGCTGATCCCCAGGCCATGACGCACCGCGTGCTTGATCGCCTCAGAGTTCCCCAGCTCCATCCCTAGCTGGAAATGCGGCAGATGGGAAAGCAGCAGATAATCGACAATTTCACGCGTGCCGGAGCCCTGCTCGCGCAGGATCCACTGCGCCTGCGCCAGGCGCTCCAGCGTCACCTCGCCCTGCAATAACGACGAGGCCGGGGACGCAAACACCACCAGCTCATCTTCCAGCCAGGGCTCGGCAATGATATCGACGTTATGGCAGGGTCCTTCGATGAGGCCGATATCCACGCGGAAATCGATCACCGCGTTGATGACGTCCTGGCTATTGCCCACGCTCATCTCCAGCGGCAGAGTCGGGAAATCCCGGCGGTAGCGGGCAATCACTTCCGGCAGGATGTAGTTCCCGATGGTGCTGCTGGCATAGACGCGGATCGCGCCGTTGTCTTCGCGGAACAGCTGTTCGATTTCGATAGCCTGCTCCAGCAGCGCCAGCGCGCGTGGATAAAGAAGACGACCGTGCTCGTTCACCACCAGACGCTTCCCTACCCTGTCGAAAAGCTGCACGCCCAGCTGTCCTTCAAGATCGGTCAACGCCGCGCTGACCGCAGACTGCGAGAGCGCCAGCATTTGTGACGCCTGGGTCGTCGAGCCGCTTTTTAGCACCTCGGCAAACACTTCCAGCTGACGCAATGTAATGTGCATGGTTGCTTACCACTTATATAGATTGATTATAAGTATATAATCAATTTTATTTTTAAGCCAGAGCGCCGTAACCTTTAGCCAGACAAAGGAGAAGGTTATGTCAGAAATCACCTTACAACATCATCGTACAGTGTGGCACTTCGTGCCGGGTCTTGCGCTCAGCGCTGCGGTCACCGCCGTCGCGCTATGGGGCGGCAGCATCCCGGCTATCGCAGGCGCGGGTTTTAGCGCGTTGACGCTGGCCATTTTGCTGGGCATGGTCGTGGGTAACACCGTTTACCCACATATCTGGAAATCCTGCGACGGCGGCGTGATCTTTGCCAAACAGCACCTGCTGCGTCTTGGGATCATTCTTTACGGCTTCCGTCTCACCTTTTCGCAGATTGCGGATGTGGGCGTAAGCGGAATCGCCATCGACGTCCTGACCCTGACCAGCACCTTTTTGCTGGCCTGCTTTATCGGCCAGAAAGTCTTTGGCCTGGATAAGCAAACCAGCTGGCTGATCGGTGCGGGGAGCAGTATCTGTGGGGCCGCGGCGGTGCTGGCAACAGAGCCCGTCGTTAAAGCCGAAGCCAGCAAGGTGACCGTGGCGGTAGCGACGGTGGTGATCTTCGGTACGCTGGCGATTTTCCTCTACCCGGCCATGTATCCGCTGGTTGCCCACTGGTTTAGCCCGGAAACCTACGGCATCTACATCGGTTCGACCATGCACGAAGTGGCTCAGGTGGTGGCGGCAGGACATGCCATTAACCCGGACGCCGAAAACGCGGCGGTGATTGCCAAAATGCTGCGCGTGATGATGCTGGCCCCGTTCCTGATTTTCCTTGCCGCGCGGGTTAAGCAGCTGGCACCAGCAGACAGTAACCAGAAGAGCAAAATCACCGTTCCGTGGTTTGCGATCCTGTTTATCGTGGTGGCGATTTTCAACTCCTTCCACCTGCTGCCGAAAGCCGTTGTCGATATGCTGGTAACGCTGGATACGGTACTGCTGGCGATGGCCATGGCGGCGCTGGGGGTCACCACACACGTCAGCGCGCTGAAAAAAGCCGGTGCGAAACCGCTGCTGATGGCGCTGGTGCTCTTCATCTGGCTGATTGTCGGCGGCGGTGCCATTAACCTCGCGGTGCACAGCCTGATGGCATAAACCATCTCGTCCTTCTCCTGCTAACCCGCTATCATAAGCGTTTCGGGTTAGCAGGAGTTTTTTTATGAAATATGTTGGAGCGCACGTCAGCGCTGCAGGTGGCCTTGCGAATGCCGCCATTCGCGCCGCCGAAATCGAGGCGACCGCTTTCGCCCTGTTCACCAAAAACCAGCGCCAGTGGCGCGCCGCAGCGCTCACCGCTGAAGTGATTGATGATTTCAAGGCTGCCTGTGAGAAGTATCACTACGGGCCAGGCCAAATCCTTCCCCACGACAGCTACCTGATCAACCTCGGTCACCCGGTTGAAGAGGCGCTGGAAAAATCCCGCGAGGCGTTTCTTGATGAAGTACAGCGCTGCGAACAGCTGGGGCTGACGCTGCTGAACTTCCATCCGGGTAGCCATCTGATGCAAATCGATGAAGATGCCTGCCTGGCGCGTATTGCCGAGTCCATCAACATCACGCTGGACAAGACCAAAGGCGTCACCGCGGTGATTGAGAATACCGCCGGTCAGGGCAGCAACCTCGGCTTTAGGTTCGAACATCTGGCGGCGATTATCGACGGCGTGGAGGATAAATCCCGCGTCGGCGTGTGCATTGATACCTGCCACGCGTTTGCCGCCGGTTACGACCTGCGCACCACCGAGGCAACGAAAAACACGTTTGATGAGTTCGAGCGCATTGTGGGCTTTAAGTACCTGCGTGGAATGCACCTGAACGATGCGAAAAGCGCCTTTGGCAGCCGCGTTGACCGCCACCACAGCCTGGGCGAAGGCAACATAGGTCACGATGCGTTCCGCTTCATTATGCAGGACGCCCGCTTCGACGGTATTCCGATGGTGCTGGAAACCATTAATCCGGATATCTGGGCAGAAGAGATTGCCTGGCTGAAGGCACAGCAAACCGCTGAACAGGCGGCATAAAAAAAGCCGGGTGCGTAATGCAACCCGGCTTTTTTGTTGTTTATCGCTTACGCTGCTTTTGCCACGACTTCCGCTTCCGGACGTTTCAGCACTGCGTAAGAGAGACCCGCCACCAGCGTACCGGCAACGATGGCCAGCAGGTAGCCCAGTACCGGGGTGATGGCGCCAGGGATCAGCAGCACGAACAGACCGCCGTGTGGTGCCATCAGCTTCGCGCCAATCGCCATGGAGATTGCCCCCGTTACCGCGCCACCCGCGATACAGCAAGGCAGTACACGCATTGGGTCACGAGCCGCGAACGGAATCGCCCCTTCGGTGATGAAGCACAGACCCAGCACCAGCGCCGCTTTGCCGCCTTCCTGCTGTGCTTTATCGAACTTACGACGGGCAATAATCGTCGCCAGGCCGAGAGCCAGAGGAGGCACCATACCGGCCGCCATGATCGCCGCCATTGGCGCGTAGGTCTGGGTACTCAGCAGGCCAACACCAAAGGCGTAAGCCGCTTTGTTCACCGGACCACCCATGTCGGTACACATCATGCCACCGAGGATTGCACCCAGCAGAACCGCGTTTGCGGTACCCATGGTTTGCAGCCAGTGGGTCAGACCCGCCAGGATGCCCGCAACCGGCTTACCAATCAGGTAAATCATCGCCAGACCGACAACCAGGCTGGAAATCAGCGGGATGATCAGGATCGGTTTCAGCGCTTCCATACTCTGCGGCAGCTTGAGCTTCGAGCTGATGAGCTTCGCGACGTAACCGGCCAGGAAGCCTGCGATAATCCCGCCGATAAAGCCGGAACCCGTGCTCACGGCCAGCATACCGCCGATAAGGCCCGGCGTCAGGCCAGGACGGTCAGCGATGGAGAAGGCAATAAAGCCCGCCAGTACCGGCACCATCAGAGCGAAGGCTGAACCACCGCCGATCTGCATCAGCGCAGCGGCCAGCGTGCCTTGTTCTTTAAACGCGGTGATACCAAACGCGAACGAGAGAGCGATACACAGACCACCCGCCACCACCATCGGCAGCATGTAAGACACGCCGGTCAACAGATGGCGATAGGCGCCCGCAGACTCTTTCTTACCTTCTGTCGCGGTTTGACGCGCGCCGGTTGCCTGATACGGCTTCGCTTCCACCAGCGCTTTATCAAACTCCTGCGCGGTCTTTTTCAGCGCCAGGCCGGTAGACGTACGGTACATTGGCTTACCGGCAAATTTCGCCAGGTCCACTTCGATATCCGCCGCCACGATCACCAGATCGGCCTCAGCCACTTCTTCTGGGGTGATAGCGTTGCCGGCACCGACGGAGCCACGCGTTTCAACTTTTACCCACCAGCCGCGTTTTTTCGCTTCGGTTTCAATGGCTTCAGCCGCCATAAAAGTGTGAGCCACGCCCGTCGGGCAGGCCGTCACCGCAACAATGCGTTTTGGACCCGTGGCCGCAGCCGGTGCCGTTGCGACAGGCGCGCTGTAGACAGACGCGTGACCTTTCGCTTCGCTCAGGAACAGTTCCGGGTGTGCCACCGCGCGATTAATATCGCCCAGCCACACTTTTTTGCCGTTCAGCGCACTGTCAGCCGGGATTTTGTCGCCCAGTACAATGGCCAGTTCTGCATCGCCTGGATTATCGATAATCTCCAGATGTGCTTTTTGTGCCGCCGCGCCCAGCAAGGTCTTCGCCATATAGGCGCGAGCCTGTCCGAGACCGGAGTCAATGATCAGCAGCGTTTTCATTATTCCTCTCCTGCTGTTAGTTAAAAGGTTTTAAGTCAACGCGCGCCATCATCGCGGCTAACTGGGTACGATCGGTAATACCGACATTGCTCTGGCTTACGGCCAGGGCAGCAACGGCAGTGGCAAGACGTAAAGTATGTTCACTGGATTCACGCATCAGCAGACCATAAATCAGGCCGCCAACCATGGAATCCCCTGCGCCAACGGTACTCACAACTTCCATTGACGGCGGTTTGGCGATCCATTCGCCAGACGCGTTAACCCACAACGCGCCTTCTGCACCAAGCGAGATCACCACGTGAGCGATACCCTGCTCGCGCAGCGCATGGGCAGCGTCAATCACATCTTTTAATTCTGGCAGCTTACGACCCGCCCAGATCTCCAGCTCGCGGCGATTCGGCTTCACCAGCCACGGCGAGGCTTTCAGGCCCGCAACCAGCGCATCGCGGCTGCTGTCAAAAATGATGCACGGGCACTGGCTGCGCAGACGCGTCATCCAGTCGGTAAACGCTTCCGGGCTCACGCCGGACGGCAGGCTGCCGCTGACGCAGACCATGTCAAACTGACCGAGCCAGGTCAGAGAATCGTTCACAAAACGCTCCCAGTCTGACGGCGTCACTTCGAAGCCAGAGAAGTTCAGGTCAGTCACTTCACCGTCTTTCTCCGTCAGCTTAACGTTGATACGGGTACGGCCCTGAACAACCTGAAAACGGTTGGCAATGCCCAGCTCGCTGAACAGCTGCTGGAAACCATCCTGGTTATCTTTACCGAGGAATCCACCTACGGTGACGTCGATACCGAGATCCTTGAGCACTTTCGCGACGTTAATCCCTTTACCCGCAGCATGCAGGCCAGTGGTACGCACGAGGTTGACTTCGCCGCGCTCAATTTCCGGGCAAAATCCTACCAGGTCATAAGCCGGGTTCAGCGTAATAGTCGCAACACGTCTGCTCATTATGCGCCCTCCCCCAGACCCGCCGCGATGGCATCGCCAATCGCTTTCAGCGCCTGTTCAGCATCAGCACCCTGTGCGGTGAAACGCAGACGGTGCCCTTTCTTCACGCCCAGCGCGACAACTTTCATCAGACTACGGCCGTTGGCAGGTTTGCCCGTGCCATCAAGATTCGCCACGGTGATCTCACTCTCGAATTGTTTAATGGTATTCACCAGCATGGTGCCCGGACGGGCATGCAGGCCGTGCTCGTTACGTACCACGAACTCAGCGGTCTGCACGTCTTCAGTCGGCGCATCATCACTGGTCAGCAGCGCCAGCACGGTGGAGGCATCAGCGTTCAGCAGTTTTTCAGCTTTGTTGTTCAGCAGCAGATCGCCCAGACGCTTCAGCACGGAAACCGGCTGTTCATCGTTCATCGCCACGGTCACCAGCATGGCTGCAGGCTCGCCTTCTACGTCAAACGCATTGGCCGCGCGGCTCACGGCGATAGCGCTGCGCAGGTTGCCTTCAGCACTGTCGTTCAGCCAGATACCCTGACCCAGATTCAACGGCTTATCGTTAATCACGCGCGTCACAAACGTGGCATCCGCCGCGCCGGCTTCTTTCAGACGGCCCGCGTTCAGCGCCTGCAGCGTCACCAGATCGGAGGCAACCACATCCAGCGTCAGCGTTTCATTATCCAGTTTCAGCGCTTCGCTCTGTTTTTCGCCCATCAGCAACGCACGCAGCTCTTCAGCTGTGGTGGCGGACTTAAGCTGTTCAGCCACATCGTCATCGCTCAGGACATGCGTCAGCTGACGCAGCAGGCCTAGGTGTTCGTCGCTGCTGGCCGCGATACCGATGGCCACATAGGCTACCTGACCGTCGCCCCAGAGCACGCCCTGCGGGAACTGATAAACCTTAACGCCGGTTTTCAACACCTGATCGCGGGTATCGGTTGTGCCGTGCGGAATGGCAATGCCATTGCCGAGGAAGGTTGAGGTCTGCTGCTCGCGCGCCAGCATGCCGTTGACATAGCCGTCCGCGACGTTACCCGCCAGCACGAGCGCAGCGGCAACCTGGCGAATAGCCTCTTCTTTATCCCCGGCCTGAGCGCCCGGGTGGATATCCTGAACAGATAACTGGAACATGGTTCTCCACTCCTGCTGAACTTGAATCGTTTCAGCTTTAATGAGAAAAAATGCGCTAGCCTGCTCCGTTTGTTAAAACAAGATAGCGCTGAAACGTTTCAAAAAGTCTTGCGCTTTCTGCAATGTCTTGCAAGTAAACTCGTATTTCCGATCTCAGAATTTAGAGATACAGCACATTTCTTCTTCGTTCAGCTGAATTTTGCTGAAGTTCAGCAAGCCAGTTTCAGCTAAGGTCAGCCGGGTGAGAGGTAAGTTGAAATGCCATTTTGATTTTTCGTGGCATCATTGACCGCACCCACTGTTTATTTTTTAGCTGACGGCGTAAACTCCGCCCCTCTCTGCTACTCGCTAATTATAAAACATGCATAACACCCCTGCGGCCGTCTCGCCGAAGCCCTTTGATTTGACCTCTGCGGCATTCCTGGTTGTTGCCTTCTTCACGGGCATTGCCGGCGCGTTACAGACGCCGACATTGAGCTTATTCCTGACAAATGAGGTTCACGTCCGTCCGGCGATGGTGGGCTTCTTTTTCACCGGAAGCGCCATTATCGGCATCCTGGTCAGCCAGTTTCTGGCGGGGCGATCCGACAGAAAAGGCGATCGTAAAAGCCTGATCGTTTTCTGCTGCTTGCTGGGGGTCATGGCCTGCGTTCTGTTTGCCTGGAACCGCAACTATTTCATTCTGCTCTTCGTCGGGGTATTTCTGAGCAGCTTTGGCTCAACGGCAAACCCTCAGCTGTTCGCCCTTGCCCGCGAACACGCGGACCATACCGGACGTGAAGCGGTGATGTTCAGCTCTGTCCTGCGTGCGCAGGTATCGCTGGCATGGGTGATTGGTCCGCCGCTGGCCTACGCGCTGGCGATGGGTTTTGGTTTTACGGTGATGTACCTGAGTGCGGCCGTTGCGTTTGTGGCGTGCGGCGCGCTGGTGTGGTTCTTCCTGCCGTCCATGCGCAAAGAGCCCAAAGTGGCAACGGGCGTAGTGGAAGCGCCGCGCCGTAACCGCCGCGATTCCCTGCTCCTGTTTGTTATCTGCACTATGATGTGGGGCACCAACAGCCTGTATATCATCAATATGCCGCTGTTTATTATTAATGAACTGCACCTGTCGGAGAAGCTGGCGGGCATCATGATGGGCACCGCGGCCGGGCTTGAGATCCCGACGATGCTCATCGCGGGCTATTACGCTAAGCGCTTCGGAAAGCGGTTTTTAATGCGCATCGCCGCTGTCGCCGGTCTGCTGTTTTATATCGGTATGCTGACGGTACATACGCCTGGGCTGTTGCTGGCGTTACAGCTGCTGAACGCCATCTATATTGGCATTCTCGCCGGGATAGGCATGCTCTATTTCCAGGATCTGATGCCGGGTCAGGCAGGCTCAGCCACCACCCTTTATACTAATACCACCCGCGTGGGCTGGATTATCGCGGGCTCAATGGCCGGTGTCGTGGCCGAAATCTGGAACTATCACACGGTGTTCTGGATTGCGCTGGTGATGTGTACGCTGACGATGGCCTGCCTGGCGAGAATTAAAGATGTTTAAGGCGCAGTGAGCGTTTCAAGTTCAAGAAGGTACGTCATCGCCTGCTCTCGCGTGCTGCCGCACATTTCGGCAGCGGGCTGAAGCCCGGAGCAGACTTTCGGGCGCAACGGTGAGCCAAAGATCATGCACAGGTTGGTTTCCGAGAGCTGAACGCAGCGGGTATTGGCAGGCTTGCCCTCGGGCATTCCTGGAATGGGGCTTGAAATGGACGGTGCAGTACAGCACGCGCCACAATCGGGACGGCAATCCATAAATGCTCTCTTTCGCTGACGATCGCCCGCGAGTCGGGCATCGCGCGCACAGTAACACCTTTTGCGTATTGATAGCAAAAGCCACGAATTCCTCTTGCCTGAAAGGCCGCGCGCGAGTAATTTGGCGCGATATTTTTTACCTCCCGTAAACAGGATTACTGCAATGCCAAGAGCGAACGAAATTAAGAAAGGTATGGTGCTGAATTACAACGGCAAATTGCTGATTGTGAAAGATATCGACATTCAGGCCCCGAGCGCCCGTGGTGCAGCAACGCTGTACAAAATGCGTTTCGCCGATGTGCGTACCGGCCTGAAAGTGGAAGAGCGCTTTAAAGGTGACGATATCGTCGATACCGTGACCCTGACCCGTCGCTATGTTGATTTCTCCTACATCGACGGCAACGAATACGTGTTCATGGATAAAGAAGATTACACCCCGTACATCTTCACCAAAGATCAAATTGAAGAAGAGCTGCTGTTTATCCCTGAAGGCGGCATGCCTGACATGCAGGTTCTGACCTGGGACGGCGTGCTGCTGGCGCTGGAACTGCCTCAGACCGTCGATCTGGAAATCGTTGAAACGGCGCCTGGCATCAAAGGCGCGTCAGCAAGCGCGCGCAACAAACCGGCTACCCTGACGACCGGCCTGGTTGTGCAGGTACCGGAATACCTCTCCGCTGGCGAGAAAATCCGCATCCATATCGAAGAAAAACGCTATATGGGTCGCGCTGACTGATTGCGGCGTTTGTCGGGTAGCGGCTTCGCCTTACCCGACCTACAAAAACACAAAAACCGGCTCTCAGGCCGGTTTTTTTATTGTATCAATTCAGGCTACAGAAGCTCCGGATACTTCGTCATCTTCAGCGCCAGCTCAACGCCGCGCACTTCCGCCATGCCTTTAAGACGGCCAATCGCCGAATAGCCCGGGTTGGTTTTCTTGCGCAGATCGTCCAGCATCTGGTGACCGTGGTCAGGGCGGAACGGAATAGGACGCACATCGCCCGCCTGCTTACGACGCGCCTCTTCCGCCAGAATGGCGTCTACCACCGCCACCATATTCACATCACCGCCCAGGTGCGCCGCCTCGTGGAAGGTTTTTGGATTCTCTTCGCGGCAGGTCGCGCGCAGATGCGTGAAGTGGATACGATCGCCGAAGGTTTCAATCATCCGCACCAGGTCGTTATCCGCACGCACGCCGTAGGAGCCGGTACACATGGTAAAACCGTTGTAAATGCTGTTTACCGTCTCTTTCAGCCACTGCATATCTTCAATCGTAGACACGATACGCGGCAGGCCGAGGATAGGACGCGGTGGATCGTCCGGATGCACGGCCAGGCGAACCCCTACCTCTTCCGCAACCGGCACGATAGCGCGCAGGAAATACGCCATGTTTTCACGCAGCTGCTGCTTATCAATATCACCGTATTCCGCCAGACGCGCGCGGAACTGATCCAGCGTATACCCCTCTTCGGCCCCAGGCAGGCCCGCAATAATATTACGGGTCAGCTTTTCGATGTCCGCGTCACTGGCAGCGTTAAACCACGCGCGCGCCTGCTGCTGCTCTTCCGCGGTGTAATCCGCTTCGGCGCCAGGGCGTTTCAGAATGTGCAGTTCGAATGCCGCAAAGGCAATCTGATCGAAACGCAGCGCTTTCGAGCCGTCCGGCATCTGATATTCAAGGTCGGTTCGCGTCCAGTCGAGGATAGGCATGAAGTTATAGCAGACCGTATCAATGCCGCAGGCCGCAAGGTTACGGATGCTCTGCTGGTAGTTAACAATCCAGGTCTGGTACTCCCCTGAATGGGTTTTAATGTCTTCATGAACCGGGATGCTTTCCACCACAGACCAGGTTAACCCCTTCTCCGCCAGCAGCGCCTGACGCTGTTGAATTTCCTCTACCGGCCATACCTGACCGTTTGGAATATGATGCAGCGCCGTGACGACACCCGTTGCGCCAGCCTGACGCACATCATCAAGAGAAACCGGATCGTTCGGCCCGTACCAACGCCAGGTTTGTTCCATTGCCTCACCCTCTTAAGTTGTTATACCAATATGTGCTACTGCAATGACGACTACCATACATGTTTGCCGTGAAGGGTCAATACACCGCCACACATTGATTGATCAAACTCACATAACGGGGATATTTACGGCTCACCAATTTTATTTGCTGTCATATAACTTTACACTGGCATTGTTAATTAATGGTTAATCAGGTGTGTATCTCATGAAGACAATTGCCTCCACCGCCCTTCCTGCCCGGGTTCAGCAACCGCGCTACGATCGCCAGTCATTACGCTCCCGCATCGTCCACTTTGGCTTTGGCGCGTTTCACCGTGCGCACCAGGCATTGTTAACAAATCGGGTGCTGAATGAAAAAGGCGGCGACTGGGGGATTTGTGAGATTAGCCTTTTCAGCGGCGATGTGCTGATGAGCCAGCTGCGCGCGCAGGATCATCTGTTCACAGTGCTGGAAAAAGGGGCTGAAGGAAATGAGGCCATTATCGTCGGTGCCGTCCATGAATGCCTGAACGCAAAGCTGGACTCCCTGCCCGCCATTATTGAGAAATTTTGCGAGCCTCAGGTTGCGATTGTCTCGCTCACCATCACGGAAAAAGGCTATTGCATCGATCCCGCGACCGGAAAACTCGATCTGAATAACCCCCGGATCGTCCACGACCTTGAAAACCCCTCCGAGCCACATTCGGCCCCAGGGATCCTGGTCGAAGCCCTCCACCGCCGCCGCGAGCGCGGCTTGTCTGCGTTTACCGTGCTGTCCTGCGACAATATCCCTGACAACGGGCACGTGGTGAAAAACGCGGTGCTGGGCATGGCGCAAAAACGTTCCGCAGGGTTATCTGAATGGATTGATAGCCACGTGAGTTTCCCGGGGACGATGGTCGACAGGATTGTGCCCGCCGCAACGGAGGCCTCGCTGGCGGAAATCACCGACGCGCTTGGCGTGGAAGATCCGTGCGCCATAAGCTGCGAGCCGTTCATTCAGTGGGTCGTAGAAGATAATTTTGTCGCCGGACGTCCCGAGTGGGAAGTGGCCGGTGTCCAGATGGTGCAGGATGTTCTGCCGTGGGAGCAGATGAAATTGCGCATGCTCAACGGCAGCCACTCTTTCCTGGCGTATCTGGGGTACCTCGCCGGCTACGCCCATATAAATGAATGCATGGAGGACGCGGCGTTCCGTGAAGCCGCCCGTCGACTCATGCTGGACGAGCAGGCCCCAACATTACGTATTGAGGATGTCGACCTCACCGCCTACGCCGATAGCCTGCTGGAGCGCTTTGCCAACCCGGCCCTCCAGCACCGGACCTGGCAAATCGCGATGGACGGTAGCCAGAAGCTGCCCCAGAGAATGCTGGACGGGATCCGCGTTCATCTTGAGCGAAATACGCCGTGGTCGCTGCTGGCCCTGGGCGTGGCCGGCTGGATACGCTACGTCAGCGGTACCGACGAACGCGGAAACGCGATTGACGTACGCGATCCCCTTAGCGATAAAATCCGCGCCATCGTCAATGCCAGCAGCGACGCCAACCGCGTCCACGCGCTGCTGGGGCTGAGTGAGGTCTTCGGTCACGATCTTGCGCATAATCGCGTTTTTGTGGAGGCTGTCAGCCAGGCCTATGAGCGCATAACCCGCCACGGCGCACGTCAGGCTGTTATCGAAACGTTAAATCTTTAACGATTATTGCGCTTAATGCGAACGGATGAGGCCTCCGTTCGCCCTTCCCCTTCTCACAGGGCACGTTTTTCGCCAGGATAGAGAATAGTGTTATAGCATCACCATTCTCATCCGGAGCGCACGTGACCAAAACCAACCTCATCACCGGTTTTCTCGGCAGCGGTAAAACCACCTCAATTCTCCACCTGCTGGCAAATAAAGATCCGGCCGAGAAATGGGCCGTGCTGGTCAATGAATTTGGCGAGGTGGGCATTGACGGCGCGCTGCTGTCATCCAGCGGCGCAATGATTAAAGAGATCCCCGGCGGGTGCATGTGCTGCGTCAATGGCCTGCCGATGCAGGTCGGGCTCAATACCCTGCTGCGTCAGGGCAAACCTGACCGCCTGCTGATTGAACCCACCGGGCTGGGTCACCCGAAGCAGATCCTCGATCTACTGACCGCCCCGGTTTACGAGCCGTGGATCGATCTGCGCGCCACCCTGTGCCTGCTCGATCCGCGTCAGCTTCTGGATGACAAGTCGCTGGCCAATGAGAACTTCCGCGATCAGCTCGCCTCGGCTGACGTTATAGTCGCGAATAAAGCCGATCGCGCCACGGCTGAAAGCCAGGCCGCGCTGGAGTCGTGGTGGCAGCATTTCGGCGGCAATCGCACGCGGGTGCAGGCCACCCAGGGGAATATTGATAGCGCCCTGCTTGACCTTCCACGTCTGAACCTCACCGCGTTGCCCGCCAGCGCGGAGCATGCGCACAGTCACCCGGTTAAGCAGGGCCTGGCAGCCCTGAGTCTGCCGGAGCACCAGCGCTGGCGCCGTAACCTGAACAGCGGTCAGGGATATCAGGCCTGCGGGTGGATTTTTGATGCTGAAACCGTTTTCGACACCATCGGGATCCTCGAGTGGGCCCGACTTGCGCCCGTCGATCGCGTGAAAGGGATCATGCGCACGCCAGACGGGCTGGTGCGAATCAACCGTCAGGGCGACGATTTCTTTATTGAAACGCAAAACGTGGCGCCGCCCGACAGCCGTATAGAGTTAATTAGTGCGGTTAACGCCGACTGGAATGCCCTCCAGTCCAGCCTGTTGAGGATTCGTTTAAGTTCAGGCGGCTAACGTTGCCCCTGTTTTCACACTATACAGAACGTTATGACAACTCGATTTCCCCTGATATTACTGCTTAATGTCGCCGGTCTGGCGCTTTTCTTCTCCTGGTATATCCCGGCGGATCATGGTTTCTGGTTCCCGCTGGATTCTGCCATTTTCCACTTCTTCAACCAGGAGCTGGTGAAGAGCAACGCGTTCCTGTGGCTGGTTGCCATCACCAACAACCGCGCCTTCGACGGCTTCTCGCTGCTGGCCATGGGATGCCTGATGCTCTCTTTCTGGCTGAAAGAGGACAAAGCCGGGCGTCGACGTATTCTGATTATCGGTCTGGTGATGCTGCTGTTTGCCGTCGTCATTAACCAGCTGGCCACCGCGATTATTCCGGTTAAGCGTTCCAGCCCAACGCTCTTTTTCACCGATATTTATCGCGTGAGTGAACTGCTGCATATTCCAACAAAAGATGCGTCGAAGGACAGTTTCCCCGGCGATCACGGCATGATGCTGCTTATTTTTTCCGCAATTATGCTTCGCTATTTCGGCAGAAAAGCGTTTGCCATAGCCCTGATTATTTTTGTGGTTTTTGCCTTCCCGCGCGTAATGATTGGCGCTCACTGGTTCACCGATATTGCCGTCGGTTCGCTCTCCGTGGCGCTGATTGCGCTGCCGTGGTGTTTGATGACCCCACTGAGCGACAGGATAATAGCGCTGTTCGATCGTTACCTTCCCGGTAAAACGCAACAATAATTGAACAAATAACTAACCTAAATTAACGTGAGCTATCAGGGATCGACATGATCCCTGATAGCCTTCCCGCCACGATCTTTTCCCAGTGTCATATTCTTGTCATCACATTCATGATAAAAATGAAGCAATTGCGCGATAAAGCCTCGGATCTGACCGCATTTTAAGCAATTACGGATTTTTACTTTCTGTATCACATTTTCTTATAAAAAAAAGGCTTTTTTTACTCGCAATACCCCTGGCAATCGGTTAATCTCGAACTCGTTTTGCCCCATAGGGATAATTATTTCGATGGTGAATAATTTTGTGCGCTATGCCACAAATGTGACCAGAAAGAATTGTCTCAATGTGAACAGATAATTAGTCTCGTCACGTTTGGCATTTTTATAACGATATTTGTCGTTAAGGACTTCAAGGGATAATAAACAAAATGGTCAAATCTCAACCGTTTCTGAGATATATCTTACGGGGGATCCCGGTGATAGCAGTCGCGGTACTGTTATCTGCATGTAGTACATCGAACACCGCAAAGAATATGCATCCTGAGACGCGTGTTGTGGGAATGGAAGATTCCTCGTCACTGCAAGCCTCTCAGGATGAATTTGAAAATATGGTACGTAATCTGGACGTGAAGTCCCGCATTATGGACCAGTATGCTGACTGGAAAGGCGTGCGCTATCGTCTTGGCGGCAGCACAAAAACAGGTATTGATTGTTCCGGTTTTGTACAGCGTACGTTCCGTGAGCAATTTGGGTTAGATCTTCCGCGTTCAACCTATGAACAGCAGGAGATGGGCAAGTCGATTTCACGTACCAAACTGCGCACCGGTGATCTAGTCCTGTTCCGTGCCGGTTCTACAGGTCGACATGTTGGCATCTACATTGGTAACGACCAGTTCGTACATGCCTCCACCAGCAGCGGTGTGACCATTTCCAGCATGAATGAACCGTACTGGAAGAAGCGCTACAACGAAGCACGCCGCGTACTGACCCGCAGTTAATATGACTATTGTATCGTTGGTTATCCCTTGGCTGACGATATGATGAAAAAAAGCACTGCTTCGGCAGTGTTTTTTTTTGCCCATTACACTGAATACATCCAGCGGCATTTCAGGAATCACGACGTCTATGCTCACCCGCTACTTCTCCAGTAATCGTAAGATACTGATCCTCAGTATTATCACGGGTCTCATCACCGCCCTGCTCCTGGGTTCACTGCAATTTTCCTGGAGTTACCACAAGCGGGAAGTCAAATTCGACACTCTGGTGAATGATGTAAGCGCCTATATGGGGAGCTATTTCGACGATTTAAAAAAAGCGGTCAATGTTCTCCAGCCCCTCACGCTTAACACGTGCCACGACGTCAATCAGGAACTCACCTCACGCGCGGCCTTCAGCATTAACGTTCGCGCCTTCCTGCTGGTCAGGGACAAGATGGCGTTCTGCTCTTCCGCCACAGGCCCGATGAATGTCCCGATGGAGACGCTGATACCTGAGCTGAATATCGATAAACCGATCGATATGGCGCTGCTCCCGGGTACCCCCATGCTGCCTGATGAACCTGCAATTGCGATCTGGTACCGCAACCCATTAGTAAAGGGCGGCGGAGTGTTCACCTCAGTGAATATTAATCTGACGCCTTACCTGCTCTACACGGAGCGCCAGGACGAGTTCGCGGGTATAGCCATCATCATCGGCGATAACGCATTGTCGACCCAGTCCAGTACCCTGGTTCATGCGCACGAATTACATGACATCCCGGTCCGCACGGCGACGCTGAAAGACGTCCCCCTGACCATCAACCTGTATGCGGACGCATGGACCAGCGATGAAATTCTCTACGCCGTATTCTTCGGGCTGGTATGCGGCATTTGTGCCGGATCGCTCAACTACTACATCCTCAGCATTCGGCTCAACCCGGGTAAAGAGATTTTAAGCGCCATTAAGCGCGGCCAGTTTTACGTGGTCTATCAGCCCGTCGTTGATGCCAAATCGCTCAAAATGACCGGGCTTGAAGTGCTGATGCGCTGGAAGCACCCGACAATGGGGGAAATTCCGCCTGACGCGTTTATCAATTTTGCCGAAGCGCAGAAGCTGATCGTGCCGCTGACGCTGCATCTCTTTGACCTTATCATTCACGATGCACCCGTGTTACAAACGCTGTTACCCCCGGGTGCCAAGGTGGGCATTAACATTGCGCCGGGGCATCTGCATGCGGAAAGCTTCAAGGACGATATGCGCACCTTCAAAGCGCTACTGCCGCCGGATTATTTCCAGATCGTGCTGGAAATTACCGAACGTGACATGCTGAATCATCGGGAAGCCAACAGCCTCTTCGAATGGCTGCATAACGAAGGGTTTGAAATCGCCATTGATGATTTTGGTACCGGCCACAGCGCGCTAATTTATCTTGAGCATTTCACCATGGACTACCTCAAAATCGACCGTGGTTTTGTGAATGCGATCGGTACTGAGACCGTGACGTCGCCGGTGCTGGATGCCGTTCTGACGCTGGCAAGACGACTGAATATGTCGACCGTCGCCGAAGGGGTAGAGACGCCGGAACAGGCGGCCTGGCTGCGCGAACACGGCGTTAACTTCCTGCAGGGATACTGGATTAGCCGTCCGATGCCGCTGGCGCAGTTCCGCGAATGGCGTCCTGATATTTCGCCCGAGGGCGATTAATTTCACATTGTCCGCGACGTCACTTATTATTCAGCTTAACCGAGCCGGTCTGTAAAAGAGGGAGCCGCCGCGAGATGCTTATGCGCTTTATGTTGCTGATGTTGGCATTCACCAGCCTGTCCAGCCAGGCGCAAGCCATCAAAGAAAATATCGCCTTCGCGGTGATTGGCGAGCCAAAATACGCGGTCAATTTTACGCACTTCGATTACGTCAACCCTGCCGCGCCGAAGGGCGGTAAGGTGACGCTTTCCGCCACGGGAACCTTCGACAACTTCAACCGCTTCGCCCTGCGCGGCGTGGCGGCAGCGCGGACGGAATCGCTTTACGATACGCTCTTTGTCACCTCTGACGATGAACCCGGCAGCTACTATCCGCTGATTGCCGAGAACGTGCGTTACGCCGATAACTTCGCCTGGGCGGAAATCTCGCTGAACCCGCGGGCACGTTTTCACGATGGCACACCGGTTAAAGCCAGCGACGTTGCGTTCACCTTCCATAAATTTATGACCGAAGGCGTGCCCCAGTTCCGCATCGTATATAAGGGCGCGTCCGTCAGAGCCATTGCGCCGCTCACCGTGCGCATCGAGCTGAGCGAACCCAACAAAGAGAACATGCTGAGCCTCTTCTCGCTGCCGGTAATGCCTGAATCGTTCTGGAAAAGTCATAAGCTGAGCGATCCCCTTTCGACTCCCCCACTGGCTGGCGGCCCTTACCGCATTACCGACTGGCGCATGGGGCAATATGTCGTCTATTCCCGCGTCAAAGACTACTGGGCGGCCAATCTGCCGGTAAACCGCGGACGCTGGAACTTCGACACCCTTCGCTATGATTACTACCTCGACGATAACGTGGCGTTTGAAGCGTTCAAAGCCGGGGCCTTCGATTTGCGCGTCGAGAGCAGCGCCAAAAACTGGGCGACCCGCTATATCGGCAAAAATTTCGCAAAAGGCTATATCGTCAAAGACGAGCACAAAAATGAGTCTGCCCAGGACACCCGCTGGCTGGCGTTTAATATTCAGCGTCCGGTATTTAATGACCGCCGGGTGCGGGAAGCCATCTCCCTGGCCTTTGATTTTGAGTGGATGAACAAAGCGCTGTTTTACGGGGCCTACAGCCGCGCCAACAGCTATTTTCAGAATACCGAATACGCCGCGCGCGATTACCCGAAAGCCGACGAGCTGGTCCTGCTGGCACCGCTAAAAGCGGAGGTTCCGCCACAGGTGTTCACCACCGTGTTTCAGCCGCCCGCATCGAAGGGTGACGGCTACGACCGTGACAACCTGCTGAAGGCCAGCAAGCTGCTGGATGACGCGGGCTGGCACCTGAAAAATCAAAAGCGTGTGGATGCCAAAACGGGTAAGCCGCTCAGCTTTGAGCTGCTGCTCTCGTCCGGAGGCAACGATCAGTGGGTGCTGCCGTTTAAGCACAATCTTGAGCGGCTGGGTGTGACTATGAACATTCGCCAGGTGGATAACGCGCAGATCACCAGCCGCATGCGCAGCCGTGATTACGACATGATGCAGCGCCTGTGGCCCGCCCAGCCGTGGCCCAGCTCGGACCTGCAAATCTCCTGGGCCTCCAGCTACATTGACTCCTCGTACAACGCGCCGGGGGTAAAAAGCCCGGCGATTGACGCGCTCATTGCGAAAATCGTGGCGGCGCAGGGGGATAAAGAAAAGCTCCTGCCGCTCGGGCGCGCCCTCGACAGGGTCTTAACCTGGAACTACTACATGCTGCCGATGTGGTATATGGGCGAAGATCGCCTTGCGCGCTGGGATAAGTTCTCCGTGCCTGCCGTGCGCCCTGTCTACTCCCTGGGCTTTGATACCTGGTGGTATGACGTTAACAAAGCCGCCAGACTTCCCGCTGAGCGGCGATAAGGAATTATCATGGGTGCCTATCTTCTCCGCCGTCTCCTGCTGGTCATCCCCACCCTGTGGGCCATCATCACGATTAACTTTTTTATCGTGCAAATCGCCCCCGGTGGGCCGGTCGATCAGGCCATTGCCGCCATTGAATTTGGCAACAGCGGCGGCATGCCCGGCGGCGGCGCTGAAGGGATGGGCGCCAGCCATGCGCGAACCGGCGTAGGGAATATCAGTGAAAGCCACTACCGCGGCGGACGCGGGCTGGATCCGGAAGTGATCGCCGAGATCACCCACCGCTACGGCTTTGACAAACCGATTCACGAGCGCTATTTCAAAATGCTCTGGGATTACATCCGCTTCGATTTTGGCGATAGCCTGTTTCGCAGTGCGTCAGTGCTGACGCTGATCAAGCAAAGCCTGCCGGTTTCGATCACGCTGGGGCTGTGGGGAACGCTGATTATCTATCTGGTCTCTATTCCGCTCGGGATCCGCAAAGCGGTGTACAACGGCAGCCGGTTCGATATCTGGAGCAGCACGTTCATCATTATTGGCTATGCCATCCCGGCATTTCTGTTTGCCGTCCTGCTGATCGTCTTTTTTGCCGGGGGAAGCTATTTCGACCTCTTCCCGCTGCGGGGGCTGGTCTCCGCCGATTTCAGCTCCCTGCCCTGGTACCAGAAAATTACCGACTACCTCTGGCATATCACGCTGCCGGTGCTGGCCACGGTCATCGGCGGGTTTGCGGCCCTGACCATGTTGACCAAAAACGCCTTTCTCGATGAAATTCGTAAACAGTACGTCGTCACGGCCCGCGCCAAGGGCGTGAGCGAGAAGCAGATCATGTGGAAACACGTGTTTCGCAACGCCATGCTGCTGGTGATCGCCGGATTTCCGGCCACGTTCATCGGCATGTTTTTTACCGGCTCGCTGCTGATAGAGGTGATGTTCTCGCTCAACGGCCTGGGGCTGCTGGGCTATGAGGCTACCGTGTCGCGCGATTATCCGGTGATGTTTGGCACACTCTATATTTTCACCCTGATTGGCCTGCTGCTGAATATCATCAGTGATATCAGCTATACGCTGGTCGATCCCCGAATCGATTTTGAGGGCCGCTGATGCCGCGTTTAAGCCCCGTCAACCAGGCCCGCTGGGCCCGTTTTCGCCACAACCGCCGCGGCTACTGGTCGCTGTGGATTTTTGCCGTGCTGTTTGCCTTAAGCATGTGTTCGGAGCTGATCGCCAACGACAAACCGCTGCTGGTGCATTTTAACGACCGCTGGTACGTACCGGTTATCGCCAGTTACACCGAAAGCGACTTTGGCGGCCCGTTTGCGACCCCGGCTGAATATCAGGATCCGTGGCTTCGCGATCAAATCGACAGGCACGGCTGGGCGCTCTGGGCGCCGGTACGTTTTGGCGCAAACAGCATTAACTTCGCCACCACGACCCCCTTCCCTTCCCCGCCCTCCGCGCAAAACTGGCTGGGAACCGATGCGAACGGCGGCGACGTGCTGGCCCGCATCCTGTACGGCACGCGAATCTCGCTTCTCTTTGGGCTGATGCTGACGATCTTCTCAAGCGTCATGGGCGTCGTGGCGGGTGCCGTTCAGGGCTACTACGGCGGGAAAATTGACCTGTGGGGCCAGCGGATTATTGAAGTCTGGTCAGGCATGCCGACGCTGTTTCTGATCATCCTGCTTTCCAGCGTCGTACAGCCCAACTTCTGGTGGCTATTAGGCATCACCGTCCTGTTCGGCTGGATGGCGCTGGTCGGTGTGGTAAGGGCCGAGTTTCTGCGCACCCGTAATTTCGACTATATTCGCGCCGCGCAGGCGCTTGGCGTTAGCGATCGCGGGATCATTTTCCGCCATATGTTGCCCAACGCCGTGGTGGCAACGCTCACCTTCCTGCCGTTTATTCTGTGTAGCTCCATCACCACCCTCACCTCACTGGATTTTCTCGGTTTCGGGTTACCGTTGGGTTCCCCATCGCTTGGCGAACTGCTGCTGCAGGGCAAGAACAACCTGCAGGCGCCGTGGTTAGGCATCGCCGCCTTTCTTTCCGTGGCCGTGTTGCTGTCGCTGCTGATTTTCATTGGCGAAGCCGTGCGCGATGCCTTCGATCCGAACAAGGCGGTATAAAATGACCCAGCCTCTTCTGAGTATTGATAACCTGTCGATTGCTTTTTCAAAGCAGGACGAGACGCGCACCGTGGTCACCGACCTGTCGCTGCAGATCCAGCCCGGTGAAACGCTGGCCCTGGTGGGTGAATCGGGTTCAGGCAAGAGCGTTTCGGCGCTCTCCATCCTGCGGCTACTTCCCTCTCCGCCAGTGAGCTACCCGCAAGGGGATATTCTCTTTCACGGCCGTTCGCTGCTGCACGCCGACGAACAGACCCTGCGCGGCATTCGCGGCAACAAAATCGCTATGATCTTCCAGGAGCCGATGGTTTCCCTCAACCCGCTGCACAGCCTGGAGAAACAGCTCTATGAAGTGCTCTCCCTGCACCGGGGGATGCGCAAAGAGGCCGCACGCGGAGAAATTCTGGACTGTCTGGAGCGAACAGGCATACGCAACGCGGCCAAACGGCTGAATGATTTTCCGCACCAGCTCTCCGGCGGCGAACGCCAGCGCGTGATGATCGCCATGGCCCTGCTCACGCGCCCCGAACTGCTGATAGCCGACGAGCCCACAACGGCGCTGGACGTGACGGTACAGGCGCAAATACTGACGCTGCTGCGGGAACTGCGTGACGAGCTGAACATGAGCCTGCTGTTTATCACGCACAACCTGAGCATTGTCAGAAAGCTGGCCGACAGCGTCGCGGTGATGCAGAACGGGCGCTGTGTTGAACAGAATACGGCGTCAACGCTGCTGAGCGCACCGCAGCACCCCTATACGCAGCGGTTGCTCGACAGCGAACCCGCCGGCGACCCGGTTCCTCTCGATGCGGACAGCACGCCGCTGCTGCGCGTTGAGGATCTGTCCGTCTCGTTCCCGATCCGCAAAGGTATTCTGCGCCGCATTGTCGATTGCAACCCGGTGCTGAAAAACCTCCGCTTCTCGCTGCGCCCGGGGGAATCCCTGGGGCTGGTGGGCGAATCCGGCTCGGGTAAAAGCACCACCGGTCTGGCGCTGCTGCGCTTAATTGCCTCCCAGGGCGAGATCCTGTTTGACGATATGCCGCTGCACCGCTGGAACCGCCGCCAGATGCTGCCCGTGCGGCCCCGCATGCAGGTGGTGTTTCAGGATCCCAACTCCTCGCTTAACCCACGGCTCAGCGTGCTACAGATTATCGAAGAGGGTCTGCGCGTCCATCAGCCCGGCCTGAGCGCGCAGCAGCGCGAGCAGGAGGTCATGCGGGTCATGGCCGAAGTGGGTCTAGATCCCGAGACGCGCCACCGCTACCCTGCGGAATTTTCCGGTGGGCAGCGCCAGCGTATCGCTATTGCCCGCGCGCTGATCCTGAAACCGGAGCTGATTATTCTGGATGAACCCACGTCGTCGCTGGACAGGACCGTTCAGGCGCAGATCCTGGCGCTGCTGAAAGGGTTACAGGAAAAGCACCGGCTGGCCTATATCTTTATCGGCCATGATTTACAGGTGGTGCGGGCGCTATGCCATCAGGTGATTGTGTTACGTCAGGGAGAGGTGGTCGAGCAGGGTGATTGCCAGCGCGTATTTAGCGCGCCAACGCAGCGCTACACGCGCCAGCTGTTGTCGTCAGACTAGCGCTCAGAACGGGTACTGGCCGGAGAAAGGCTCGGCAATGGCAACGCCAAAATTTTTCAGACGGCAGGTGGCAGCAAACTCGTCCTGGCTTTTCACAAACAGGCACGGCTCACCTTCGCACTCCAGCACGGAGCTGTCCACTTCGATATCCGTCAGGGCCTGACTGAGACGCTCCATCACCCGCCATGCATTTTCGTCACTCGGGCTTAACAGCTTGAGCGCCACCAGGCAGTTTTCACAGCCCGCGACGTTTTGCGGAATCGGTTCAACTTTCGAACCAGCAAAACCCGCCGACCAGCGATAGCTCTGGGGCAAGCGATGGACAATAGAAAGTTGTAATGTATTCACGTTCGTTCCCCGGAAGCAAAATTTACTTCACAATTTATTTACATTTATAGTAACACATCATCGTTAGCCTGCACTATTCAGCACTTTTTTATCGGTATTCAGGCTCGCGTCGGCGCTATATGTACCCGTTTCTGCGATCTAACTCAACCTTTTTGAATACAATGATGTGACTTTTTACACAAATAGATTTTACATAAAATAAACAAACACAGCATAAACGAACGGGGTTTGGTTGATATGCATCAACAAAAAAGGCCCTGCCGGGCCTTCTCTGTGTTTTAGTGGGCCGCTTTTCGCGGTCGACTGGCGTAAAGATAGAAGAGTATCGAGCTGGTTGCGCAAAAAGCCATCGCCCACAGCATGGGCCATGCCGTCGTAAAGGTGGCCATCGAAAGCAACGCGCCAACGATAGCGCCGATGCCGAAGCGGAACGTCCCTGCCAGAGATGATGCGGTCCCCGCCATGTGCGGGAACTCATCCAGGATCACCGCCATCGCATTGGATGACACCATCGACACGCAGCCGACAAAAGCCGCCACGCCGACCACCAGCGCCCAGAAGCCCACGCCCAGAAACGCGCTCACCACCAGCCAGAGCGCCATCACAAACTGGATCCACAGCCCGGCGCGGAACATGTTCAGCGCCCCCACCCGCCGGACAAAACGGCTGTTGATGATGGTCATGATGAACAGGAAGACGATGTTAAGGGCAAAGTAATAGCCGAAGTGCTGCGGCGAAACGTGGTTCAGCTCGATGTAGACAAACGGCCCGGCGCTCAGGAAGGAGAACATCCCGGCGAAGCTGAACCCGCTTGCCAGCATATAGCTGAGCACGCGCTTGTGGCGAAACAGCGAGGCAAAGTTGCCGATGGTGGTTCGGATGTGGAATTTCTGCCGACGCTCGACGGGAAGCGTTTCATCAATAAAGAAGAAAATCATCGCGGAGGCCAGCAGCGCGGCCAGGGCCAGGATCCAGAAAATCACATGCCAGCTAAACCACACCAGCACAGCACCACCGGCCATGGGTGCCACCAGCGGCGCAATCGTCGTCACCAGCATCACGAACGACATCATGCGGGAGAACTCTTCCTTCGGGTAGATATCGCGCATCAGGGCGTTAATCACCACGCTTGCCGCTGCCGCCGCCAGACCGTGGAAGAAGCGCATGACAATCAGATGATCGATGGTCTGCGCCAGCGCACAGGCAACCGCAGCGGCCGCAAAGACTAGCGTCCCGCCCAGAATGACAGGCTTGCGTCCAAGGCTGTCCGCCATCGGGCCATAAAACAGCTGGCCGAGGGCAAAGCCGAGAATATAGGTGCTGAGCGTCATCTGCGCGCTGCCCGCCGGGACGCCAAACTGTGCAGAAATCACCGGCAGCGCGGGCAGGTACATATCAATAGACAGCGGCATCAGCATGGCCAGCAGGCCAAGAATGAAGACGATTTTGAACGACGAGTGTGGCCTGGTGGTCACAGAGTTCTCCTGAAATTAGTGCGAAGGCAGACCGACGCTGGCGATCTCTTCTTCCGTTAACGGGCGATATTCGCCTGGCGCCAGCTCGGGATCGAGTTCGATCGCACCAATCCGCTCACGATGCAGGCCAACAACGTGGTTCCCCACCGCGGCAAACATACGTTTCACCTGATGGTAGCGCCCCTCGCTGATGGTCAGGCGGACCTCCGTCGGGGTGATGACTTCGAGCACCGCCGGTTTGGTCAGATCTTTTTCATTATGCAGCTGAACGCCTTTCGCGAAGTGCTCTGCCGTGTCATCCGACACCGGCGACTCCAGCGTCACGAGGTAGGTTTTCTCGCAGTGGTGTCGTGGAGAGGTGATGCGGTGCGACCACTGCCCGTCGTCGGTCATCAGCACCAGACCGGTGGTGTCGATGTCGAGGCGGCCTGCGGCATGCAGCTTGTGCGCCACCGGTTCGTCGAGGAAATAGAGCACCGTCGGGTGATCCGGATCGTCCGTTGAGCAGACGTAGCCTTCCGGCTTATTGAGCATGAAGTAGCGCGGACCGTGCTGCTGGGTCAGCGGATTGCCGTCATACTCCACCTGATGGTCAGGTTGCAGTTTGAACGCGCTGTCTCTCACAATGTCGCCATCCACGGTAACGCGGCTGGCGCGAATTTCGCGCCCGGCAATAGCGCGGCTTACGCCGAGTTGCTGAGCGATAAACTTATCAAGTCGCATGAAATCTTTTTAGCCTTAATGGTGCAGGAAGTCGGACAACAGGTCCGAAAAAAGAAGCAGTCTGGAACGGTTCAGTATAATGGTCTGGTTGCGCCACTCAAGGGAAAAAGTTTCGTGGCATACTATGTGCGGAATAACGAAACCGAGACCCCATGACTTTTACACTTCGTCCCTATCAGCAGGAAGCCGTTGACGCCACCCTCGCCTGGTTCCGTAAACATCGCGAGCCGGCGGCGATTGTGCTCCCGACCGGCGCAGGCAAAAGCCTGGTCATTGCCGAGCTGGCGCGTCTGGCCCGCGGTCGCGTGCTGGTACTGGCGCACGTTAAAGAGCTCGTCGCGCAAAACCATGCCAAGTATTGTGCACTTGGGCTGGAAGCCGACATTTTCGCCGCCGGGCTAAAGCGTAAAGAGAGCCACGGCAAAGTGGTGTTTGGCAGCGTGCAGTCGGTGGCCCGCAATCTGGATCTGTTTCGCAGCGAATTTTCGCTGCTGATTGTCGACGAATGTCACCGCATCAGCGATGACGACGACAGCCAGTATCAGCAAATCCTGTCACACCTGAAAGCGGTGAACCCTCACCTGCGCCTGCTGGGCCTGACGGCGACCCCGTTTCGCCTGGGGAAAGGCTGGATCTATCGCTACCATTATCACGGCATGGTGCGCGGCGATGACAAGGCCCTGTTTAGCGACTGCATTTACGAGCTTCCGCTGCGCTACATGATTAAACATGGCTACCTGACGCCGCCTGAACGGCTAGATATGCCGGTGGTGCAGTACGACTTCAGCCGCCTGCAGGCGCAAAGCAACGGGTTATTCAGCGAAGCGGATCTTAACCAGGAGCTGAAAAAGCAAAAGCGCATTACGCCGCACATCATCAGCCAGATAGAGGAGTTTGCGCAGACGCGCAAAGGGGTGATGATCTTTGCCGCCACCGTTGAGCACGCGCGGGAAATCACCGGGTTACTGCCTTCCGGCAACGCGGCGCTCATCACCGGCGAGACGCCCGGCCCGGAGCGCGACAGCCTGATCGACGCGTTTAAAGCCCAGCGGTTCCGCTATCTGGTTAACGTGTCGGTATTGACCACCGGCTTTGACGCACCGCACGTCGACCTGATCGCCATTTTGCGCCCGACCGAATCGGTGAGTCTGTATCAGCAAATTGTTGGCCGCGGCCTGCGCCTGGCCCCCGGGAAAACCGACTGCCTGATTCTGGATTATGCAGGTAACCCGCACGATCTCTATACGCCTGAAGTCGGCGCGCCAAAAGGGAAAAGTGACAACGTGCCCGTGCAGGTCTTTTGCCCTGCCTGTGGGTTTGCCAACACTTTCTGGGGCAAAACCACCGCCGACGGCACGCTGATCGAACATTTTGGCCGCCGCTGTCAGGGCTGGTTTGAAGATGATGACGGGCATCGCGAGCAGTGCGATTTTCGTTTCCGCTTTAAAAACTGCCCGCAGTGCAACGCCGAAAACGACATTGCCGCTCGCCGCTGTCGGGAATGTGACACGGTGCTGGTTGACCCGGACGACATGCTGAAAGCAGCATTAAAGCTGAAAGATGCGCTGGTACTGCGCTGTTCCGGCATGGCGTTGCAGCCCGGCGCCGATGAAAAAGGCGAATGGCTGAAAATCACCTATTACGACGAAGACGGGGCGGACGTCAGCGAGCGCTTCCGGGTCCAGACGCCTGCTCAGCGAACGGCCTTCGAACAGCTGTTTATCCGCCCGCACACCCGCACCCCGGGCGTGCCCCTGCGCTGGATCACCGTGGCCGATATCGTGCGCCAGCAGGTGCTGTTGCGCCATCCGGATTTTGTGGTCGCCCGTAAGAAAGGCCAGTTCTGGCAGGTGCGCGAGAAACTCTTTGACTACGAAGGTCGCTTCCGTCGCGCCAACGAATTGCGCGGGTAACGGGACTTTTCATTGATGTGAAGGGCATTTGAGTATAAAATGCCGCCCGCTTCACATCCGTGAGGCAGAACACTCACCTGCTGCTGGGTCGCCTGTAGTAGGGTTTTAAATACAGAGAGAAATCAATGTTTACTATCGAAGCAGAAGTACGTAACGTGCAGGGTAAGGGTGCGAGCCGCCGCCTGCGTACCGCTAACAAGTTCCCGGCTATCGTTTACGGTGGCGAAGCTGCTCCAGTTGCAATCGAACTGGATCACGACAAACTGTGGAACCTGCAGACCAAAGCTGAATTCTACAGCGAAGTTCTGACCATCGTTGTTGGCGGTAAAGAAGAAAAAGTGAAAGTTCAGGCTGTTCAGCGTCACGCGTTCAAGCCAAAACTGACTCACATCGACTTCGTTCGCGCGTAATCGCAAACCTGTCGAAAAAAACCCCGCTTCTGCGGGGTTTTTTGTGCCTGCTATTTACCGCCCGAGGTGCGGCGCTGAAGCTGATCGCGCAGATTCGGCGGCGTACCCTTAATGGTCAGCGTATCGGTGGCCGGATCCCAGAAGATACGTTCCCCCAGCAGCATCGCATCAAAGTTGATGGTTAACCCGCCGCCGCTGCCGGCAAACTTGGTTAACTGGCGCAGCGTGCTGCGATCCGCCGGGAAGCTCTCTTCAAGCTCATAGCCCTTTTCTGCGGTAAATTCCTGGAAGCTGACTTCGCTGACGCCTGCCAGCTCTTTTGACAGCGACTCCAGCTCAATCTCTTCCCCTGCCTGCAGCTGTTCGTTGCAGTAGCTGTAAACCTGCTGGCGCACCGTCTGGCGCTCGGATTTATCGAGCTGCGCTTCTGCTGTGAAATCGTCAACCGCCTGGAGCAGCCCTTTGTTCTGCGCTTTGGCGTTAAGCCCTTCACTGGCACCGAGGAAGTCCATAAAGAAATCCGCCACTTTGCGGCCCACGCGCCCCTTCAGGAATGTCAGGTAGCGGGTCGATTCCGGGTTGGTTTCCCACTCGGTCAAATCAATACGCGCCACGATATCCGCATGGTTGATATCCAGATAATGCGTCGAGCTGATGTCCAGCTGCTCATTCACGCGCATGCTGCTTAAGTTATTCAGTACGGTAACCAGCAAATACTCGACCGCCAGGTAGCGGTAGTGGCAGAACAGCACGATCCCGCCGTCGGCGAACGGATATTTCGCCAGCTCGTCGCGCAGACGCCCGGTTGCCGCACGGCTAAACGCCAGAAAATCCTCTTCACCCTGACGCTGCAGGCGCAGGCTATCGGCCAGCTCACTCTCTTCGCTGAACAGGCCATAGGCTTTATTTTTGGCGCTGTAGACGCGATGCAGCTCTGCCATCATCTCCACAACGGTCGCCGTGGGTTCCAGTAACGAATCGCGCAGCACCACTTCAAGGGTTTGCTCATCACGCTTGATAAGCTGGTGCAAGGCAATCTGGTTGATTTCCAGACTCATGATAAACTCTCCTTTTAGACCGGGCGGTATTCAACCACCACCAGGACATGTGTGCAACAACAGATAAAAAAGGGGAAAAAAAGCTGTTGCTACGGTAATATGTTGCCCTTTCATCAACAAACTGATTTTGATTTATGCCACAACATTCCCGCTACAGTGATGAACACGTTGAACAACTGCTCAGTGAGCTGGTCAACGTACTGGAAAAACATAAAACGCCGACCGATCTCTCCCTGATGGTTTTGGGAAATATGGTCACCAACCTGATTAACACCAGCGTTGCTCCGGTTCAGCGTCAGGCGATCGCAAAATCGTTCGCCCAGGCTTTACAGTCGTCCGTCAGCAACGACCCGGCCCATTAAGGGATACGAACAACAGTTTATGGTGACGAATCGTCAGCGCTACCGTGAAAAAGTCTCCCAGATGGTCAGCTGGGGGCACTGGTTTGCCCTGTTCAACATTCTGCTGGCGACGGTCATTGGCTGTCGTTATCTGTTTGTCGCAGACTGGCCAACAACGCTCACCGGGCGTATCTACTCCTGGATAAGCGTTGTCGGTCACTTTAGCTTTTTGGTTTTCGCCACCTATCTGCTGATCCTGTTCCCCCTGACGTTTATCGTCATGTCGCAGCGTCTGATGCGATTCTTGTCCGCCATCCTTGCGACGGTGGGGATGACGCTGCTGCTTATCGACAGTGAAGTGTTCACCCGCTTCCACCTGCATCTCAACCCCATCGTCTGGGAACTGGTGATTAACCCCGACCAGAACGAAACGGCCCGTGACTGGCAGCTGATGTTTATCAGCGTCCCGGTGATCCTGTTGATTGAGATGCTGTTTGCCACCTGGAGCTGGCAAAAACTGCGTAGCCTGACCCGCCGACGCCACTACGCGAAGCCCGTCGCCGCGCTCTTCTTCGTCTCCTTTATCAGTTCGCACATCATGTATATCTGGGCGGATGCGAACTTCTATCGCCCTATTACCATGCAGCGTGCGAACCTGCCGCTCTCATATCCGATGACGGCCCGTCGCTTCCTCGAAAAACATGGCCTGCTTGATGCGCAGGAATATCAGCGCCGTCTTATTGAGCAGGGTAACCCGGAAGCCGTCAGCGTGCAGTATCCTCTGAGCGACCTGAACTACCGCGATATGGGACGAGGCCAAAACGTCCTGCTTATCACCGTCGATGGACTGAACTATTCCCGTTACGAGAAGCAGATGCCTGCGCTGGCCAATTTCGCGAGTCAAAACGTCTCGTTTACTCAGCATATGAGCTCCGGTAACTCAACCGATGCGGGCATCTTTGGCCTCTTCTATGGCATTTCAGCCGGCTATATGGACGGCGTACTGTCTACCCGCACACCTGCGGCGCTGATCACCGGGCTGAATCAGCAGGGCTATCAGTTAGGGTTGTTCTCATCCGATGGCTTTAACAGCCCGCTCTACCGTCAGGCGCTGCTGTCTGATTTCTCACTGCCGACGGCACAAAATCAGTCTGATGCGCAGACCGCCAGCCAATGGATAAACTGGCTGCAGCGCTACGCCCAGGAAGATAACCGCTGGTTCTCATGGGTTGCCTTTAACGGCACAACGCTTGCAAACAGCAATAAGAGTGATTTTGCGCGCCGCTACGGCCGCGCGGCGGGTGATGTTGATGCGCAGATTGGTCGCGTGCTTGACGCGCTACGTGAGTCCGGCAAGCTGGATAACACCGTGGTGATCGTGACCGCAGGTCATGGCGTCCCGTTAGGTGACGAGACGAAGAGTATGAGCTGGTCACGCCCGAACCTGCAGGTTCCGCTGGTGATCCACTGGCCGGGCACCCCGGCGCAGCGCATCAATATGCTTACCGAGCATAAAGATGTGATGACCACCCTGATGCAACGCCTGCTGCACGTCAGCACGCCAGCAAACGAGTATTCGCAGGGCCAGGATCTCTTCAGCGCCGCGCGCCGCCATAACTGGGTCACGGCTGCGGGTAATAATACGCTGGTGGTGACTACGCCGAAGCTGACGCTGGTGCTGAACAACAACGGGAATTATCAGACGTATAACCTGCAGGGTGAACGACTGAAAGACCAGAAGCCGCAGCTGAGCCTGCTGCTGCAGGTTCTGACGGATGAGAAGCGCTTCATCGCTAACTGATTAATAATAAACCAGTTAGCGACGGATTCCCTTGCATTCAAAACGGAATCGAGTAGTATTCTTTTCATGCGTCGGCACGTAGCGCAGCCTGGTAGCGCACCGTCATGGGGTGTCGGGGGTCGGAGGTTCAAATCCTCTCGTGCCGACCAAAATCACATTGAAAACCAGCCTCTTATGGCTGGTTTTTTTATTTCGCCTCGTCCGGCGTTTTGCGCAGGTAAACCAGCGTAACCAGACAAATCACCGCTCCGGCATAGAACGTATATTCTGCGCCAAACGTCTCCCAGATGGCTCCTGCCCCCAGGCTGGCGACTAACAATCCCACGCCGCTGACCAGACTAAAAATGCCGTAGGCGGTTCCGCGCAGATCCGCAGGTGCAGTTTTCGCAATCATTGCCGCCAGCAGCCCCTGGGTCATGCCCATATGTATCCCCCAAAGCGCAACACCTAAAATAATGCCGGACCAGTGGGTGCTCAGCGCCAGCACAATGTCCGCTCCAGTCAGCACCACCAGCCCCCACTGCAGTAATCGGGTGTGGCTCATCCCGTCAGATAACTTGCCAAACGGATAGGCAGAGAGGAAATAGAGCAGATTCATGGCCACCATCACCAGCGGGATCAGCGCCAGCGGCACACCCGACTGCTGAGCGCGAAGCACAAGAAATGCTTCACTGAAACGAGCGAGCGTAAAGATGGCCCCCAGACCAATAACCCACCAGCAGCCTTTCCCGAGGCGCCTGAGGTTCTCTTTTTTGATGGGGTTCGTTCGTTTATGCTCGACAGGGGTTTTAGGCTCATGCAGGCCGAAGAAAAGCAGCGCCACGGCGAGCACGCCGGGGATCACCGCGATCCAGAAAATGGTACGAAAATCATCGTTCCACAGCAGCATTAAGCCTACGGCCAGCAACGGCCCGAGAAATGCTCCAATGGTGTCCATCGACTGACGCAAACCAAAGGCCGCGCCGCGGAGTTCCGGCGGCGTAACGTCAGCGACCAGCGCATCGCGCGGCGCTCCCCGGATCCCCTTCCCCACCCGGTCGATTAAGCGAGCCCCAAGGATCATGCCGGAGGAAGAGGCAATAGCGAACAGCGGTTTACTCAACGCGCCAAGACCGTAGCCCAGAACAGCCAGCCCTTTACGCTTGCCCAGATAGTCACTGATGGCGCCGGAAAACACCTTGATAAACAGCGCCGTGGCCTCAGCCAGGCCTTCAATCAAACCAATGAAAATCACGCTGGCGCCCAGCGTCGTAACCATAAACAACGGCAGCAGGCTATGAATGATCTCCGAAGAGATATCCATCAGCATACTGACGCCACCCACAACCCAGACTCCTTTCGGGATCCGGCTGAGCGTTGCAAACCGGGATAACATTGCGCATCTCCTGCTTTATGTCGAACAGTCTTGTTCGAAACAGAATATCCTGGAAATGCGAATAAAAATCATCTGATATAAAAAAAGCCAGCCCGCAGGCTGGCTTCATTATCTGAGGTGAAGGCTTAGTGCTTCTCACGTCCGCCCAGGAAGAAAATGCCCAGCGGGATGGCCAGCAGAACGGTGAACACCAGACTGTAGACGAAGATCATCGCCGATTGCAGGACATACATGCTGGTTGTCCAGGCAGAGAGAGGAATATTGTACTGTTCGATGACGCCAACAATGGTGGCCCGCCCCACGCATGCGGCAGCAATCATAAACACGACCAGCAGCGCCAGGAGGAACTTGCGGCCTTCAGGCGTTTTCAGTTTTGCTCGAACCATCTCTCTTCCCTTTTACAGATGAATAACATTATAGAGGATCTAAAATAACACAAACGCCTGCCGGACTCCACGCCAGTACAAACATCTACCTAAATGGCAAATATGTGGTTTATTACGCTATTCATATTGAAAATGTAAGTAAATAACACCAATCATTCATAATTGATATGTTAACCTGTTCAGGATCGTTTTGACATAAAGGAATGACAATGAAAAACGCACCTAAATTTGCCATCGCACTCATCGCCGCCGCGTGTGTCAGCACCAGTGCTTTCGCCAGCGAAACACCTAAAGAGCAGCCGCTGGAAAAAGTCGCCCCGTATCCGAAAGCGGATAAAGGGATGAAGCGTCAGGTGATTCAGCTGCCGGCACAGCAGGATGAAGCGAATTTCAAAGTGGAGCTGTTAATTGGCAAGACGCTGGAAGTGGACTGCAACCAGCATCGCCTGGGTGGTCAGCTGGAAAGCAAAACGCTGGAAGGCTGGGGTTACGACTACTACGTCTTTGATAAAGTCACCTCGCCGGTCTCCACCATGATGGCCTGCCCGGATGGCAAGAAAGAGAAGAAATTTGTGACGGCGTATCTGGGCGACAATAGCCTGCTGCGCTACAACAGCAAGTTGCCGATCGTGGTCTATACGCCTGAAAACGTGGAAGTGAAGTATCGCGTGTGGAAGGCAGAAGAGACTGTCGGACAAGCGGTAGTACGTTAAAAGTCGGGTGGCGGCTTCGCCTAACCCGACCTACAAAACAACACCGAACATAGGCCGGGTAGGCGTCAGCGCCACCCGGCTTTTTTACCTTACAGCGCGATATCCGCAACCGGTTTGTTTTCCGGCTGAGGCTTCCGCTCCGCTTTTGGCGCAGCATCCGCAGCCTGCGGTTTGATGTACTGCAGCTGCAGTACGCGGCTGGTGTATTCCAGCTCCTGCTCCGTCGCGCTCACGTTGCCGTTCAGCTTCGTGCCATAGGATGGAATAATGGTTTTCAGCTTCGCCTGCCATTCCGGGCTGGCGACTTTATCTTTAAACACTTTTTCCATCAGGTGCAGCATGATTGGCGCAGCGGTAGACGCACCCGGTGACGCACCCAGCAGCGCGGCGATGGTGCCGTCCTTATCGCTCACCACTTCGGTGCCCAGACGCAGCACGCCACCCTCTTTCGGATCGCGCTTGATGATCTGTACGCGCTGACCCGCCTGCCACAGACGCCAGTCTTCTTTCTTCGCCTGCGGATAGTACTCTTTCAGCGCCTCGAAACGATCGTCGTCAGAGAGCATCACCTGGCTAATCAGGTATTTCACCAGGTCGAAGTTATCCAGACCCACGTCCATCATCGGCTTGACGTTAGAGGTGGTGGTTGCGCTGAGCAGGTCCCACAGGGAACCATTTTTCAGGAACTTCGTGGAGAAGGTCGCGAACGGCCCAAACAGCACCACGCGTTTGCCGTCAAGCATACGGGTGTCGATGTGCGGAACAGACATCGGCGGTGCGCCAACAGAGGCCTGACCGTACACTTTTGCCAGATGACGGTTCACCACTTCCGGGTTATCGGACACCAGGAACTGACCGCCCACCGGGAAGCCCGCGTAGTCGTCAGCTTCCGGAATACCGGACTCCTGCAGCAGCTTCAGCGCCGCGCCGCCCGCACCGATAAAGACAAACTTCGCCCTGATGACGTGTTCGGCTTCGTTGTTTTTCAGATCGGCAACGGTCACGCTCCAGCTGTTATCCGCGTTGCGCTTGAAACCACGCACTTCAGTGCTGAGCTGCAGGTTGAAGTTCTCTTTTTTCTTCAGAGACGTCACCAGCTGACGGGTAATTTCACCGTAGTTAACGTCGGTACCAATTTCGGTACGGGTCGCCGCCACTTTCTGATTCGGGTCACGACCTTCCATGACCAGCGGAGCCCACTCTTTAATCTGCGCGTGGTCTTCAGAATATTTCATCCCGCGGAACAGCGTGCTCTGCTGCAGAGCGGCGTAGCGCGCGCGCAGGAAGTTGACGTTCTGCTCACCCCACACAAAGCTCATGTGCGGTACGGTGTTGATGAAGGAGTGCGGGTCGTGCATCACGCCGCTGTTGACCTGATGAGACCAGAACTGGCGAGAAACCTGGAATGCTTCGTTGATCTCTACCGCCTTCTCGATACTAATGGAACCGTCCTTTTTCTGCGGCGTATAGTTCAGTTCCATGAGTGCCGAATGTCCGGTACCGGCGTTGTTCCAGCCGTTCGAACTCTCCTGCGCCACGCCGTCAAGGCGCTCGACCATGGTCATTGACCAGTCCGGCTGCAGTTCTTGCAGATAGGTTCCCAGCGTGGCGCTCATGATACCGCCACCAATTAAAAGGACGTCCGTTTCCTGCTCTTTTGGTGCGTCAGCTTTCGCCGCCATAGAGACGGTGTTAAGCCCCACGGCCAGAGAAAAGAGCATGGCAGTCATTTTTTTCATAATTTATGCCTTAGTGTAAAAGTGCTTGATGCGTGGAAATTGCAGGTGAAAAAAGCTGCGGGGGCACGGTAACAACTTTTAAATATTGTTTAAAGGTTACGAAATTATTGTAATTGTGAAATTTAATGATGGATTGTTTGTGAGGAATTATCGATGCGTCTGGTAAAGCGCGGTTTTACTGGCTAGTATGTTGCGTTTTGTGATCGCGCGCACGGAAGCCTGCCCTAACCAGCGAACTGTTATGTCCTTACCCCATTCTGCTGTATCCCCCAAAGACCGCGTAGCCAACGTACTGCGTTCCCCTAAGCAGCTGACGCGTGAAACGCTGGCGGGCGTGATTACCGCCCTGGCGCTGATCCCCGAGGTTATCTCATTTTCGGTGGTGGCGGGCGTTGACCCGAAGGTCAGCCTGATCGCCTCCGTGGTGCTGTGTCTTGCCCTGTCCGTGCTGGGCGGTCGCCCGGCGATGGTCACGGCAGCGGCCGGTTCCGTAGCGCTGGTTATTGGGCCCATGGTGCATCAGCACGGCGTACAGTACATTCTTCCCGCCGTGCTGATGGCAGGCGTGATTCAGATTCTGTTTGGCGTGCTGGGCATGGCAAGGCTGATGCGCTTTATTCCCCAGTCGGTCATGATCGGGTTTGTTAACGCCCTCGGGATATTGATTTTCTTTGCGCAGGTTCCCCATTTCTGGAGCCGAAGCCCGCTGATTGTGGGCCTGTTCGTGCTGACGCTGCTGATCGTGCTGTGGGTGCCGCGCTATCTCAAAAGCATCCCTTCCCCGCTGATTGCGATTGTTGTGCTTACCGTGTTCACCGTTTCAACCGGTCAAATCCTGCCGACCGTGGGCGATGAAGGCTCCATGAGCGGCGGTTTACCGGGTCTTACCGAACTACTGGTCCCCCTCAATG
This sequence comes from Enterobacter sp. PL_is379, assembly GCF_055817355.1. Lineage (NCBI taxonomy): Bacteria > Pseudomonadati > Pseudomonadota > Gammaproteobacteria > Enterobacterales > Enterobacteriaceae > Enterobacter > Enterobacter sp. PL_is379. Next base: position 186,827 of record NZ_JBVPGT010000023.1, read on the forward strand.
CACAGACGCTGAGCATTATCTGGCCGTGCGCGTTGAGCATCGCCTTTGTCGGCCTGCTGGAATCCCTGCTGACGGCAAAGCTGGTGGATGAGCTGACCGCAACGCCGTCGAGCAAGCGCCGTGAGAGCATCGGGCTGGGCGTGGGTAATATTCTGGCCGGATTTTACGGTGGTATTGCGGGCTGCGCGATGATTGGGCAAACCATCGTTAACGTGGAGATGGGAAAAGGCCGAAGCCGCATTTCAACCCTTGCAGCGGGCATTGTGCTGCTGATCCTGGTCACGGCACTCAGCGACGTGATGGCCAACATCCCGATGGCGGTGCTGGCGGGCATTATGGCGATCGTCGCCGTCAAAACCTTCAGCTGGCACAGCCTTCAGCCCGCCACGGTGAAAACGGCCCCGATTGCAGAAACGGTCGTCATGCTGGTGACCGTTGCCGCCACGGTATCAACCGGCAATCTGGCGATTGGCGTGCTGGGCGGGATTATCGTCATGGTGCTGCTTCCCGCCCGCATTAAGCGTCGGCTTAAAGAAGAAAAATCGTCGCCAGCCCAAGAAAAATAAAGAAACCGCCGGTATCGGTGATGGCGGTGATCATCACGCTCGACCCCACCGCGGGGTCGCGCCCCAGTTTGGTCATCGTCAGCGGGATAATGACCCCCATCATCGATGCCACCAGCAGATTTAGCACCATCGCCAGCATCATCACCCCACCCAGCGCCATATCGTCATACAGCCACCAGGTAATGCCGCCCATAATACCGCCCCACACCAGGCCGTTGATCAGCGCCACGCCCATCTCTCTGAAGATCAGAAAGGCGAAGTTACCGGGCTGAATATTTTCCAGCGCCAGCGCGCGGACGATCATGGTGATGGTCTGGTTTCCGGTGTTGCCGCCTATTCCGGCCACAATCGGCATCAGCGAGGCCAGCGCCACCAGCTGCGAAATGGTGTGTTCAAAACCGTCAATCACCCGGGAGGCGATAAAGGCGGTACACAGGTTAATGGCCAGCCACGCCCAGCGGGTTTTCACCGCCTTGCCGACGGAGGCATGGACGTCATCTTCGGCGCTGATCCCCCCGAGCGCACGCAGATCGTTGTCGGTTTCTTCGTAGACCACATCAACGATCTCATCGATGGTCAGACGCCCCATCAGTTTGCCGACGGAGTCCACGACGGCGGCACTCACCAGGTCATCACGTTCGAAGGTACGCGCCGCTTTCTCCGCATCGTCTTCCGGGGAGAAGACCATCGGCTCGTTTTCCATCACCTCGCTCACCTTCCGCTGGGTGCTGTTGAGCAGGATGGTTTTCAGCTCCAGCTCGCCGAGCAGCGTTTTATCCCGGGAGGTGACAAACAGTTTATCGGTGTTGTCCGGCATTTTTCCCAGGCGACGCAGGTAGCGCTGCACGGTACCGAGCGTCACGTCCGGGCGCACCGTGATAACGCCGAACTCCATGATCGCGCCGACGCTGTTTTTCTCGTAGTGCATAACCTGACGCACGCGCGCGCGTTCATCGGCAGGCAGTGACGCCAGCAGGCGGCCGGTCAGGTTGCGCGGCAGGTGCTGAACGAGGTAAATCTGCTCGTCGATATCCAGGGTTTGCAGAGCGTCAAGAATATCCCGGTCGCTCATCTCGTCGATCAGGTCGTCCCAGACGTTTTCAGAGGCCTCGAGCAGCACCTGCCCGCGCTCGTGATCCTGCACCAGACGCCACAGGGCGTGACGTTCTTCCGAGGGAAGCGCTTCCAGGGTATCCGCCAGATCCGGTGGGGGTAAATGAGCAACCAGCGCACCTACCTCAGCAATATCGTCGGCTAAAGTGCCGACATCATATTGCTCAGCCAGGGTCAGTTTGCCTAATAGCGTAGAGGTGACCGCTTTATCGGTCGTGAGAAGCCAGATCAGTCGCGCGCGCTCCTGGTCACGCTGTCTGGCGCTGTTTTTCTTTAATACCGACATCAATCATAAATCCATTAAATGAGTTGGGGTTAAGCATAGCGCGAGGATATGTAAATAAGAATAAACAACGGGGCGGGATGGAGAAAAAAGCGGCATTACGGCCACGATCTATCCCCTCTCCCTGTGGGAGAGGGTTAGGGTGAGTGCTTCAGGCCGTGCGCGCCACCGCATCACGCGAGGCTGCATCGCGCTCTTCACCGGTCAGCTCGCTGAGCCTGCCGTCGCGCATCTCCAGCAGGCGGTCAGCATGAATGAAGTAGTGATCGTCATGGCTGATGGCGAAAATGGTTTTGCCCATCTCCTGCATCAGCGGCAGTAGCACCTGATAAAACTCGCGGCGGAAGTGCGGGTCCTGATCCGCCGCCCACTCATCCAGCAGAATGATGTCACGCTCTTCCGCCAGCGCCAGCAGCAGCGCCACGCGCTTTTTCTGCCCTTTGGAAAGCTTCAGATTGAGGATCTTCCCGTCCTGTAGCTCCAGCTTGTGCGACATCTGCAGCTGCGCCAGCCATTTTTCCACCAGCGCAGGATTAGCCTGCTGCCCTTCCGGACCCAGCAGCCGATCGAACAGCCAGACGTCGGTGAACACCGCCGAGAAAAGCTTGCGGTAATCCTCGGGTTTCTCCGCGCTCAGCGCTCTGCCATCCAGCAAAATCTCGCCCGACTGCGGCTGATAAAGCCCGGTAAGCAGCATCGCCAGCGTCGATTTACCGCTGCCGTTGCCGCCGATCAGGAACAGCAGCTCGCCGCGGCGGATCGTCAGGTTAACCGGCCCCACGGAGAAGGCGCTGTCCTGATAGCGGAACGTGACGTTACGCAGCTCCAGCGTCTGCCAGTTCGGGAAGGCCTGCGGGCGCGGAAATTCGGCCTTAAACGGCGCGAGATCGAATTTTTTGAGCTTATTAAAGGCCACCTGCGCACTCAGCAAGGTAGGCAACGCGCCGACCGCCGAGAGCAGCGGCGTGCGCAAAAACAGCAGCGTCAGCGAGTAGGTTGCCGCGACGTTGGTGTCCGCCCAGCCCAGGCTGTTCGCCATCCAGAATACCAGGCCAATGGCACCCAGCATCATGATGTTTGACCAGTTCACCGCACTCAGGTGGAAGGTATCGGCGCGAATAATGTGATGACGATATTCGCGCGCGTCCGGGATATAGAGATGGTTAAAGATATACTCGGCGCGCTCGCGGTTCAGGGTGAGCTCTTTGCGCCCTTCCAGTACCGTCTGGTAATCGTTATAGAGCTTATCTTCGGTTTCACGCAGCACCGCCATGTGTTTGTAGACGCGCGACACCAGCACAAAGCCGCCCCAGATGGTAATGGCAATCCACAGCGCGGTCACCGCCAGCATTTTGCTGGAGAGCCAGGCGAGATAAGCGGCCGATCCAAAGGTCAGAATGATCCCCTGCACCAGCTCCGGCAAACGAACGAACGCGATGGTAATGGCGCGTACGTCGCTGGTCAGCCCCGCCAGCAGCGAGGCGCTGCCGAGCTGCTCAACGCGCTCGACCTGGGTGTCCAGGATCCGCTTGATAAACTCACTGCGCAAACGAAAAACGAAATGGTGGCCGAGCGCGGTCAGCGCCAGCTGGGAGCCGAGCGTAACCGCCATCAGCAGCAGCAGCAGGCCAAGAAACTCCGGCAATACGGAGAGCGAGGTGTCGACCATTTCAATCAACCGCACGTTAATAAACGCGATCAGGCCAATACCCAGCGCGGCGCTGGCAAGGCTTAACGCCATTACGGCAATGAAGGGCCAGCGATACTGACGCCAGACAAGGAGAAGTAGTTGCATGCAGGCAATCCGGACAATAAAAATCAGCCAGCAGTGTAAACTGCCAGGCGCGTACATCAAGAATAATTCTTATTTTTGTTTACGCATCCCCGCCTGACGGAAGGTCAGGTTATAACGGTACTCGCCCGTGAGGGGGTGGACCCCGGGTTTCAGCGGCTGAATGCCGTGATAATAAAGCCGAGATTCCCTGCCCCACACCACCACATCACCATGTTCCAGCATAATGCGTTTGAGCGGATCGTTGCGGCGTAATCCCCCAAACTGGAAGACGGCGGGCAGACCTAACGATACAGAGACGATAGGCGCGCGCAGATCGGGCTCATCCTTGTCCTGATGCAGCGAGAGCTTCGCACCGACGGCGTAGCGGTTAATCAGACAGGCATCAGGGCGAAAATCCGGATAATCCGCCGCCACGGCAGCCTCGTGACAAAGTGCCTGAAAAACCGCAGGCATGGGAGGCCACGGCCGGTCGGTCGTGGGATCGCTTGGAGCATACACATACCCACGTTCGTTTGTCGCCCAGCCCAGTTCGCCGCAGTTGGCCATGGCCACCGACATGGTGTAGCCGCCCGGCGTCACCATATGGCGAAACGGCGAAACAGCCGTCACCTCGTCGATACCGGCAAGCAGCGCCGCCGCACGGGAGAGTGCAAAGCGGCGCAGGATCGCTGCCCCCGGCGCAAGCGGCTCCTGCCAGGGTTCAGCATCCGCAAAAAGATCGAGCATTATCCCTCCCGGCGTTTCGCCTCACGTTTCAGTAATAGCGCTTTTCGCGCCGTCCCCCAGCGGTAGCCCGACAGCGCACCGTCGTTGCGAACCACGCGATGGCAGGGGATCACAATCGCCAGCGTGTTTGCCGCACAGGCTCCGGCAACGGCGCGTACCGCATTGGGCTGGCCAATCGCCTGTGCCACCTGCTGGTAACTTGCCGTTTCGCCGCTGGGAATGTTGCGAAGGGCCTGCCAGACGCGCTGCTGGAACGCGGTTCCGCGAATATCCAGCGGCAGCGTAAGCGGTACATCGCGGTTATCAATACTGGCAATCACCTGGTGGATCCGCTGCACAAAGGCGTCATCCAGCGGCGCGTGCGTTGCTTTGGGAAATTGCGTGGCAAGCTCTGCGGTGACTTCCGCATCGGTGTCACCCAGCAGAATCGCGCAGATCCCCCGCTCGCTTTCGGCGACCAGACAGCGTCCTAACGAACAGTCATCGATGGCATACCGCACGGCCACCTCTCCTTTACGGTACTGCTTCGCCGTCATGCCCAGCGCATCGTTGGCTTTACGATAATAGCTGCTGCTGTCGGGAAACCCCGCCGCCAGCACGGCGTCGGTAATTTTGTCTCCCTGCGCAAGCGCGGCGCGCAGGCGTTGGCCCCGCGCCGCCTGCTGCCAGGCTTTTGGCGTCATGCCGGTCACGGCCTTAAACAGACGGTGGAAATGGAAAGGACTCATGGCAACCTTCTGCGCCAACCCCTCCAGGGTTAGCGCAGGATCCTGCTCCAGAAGACGGCAGGCCTGTTCCACTTTCGCCAGCTTCTGCGCCTGTGGATCGCGTTTGTCCGGCATGCAGCGCTTGCACGGACGAAAGCCGGCCTGTACGGCATGATGGGCATCAGGATAAAAGCGGACATTTTTACGCAGCGCGTGGCGGGCACGGCATGACGGGCGGCAGAAAATACCCGTGGTCTGCACGGCGAAGACAAACTGATCGTCAGCTATCGGATCGCGGGCCAGCACGGCCTGCCAGCGATCCTCATCGGTAATAAAGGTTGAGTTTCTCATTATCGGCTCCTCTTACAAGCATACATAGAGCGTGCCTGAGCGCCACTGATAAAAAACCCGCAACCTTGCTTTTTAATTTTTGTCGCTAACCAGGAAACTGTTGAACTGCGGCGAGCTCCAGGTTTTGAACCCGTCGCCCTCTTTGGTGATCATATAAACCGCCAGCCCTTCCTGACGAACCACCTCTTTGGCTTTTTCCGGGCCGAGAACCATTAATCCGGTATCCCAGGCATCCGCTTCCAGCGCGGTGGGGGCAATGACCGTCACCGAGACCAGGTTATGCGTGATGGGGCGCCCGGTCTGCGGATCGATAACGTGCGAAATACGCTTCCCCTCAAGCTCGTAATAGTTACGGTAGCTGCCGGAGGTACTGATGCCATGTCCGTTGATATCCACTATCGCCTGCACGGCATTTTGCCGATCGGTCGGCTTTTGAATCGCTACGCGCCACGGCTTATCGCTGGCGTTCATCCCCCGGCTGACCAGCGCGCCGCCCACCGAGACCAGATAACGGGAAATTCCTTCCTGGGCCATCAGAGCAGCAAGATGATCCGCCGCATAGCCTTCCCCGACCGTCGACAGATCGACAAACAGATCGGGGATATCTTTTTGCAGGTACTGCTGACCGTACTGGTTGATCACGGTCAGATGCTGTAGCCCTGTCCGGGCGCGGGCGTCATCAATGGCCGCCTGTTCGGGCGTCTTCACCGGCTGTTTATTCGGGCCAAATCCCCAGAGGTTTACCAGCGGTCCGACGGTCACATCCATCGCCCCGTTGGTTTTGTAACCCACGCGCATTGCCTCGGTCACGATATCGGCCATCGCCTCGCTCACTGGCCACAGGGAGGTGCTGGTTGAGAGGTTAAAGCGCATCAGCGCCGAGTCATTTTTATAGGTCGACAGCAGCTGATCGTCGGCGTCCAGCTGCGACTGGATTTTGCCGCGAAGTTCGTCTGTGCGTGTTTTATCGAGGTTCATCACGCTGACGCGCCAGAAGGTCCCCATCGTTTTGCCTTCGAGCACCGTCGCGGCGGGTGCGTCGGTTTTCGCCACGGGTGTGGGATCGTTACACGCGGTCAGGAAAAAAAGCATAGCCAGAAAGCTGGCGCGTAAAAAAGTCATGTCCATTCATTATTATCCTCATGCCAGGGCGGCAAGAGTACACCAAAACGGGTGAGTTGTGAGAATCAGAGAGGCACAAAAAAGGGGCCATCAGGCCCCTTACGTCACACGATGACGCGATTAGAACTGGTAAACCAGGCCCAGCGCGACGATATCGTCAGTACCGATACCCGCCTGACGGGTAAATTCATTTTCATCAACCAGGTTGATTTTGTAATCAACATAGGTGGACATGTTTTTGTTGAAGTAGTAAGTCGCACCCACATCAACATATTTCAGCAGATCCTGATCGCCGTAACCTTCGATGTCTTTGCCTTTAGACTGCAGGTAAGCCACGGATGGACGCAGACCGAAGTCGAACTGGTACTGAGCAACCACTTCGAAGTTCTGCGCTTTGTTAGCGAAGCCGTAAGCGGTAGTCGGGTTGCTGCCGTTAGAAGTACCGAAACGGGTTGCGTTGTAGGTCTGAGAGTACTGCGCTGCCAGATAGATGTTGTTGGCATCGTATTTCAGGCCACCAGAATAGACTTCTGCGTGATCGCCATTACCGTATACGCCAGCTGCATTCTGGTCGGCGGTACGTTTGGAGGAGGACATCGCACCACCCACGCTGAAGCCTTCGCCCAGGTTATAGGTCACGGATGCACCGTAGCCGTCGCCGTTCTGGTTCAGCAGGCTGCGACCGTTAGTGTTTTCACCCTCTACGCTGCCGTTTTTGCCCTGATACTGCAGAGCAAAGTTCAGGCCGTCCACCAGACCAAAGAAGTCCTGGTTACGGTAGGTCGCGACGCCGTTAGCACGTTGCTGCAGGAAGTTGTCAGCGCCGTAGGTATCGCCGCCAAATTCTGGCAGAACGTCAGTCCAG
>NZ_JBVPGT010000018.1:0-93121 GCF_055817355.1 Enterobacter sp. PL_is379
TAAAATCGCCATCAGACTAGCTAAGAATGGTTGTGTCGAAAGCTTAGATCTTGATAACGTTTCGTCTGGTCATGAAACAAATCTAAAAAATAGCAATGGAAGTCTTGTTGGCCAAAGAGATGGTAAGCCTTTCTCTATACAGCTCGATGAAAAATGTAATATTTTGACTAAAAATGAAAATGGTGACGAGTTGCGATATAGTCTTTACTCGAATGGCTTAATTAAAGACACCTATTTTTTGGGTAAGAAAATATCTGAGCATTTTTATGATGATAATTCTAATTTGATACGTTCTGAGTTTTATGGTTCTGGTAAGGTCCTTTCTAACAACGAAATATCTTATGTTGATAAAGACAGGAAGCCTCTTGATTATAAAATTATAAACACATCAGTTTACTCGGAAGGCTATACAGCAACGAATACTTGTCATTATAGCGAAAAGCTTGTTCCTGAAATATGTAAAGTAACAATGCAGAGCGCAGGGAATCCTGTGCCGAAGCCAGTATTAATGACAGCGAATACGAAAGTTGAATTCTATTAGATTAAATACATTTCAATAAGCCACCTCCGGGTGGCTTTTTTTATGGGCGCAATATGGCTATAGCAACCGCTATTAAAGGCCGCAAGGGCGGCAGTTCAAGCTCAAGGACTCCTACAGAACAGCCAGACGATCTGCAGTCAGTAGCCAAGGCAAAAATCCTTCTCGCGCTGGGTGAGGGGGAGTTTGCTGGAGGCCTTACTGCGCGCGATATTTATCTCGATGGCACCGCACTTGAGAACACTGATGGTTCACAGAACTTCAGCGGTGTGGCTTGGGAGTTTCGTTCTGGAACTCAGGCGCAAAAATACATTCAAGGGATCCCGGGTAACTATATTTTCCAAAAGCAGCCTAACTGTGACATTACGCTGAAGCACGATATTAAATATGATGATGGTTATCAGTCATACGAGAATATCAAGAAATTCCTGCCAGCAACTTACGTCTACAACGATGACCCTCGTGAGAGAGTTCGCCGGGGTGTAATCGCTCAGGACGTCATGAAGATTGATAGTGAGTACGTAAAGCTGGTCCCTGCGGCGCCAAGGTTTGATAGTGAAGGAAACAGGGTTGATGCTGATGATACGTTGGCACTGGATAACAACGTTATCATGCTCGATACAGCACTGGCTCTCAATTACGTCATTAAGCAGTTGGAAAAAACACAGAAAGAACTTGATGAGCTTAAGAAAAAATTTTCTTAGTCATGGAAGTTTAGCGCCGCGGCCCAATCGAAAGAACAAGCAGCGGCGGCATCGATAATTCTGATGACCAAAAATCATTTCTTCAGAAGTTTCTTCAGTCTTATCAGCAAGAACGCTATTAATGCGGACAGAGAAAATTTAATCAAAATTATTGTGAAATCATAGTTATTCATGGCCTCTTCTCCATCACCTGATATCCGAAGATGTTGCATGAAAACATCATTAATCCAGCTATCTGGGATGAGGATAAAACAGACAATAAGCAAAGTAACGAATATTATGATTTTCATCTCACACCACATTTACTGAAGTCAGGAACACCACGTACATCAATACGCCCGTATGCCATTAATCCTTTTCCGCCGGGTACAGTCACTTTTTTCCGTTTGAGTAATGCATTACGAAGAATCTGGAAATCGGCTGCTCTGTAAAGGGTGATGCAGCCCCACGATACACCAGAACCATCAGTATTGAGAGGATGGAGTCTGAAACTGCCACGTTTCGTACCGTTAACATAGACGTAATCGCTCATGGTTTGCGCACTGTACAAACCGAACCATTCAGAGTGATGGTTTTTATACAGGTGTGCCAGATCAATTATTTCAGCTCTCGCCTGGTTAACGAAACTGCCAGTGGGTCGATCAACAATCCAGTAAGTACCGGGTGGAATCGCGGCTTTTTCAATATCTGAGCAGTTAGGATTGTTGATATATCGTTCGATCCCTGACAGAACGTCAAATGATCCAATACCATAACAGTCCAGCTTGAGCGTTTTCCCATCTGACGACAGCCGGCCATAATCCATCATGCAAATCTGCAAGCTCTTACTCCTGTTCTCGATTATCAATTCGCCGGAATGATAATAGATAATAAACGGCTGGTTAACCTACTAATTTTTCAGTGTAAGGTAGGTTAGTTATACACCAGTTTGGTAGTAAGTAGCGGTGATGCCGGTAATGCCCAATGCCTTTTGCTGGCGGAGATCACTCAGGGTTGGTCTAAATATACGCATCTGAGTCAGAACTCGAAAAATTTACAAAGGTTATAATTCGAGGAGAGATAGAAACTTACAAGCGAAGCGGTGAAGCTTTGTACAGCCATAAGGAATCCGCAGTATTGCGAACCCTCAAAAAGAAAACTACTGTATATAAAAACAGTATTTGAGGTGTGCGCAATGGACTTCATTAGGCCAACAGAACTGCGAGAAATTATCGCTCTCCCGCTATTCAGTGACTTAGTTCAGTGTGGTTTCCCAAGCCCCGCAGCTGATTACGTTGAACAGCGTATCGATCTCAATGAGTTACTTGTCGCTCATCCGAGCTCCACCTATTTCGTCAAAGCCGCAGGTGATTCAATGATCGAAGCCGGGATCAGCGATGGTGATCTGCTGGTGGTGGACAGCTCGCACACAGCTGAGCATGGTGACATTGTCATCGCCGCGGTGGAAGGTGAGTTCACTGTTAAGCGCCTGCAACTGCGCCCGACCGTGCAGCTCAATCCTATGAACAGCGCTTACTCGCCGATTATTGTCGGCAGCGAGGACACGCTTAATGTGTTCGGCGTTGTTACTTTCATCGTCAAATCGGCGAGCTGAGTATGTTTGCGCTCTGTGATGTGAATTCGTTCTACGCTTCATGCGAGACCGTATTCAGGCCTGACCTGAGAGGGCGCCCGGTTGTCGTTCTCTCGAATAACGATGGCTGTGTAATCGCACGCAGTGCCGAGGCTAAGGTCGCTGGAATTACAATGGGAGAGCCTTTCTTCAAGCAAAAGGACTTATTCCGGCGCGCTGGGGTTGTTTGCTTCAGCAGCAACTACGAGCTGTACGCAGACATGTCGAACCGGGTAATGACGACGCTTGAGGAAATGAGCCCCCGCGTCGAAATTTACAGTATCGATGAAGCTTTTTGCGACCTGACAGGTGTTCGCAACTGCCGGGACCTTACGGAGTTCGGCAAAGAGATCCGCGCTACCGTTCTGAAGCGTACGCACCTGACAGTTGGGGTTGGCATCGCACAGACAAAAACACTCGCTAAACTCGCCAACCACGCCGCAAAGAAATGGCAGAGGCAGACGGGTGGAGTTGTTGATTTGTCCAATATCGATCGCCAGCGTCGGTTATTGGCAATTGTGCCTGTGGAGGATGTCTGGGGCGTCGGCAGGCGCATTAGTAAGAAGTTGAACGCCATGGGCATCAAAACGGCTCTGGACCTCTCAGAACAAAGCACATGGATTATCCGTAAACACTTTAACGTAGTGCTCGAGCGAACTGTCCGGGAGTTGCGCGGCGAACCATGTCTGGAGCTGGAGGAGTTTGCACCAGCAAAGCAGGAAATTGTCTGCAGCAGGTCTTTCGGTGAACGCGTTACCGAGTACGAACAGATGCGCCAGGCTATTTGCAGCTATGCGGCGCGTGGTGCCGAAAAACTTCGCGGTGAGCATCAATATTGCCGCTTCATCTCTGCATTTGTGAAAACCTCTCCCTTTGCGCTTAACGAGCCGTATTACGGCAACAGTGCGTCCATGAAGCTTCTTACCCCCACTCAGGATTCCCGCGATATCATCAACGCTGTGGTAAAGTGCCTGGACAAAATCTGGAAGGATGGTCACCGGTACCAGAAAGCTGGAATTATGTTGGGTGACTTCTTTAGCCAGGGTGTAGCTCAGCTAAATCTCTTCGACGAGAACGCGCCCCGCGAAGACAGCGCGCAGCTGATGCAGGTCCTTGACCAGCTCAATGCCAAGGGCGGAAAGGGCACGCTCTACTTTGCAGGGCAGGGCATTCAGCAGCAATGGCAGATGAAGCGAGAAATGTTGTCGCCTCGATATACTACGAGATTTTCTGACTTATTAGTAATAAGATAACACAAATACTATTGTCTACATCATCTTAGACGTACCCCGATTCGAGGTGTCATTAACATATGGATATTAACAAGTATTTTCTTAGCAAAGCATTTGTTGCTGCTCAATTATGGGTCTTTAATGGATTTGCAGCTTTATCAATAGCATTTTACTTTTCCCTCTTCAGTGCAGGTAAACCAGCGGAATTTTCAATTTCGCTCCAGTTTTCTGTCGTGCTGTTTGGGATCAGTCTGGTCACTAATGCTTCACTGGCATTCTTGATTTTGGTCTCTAATAAAGACCCCGACTTTCTTAACATGTTAAACAGATCGAAATATTTCAGTTGGGTTCCTCTTACTGCGATGTACAGTATGTTATTTGCTGTTGTTTTTTTAGTTTTAAACTTTTCTTGGACTGCCTTTATATTGTTAATATTAACTATGGCAGGAGTTTACATATTGTTTGAACGAGCTATAAAGCATGAGAGAGAGCAAATTGAAACAAGTATTCGCAAGAGCAAAAATGAGCAAATGTCAACGCTTATTGAGATTTTAAAAATGCAAAGAGAAAAGGAGAGAAATAGTAAAAAATCAGACTAAGGGATTTATAAGATTTTTACCCTGGCTCATAACATTACCCACGGCGCGCGTCACGGCGTGCCAGATAAACTTATCGGCTGGCACAGCGCTATCGGCGGCGATCACTTCAGCTTCTTTCCCGCCTATATCCTTGCGCATCCATTCCCGGGCCGCTTCAGGCGACAGAACCAGTGGCCTACGGTCATGAATGTCGACCAAACCTTTGTCAGCTGCAGCTGTCACGATGAGAAAACCTTCTGCTTCATCGCCGTATTCGAATGGTGTGCTACCAATTGCCGCCATAAAAATCGGCTGACCGTCTGCCCGGTGAATGAAATATGGCTGCTTCTTGCCGCCTTCCTTCTTCCACTCGAACCATCCATCAGCAAAGCAGATTGCTCGGCCATGCTGCCAGAGAGGTTTGAAGATCCTGCTGGTGGCCGCTGTCTCGACACGCGCGTTAATTAGTGGTGGTTTATCCCACCACCCTGGCGCGTAACCCCAGAACATAGGATCAAGATGTAACTGCTCGTCTCGTTCGCTCAGCAACAGGACTTTCGTGCCTGGCGCCACGTTGTAACGTCCAATAGGCTCAGGGTCGTATGCGATGTCGCGATCGGCTTCATCGGCCAGGTAAGCCAGATATTCTTCACGCGTTTGAGCTTGTGCAAAACGTCCACACATAGAAATCTCGAACCAGATATCAGACTTAAAGTATAGGGCAGGGAGAATAAGGGTGGCGCACTGGCTAAAGTTAGGGGCAAATTTGGGGGCAAAAATGCGAAATAGGGGCAAAAAAAGGGCACTAAAATTGTAGTTCTGGGTAGCTTTAGGGAGATGCTATTATGTTATAACTACTTGAATAGATTGATAAAACAAATAATATCAATGAGTTGACAAAATCAGCGCAGCTTATTCAGGTTGTATTGCTCTTTTTTGTTAATCTCTTGATTCTCTTGCATTGAGTACTACCTTCGGAGCCAGCAGGGGCAAAAATTGTATGCCGCGTATGGTACGGATTCCGGCGGCGAATACCAGCACGTTTTGCAGCGAGGTTATATCTGGCGTTGCAACACTGTCAGCGTGCGCTGTGGTTTCAAGGCCTCCTATAGCACATTACTCGTCCTGGTTTTCCATATTTGTTCTATGACGGGAGGAAACTTGTATGGCATAAGAGCGTTAAACGAACATCAAAAGGAATGACGTTATGTCGCTTTATGACCTCAAAACCGAAGCACTTGCATTACCGGAGGCCTGGCACTCTCATGTATTAGGCCGCATTGGAACTGCGAATCTCAAAGTTTTACGAATGGATGAACGCTCAGTGATTGAAGAGGTTCATGAGTATGACGAGGGGTTACTGGTCATTGATGGGCGTCTGGAGCTGAGCGTGAAGGGTAAAAAAATCTCTGTGACGTCTGGACAACTTTATGTAGCCAAAGCTGGCACTCCCCATACTGTCGAAACAGGCAGTTTTGGCACACTGGTTATCATTGATTTACCAGAAACGGAAGTGGCCTCGCTTTAAGCGGCTTGCGATGAAGTGTCAGGGTGTCGTTTTGATCTGGCTCTCAGTCTACCTGAAATTAATGAAAACGTATCAGCAGGGCTGCCATTCGGTGGCCTTATATCTTTCCCCTCGATGATGTTGTTTATTGCGCCATGGGAGCAGACCAAATATTCGGGTCTGAATGAAAATTTTCGACGCCTGACATGGTAATTATTATGTTATCTACCATGATTAAGACGATGACAATTCAATCGCTTCAGCATCGCTGAAGCGGTTACTTCACTCTAATCGAGAACCCTAAATGCGCCATGCATCTATCCCCGTAGCTGCAGCCACGGCAATATTTTTGCTGGGCGTTTTTATTATCAATTTACAGGTTTGGTATTCTGCACGGGCTGACAGCTTTGCAGGGGCGCACTATGTCGTGCGGAACATGAACGTCATTCTTAAAGAAGCCCGTCATGCGACCCAGATTGCAATGCAGCTTGCTGAGAATGAGTGTGATGCTGAAGGACAGTATCGGCTCGGCACTGAAGCGGCATTACAACCACACCTGAGAACGATCGTTATTCTGAAAAAAGATGCGGTCTGGTGCTCCTCCTTACCAGGAAACCGCGTGTTGTTGGTTAACGGCTCTGCGCTGCCTGCAGCATCGTTACTACTCGTTCCAGCGAAAAGTACGGTCAACGGCCTGCCGGTTCTCTTATACCAGACAAATCATGCCGGAAGCCGAATCATGGTGAGCATCAGTGACAGCCATATCCGCGATGCATTGAATATGCCATTACGCGGCGTGGGATATTCACTGAACGTCGGCGATCGTATCTTAGGCCAATCAGGCGATGTGTTGACGGCAGCCCATTCGAACAAAGATGTACTAACGGTAAAAGATGCTGATTTTCCTTTCGCGATTCAATTTAACGCTCCGCCTCTGTTTAGCCTGACGAGATTATTCGACCAGGCCGGTGGGGTGTTGTTATTTCTGTTGCTCATTTCCTCTCTTCCTGCTTATCTTTTGCAGCGTTATCTCTCTAAGGATATTTCGCCTGAGGAATCTCTGCGTACTGCCATCTACAAAAATGAAATTATTCCCTATTACCAACCCGTCGTGAGCGGAAAAGAGGGCACCTTGCGTGGCGTAGAAGTGCTGGCCAGATGGAAGCATCCGCAATCGGGGTTTATTTCTCCCGCGTCCTTTATTCCTCTCGCTGAAAAATCAGGGTTAATTATTCCGTTAACTCAAAGTTTAATGAAACAGGTTGCAAAGCAGATGAATTCTATTTCAACATTGCTGCCAGAAGGGTTCCACGTAGGGATGAACTTCAGCGCTTCTCATATCGTTGCGTCCACCTTTGTTGAAGAGTGCCTCCACTACAAACACAGTTTTATTCAACAGGATCTTAATCTTGTCGTTGAGGTGACCGAGCGCGAACCGCTCCACATCGATGAACATCTCGTCAGGACGCTGAATGAGCTGCATAACAACGGATTTGCTATTGCCCTGGATGACTTTGGTACGGGATACTCAGGTCTATCCTATCTGCAAGCGCTTCATATTGATTACATTAAAATCGACCAAAGCTTTGTTGCCAGGGTTAACGCGAATGAGGATTCAACGTTGATCCTGGATTCGGTGCTGGAGTTGGCAAAAAAACTATCAATTAGCATCGTGGCGGAAGGTGTTGAAACAGAAGAGCAGCTTGATTACCTCACGCGCAATCATATCCGTTTTTTACAAGGCTTTTTCTTCTATAAACCTCTTCCTTTCAAGGAACTGCTCAAAGTTCTCCTGTCGAAGCCAAAAGTTAAAGTGAGGGTGGAATGAGGTTTAACCCGCTATCAGCGTTTCACCCTGAAACATTTCTAAGATAGCGTATAATCCCTCTTCCAAAACCGCTCAACAACCCACTGGCTTGTGCTATGACCCTCAATCGCTTTTGTTACTTACTCCTGATCTTTGCTGCGATCGGTAGCTTTCTGGCCTCGAATCCTGTGGTGATGTGGTTTCTGCTGATCAATGTGCTGACGTTGGCTCTGTATGGCGCTGATAAAATGGCGGCGCGTAAAGGGATGCGCAGGGTACCGGAAGCTACATTGCTGGTATTTGGCGTGACAGGAGGTTGGCCTGGCGCCATTGTGGGCCAGCAGCTTTTTCGCCATAAAACCCAAAAGCAGCCCTTCAAAACCTACTTTTTCTTAAGCGTCGTGGCCAGCATCGGCATGATGGCGGTGCTTTACCATTTCTCTCCTGTTTCTTCTTTATGAACGTATTGACATCAAGTTAACTTGAGCTTTTAAGATGCCAGCAGCAAGTTGATAAGGGAGTAACATCTTAAAATGAAAGAGATTGATGTAGGTTTCACTCATGTTGCGTTTATGGTCAGAGACCTGGAAAAGAGTATTGCCTTCTATCGTCGCTATGCCGGTATGGAGGTCATTCATTTGCGTGAACCCGATATGCCTGATGCAAGAAAAGTGGCATGGCTTAGCGACCATACTCGTCCTTTTGCACTTGTTCTTGTACAGGCCGATACCGTGACCGATACGCCGCTGGGTAGCTTCGGGCATCTGGGTATTGCCTGCGCGACCCGCGAAGAAATTGACAGAAAAACCGCGATGGCTACCGCTGAAGGCGTGCTAAGGAAAGCGCCTGAGAACGTAGGCGATCCCGTCGGCTACTATGTCTTTTTTGCCGATCCCGATGGAAATACGTTAGAGCTGTCATTTGGACAGCGTGTCGGTCTGGAAGCGATTCGAACGATGAATCGGGATAAATAACGCGGGTAAACGTCCGGAACGAAGAAATGGGGCGCATCGCACGTCGTTAATTAATCCTCCATCACTGCCAATAGTAGTAGGACTATTCTTAAGTGGTTGCTGTTTTTTGCACAATCTGAATAATACGTGCAACAACAAGGAAGACAACATCCCATGAAAATAAATTCTATTATACTGGCAGTGCTGTCTGTCTTTTCTGCGCCTTCCTGGTCTGCTTTTCAGGAACGGGAATATAATACCTGGTATATCAAAAATGCGGTCCTTTATGATATGACACAAACCTCGGAAGGCTTTCCCGTCATGGTGAGTGTTTCTCAGCCAGGGCGAAAATCCGCTAACTTGCTGGTGTCATATATTACTGAAGGCCTTTGTGGTGATAATAACCTTCCGCTAAATGTGAATGGTAAAATCCTGCCCGCCAAATATGATTGTGTTCAGATAGGGCAGAACAGAATTGAACATTTTTCAGTGGTGGATGCGGACAGCGTTAATGGCATGGTGACGCATTTGAAATCTGATTTCACTATTCTCCTGCAAAACGATATCAAAATTTGGGCGGCAAATATCAAAACGCCAAAATACGGGCTGGCACCGAGATTCTAACGATGAAATGTCTGTCTCGCGACAGGTATTACTTCTATCATGGTAATCATTTATGAAATAATAGTGTCGTGGTGTTATTAATCAAAATAAGGAGTAAGTGGCCCTGTTTTTTTACGTATTGAAATGGACTGTATGCTAAACGGTACGAAACCGCACAAATAATCCTTTCTGACATTATGGATAAAGCTCACTACCAGACTTACGCTTGCTAGCGGCGTTTTAGTTGTTCAGCACATCTTTACTGGTAAGGAGCAGAAAATGTCGCAACGTAATAGTCTGGATTTACTAAGCCGTAAAGAGGGAATGTGTCTGTTAGAGCAAAGCATGGGTTTTGTCTGGCAGGCAGCACTTCGGGCGGTCGCGGTATTAGGGGTCGCAGATCGTCTGGTTGAAGGAAAAAAATCCGTTACGCAACTGGCGGAGGAGCTTAGTGTCGATGGCGACTATCTTCATCGGATCATGCGCTTATTGTCCTCTCGCGGGGTGTTCAACGAATTATCTGAAGCTGAATACAGTCTTAGCCATTCAGCACAATTCCTCTGTTCTGAGCATGAATTTTCCTTGCGTGCGGCGGTGCTCATGCTGACAGACCCAACATTCTGGCAGCCAGCGGCTAAAATGGATGAAATATTGCAAGGCAAACCTGTTTTTAATGATTTGTTTGGCAAGCCTTTTTACGACTACTGGCAGCATGATGACACGATGACTGACAGCAACATTTTTCATGCCGGTAAGGCCTCTATGTCATCCGTAGAGAATGAAGTCATCGCAGATAGCTATTCGTTCCCTCAAAACGCAGTCGTTGCCGATATCGCCGGTGGGCTGGGTAACTTATTGTTGGCCGTTTTACGTCGAAATCCGACCTTAACGGGGATCCTCTTCGATCAAAAAGACGTGCTTGAGCGGAATCGACTGCACCTGTTAAAGGATAATCGTCGATGGAAGACCGTTGAGGGGAGCTTTTTTGAAGCCTGTCCTGTAGCGGACATTTACCTGCTTAAATATATTTTGATGGACTGGCCTGATGAGAAGGCCATTCAGATCCTTCAATGCTGCAGAAAGGCTATGAAAGAAAACTCCCGGCTATTAATTTTTGAGCCGCTTATTAAAAAAGAAAATAATGAACAGGGACGATTTGAAATTGACCTTCTTCTGTTAACAAGTTTTGATGGAGGGCGGGCACGAACAGAGTCTGAGTATCAGGCCTTGTTTGAACAGACCAATCTGAGGTTGAACAAAATAATAGACACCCGTTCGTATCTGTCGATTTTAGAAGTCGTACCTGCCTGAACAGTTTAAATAATATTCACAGAGCATGTGCCCGGCATTCCGTTTTACCGTATTCCTGCTACGCTTGTCTCTTGTACCAGGAGCATGAATATGAAAAACAAAGATGAACAAACCGGATTAGTGGGGCTGGCGATTGGGGCCGCCGTCATTGGGCTGGTTTCAGCGCAGAAACCGATCCATCGCAACAGTATTGTCGATGAGCTGGTCAGGCTGGGCAGGCAAAAAGGCGATGGTGTAGAAGACGAGGTTTTCGTGAAAGCCGCCGAGCTGGTGAGAAAAGGGGTATAGCCTATGGCTGAATGTCGTAATGCGCAGTGCCATTGCGGTGCGGTGGCCTTTACCGTTGCGCTCACGGATGGCCTGAATACCGCGCGGCGCTGCAGCTGTTCTTTTTGTCGCATGCGGGGTGCGGTCGTCGTCTCTGCGCCGCTGTCAGGGATTACTGTGACAAAAGGTGAGGATAAGCTCACGGAGTACCGTTTTAACACGGGAACGGCACGGCACTTCTTCTGCTCGGTGTGCGGGATCTACACATTCCATCAGCGGCGTTCCAATCCAAACGAATACGGCGTGAATGTTGCCTGCTTTGAAAACGTCTCACCGTTCGATTTCTCTGAGGTGAAGGTAATGGACGGGGTAAACCATCCCTCGGATGGAGACAGCGGGGTGTTTGGCTATCTCTCTTTTCGCAAGAAAGGGACAGTTGAGGCGTAATTGCCGCCTGGCCATTCTTTAATCAGCCTGGCTATAGTGGAGGGTGGTTATCTGAAACAGGAGAGACTATGCTCTGTGTTGAAAAAGACGATCCGCGAGAGGCGCCTGAATCAGGTGATAAAAAGCCTCAACCGGTGAAAAAATAACGCGACCTGTGCGTTTATCCGCCACCGGCACTGCTGGTGGCTTTTTATTTTCCAGGAAAACCTGTTAACCGCCATCCAGGTGGGTTAACACAGCGCCGAGGTGCCCGACAATATCAGCAAAATCAAAAATTAACGCCATCCACAGCAAGGCTAAAAGGGCAAGTACGGCAAGGGATACACGACCAAACAACGCTGTTATCCTTAGTGACGAAAGGGCTATCACCTGAGTTTAACCCGTTTTCTTTCAACTTACCTTCAACCAACCCTTTTCTGAAACTGTCTTTTGTGACGTACTTCAAAAAAAATTGAGCCCGCATCATAATGCGGGCTCTGGCAATTAGAACTGGTAAACCAGACCTAACGCGACGACATCATCCGTGCCGATGCCGTTGTTTTTGTAGAAGCTGTCATCTTCATCCAGCAGGTTAATTTTGTAATCAACGTAGGTGGACATGTTTTTATTGAAGTAGTAGGTCGCGCCTACGTCAGCGTATTTAACCAGATCCTGATCGCCCTGACCGTTGCCCAGATCCTTACCTTTAGACTGGAGGTATGAAAGGGTCGGACGCAGGCCGAAGTCGAACTGGTACTGCGCGGTCACTTCGAAGTTCTGGGTTTTGTTCGCCACGGCGTCGGTGTTATCACCGTACGGCGTCATATTGCGGGTTTCAGAATACATTGCCGCCAGATAGATGTTATTGGCGTCATATTTCAGGCCCGCAGTCCATGCATCCGCTTTGTCGCCGCCCGCTGTGGTATGCATCACCTGCTCGTTGGTACGGTCAGAAGAGGTGTAGGCTGCACCCGCAGTAATGCCCATGCCGAAGTCATAGGTAGTAGAGATACCGAAGCCGTCGCCGTTCTCGTGACGCGTGTCGCGACCGTTGTTGGTACCTTCCTGATTGTTGCTGGCGTCTTCATTTTTGCCCTGATACTGCAGCGCAAAATTCAGACCCTGCACCAGACCATAGAAATCGGTGTTACGGTAGGTGGCCACGCCGTTGGCACGGCCGGTCATGAAGTTGTCGGCTTTAGTGTAGGAGTCACCGCCGAACTCAGGCAGCATATCGGTCCAGCCTTCAACGTCGTACAGCACGCCATAGTTACGACCGTAATCAAAGGAACCGTAGTCGCCCACCTTCACACCAGCGAAGGCCAGACGCGTCCAGGACTGGTTATCAGACCCTTCGGTGTTATTGGCCTGAATGTTGTATTCCCACTGTGCGTAGCCGGTCATCATGTCGTTGATCTGGGTTTCGCCTTTGAAGCCCAGACGCATATAGGTTTGATCCCCGTCAGCGCCTTTATCATCGGAGAAATAGTGCAGACCATCTACTTTTCCGTACAGATCTAATTTGTTGCCGTCTTTATTATAAATCTCTGCTGCATGAGTTGCGCCAGCCATTAACAGAGCCGGAATCATCAGGGCCAGTACTTTTCTTTGCATTGTGATATTCCTTTGCAGTTGTTTTTATTTAATTACCTGTTGAACTTCCCGAGTGAGAAAGTTGTCTCATGCTAAATCACTCCTGTGTAAGAGTAATAAATTATAATTGTTACGAACTAAGTAAAATCTAAACCGAATAAATCAATGGTAATGGTCATCTGTTTGATGAATGTATTAATGCAAAACATAATAAATTAAAATTATTAATCAGGCGTTAATTAAGCTATTCTTGGCGGCGTTATATGCCTTTAAGATTATTTATCCATAATTCGCGTGAATAATATTTAGGAAACTAAATAGATATTTATTGATTATCTGGATTCGCCCGGTGTGAATACACCGGGTTTTTTTATGGCAAAAAAAAGCCCGGACATGCCGGGCTGAGAAACTAGTCGCTGGTCGATTTTTCGGCTTTACCCGCCAGCTGCGCCAGGAAATCATAACGTTTTTGCAGATCGGCCGCGGCGTCTTTCCAGAGCTGTTCGGCCACTTCCGGCTGCTGCGCGTTAAGGCGACGGAAGCGCTGTTCCTGCATTAACGTCTCGGCCAGGGCATCTGACGGTGGACGAGAGTCCAGCGCCAGCGGTAACTTACCTTCGTCCGCACGGCGCGGGTCGAACCGGTACAGCGGCCAGAAGCCGGTCGCGGTCAGCTGTCGCATTTGATCGTGGCTGAGTGCCAGATCGTAGCCGTGCTCTTCGCACGGGCTGTAGGCAATGATCAGCGACGGGCCAGGATACGCTTCCGCTTCCTGGATGGCTTTTACCGTCTGGTTAAGCTGGGCACCCAGCGAGATTTGCGCGACGTAAACGTGACCGTACATCATCATGCTCACACCGAGATCTTTGCGCGCCTTGCGTTTACCGTGTTCACCGAATTTCGTCACAGCGCCTAACGGTGTGGCTTTCGACGCCTGGCCACCGGTATTGGAATAACACTGTGTATCCAGAACCAGGATATTGACGTTTTCAGTCAGGCTCAACACGTGATCCAGTCCGCCAAAGCCGATATCGTAAGCCCAGCCGTCACCACCAATCAGCCAGATCGATTTTTCGACCAGGGCGTCAGCGTCGGTCAGCAGCTGTTCAGCGCCCGCCACGCCCTGAAGCGCGCGACGCAGCTCAGCAACCTGCTCACGACGTTCTTCAGGCGATGCGTCCGCGTGAAGCGCGTCATTAAGCTCAGCAGGGATCTGCCCGGCAAACTGTTCCAGCAGGCGCATCACGCGTGCGCGGTGCTGGTCAACGGTCAGGCGGAAGCCCAGGCCGAATTCGGCGTTATCCTCGAACAGCGAGTTTGCCCACGCGGGACCGCGACCGTTGGCGTCAGTGGTGTACGGCGTGGAGGGCAGGTTACCGCCATAGATAGACGAACAGCCAGTAGCGTTGGCAATCAGCATGCGGTCACCGTACAGCTGGGTAAGCAGCTTGATATACGGCGTCTCACCACAGCCGGAACAGGCTCCGGAATACTCAAACAGCGGCGTAATCAGCTGTGACGTACGAATATCAATGCGTTCCAGTTTGCTACGATCGATTTCCGGCAGATTCAGGAAGAAGTCATAATTGACCTTCTCCTCTTCAACATGCTCCAGACGCGACATCATATTGATGGCTTTGATCTCCGGGTTCTGCCTGTCTTTCGCCGGACAGACCTCGACGCACAGGTTACAGCCGGTGCAATCTTCCGGCGCGACCTGCAGAACGTATTTCTGTCCGCGCATATCGCGGGATTTCACATCCAGAGAATGCAGGCTGGTCGGCGCGGCCTCCATCTCTTCCGGTGACACCACTTTGGCGCGAATGGCAGAGTGCGGGCAGGCCGCCACGCAGTGGTTGCACTGGGTACACAGCTCTTCCTTCCAGATGGGGATCGCTTCGGCGATGTTTCGTTTTTCCCAGCGGGTGGTGCCCATCGGCCAGGTGCCATCCGGCGGCAGCGCAGAGACGGGCAGGGCATCACCCAGCCCGGCCAGCATCGCCGCCGTCACGGTCTTCACGAAATCAGGCGCCGCATCGGACACGACCGGAGGGCGGTTCGGACTTGCGGCATTGACCGGCTGCAGCGGGACTTCGAACAGCGACTCGCGCGCCAGCGCCAGCGCCTGCCAGTTACGTTCGACCAGCTCCTGGCCCTTGCTACTATAGCTTTTAGCAATCGCACCCTGCAGTTCTACCAGCGCGCTGTCGCCCGGGAGGATATTGGTCAGATGGAAGAAGGCCATCTGCATTACGGTATTAATACGTGCAGCAAGGCCACATTCGCGGGCAATTTTTGCGGCGTTAACCACATAGAAACGGGCTTTTTTCTGGTTTAGCACCGCCTGCACTTCCTGCGGCAGGCGCGCCCAGACTTCGTCCGCGCTGTATGGCGTATTCAGGAGGAAAATACCGCCGGGCTTCAGGCGCTCGGCCATCTGGTATTTATCGATAAACTGCAGCTGGTGACAGCCAACAAAATCAGCCTGAGAAATAAGATACGCAGAGCGGATGGGCTGTTCGCTCACCCGCAGATGGGAAACAGTCAGACCGCCGGCTTTCTTGGAGTCATAGACAAAATACCCCTGGGCGTACCACGGCGTGGAGTTACCGATGATTTTAATGTTGTTTTTGGTCGCAGAGACGCTGCCGTCACTGCCCAGACCATAGAACAGCGCCTCAAGTTTGGCGGTTGAGGGCAGGGTGTTTTCCGGCAGCGACAGGGACAGATTCGTCACATCATCATAAATGCCGACGGTAAAGCGCGGCTTGGGCTTCGCTTCGCTGAGCTCGTTGAATACCGCCAGCACGCAGTCCGGACCAAACTCCTTGGACGATAACCCATAGCGACCCCCGATCACGCGCGGCAGCGTTTCACGTTCGCCGTGATTAAAGGCCTCGGCCAGAGCAGTCATCACATCCAGATACAGCGGTTCCGCCTGGGCGCCCGGCTCCTTGGTGCGATCGAGCACCGCAACGGTACGCGCGGTCTCCGGCAGCGCAGAGAGCAGATGTTTCGCCGAGAACGGACGATAGAGACGTACTTTAAGCACGCCAACTTTTTCGCCGCGCGTCAGCAGCTCATCAACAACTTCCTCGCAGGTGCCGATGGCCGAGCCCATCAACACAATGACCCGTTCCGCCTGTGGATGGCCGTAGTACTCAAAGGGTTTGTATTCCCGGCCGGTCGCGGCGGCAAAGTCATTCATCGCCTGTTCAACATGGTCGTAAACCGCGTTGTACCACGGGTTCGTGGCCTCGCGGGACTGGAAATAGGTATCGGGGTTCGCCGATGTGCCGCGAATAACCGGGTGTTCAGGGTTAAGGGCCCGGGCGCGATGCGCGTCGATGTCCGTCTGCGGAAGCAGATTCAGGATAGTATCGTCGGCCAGCGGGACGATTTTGTTGATTTCGTGAGAGGTGCGGAAACCATCAAAGAAGTGAATAAACGGCACGCGGCTTTTGAGCGTGGCAATATGCGAAATTAAGGCAAAGTCCTGAGCTTCCTGAACGCTGCTGGCGCACAGCATCGCGCAGCCGGTCTGGCGTACGGCCATCACGTCAGAGTGATCGCCAAAGATAGAGAGCGCGTGGGTGGCAACGGTACGCGCCGCGACGTGCAGAACGAAGGGGGTCAGTTGCCCGGCGAGTTTGTACAGCGTCGGGATCATTAACAACAATCCCTGAGAAGAGGTAAACGACGTGGAAAGCGCGCCGGTCTGAAGCGCGCCGTGCACCGTGGCAATCGCACCGGCTTCCGACTGCATTTCAACCACTCGCGGGACATCGCCCCAGACGTTTTTTAACCCGTTACCCGCCCAGGCATCCGCCTGCTCAGCCATGGTAGAACTTGGCGTAATTGGGTAGATGGCGATAACTTCACTGGTGCGAAACGCGACTGAGGCAACTGCACCATTACCGTCAATAGTTTGCATAGGACAACACCCTTACATTGCGCAAAAAATAGGGGTCTGTATTACGGCAACAAACCCTGAATATTATCTGTGTATTCTAGCAAATGGGTGATTTTACGATTTTCGCTTTTGTGTCCTCGGTATTCTCGCCATCAATGAGTAGATCAAACTTTTGGCGAAAAAATTGCGAGAAATTGTTTCTGAAGCGCATAAATACGCACTTTCGCTCTCGACGACACGGGATGTGATGCCTATTATGCATAGGTTTCGCTTTATTCATGGGGGAGAGAGCATGCGCTCAGCATTTTGGTTAGGGTGTGCCGCATTATTGTTGTCGGCATGTAGCAGTGAGCCCGTTCAGCAGGCAACGGCAGCCCACGTGGCGCCGGGAATGAAAGCGGCGATGTCCAGCTCGGGTCAGGCTAACTGCGCAATGATTGGCGGTTCGCTGTCGGTTGCCCGTCAGCTGGATGGTTCTGCGATTGGGATGTGCGCCTTGCCAAATGGCAAACGCTGTAGCGAACAGTCGCTTGCCGTTGGTAGCTGCGGTAACTACTGATTATTCTGCACGCTTAAACATCAGCGTTTTATCGGCCGTGGCCAGCGTTAACTGGTCTTCAGTCAGGTCGACCTGCGCCCCTTTGCGCAGCATGTCGCCGATGGCCTGATCCAGCTCATTCAGCTGTGGTTCAGTACATAGCTTGCGCGTCATGGCCAGCGTTTTAACCTTAAGCTCGCCTTCGGACAATTTCCCCTGTCCGTTGAAGCGGTTACACATCTGGCCAGAAATGCTGATGTTATTAACCAGGCTGATATCTGGCAGCGCGCTAAAACCGATCTCAGGTTGCGTTGTCGCACTCTTCACTGCCTTACCGTTTACATTTTCCAGCACAAAGCGGTGGTTCTGAAGTTGCTCCGGCTGAACGGAGGCTTTACCCGGATTAACGCAGCCGGTAAGGACAAGACTAATAACGCTTAACGCAATGAGCTTTTTCATTTTTCTTCTCAAACTATAAATACTGTGAATCTTTTTCCAGTGTAACGATACTCTGCCGTGCGTTAATGGGGTTTATCTGAAAGTGCGGGGGGAGGTACCGGGCAACGCAGCGGTTGCCCGGAATGACGTTAATGCGATTTAAACCCTGCCGCCGTCATCAGCATACGGAAGAGCATACTGACCGCAGCCAGCGCCAGTACGCTGCCGCCCCAGATAATGGCCAGCCACAGCAATCTTTTCCAGACCGGTTGTTGCATCAGTGATAACCCTCCCCATGCTGAACTTTGCCGCGAAATACGTAGTAGCTCCAGAAGGTGTAGACCAGAATAACGGGAATGATCAACAGCGCGCCCACCAGCATAAAGCCCTGGCTTTGCGTCGGTGCGGCGGCCTGCCACAGGGTGATCGACGGTGGAATGATATGCGGCCAGATGCTGATCCCAAGCCCGCTAAAGCCGAGGAAGATCAGCCCCAGCGTCAGAATAAACGGACGGCTATGGCTGTCGGGATTATTCAGGCAGCGCCACTGGTACAGGCTAAACATCACGACCAGCGCCGGGACGGGCAGCAGATAAAACAGATTCGGCAGCGTAAACCAGCGCGCAGCGATGGCCGGTTGCGCCAGCGGCGTCCAGAGGCTGATCGCCGCAATAAACGCCAGCAGCACGATTAACAGCGTTTTTGACACCTCACGCATCCGCTGCTGCAATGCGTTTTCGCTTTTCATCACCAGCCAGGTCGAGCCTAACAGCGCATAAGCCACCACCAGCCCCGCGCCGCAAAACAGGTTAAACGCGGTAAACCAGTCAAAGGGACCGCCGGTATAGGCCCGACCGGTGACGGTAAAGCCGTTAATGACGGCGCCTACCGTCACGCCCTGGGTAAACGTCGCCAGAATTGAACCGCCTATAAACGCCTTATCCCAAAAGGGACGGTGAGCAGGGGTGGCTTTAAAGCGAAACTCAAATGCTACCCCGCGGAAAATAAGTCCGATCAGCATTAACGTCAGCGGAATGGTCAGGGCATCAACGATGACCGCATAGGCCAGCGGAAACGCGCCGAACAGGGCGGCTCCGCCGAGCACCAGCCAGGTCTCATTTCCGTCCCAGACCGGCGCGACGCTGTTGACCATCACGTCGCGATCGTCGGCGTTTTGCGTTGCCGGGAACAGAATGCCGATCCCCAGATCAAAACCGTCCATGACGATATACATCAGCGTGGCAAAGACGATGATGACAAACCAGATAATGGAAAGATCGATACCCATTATGGTTGCTCCTTGTGTTCAGTTGTGACGGCAGAAAGCGGGCGCGCCGGACGTCCGTCGGACTCGGTGGCGAAAGACTCATGCGGCTGCGGCCCTTTTCGGATGAGGCGCACCATATAGCTGTAACCCACGCCGAATACCGAGGTATAGACGACGAAGAAGGCCAGCAGGCTCACGCTCATGTGCAGATCGCCATGGGCAGACACCGCATCCTTCGTTCGCTGGAGTCCGTAGACCACCCACGGCTGGCGGCCCACTTCGGTGGTGATCCACCCGGCCAGAATAGCAATCAACCCGGATGGTCCCATCAACAGCGCAAACCACAGGAAAGATCGGGAAGAATAAACGCGCTTTTTATAGCGCAGCCAGAGAGCCGTCACCCCAAGCAGCAGCATCAGCATGCCCAGACCCGCCATAATGCGGAACGACCAGAAGACGATGGTGGAATTCGGGCGGTCTTCCTTTGGAAACTCTTTTAGCGCCGGTACCTGTTTATCCAGGCTGTGCGTCAGAATAAGGCTGCCGAGCGCGGGGATCTCCAGCCCAAAGCGGGTGCGCTCCTGCTCCATATCCGGCCAGCCAAACAGCAGCAGCGGGGTCGGCTCACCCGGCGGATTTTCCCAGTGGCCTTCAATGGCGGCAATCTTGGCGGGCTGGTGCTTTAAGGTGTTCAATCCGTGCATATCGCCAACCATGGCCTGGATGGGGGCGACAATCAGCGTCATCCACAGTGCCATCGAAAACATCGCGCGGATGGCAGGGGTATTATTGCCGCGCAGCAGATGCCATGCCGCCGATGCGCCCACAAACAGGGCGCTGCTCAGGAACGCGGCTATCGACATATGCAGCAGGCGGTAAGGGAAGGAGGGGTTAAACACCACGGCGAACCAGTCCACCGGTACCACCTGACCGTTGACGATCTCATAGCCCTGCGGTGTCTGCATCCAGCTGTTCGAGGAGAGGATCCAGAAGGTGGAGATGATGGTTCCCAGCGCCACCATGCAGGTGGCGAAAAAGTGCAGCCCAGGCCCGACTTTGTTCCAGCCGAACAGCATTACGCCGAGGAAACCGGCTTCGAGGAAGAAGGCGGTAAGCACTTCGTAGGTCAGAAGCGGGCCGGTAATACTGCCCGCAAACTGTGAAAAGCCGCTCCAGTTGGTGCCAAACTGGTAGGCCATCACCAGCCCGGAGACCACGCCCATGCCAAAGTTGACGGCAAAAATCTTCGACCAGAAATGGTACAGCGAGCGCCAGACCGGATTTTTTGTTTTCAGCCACAGCCCTTCGAGCACGGCAAGGTAGCTTGCGAGACCAATGGTGATGGCCGGGAAAATAATGTGAAAGGATACGGTAAAGGCAAACTGTATCCGTGCAAGGTGAAAAGCATCTAAACCAAACATGCAAAACTCCGCGATGTAATTATGTCGATGCCATTCTAAGTCGCGCCAGCCCTCGGTTGCAGGAACAGACAGGGCCAAATTACCTATAACAGTTACCTAACTGCGAAAGTGTTTCCCAATACTTCGCCAAAACTCGTCACCAATACAGTTAGAATACTGAGCGTCGATAAATTTCCAACTCGGATTTTGCTCGAACTTATATATCCCAGTCATTGGTGCTGATTCATCGTCCGGCAGATGCTATGTATTGATTCCTTGGTTTCAGTTAAGCGTTCAGACAAGAAGAGTTGCTAATGAAATGACGTAAAATTAGGTCATTACGGAAAGAAAGGGTGATAGTAAAAGATCTATATTGCTCTGTGCCGATGATGCCGGATTGGAAATTGGTTCTTAAATTTCAATGGGTTGCAAAAGAAAGCATGTTTCTTGCAATAATGATTACTCATTTTGTGATGCGAGTCTCCTTACAGGAAATCGTCAGAAGTATGAAATGTTTAGATGGGAATAATCTGAAAAAACTGTGTTTAGCATTATCGTTTAGAGGTGGTTGTTTGGTAGGTGAAACATAAAAATAACTTGTTTTTTTGTTTAAATGTGCTGTAATTTCTTCAGAAGTTGGAACTTTCCAATTTATTGTGGTTTTATTAAGTTGGTAATCTATAGTAAGGATACAAAGGGGGGTATTTATGAATTCGATAAAACGAGACTATTTTGGTAATAGAAAAGAAAGTAAATGTTATCATGAGCTTCATTTAGAATTCGTTAAATCTATGTTGTCTTTTGTTATTGCATCAAATGCACATACCTTAGAAAGTAATAAAAAAGCGAACGATAAAAGTTATGGTAATGGAAATAATTAGTTAAAAGCAGCCTCTAAATTGAGGCTGCTCATTTTTTATTGTCCAATGTTTTCAAGAGCTTTAAATGCATCTGCTAAATTATTCGATGGCATCATTTTTCGCTCCTTGCTAATCGCGACAGCAAAAGCTTTTAAGGTCTGTACATCTTCCCTCTTAAGATCATAGTTACTTCTTATTATCTGATGGATTTTAAAGAATAGTGATTCCTTAACTACTTTGTTCTTGTCTTTCATTAGTTCGTTGACTAATTTAATTATGTTGTCTTCTTTAATATCCATTAAGACATACGAGAGAAGAGCTTTTTCCACAGGGTTTAGTGCATTATTTTTTGCTTCCCTAATAATATTTTCAATTCTTGGTTTTTTGGTGGCTAAATCACTAGTCATCATTTGTTGTATATTATTAGGCATCATTGACTTAGTTAAAGATATGATTAACTTGAATATTTCAAAAATTTGATCCTTGTCTTTTTGTGACAATCCATCGTCTAATATTTTTTTCTCTAATGCTGGAAGTATTATTGGAAGTATGAAAGACTCATCCATTAAGATTAGCGATGATTTTAAATGGAATATGTAGCCATCAACTAAGTCCTTGAATATCTTAAGGATGTTTTCTCTATCCATTGATAATTCGGTGCTGCGAAAAACTCGTGCGTATAAAGATAATGTCTCAATTAATTTTACTAATGTGTTATTATGGTCTTTTGAACTTTTGCTCAATTCAGCTTTTTTATCATTACCATCCAATGGCGATATTTTGTCAAGATGCTCATCATCACTTGCCCTATCTGCCTTAAGATCCTCAATTTTACGCTCAAAATCGGAAGTTGTTGATATCATGTCTAATACGGATAAAGTATTGGTTTCCTCTATTCTGATACTCTCAATATCAATGCCTTTTTCAGAGCTCATGGTATCTGAGAGCTCTTTTCGTAAACTCTGAGTTTGCTTACTAATAAAATATAAAAGATCCAAGTTGGATGCGTTTTGAGATGAATAATACTCAACGACCTTATCCAACTCAAGATAATTCTCCTCTGAAATTACTTTTTCTTGAAGTTCTTTATCATGTCCCATGAAGTATGCAATTGAAAAATATAAGAAACAAGGTTGAGAAAATTCATATGTTTTTTCGTCAGAATTACGTAAAATTCCACTAACTATTAGTGGCTGAATATAATCATTTATATCGTAATCATGCATGGTTTCACGACTGAAAGTTATTGCAAGCTCTGATAGTCTGTTTTTTTCAATGAAGTTTTGTCGCCTTTCAAAAAGAGATTTTCCAATGAAACCGAGAAAATGGAGTAATTCTTTATATTGTGGTTTATTTGCAGGTGTATCCATAAAGTGTTTTCTGAGCAATATCTCTATGAAGTTTTCAATAATGTCAGACTCTGTAAGAATGCCTTTAATGTCGTGATCTACTTCATAAATAGCAAGTAACATTGAGTATATAAAGTAGTTGTGAGGTAATTGCGAGTTATTTATTGTACGAGTGATCTCCTTATAAATTGCATTCTGTGAAGTTTCATCATGCCATTTAGATACTATCTCTCTAACATTGCAACGTCTTAGAGAACCAATTGATGTTGCAACAAAGCTGTTTTTATCGGTCTCAGAGAGTAACGATGCAATATTAGGTAAATTAATAAAGTCAGCTGTGATTACAAACCGACATTTTTTATACTCAACTAGAAACTTTGAAAGAACAGATAGCTGCTTTGCTTCGAGTTTGTCAATGTTATCAATGTAAATGACAGAATCACCTGCAATTATCATTTTTTTGACCTTCTCTTCGAAATTTGTTGTTAAGTCAGAAGAGAAGTATTGTCTGCAGAGGTGACCTAAAATAGCTGATGTGCTAGAAAAGTTTTGGTTTGAGGCATCTAGGTAAAAACTGAATTCACTATAATCTTTTTTTAATTGTTTATTCAAACTATGAATAAACATATATTTTAGTATGGATGTTCTTCCGGAACTACTACTTCCAAAGATTATGTAATTTTCCGTGCTATTAATAATGTCTGATGTGGATTTAACATTTTTAGTAGGTAACGCTACAGTGTTTATTTCAACGAAATTGGGTTCGGTGAATAAATCTACAAGACGTTTTTTTCGCTCTTCAGGAGTGCCAATGTTAATTAAGAGATCAAAATCATAGTTGTCTGCAATTTCACCTGAAAATTTAGAAAATTTATCTGAATCAAACTTCAATCCGTTCTGAGTAGAAAAATCAATTTGCCCATTTACAGCTCGTTCGGTCCAGGAGATAAATTGATCTTTTTCCCTATCATATTTACGGTATAGTAATCTGCCATCAGTTATGTCATTAGTCTTGCTTAATAAGATAATAGAGTAACCACAAAAATGCTCTCTAGTATCAAGAGTGCCTGCTTGTAGGAAAAGAGTTATGTCCTCACTGAAGTTTGACTCAGATTTTTGTTTAAATGTGTGCATATGACCAAATAATAACATATCGATTTTTTTCTCGAGATAAGAAGAGAAAATATCTCTGTCATTAGTTTCGAGCCAGTCTGCAGGATGATGTGTCAGGCCGATGATTTGAGCATCATGGGGTATTCTAGCTCGCTTGATAAAATCTATTTGTTTTTCAGTGATTTGTAAGTTTCCCTCGTCAAGATCATCCATCGCGAGCCAAGCACTATTAAAACAAACCAAATATAAATTATGTGATATTTTATGTATTTTTGATAACACACCTGAGTGTTGGAGTGTTTTAGAATCCTCTAACATTTCATCATTGAATTCATTAAAATCACTAAGGCGCGCCCATCGCTCTTCGTTGTTGTTAACTAATTCATAATACTGATCGATATTCTGTTTGCTATTGCTTTCTCTTAAGTTACGCTCAAGGAGGTGAACCTTGCTTCTGTCGACATCATGATTTCCAGGGACAAAGAAAAAATTAATGTTCGATAGGTTCAGCTTTTGTTTTAGCGGGGTAAGAATATGCTCTTTAAATAAAATGTATTGTTCCTTGGTACCGGCCTGCACCATATCACCTGTAAAAAAAACAGTATCAATTTTTATGTTTTGTTCGCTCTCTATTTTATTTATGTCTTCGATCAGCTTAGAAAAGACTTTTTTTGCATCTTCCCAGTAAAATCCATTTTTATTTGTATGAGAAAGATGAAGGTCTGAAAGGTGGAGTATGTTTTTCATTAGCTTCCTTAATGATTAGCAAGGTAATTATTTGCTTTGTTTATGGATTAATATTTACGCGTACGCAAAAGTTACCATAAATTGAAAATAATAGTCACTTGTACAAGCGACACTTATGGCTATTTTTTTAATTTAGCATGGTTACAATTCTCGTTTCGCAAGCTTAAAGTAAACTCGATTGTGTGGGAATTCCTATCCGGTGTCATTGTTCATTCGAATCTTGTAAGGAAACCCCATGGAGATTTTAGATGTACGCAATATGGCTTATACCGAAACAGGAGCGATTGACTGTGAGGTTTTGATTGGTGAGCAATGGTTGCCGTTCTGCGCGTCAGAAGATGACAGCATGGCGTATGGGGCAAAGCTTTACTAGGAAGCGATAGATGGGAAATGGGGGGAGGTGCAACCCTACGAACCGACCGAGAAAGTCTTCAGTGAGCCAGCTAGCGGCATGAAACAAAAGCAGAGCTGATGATGAATGCTGAAGCGGTGATTGCTCCGCTTTCCAGGCGGTGAAGAATGACATAGCCACAGACGCGGGGAAAGCCGCTCTGGAAGCATGGGAGCGTTCACCGTGCTGTTAAGTCGTGTTGATGTAGATAATCCTGTGTGGCCTGACGCAACGGATTTATGACATGCGTAACAAGGATATGAGGAAAACTGATCCTTTTGGCGGTAATTTTGTTTAAAACCTTGTAAAATCAATCACAAATATATCCGTGACAAACTACAGGTTGATATCTATAAAAAAATTACCCCCCACGGAAATGGTGCGTATTTACAAGGTGTTTCATCAATTTTTTATGGGGCCTGGCTGATGTCGGCAGGCACCCGGATTTTTTCTTTGCAACTGCAAGACTTTACATCAAAATTTCCTACAGCGGCGCGATGTTATAAACGAAACGGTCAAAAAGATTCAAGAAAGATATTTTTTAGAAAAAATCCTCTACACGGCAAGTGAACTTAGTGTCGTTTAAAATATCATGAACATGAGCCGTAACTTTTGTGGCCTGTAAAGTACAACCAAAGTCAATTGTTTTAGATATTACTTCGTAATGAATTTCATCTAATTTTATTGAGGCCCCAGAGGTTAATTTTATGTAAGTGTCATTTATTTTTTTTGTTACCCAGCCACTATTTTCATGATCCGAAATCATCTCAACAACTAATTCATTAACTGTGCTGATATATTCACCGCTAGAATTATGCAAGGTTAGATCATAAGCTTCG
Source organism: Enterobacter sp. PL_is379 (assembly GCF_055817355.1). Classification (NCBI taxonomy): domain Bacteria; kingdom Pseudomonadati; phylum Pseudomonadota; class Gammaproteobacteria; order Enterobacterales; family Enterobacteriaceae; genus Enterobacter; species Enterobacter sp. PL_is379. The sequence continues at coordinate 25,987 of NZ_JBVPGT010000018.1, forward strand.
TTGTTAATTAATAGGTTCTTCCATTCGCTTATTTGTTTGGGGGGGGTGGTGATAAGATCAGGTATAACTAATACATCATTTACTCGGCTCAAGCCGAATTCAAGGGTTTCCCCTGGGGACGTTTCAAAAGTGACTTTGAGTAATTTTACGTCCGGTCTGCATTTCGCTGCTTCAATAACACCTAACTGAAATCCAATGGTTGTAACTAGTACACCTCTTGCTTTTAACAAATCCATGTTATATACGAGTTGTCTATAGCAATTCAAATCTACAGATTTATTATAATTCTTACATTCAACTAAAGTTAAATAATCCACTCCTGCGATATTATGCTTCCAGCATACATCAATCTGATTACCGGAAATCTTCTGATTATGTAATACTTGAACATTCGGATACGCCTGAGTTAATGTTTGATAAAGTCGTTTCGTATATATTTCATACTGGGTGTCTTTATTCATACAGAAAAAGTCCTTTTATGGTTAGATTTTTACCATTTTTGCATACATTTGTGTATTTTTCAGCTCTTTTAAAAAAATAAAGAACCATTGCTATTATGACTGCATCAAATTTTTTGATGATTACCATGGTAAATTCGACGAATTATTAGAGTGAATCGTATAAATCAAGATGTGGTGCTTCAGTCGATCGCTTTAATTAAGATAGCATAGTGATTTTTTACATAACCTGCAGCGCGAGTTACAGCATGCCAGATAAATTTCTCCATAGACACGAAACCATCATGGGCAATCTCCTCTGCCATTTTTAATGGCTGCATCTTCGCATATCCTACCCCCTGCAGTTTCATTTGATAGAACCCATGGACGGTGGTCGTGGATATCAACTAATCCTATATCGGAGGCTGATGTCACTATCATAAAACTTTCAGATTTATCGCTGCGTTCCAATGGCGTGCTACCAATCGTCTCCATAAAAATAGGCTGGCTGTCAGCGCGATGAATGAAATATCGCTGTATCTCGTAGAACTCTTTTTCTACTCGAACCAATAATCTGAGAAATAAATCGCCCGGCCGTGTTGCCATAACGGCTTAAATAGGCGGCCAGCGGATGCAGTCTCAATGCTAGCGTAGACCAGTGGAGATTTAGCCTACCACACTGGCGTGTAATCCCAGAATGCTGGGTCGAGGTTCAGTTGCTCGTCTAGTTCACTAAGAAGCGGCACTTTAGTACCGGGTGCGACGTTGTAGAGCCCTATTAGTTCCGGGTCATATGCAATATGTCGCGATCGGTTTCGTGGGCAAAATATGCAAGGTATTCTTCACGTGTTTGGGGGGGCAAAAGGTCCACCTCCAGTCACTCAGAGTGTGAGTATAGGGCAGGGAGAAAAAGAGGTGTGCATCTAAAGCTCATGATTTGAAACAAGGGTTGATTATACATACGATGGCACGCCATAAAGCATGGAATTTCGGAACTGGAATGAGGTACGCAAATGGCTGTTAATTCATCGAATAAAAGTAAATCTTGCACCATGAAAGAGCTTTAAACGTCAAAATTGTCTTCCCCAAAAAGGTTTTTATATTATTGATTTAGCTTGTTTATTTTTGAGCGTGGGCTGACGCGGGATCTCGTAAGTTATCTTGGTTAAATTATTGCTTTTATTAATTAAAACTCGAATCTTTTAATCTATATCTGTGCAAGGTGAAAAGCATCTAAACCAAACATGCACAGCCTCAATGTCAAACGGTGTGCTGTTATGGTATAGGGGCGATGTTCGGACTATCAGACGCAGAAAAGCGAATTTTAACCATAACAGTTGGCGTAAATTTCACGCTTTGGCCATCTGATATACCTTGAGGCTGTGGAATAAAAACATTCTTTTTATGAATTTTCCGCATTAAACCGCTTGCTTTGTCGTCAGCGCCGTGCGTTAATGGTCTTCTGGTTTTGAGTCCAAATAAATATCTGACGTAGTTTTATAAAGCAGTTCTCATCACGTTGTGCCTCTCCGCAGCCTCTCTTGGGTCTTTATCTACATTCCGATTCGTTTTGTTTAAAACCATTATGCCCAATCGGCCCATTAGTAATTTACGTTTTAACGTTTCAGGAGAATCCTATGACTTCTTATATCCATTTTCGCTGCCCATGCTGCCATGGTTCGCAGTACCGTACCTCAGCCTTTGACGTGTCTGAGAAAAACCCGTTTGGCGCGAAATGCATCTTTTGCAAATCGCCGATGATCACGCTCGACCACCTGGCCGCCGCGCATTCCGCTCAGAGCCACGTGACCGAATACCGTAAGTAATTCATCTTCCAGACTATAACAGTTAGCTAAATCTTCTCTTTTTCTCCTGCTGATATACACTGTCGGTCATAAGGAGAATCTTATGAAAAAATACCAGCGTCTGGCGCAACAAATTATCTCGCAGATTGAGCTTGGCGTATGGCTGCCGGGCGATAAGCTGCCTTCCCTGCGAGAGCAGGTGGCAAGCAGCGGCATGAGTTTTATGACCGTTGGCCACGCGTATCAGATGCTGGAAAGTCAGGGGCGCATCGTCGCCAGACCGCAGTCGGGCTATTACGTTGCCTCGCGCCCGACCGCACACCAGCCTGCGCCGCCCGCCCAGGTGATGCGTGATGAAGCGGTGGATATTAATACCTATATCTTCGACGTCTTACAGGCCAGCCGCGACCCGTCCGTTGTTCCTTTTGCCTCCGCGTTTCCCGATCCCCGTCTTTTTCCGCTTCAGCAGCTCAACCGCTCGCTGGCGAACGTCAGTAAAACCGCGACGGCGATGAGCGTGATTGAGAACCTGCCGCCGGGTAACGTCGATCTCCGCCACGCCATTGCCCGTCGTTACGCGCAGCAGGGGATGAACATCTCCCCGGAAGAGATCGTGATCACCGCAGGCGCCCTAGAGGCGCTGAATCTTAGCCTGCAGGCGGTGACCGAGCCGGGTGACTGGGTGATTGTCGAAAACCCCTGTTTCTACGGCGCGCTGCAGGCGCTGGAACGCCTGAAGCTTAAGGCGTTGTCGATTGCGACAGACGTCCGCGAGGGGATTGACCTGAATGCCCTTGAACAGGCGCTGAATGAGTACCCGGTTAAAGCCTGCTGGATCATGACCAACAGCCAGAACCCGCTTGGCTTCACGCTGAGCGCGGAGAAAAAAGCGCAGCTTGTGGCCCTCTTAACGCAGCACAATGTCCCCTTGATTGAAGACGATGTCTACAGCGAGCTCTATTTTGGCCGCGACAAGCCGCTCCCGGCGAAAGCATGGGATCGTCAGGACATGACGCTGCACTGCTCGTCCTTTTCAAAATGTCTGGTGGCCGGTTTTCGCATCGGCTGGGTGGCGGCAGGTAAACACGCGCGACGCATTCAGCAGTTGCAGCTGATGAGCACGCTCTCAACCAGTTCTCCCATGCAGCTGGCGCTGGTGGATTACCTGGCGACCAAACGCTACGACGCTCACCTGCGCCGCCTGCGGCGTACGCTGGCCGAGCGAAAGCAGCAGGCCTGGCAGTCACTTTTACGCCATATGCCTGCCGGCGTCAAAATCCACCATAACGACAGCGGCTACTTTTTATGGCTGGAGCTTCCGGCGCAGCTGGATGCGGGGCTGCTGAGCGAAAAGGCCTTAACGCACCACATCAGCATTGCCCCCGGAAAGATGTTTTCCACCTCTGACGCGTGGACGCCATTCTTTCGTTTTAATACCTCCTGGGCCTGGGGAGAGCGGGAAGAGCAGGCGGTCATTCAGTTAGGAAAATTAATTAGCACGATGCTGGAATAATCCTTTCTCCGTTATTTAAATAATCAATTCTTATCCTGATGACGGCACTGCGAATATTTCGCGGTGACCTGTCATAGGAAATCTGCATACCGTCTCTCGCGCCTAACTCCTTGTCTATAATCCAGTTAACGGGGAATGCGCCCTCGGTCACACCTTGATGAAATTTCCTGAAGCCGTACGGTGCGGCGCATTTGCGCGGTCTACGTTTAATAAGGGAGATATTTTTACGGCACGGCTGCCGCTAAATTTCATTGCGACAGGAGTAACTCTTATGAGCAAAAATTTTGCCCGCAGCAGCCTGTGTGCGCTCGGCATGACTATCATGACAGCGCAAGCCGCAGAACCCCCCAAGGCCATTGGCGATGGGGAAGGTCGACTGGATATTATCGCCTGGCCGGGATACATCGAGCGGGGACAGACGGATAAAAACTACGACTGGGTCACCCAGTTTGAAAAAGAGACCGGGTGTGCGGTCAACGTCAAAACGGCGGCCACGTCGGATGAAATGGTCAGCCTGATGGCGAAAGGGGGATACGATCTGGTCACCGCCTCGGGTGACGCCTCCCTGCGACTGATCATGGGCAAACGCGTCCAGCCGATTAACCCCGACCTCATCCCCAACTGGAAAACCCTCGACGAACGGATTGTGAAAGGGGAATGGTTTAACGTCGGGGGCAAGGTCTACGGTACGCCGTACCAGTGGGGGCCAAACCTGCTGATGTACAACACCAAAACCTTCCCGACGCCGCCGGACAGCTGGAGCGTGGTCTTTACTAAACAGGATCTGCCGGACGGTAAAACCAATCAGGGACGCGTACAGGCGTATGACGGCCCGATTTATATCGCCGATGCGGCGCTGTTCGTCAAAGCCACGCAGCCGCAGCTGGGTATTAAAGACCCGTACCAGCTCACCGAAGCACAGTATGCCGCCGTGCTTAAGGTGCTTCGCGACCAGCATGCCCTGATCCACCGCTACTGGCACGACACCACCGTCCAGATGAGCGACTTCAAAAATGAAGGCGTCGTGGCCTCCAGCGCCTGGCCGTATCAGGCGAATGCTCTGAAGGCCGAGAACCAGCCCATTGCCACCGTCTTCCCGAAAGAGGGGGTAACCGGCTGGGCGGACACCACCATGCTCCACGCGCAGGCTAAACACCCGATGTGCGCCTACAAATGGATGAACTGGTCGCTGACGCCGAAAGTGCAGGGCGATCTGGCAGCATGGTTTGGTTCCCTGCCCGTGGTTCCGGAAGGGTGTAAAGCCAGCACGCTGCTGGGCGATAAAGGCTGCGAAACAAACGGTTATAACGAGTTCGACAAAATCATGTTCTGGAAAACCCCCATCGCAGAAGGCGGCAAATTTGTCCCTTACAGCCGCTGGACGCAGGATTACATCGCCATCATGGGCGGTCGTTAATTGCCCGGGAGCAGAACATGACGTACGCGGTCGAGTTTAATAATGTTTCCCGCCTGTACGGCGACGTACGGGCGGTGGATGGGGTCACCATTGCGATTCGTGACGGAGAGTTTTTCTCCATGCTGGGGCCTTCGGGCTCCGGCAAAACCACCTGCCTGCGCCTGATAGCCGGTTTTGAACAGCTGTCAGGCGGGACGATCTCTATCTTCGGCAAAGAGGCGAGCGAGCTGCCTCCCTGGGAGCGGGATGTGAACACCGTGTTTCAGGACTACGCGCTGTTCCCGCATATGTCGATCCTCGACAACGTTGCCTACGGGCTAATGGTCAAAGGCGTCGACAAGAAAAAACGCCATGCCCAGGCCCGTGATGCCCTGGAAAAAGTGGGGCTGAGCTTTGCCATCGCCCGCAAACCCTTGCAACTTTCCGGCGGCCAGCGTCAGCGTGTCGCCATTGCCCGCGCGCTGGTGAATGAACCGCGCGTCCTGCTGCTGGACGAGCCTTTAGGGGCGCTCGATCTCAAGCTGCGGGAACAGATGCAGTTCGAGCTGAAGAAGCTTCAGCAGGAACTCGGTATCACCTTTATTTTTGTCACCCACGATCAGGGCGAGGCCCTTTCCATGTCAGATCGGGTGGCGGTGTTCAATAACGGGCGCATCGAGCAGGTAGATACCCCGCGCGATCTCTACATGCGTCCGCGCACGCCGTTTGTTGCCGGTTTTGTCGGCACCTCTAACGTCTTCGATGCGGGCCTTGCGCAGAAAATCTGCGGCATGGAAGGCAGCTATTCCCTGCGCCCGGAACATATTCGCCTTAATGAGGGCGGAGACGTTCAGGTTCAGGGCGTCGTGCAGACCGTTCAGTATCAGGGGGCGGCCACGCGTCTGGAGCTAAAGCTCACCGATGGTGCCAAACTGCTGGTGAGCCAGGCTAATCTCAGTGAAACCTCGTCGCTGAGCGGCATTGCGCCGGGGCAGGCGGTCATGGCGTCATGGTCACGCGAGGCGATGATTCGCCTGCACGAGGAGAGGTGAAATGGATATGAGTGTCGCGCATCCTCCCGCCTCGCGCGGCCGCTTAAGCCGCATGACCGCACTGTTCTGGCGCAAGCCGTCGCTCGGCCTGTTCCTGCTTCTGCTCGCGCCGCTGATGTGGTTTGGCATCGTCTATTTAGGATCGCTGCTGACGCTGCTGTGGCAGGGGTTTTACACCTTTGACGATTTCACCATGGCCGTCACGCCGGACCTGACCCTGGCGAACATTCTGGCGCTCTTCAACCCGGCAAACTACGACATCATCCTGCGCACGTTAACGATGGCGATTGCGGTGACCATTGCCAGCGCCATCCTGGCATTCCCGATGGCCTGGTACATGGCGCGTTATACTCACGGCAAGTGGAAGGCCTTCTTCTATATCGCCGTGATGCTGCCAATGTGGGCGAGCTACATCGTCAAAGCCTATGCCTGGACGCTGCTGCTGGCGAAGGACGGGGTGGCGCAGTGGTTTCTTAGTCATATGGGGCTGGAGTCGATCCTGACCTCACTCCTTACGCTCCCGGCGATTGGCGGCAACACCTTGTCCACCTCCGGGCTGGGACGGTTTCTGGTCTTCGTCTATATCTGGTTGCCGTTTATGATCCTGCCGGTCCAGGCGGCGCTGGAGCGCCTGCCGGCCTCGCTGCTGCAGGCCTCAGCCGACCTCGGCGCGCGTCCTCGCCAGACTTTTCGCTATGTCGTTCTGCCGCTGGCCATTCCGGGCATTGCGGCGGGCTCAATTTTCACCTTTTCTCTGACGCTGGGGGATTTCATCGTTCCGCAGCTGGTGGGGCCGCCGGGCTATTTCATCGGTAACATGGTCTACTCGCAGCAGGGTGCTATCGGCAATATGCCAATGGCCGCCGCGTTTACGCTGGTTCCCATCGTGCTGATTTCTCTTTATCTGGCGTTCGTGAAACGTCTGGGAGCATTCGATGCACTCTGAACGCGCACCGCTGTTCCTGAAAGTGGCAGCGTGGGGAGGCGTCATCTTCCTGCACTTCCCGCTGCTGATTATCGCGACCTATGCCTTCAACACCGAAGACGCCGCCTTCAGCTTTCCGCCACAGGGGCTGACGCTGAAGTGGTTTAGCGTGGCGGCGGGGCGCGGCGATATCATCGAATCCGTGACGTTGTCACTTCAAATTGCCGCACTTTCCACCGCCATTGCCCTTGTGCTTGGCACGCTTGCTGCAGCGGCGCTGTGGCGAAGCGAGTTTTTTGGCAAGAATGCGATCTCTCTGCTGCTGCTGTTGCCGATTGCATTACCGGGGATCATCACCGGCCTGGCGCTGCTGACGGCCTTCAAAACGATCAACCTTGAGCCGGGGTTTTTCACCATCGTGGTCGGACACGCCACCTTTTGCGTGGTAGTGGTGTTTAACAACGTGATTGCACGATTCAGACGCACCTCCTGGAGCCTGGTGGAAGCGTCGATGGATCTCGGGGCCGACGGATGGCAAACCTTCCGCTATGTGGTGCTGCCCAATCTGGGTTCCGCGCTGCTGGCCGGGGGAATGCTGGCGTTTGCACTGTCGTTTGACGAGATCATCGTCACGACATTTACCGCGGGACACGAGCGCACGTTACCGCTGTGGTTGCTCAATCAGCTCGGGCGTCCACGCGACGTGCCGGTCACCAACGTCGTTGCTCTGCTGGTGATGCTGGTGACAACTCTCCCCATTCTGGGAGCCTGGTGGCTCACCCGCGACGGCGAGAACATCGCTGGTGGCGGGAAATAACTTCGATTTAAACAGGACAACGCTATGCAAAACCAACTGCTGATTAATGGTGAACTGATTACTGGCGAAGGGGAAAAGCAGCCGGTTTACAATCCCGCCACCGGAGAAGTGCTGCTGGACATCGCTGAAGCCTCTGCCGCGCAGGTCGATGCTGCCGTTCGGGCTGCCGATCGTGCCTTTATCGAGTGGGGGCAAACCACCCCGAAAGCCCGTGCAGAGTGCTTACTGAAACTGGCTGACGCCATCGAAGAACATGCCGACACTTTCGCGAAGCTGGAATCCCTTAACTGCGGCAAGCCGCTGCATTGCGCTCTGGGTGATGAAATCCCGGCGGTGGTGGACGTTTTCCGCTTCTTTGCCGGGGCGGCCCGCTGCCTGAACGGCATGGCAGCGGGGGAATACCTTGAAGGACACACCTCGATGATTCGCCGTGACCCGGTGGGCGTGGTTGCCTCTATTGCGCCATGGAACTATCCGCTAATGATGGCGGCGTGGAAGCTCGCGCCCGCGCTGGCGGCAGGAAACTGCGTGGTGATTAAGCCCTCAGAGATCACCCCGCTGACCGCGCTGAAGCTGGGAGAACTGGCAAAAGATATCTTCCCGGCAGGCGTTCTGAACGTGCTGTTTGGGCGGGGGAAAACGGTCGGCGATCCGCTGACCGGGCATGAAAAAGTCCGCATGGTTTCGCTGACCGGTTCGATTGCGACCGGGGAACATATCATCGGCCATACGGCGTCCTCCATTAAACGCACCCACATGGAGCTGGGCGGTAAAGCGCCGGTTATTGTCTTTGATGATGCCGACCTGGATGCGGTTGTCGAAGGGGTGCGGACGTTTGGTTTCTACAATGCCGGACAGGACTGTACGGCGGCCTGTCGTATTTATGCCCAGAGAGGCATTTATGCCGCGCTGGTGGAAAAGCTGGGCGCAGCGGTCGCCAGCCTTAAAATGGGGGCACCGGAGGATGCCTCTACCGAACTGGGACCTCTCAGCTCGGCCGCCCATCTTTCTCGCGTCTGTCAGGCCGTCGATGACGCGAAAGCGCTCGGCCATATCCGCGTTGTATCTGGCGGGAGCAAAAAAGAGGGGACAGGCTACTACTTCCAGCCAACCCTGCTGGCGGGGGCAAAACAGGACGATGCCATCGTTCAGCGCGAGGTGTTTGGCCCGGTGGTGAGCGTCACCGAGTTTGACGACGAGGCGCAGGTGCTAGCCTGGGCGAACGATTCGCAATACGGCCTGGCGTCATCGGTCTGGACGAAAGACGTGGGCCGCGCTCATCGCCTGAGCGCGCGCCTGCAGTACGGCTGCACCTGGGTGAATACCCATTTTATGCTGGTGAGCGAAATGCCGCACGGCGGCATGAAATTATCCGGCTACGGCAAAGATATGTCGGTCTACGGGCTTGAGGATTATACGGTCGTGCGGCATGTGATGATCAAACACTAATCCGCTCAGCCTGGTCGCATTTGCGGCCAGGCGCTCTCCTTGCCCGCCACATGTGTTACGTAAGATACTCAATTGTTATTAGCCATAATTTTTAAGTGGTTATTCTGTAACGAAAAAACTTGATCTGTGTCAACATATGACGCATATTGCGTGCGGTTATTTTTTCGGCTCTGGTATACAGAATGACGTTGTATCAAAAGATGTTGGTTTTTTACGCAATCATGGCTTCCATCTGCGCATTAATTACCTGGTTCCTCTCCAAAGACCGCAAACGTATCCGCCTGCTCAGCGCTTTCCTGGTGGGGTCAACCTGGCCAATGAGCTTTCCCGTTGCGCTGCTGGTCTCGCTTTTCTGAAGCACGCTTCCAGTTTTAAAAGATGAACATAGCATTCCTGATGTGATAACTGTATAAATACACAGTGCATCATAAAAGGAGTGCTTATGAACAGTTTTTACTCGCAGCAGGCCGGTTGCACCGTGCGCTGGCACGACTTGCCCGGTACCGGCGATCCCGTGGTGTTCATTCACGGGCTGGGCTGCGCCTCTTCCTATGAATATCCCCGCGTCGTTTGTGACCCGCTGTTTGGCTCGCGCAGAGCGATTCTCATCGACTTGCCCGGCAGCGGCTACAGCGATAAGCCTCTGCACTACAGCTATAAAACCACTGACCAGGCCCACGTCGTCGCGGAGCTTATTGACCATCTTGAACTGGATGCCTTCTGGTTATACGGCCACAGCATGGGCGGCAGTATTGCTATCGAAACGGCGGGGCTGCTGGCAACGCGCGTGAAGGGACTGATGGTGTCAGAGCCCAATTTTCACGCGGGTGGGGGCATGTTCAGCCGGTCTATAGCAGCGCAAACCGAGCAACAGTTTCTGGAGCAAGGTTATGACGCCATGCTCAGCGCAGAAAAAACAGCGTGGGCAGGGTGCCTGCAGAGCAATGCCGCTTATGCCGTCTGGCGCGGTGCATCCAGCCTGGTGGCGGGCGTTGAACCGGAATGGGAAGCGCAGTTCCTGTCACTTCCTTGCCCTGTGACGCTGATTTTCGGCGAGCTATCTCTGCCGGATGACGATGTGGAAAATCTAGAGCAGAAGGGCGTTGAGGTAAAAATTATCCCTGCGGCGGGGCATTCAATGTCGTGGGAAAACCCGTCTGCGCTGGCACAGACGTTAGCTGAGTGTATGACGGTGTGATCGTTGTGCAATTTATTATCGTTGCAAAATGTAGGCCGGGTAAGCGCAGCGCCACCCGGCATGAAGGGCGGCTACTTTATTAAAGCCTGTAGTGCCTGACGTGCGTCAGGCTGAACATCATGCGGATGCTGGTAATCAATGTTCTCTATCGCGCGGCTATAGAGGGCGACCAGCCAGTCGTAAACGTACGCGGTGGCCGCATGCACAGGCTGTTCTCCCAGGCGCGTCAGACGAGGCTCGGCGCTACTGACCACTGGCGTGACGAAGATGGCCTGGCCCTTGCGGATGCGGCTTGCCGGACGCGTCGCCACGGGCGTCTGGTCGTAACCCAGCCAGCCAATGAAATTGCCCATCACGGCATGCAGTTGCGCAGCGCTACTTTTATCCGCTTCGACGATACGCTGAAGCTGTTGAGGCAGATCAAGCCGGTAGCTGGTGGTCACCAGCACATCCGCGATTTGCTGTAACACCGCAGGTTCCAGCCCCAGACGGACGGCCGCGGCCTCATTGCGGCTCCACTGGCGCAGATGATTTATCCAGACTCTGTGCGCCAGTCGCGCTTTGTCTTTTGTCTGGAACAGGCCGTTGCTTTCCTGTGCATTCTCGGCAAACAGGTCAATGGTGTCCGTAAACAACCCGTTCACCTGCTCCTCGCGAGGCTGCTGAACGGCGAGCAGCGTTTCAAAGGCTTTCAGTGGCGGCAGCAGGCCTTCAAGAAGTTCGCCGTGGCGGGCGGCGCTACTTTGCAGCGTGCGCACCATGTTTTCGGCCTGAGCACGTCTTGTCCCCGGCTCCTCAACCAGCGGCGTCAGATAGCTTTGCATCAGCGATGAGAGCTCCTGTCGCATCAGGCCTTTCAGCGTGCTGAGACGCTTCTGTCGCTGCGCGGGCAGCGTGGCCTGAGACAGCCACTCGATGACGCGCTGCATGCTGTGGCTGTCCAGGGCCTGCAGCGTGCCCCAGCGTAAGCCCGGCTTACCGAGCAGATGCTGTACGGCTTCGTCGAGGTTCTGCCGGGTGGTAAAGCGGGCGTCATGCGGGGTGATCGCCCACACCAGACCTGGAAGGGCTGACTCTTCAGCAGGCTGCGTCTCCTTCACCCAGTTCATCAACACTTTTGCTTTTTTGGCCGTCTGTTCGTGCTGCGCCGTCGCGTTACAAATCACCAGCACATCAGGTTGAAGCTGTTGACGGTAATGCTCGAGCAGCCACTGGGATTTCGCCTGGCGTAGCGGGTCGGCACGGTTATCTTCAAAAACCGGAATATCAATAATATCGACGTTATCCAGCGCGCCGTTCTCAACCGGCAACACCAGCTCGCGGGTCAGGAAGGCCAGCACATCGACGGGGATACTGATGGCGTTAAGCATTTCACCGCCATTCAGCGGATGAAGCAGCGTCTCCTGCGCGTCCTGAAGGTCTAACGTGCCGTCGTGCGTCAGGAATCCTTCACCCGGCAGCCCAAAGCTGTCCACCAGCAGGCTAAGCGGGGCAGCAAGATCGCTGACATGGCTGGTCTGGTGCAGCACGTGGGCCAGTTTTAACCACTGCTGGGTCAACTCCTGCTGCTCGCCCCACAGCAGGGACCAGACGCTGGCCCGCGTGCTGAGATCGAGCGATGGCACCAGCTGGGCAAACTCATACCAGAGGGCATCATCAATTTGCTGTTTCGCTGCGGGTACGGTGCTTTGCCAGAAGCGGGCAATCGCTCCCACCTCCTGAGCAGTGATACCGGGCACGCCCTGCGGCTGGCGCAGCCCGCGCCATTTCTCCAGACGTGTCTCAATGACCGCCTTATCCACCGCGCGCATCTGCGGGTGCAGGGTCGTGCGGGCAATAAACAGCTGTACCAGCTCGGCCTCGGTGACCAGACGCAGACGCAGCGGGAACGCCTCATCAGCCACCTCCGGGGTTTCCCGGGTGAAGCGGACGGCCATGTTGGTCAGGGCATGTCCCGGATTGATATGCGAAAAATAGTCAAAGGTGCGCTGGCCTGGCGTTACGTTAAGGCGTCCATTGCCGCTGCCGCACAGAGACAGCAGCAGGTGCGCTTTCGCGCTCTGCGAATGACCGTAAAGCCCAATGCTGCTCTGGCGAGTCATGGCGCGTTCAATGGCCTGCTCCCGCGCCTGCACCGCGTTGATGCGAGCAAGCAGGGCGTCAGCATCGTTATCCAGCACTGGGGCGTTCAGGCGCGTCTCATTAATCCACCCGATTAAGGCCTGAGTGGTGGTCGTGGTCGCTGTCATTTCAGGTATACGCTCCCGCTGTCGATCCAGTAGTGGCTGCCGCTGTGTCGGCGGTCGGCCAAAGTATTCAGTTTGAAGGTTAGTGCGTCAGGCGCAACCGGCGTGCCGTCCTGCAGCCAGGCATCGCTCAGCTCGAAGGCCTCCGGGCCTTCCTGCTTGCTGCCGCCGCAGAGTTTCAGCCGCACGTTCAGCACGCCGTCACCGGCAATGGCTTTGGCCAGTTCAGCCGAGTTAATGCTGAGCGTGTAGAGCGGCGTGGCAGGCCAGCGCGCGTTCGCCAGCTGGCGGAAGCCGAGGGTGACGTTACCGCGCAGCGGGAAGTGCAGACGCGCGTCAAGCTTCGCGCCGGGCTTATCGAGATCGATATCCTGATACCAGACGTTTTCCTCGCGCAGGGTATTGACGGTGTTATCCAGCACGCCGAGATAGCGCACGGTGGAATACGCGCCAATGTCCGCGGCTTTAAAGTTGAAGCGCGGCAGACGCAGATCGAGCGCCAGGCTGCAGAGCATGGCGCCCACCGCGGCTGTCGATTTAGGGTTGCCAATGCGCCCCTGCTGGCTGAACGGATACCACTCGTGCACCTGGTATTTATCCAGCCAGACGATGCGATTGACCGGCACCGGCTGCAGGTGGCGAATGAGCGCCTGAACCCCAGGCAGGCAGCCGGGGCGTCCGGTGATCAGCAGAATATCGCAGCTGTAATGGGAAATCGCCTCACACACCGCGTGGAGCGGGGAGGCCAGCGTAAACTGCCCGGCCAGCATCGCATCCTGCATTTCGCGGAAGTTCACATGCAGCGGCACCGCGAACAGATCGAAAGCGTCTGAACCCGCAGGCAGGGCATGATCGATCGCCTGCTGCAGGTAATTCATCACGTTGCGGGTCGGCTTCTGAGGCAGCAGATCGCCAAAGGTGGCATGCAGACCGGCCAGCGGATCGTCAACGTCGCTGGATTCCCATCCGGCAAGAATGGCATGGCCAATTGGCATAAAGAGCTGCAGCGCCGTTTGCTGACGCAGCACGGCCTGGGTATCAATGCGCCCGGAGTCACCGAACAGCGAGGCCATCAGCAGCGAGGCATCCGCGATACCGGATTTCTGCAGCTGCGTTTGCAGAGCGGGCAACACGTAGCGCTGAATCACGTCCAGAAGCGTATCGTCACCCGCGACCTTAAAGCCTTCACGGAACAGCAGCTGCGGGGTGATTTTGACGTTATTGCCGGAACCGTCGTCCAGTTGGTAATGAGTGATCGCCATATCCGTTGTCCCGCCGCCAATGTCGATGGACGCGACGCGCAGCGCGCGTCCCGGCTGGCTACCCGGCTCAGGCTCACGGTCCGGGCGGGCCAGGGAGGCGAAGAAGGCTTCGGTCTGACCGCCAAAGCGGGAGATGGCTTCGTTATACAGCCAGACCAGCTGACCGCAGCTGGCTTCATCCCACTCCATCTGGATTTCAGGTACCGGCACCACGCTTTTTTCCTGCTGTTTGCGGGTGACAAAATCCTCATCCTGCGGGTGCCAGCCCATCGCTTTCCAGACGATGGCGATGGCTTCAAACATGCGGCGACGGAAAATCTCGCGCTCCTGCTTTGGCATGGCCGAGGGCAGAGTCAGGATCAGGGTGCGCAGCTGGCGCGGCGACGCCGGGAAGCCCAGACGCAGGCGTGTGGCGACGCTATTGATCTGTCCCAGCGCCTGCGCCAGCAACTCGCACAGCATGTGCGTCATCAGGGTGCTGCGGCTGTACTGCGGCGAGAAGACCGGCAGGCGCTCGTCCTGCGGCAGCGTGAAGAGCGGCTCGCCGTCATCGTTCATCAGGTTCATCAGCGGGAATGCGGTGGCAAGCGGTTCACGCTGGGTTTTGCTGTTCATCTGGCTAAAGCGCCAGTCCTGCACGACCGGGGTTTCATCCCACAGGTAGCGACGCGGGCTGGAGATACCGCTGTTGCCTTCGGTTCCCAGACGCTGCATCGCCAGTTTGCGGGCTTCATCACCGACGCGCACAATCGACGGCCAGACAAAGGCATCTTCGCGACCGCTTTCAACCGAGAAGTGCTGCTTGCCAAAACGCGCTTCCGAAAACTCGAGACGGCTGGTGAACAGCGGCTCGTTCAGGAATTGCGGCTCGCTGAGCGAGCGAACCTGCAGCTCGGCGGTCTGGCGCAGCCCATCGTTCGCATCGCCGTGGTCTTCAATAATGACGCCGCAGGTATGGGTATTACCCACGTCGAGGATCAGGTCAACCGGAATGGCTGGCGTGCTGAGCGTATGGGTAACAAATTTCACTTCCGGTACGGTGAGCTGTTCACCGAGCATGGTCAGCACGTTGAGCCAGTGGGCCTGATACTCAAATCCGCGCATCGCCTGCTGGAGATCGCGTTCTGAGCGGTTTTCAACGCCGTCGGCATACTGGGTAAAGGCCTCGCGCAGCCAGCCGTCAATCCAGGTCTGATCGAGGAAACTTTCTACCTCGTTATCGCGCCAGGCCAGCGCGAAACGGGTCCCGTTGAGAATATCGTTTTCAACCGGGGACAGGGCTGACGTGGCGTGTTCAGCGATCTGGCTGTCAAGGGCGAGAGTGACGCGGTGCGTATTGCCTGCCGTATCGGGCGTATCAAGCCTGCGCACCTGAACGCGTGCCCAGTTATCCGGCCCCTCAACAAAGGTTCGCGGTGGGTTAAAGCGCAGGAACGGAACCGGAAGCCAGACGCCGTCCAGCACCGTCAGAGACTGATGCAGCGGGATGGTGGTTTCCGGTTTGACCACTTCAGGCTGCCCGCCGTTCGTTCCCGGCAGGGTATAGCGACCGTTGACCAGGTCGAAATCGAGGCGCAACAGCGGGCCGTTCGCGGTTTTACGTACGAAGCGCCCGTTGCTGGCGGTGTCCTGCGGCGTCAGACCGAAATCAAGGAACTGCACGCCGCTGTTGGCAATAAGCGTGACGCTTTGTTTATAGTCGCAAAGATTAACCAGCATAGGATCAGGCACCTGCTTTCTTGAACGTCAGTGGGACGACGGTGTTGGCATCATAACGGGCGCGACATTCCGCGATATCGCTGGTGCCGGCTTTACAGGCAACTTCCGGCATTGGGTAGCGGGAACCGTCGGTGCAGCGGGCGGTTCCGCGACTTTTAATCATCAGCTCGCCATTGCTGTGCAGCCCGGAAAAGACCTCCGCACGGCAGACCACGTTATCGCCATGGACAACCCGGGCGAAACCTTTATTGTTCTGGATTTGATAGCGCATTGATGGCGGCTTGCCGGTGACCGGATCTTTCACGTCGAGAACCGCACGCCAGGTGCCGTTCAGGAAACGCGTCGATCCCGCTTTTACCTGATTCGCTTCCATCACCATGGCATCTTTCGGGATGGCGACAATCACCACCGGAGCGGCTGTTTGTGCAGGCGCCGGAACTGCTTCTTTTTCTTTGCTGGCCACAACCTCTGCCTGATGCAGCGGTAATTTCATCGCCAGTGGCTCAACCGCTTTGATCGGTTTTGGCGCAATCTCGACGGGCTCTGGTGCAGGCGCTGGAGCGGGCTCAGCGGAAGGCGACTGTTTTGGCCACAGCAGTGGAGCGGCAATGGCGGCGACGATCACGGCGGCAACCGGCAGCGTCCACAGGGGGACGCGGCGCTTTTTCGCGACAATCGCCGGGGGCGTTTCCTGAACGACTTGCGCCACGACCGGGGCCGGTTCAGGCTCATACAGATCTTCCGGCGTAATGCGCACCACCGTGGAAGGGGCGATCAGCGGCTCGTCAGCCTGTTCAAAGGTCACCAGCGGTTCTGGCTCAGGTTCCGGTTCAGGATCTTCAATGACAACGGGAGCAGGCTCAGGGACCAGCGATTCACGCAGGCAGTCGAGGACGTCGTCGCGCGCACTCTCGTTCAGGTTTACAAACCCCCAGAAGCTGATGACCGGCTTTCCGTCTACCAGGAAGAGGAAGTTTTCACCCGGGAACTGAAACGCCTTCGACAGCAGAGAACCAAAAAGCTGCTGCGCGGTTTTGGGCGACTGCAGGCATTTCTTGCTCAACGACTCGACGCTGGCGAGCGTGTTTTCCAGATAGCGCAGGGCGCGATAACGGTCATCTTCATCGGCCGCTTTCCAGCTGGTTACGCTCCCTTCGACAGGGGAATACCAGTCCACGCGGTCACCGCTGTCGTTGACCTGAGGAATTGCCAGACAGTCGACGATGGCCTGTTGTTTGCGCAACCGGAGCGCTTCCCGGATTTGTAACGCTGATTCGAAAACGGCTTGTCCGCCGCCGCCAACGGCCTGAAAGTCATCCAGATTACCGCTGCGTAAAAGAGTTTTTGCCACGATTTGATCCCATATACTTCTTCACACCATTACTTTAACGAAACGAGGAAGCAACCAAACGGGGGAAGAGACGCTAAAAGGGCCGATTTCTTGCGGCATAGAAAGTGACGGTTGTGCTTGACGAATAATGGCCCTTAAGGCAAATCACCTTTTTGGACGCTGGCGGTTAAAACAGCAAAAAACGCGGCTTTAGAATAACCTGATAGTGTTTCGTTATTTGCCAGGTCAAAACGCCTGTGCTGTTATTACTGTCCTATATAATAAAACTGTCAGGGTTATAACCATGTCTACAGGGAAAACACTGCTCGCCCTTGCGCTGAGCGCGCTGTTACCAGCCGGTGCCGCATGGGCGGCAAACAACGATACGCTTATTTACTGTTCTGAAGCGTCTCCCGAGTCCTTCAACCCGCAAATCGCCAGCTCTGGCCCATCTTTTGTGGCCAGCTCCCAGGTGCTGTATAACCGTCTGATCAATTTTGACCCGGTGAAAAACACTCCGGTGCCGTCGCTGGCGGAGTCCTGGACGATTTCACCGGACGGCAAGACCTATACCTTTACCCTACGTAAAGGAGTGAAGTTCAACAGCAACAAATACTTCAAACCGACGCGCGACTTTAATGCTGATGACGTCATTTTCTCGGTCATGCGTCAGAAAGACCCTAAACACCCGTACCACAACGTGTCGCAGGGCAACTACGAATACTTTAACGATGTGGGTCTCGATAAGCTGATCCAGGACGTTAAAAAGGTCGATGATTACCACGTTCAGTTCACCCTGAGCGAGCCCAACGCCGCGTTCCTGGCCGACTGGGGGATGGATTTCGCCTCGATTCTCTCCGCTGAATACGCCGACGCGATGCTGAAAAAAGGCACGCCTGAGAACGTGGACACCTGGCCGATTGGTACCGGGCCTTACGTGCTGCAGCAGTACAAAGTGGATTCGCTGATCCGCTACGTTGCGAACCCGAACTACTGGGAAGGTGAAGTGCCGACGAAGCATCTCATCTTCTCCATTACGCCAAACGTGGAAACCCGCCTGGCGAAGCTGCAGACCAACGAGTGCCAGATTATTCCTGCGCCGTCCCCGGTTCAGTTTGACGCCATCAAGAACAACAAAGACCTGACGCTGCACTCGGTCGATGCGCTGAACGTCGGTTATCTGGCGTTTAACACCGAGAAAAAACCGTTTGATAACGTGCTGGTGCGTCAGGCGCTTAACTACGCGACCGACAAGAAGGCCATCGTTAATGCGGTCTTTATGGGATCGGGCACGGTGGCAAAATCGCCGATCCCGCCAAATATGCTGGGCTTCAATAAAGACCTGAAGGACTACAGCTACGATCCTGAAAAAGCGAAAGCCCTGCTGAAGCAGGCGGGCCTGGAGAAGGGCGCGGAAGTCACGCTGTGGTCAATGCCGGTTCAGCGTCCGTATAACCCGAACTCGCGTCGTATTGCGGAGATGATCCAGAGCGACTGGGCCAAAGTTGGCGTGAAGGCCAAAATTGTCTCCTACGAGTGGGGCGAATATCTCTCCGGAATGCGTAAAGGCGAACATGACTCCGCGCTGTTTGGCTGGATGTCCGACAACGGCGACCCGGACAACTTTGCCGACGTGCTGCTCGGCTGCAACAGCATTAAAACCGGCTCAAACGCCGCGCGCTGGTGCGATAAGGGGTATGATGCCCTGGTGCAAAAAGCGAAGCTGACCAGCAGCCCGGCCGAGCGCGCGAAGCTCTATAGCCAGGCGCAGGAGATTTTCTACCAGCAGGCGCCGTGGATCGCGCTGGCCAACGGGAAAACGTTCTACGCGACCCGCAGCAACGTGACCGGGTACAGCGTAAGCCTGATGGGCAGCGATTTCTCGAAAGCGAAGCTGAACTGATCGTGTGCCCGGTGGCGCTGCGCTTACCGGGCCTACGGTTCCCCCTGTAGGCCGGGTAAGGCGTAGCCGCCACCCGGCAATTCACAAGGAGTGACAATGTCACATTTAAACGAAGTTATCGCCCGCGTCGATGCCGCTATCGAAGAGAGCGTCATTACCCATATGAACGAGCTGCTGATTGAATTAAGCGATGATGCAGAGCTCAGCCGTGAAGATCGCTACACCCAGCAGCAGCGTCTGCGCACCGCGATTTCGCACCACGGCAAGCAGCATAAAGAAGAGATGGACGCGCGTGAGGAACAGCTGACGAAAGGCGGCACCATACTGTAACGATCAAAACTGGCGTCGCGCCACCAGCCAGGCCCCCACGACCAGCATCACCGCGCCGCACACTGGGCCAATCAGGGCGCGAAGCGGAATACCATGGCTCCTCAGCACGTCCAGCACCAGCCCGCCAATCAGCTGGCTTGCGACCAGCACGGCGATGGTCGTCGCCGCGCCAACGTTCTGATAGCCGCTGATGCTGGCAAACACGAAAAACGACCCCAGCAGCCCCGGGATAAGCGTCCACCAGCGCACCGTTGCGGCCAGCTCGCTGAATCCGGCCACGCCCTGTTTCAGCAGCAGAATACTGACAAACAGCACAATGCCGACCAGCGAATTCAGCAGCATCGCGATGAGAATGGTGGAGGAGGACTGGGTGATACGCACCATCAGGGTGTTTTGCACCACCAGACCGATGCCCGCCGCCACCAGAAACGCCAGCGTCAGTGACTGATTCATGGGATAGCGTCCGGATCGCTGCGCTCGTCCAGCTGCAGCTGCATAAAGGTTAAGTCCAGCCAGCGGCCAAACTTGGTTCCCACCTGCGGCATTTGTCCGGTCGTCACAAAGCCGAGCGTCTCATGGAGATGAATCGAGGCATGGTTTTGCGCTTCAATGCCGGCCACCATCACGTGTTTACCGATGGCGCGGGCCTCGTTAATCAGCGCCTTCATCAGCGTGCGGCCAATCCCTTTACCCTGATGGGCCGGATGGACGTAGACCGAGTGCTCAACCGTATGACGGAAGCCGTCAAAGGCGCGCCAGTCGCCGAAAGAGGCGTAACCGGTGATGACACCGTCTTCTTCGCTCACCAGAACCGGATAACCCGCCAACGTGCGCGCCTCAAACCACGCGATTCGGTTATCGGTATCGACGGTTTTATCGTTCCAGATCGCGGCAGTATGCAGCACCGCGTGGTTGTAAATCTCGCCTATCGCAGCGCAGTCTTCTTTGCAGGCATGACGAACGATCATGATGAAGCCTCTGTGTGTTGTTCACTATAGTATTACGTTATCGCTACGATATTACACAACTGTATCCCCCGATCGCTACGGCATAAGCCATATTTTTTTGTTATCAAAAGCCCATTGAATTGCCGTTCATACACTATAGTATGACGTCATGAACACCATAACAGACACGATGAATCAACGGATTAGCGCAAGAATTCGCCTTGAACGCGAGTCTCGCGGATGGTCCCTCACCGAGCTTGCTGACCGGGCAGGGGTCTCGCGCGCGATGATCCACAAGATAGAACGCGGAGACAGTAGCCCGACGGCCACCTTGCTTGCCCGCCTGTCTGGCGCGTTTGGCATCAGCATGTCAACGCTGATTGCCCGGGCCGAAATGCAGGAGGGCAAGCTGCTGCGCCTGGCAAACCAGCCCGTCTGGCGCGATCCGCAGACGCACTACCTCCGCCGCCATGTTTCTCCCCGTACCGATCTGCCCATCGACCTGGTTCAGGTGGAACTGCCTGCGGGCAGCGATGTTCCTATGCCTGCCTCTTCTTACGCGCTGGCACGTCAGCTTATCTGGCTGCAGTCCGGTGAGCTGGTGTTCCAGGAGGGCGATACGCGCCACGAGATGCACGCCGGAGACTGTCTCGAGCTGGGGCCGCCGAATGACTGCCGGTTCATCAACGAGACGAATGAAACCTGCATCTATCTGGTTGTACGCCTCAACCAGTCTGGCTCGTAATGCTAATGCGATAACGCTGAACGTGAGCCAGGCTGTAATGACATTTGTACCAGAAGGAGATCCTGATGAATCACTCTGTTTCGCATAACCGCCGCTGGGTGCTGGCCTCTCGTCCACAGGGCGCACCGGTCGCGGAAAATTTTCGTCTGGAAACGCAGCCTGTTCCGGAACCGGGTGCGGGGCAGCTTCTGCTTCGTACCGTCTGGCTGTCTCTGGATCCTTATATGCGGGGTCGCATGAGCGACGCGCCATCCTATTCACCGCCGGTTGAGCTCGGTGCGGTGATGGTGGGGGGAACGGTCAGCCGCGTTGAACAGTCAAACCATCCAGACTTCAAAGCCGGTGAATGGGTGCTGGGCTACAGCGGCTGGCAGGAGTATGAACTTTCGGACGGCAGTGGCCTGGTGAAGCTGGGCGAAAATCCGTCTCATCCTTCCTGGTCGCTGGGCGTACTGGGCATGCCGGGCTTTACCGCCTATATGGGGCTGCTGGATATCGGGCAACCGAAAGCGGGTGAAACGCTGGTGGTGGCTGCGGCGACCGGCCCGGTTGGCGCGACAGTAGGGCAGATCGGCAAAATCAAAGGTTGCCGGGTGGTCGGCGTGGCTGGTGGCCCAGAGAAATGCCGCCATGCCGTTGAGGTTCTCGGCTTTGACCTGTGTCTGGATCACCATGCGGCGGATTTTGCCGACCAGCTGAAACACGCCTGTCCGAACGGTATTGATGTCTATTATGAAAACGTCGGCGGGAAAGTGTTTGACGCCGTTCTGCCGTTACTGAATACCTCTGCGCGCGTGCCTGTGTGTGGTCTGGTGAGCGGCTACAATGCGACGGGCTTGCCCGAAGGGCCAGATCGCCTCCCGCTCCTGATGGCGACCATCCTGAAGAAACGCATTCGTATGCAGGGCTTTATCATCGGCCAGGACTACGGGCACCGCATTCATGAGTTCCAGGAGGCGATGGGGCGCTGGGTGCAGGAGGGGAAAATCCACTATCGCGAACAGGTGACGGACGGGCTGGAAAATGCCCCCGAGGCGCTGATTGGCCTGCTGGAAGGACGAAACTTCGGCAAAGTCGTGATTCGCGTCGCGAGTGACAATAAATAAAGAGCACAATGGCGGGGTTTCCCGCCATATTTATTTGTGAAGATACGATATATTGTCTTTAATTACTGGACAGGGTTTTTCGCGCCATCATCCCGGATGAGGCCGAAAACGATAAAAAAATGATGTTTGCTTTTTTTGGCTGTTTTACGTACTTCCCACCACCAGGCATGACGATACAGGATATATCGTACCGGCGCCGTTTTATTAAAACTGGCGTTTAAAAATAGCATTAAGTTTTAGCTACAGGAATTCCACATGCTTGATTTGGATCACTTAGAAAAAGCCCAAAGGGTTAGCCTTACCATGCAGGTTGAACACAGTTTGAAAGGGGCGTTAATTACAGGCTCCCTCAAACCAGGAGCACGACTGATTACGAAAGAGATTGCTGATAAATTAGGCACCAGTATTACGCCGGTCCGCGAAGCGCTGCTACGTCTGGTCTCCTCAGGCGCGCTTCACGCCACGCCAGCGCAGGCATTTCTGGTCCCTGAGGTGACGCTGGAGCGTTATAACGAGATTAACGCCATCAGAAAACAGCTTGAGCCGATGGCGGTTGCTGCTGCATGCCAGAATATGTCAGACGGCAAGCTGGAGGCGTTGCGCAAAATGTCAGAGGCCTTCCATGAGGCTATGCGCAATGGAAACGTTCAGCAGGCATTGCATGCAAATCGCATCTTCCGGTTTACGCTTTATCAATATGCGGAAATGCCTACGCTTAATGCCTTAATTGAACAGTTATGGGTGCGCATCGGACCCTGTATGAACTACCTGCATCAGGAACTTAACGACATCAAAACGTCAACGTATCACTATGATGAGCTTCTTTCAGCCCTTGAGCGGAGAGATGTGGATGCCAGCCAGAAGGCAATTGATAAGTTGATTGATGAAGCGGATTTTCTTTTACAGCGACAATATTTTAACTGAGAGATTATTTAACAGAGCGACTATATACTGCGCCTAATTATTTATTTGGTGAATAACTCCTGATGGCTTATTGCCATCAGGAGGGTTATTTCATTAATAAAATAAACTTTTCTTTTTCTTACTCGAAGCGATAAGAGACCGACAGCCCGACGCCATAGTTACGGCCTGGTGCAGGTTCGTAATAACGGCCGTTGGACTCGTTGACAATAACCGAGCCCGCGTACTCTTTATCGAACAGGTTATCGACGCGGCCAAAGACATCCATTCCCCAGTTGCCGTAGTTAAACTTATACCCGGTATTCAACCCGACTACCGTGTACGACGGCGCTTTCGCGGTGTTTTCGTCGTCGGCCATGATGTCGCTCATGTAACGCACGTCCGTGCCCGCGTACCAGCCTTCCTCCGGCTGCCAGCCAAACGAGGCAAAGCCCATGTTGCGCGCAATCCCCGGCATGCGGTTACCGTTACAGTCTGCGTCACTGCAGACGTTAGTACGGTAGGTGGCATCCAGGTACGTCCACGCCATCTTCAGCTTCCAGTTCTCAGCGAACTGCTGATCCAGAGAAACTTCCACACCCTGACGGCGTGTTTTCCCGGCATTTTTATAGGTTGTGCGGCCGCCGGAACTGGAGTCCACCACAATCTCATCATCCGTATCGGTGCGGAACAACGCCGCCGTCAGCAGGCCGTTGCCGATGCGGGTTTTGCTGCCCACTTCATAGGTGTTGTTCGTGGATGGCTTCAGGCCAATATTCAGACCGCCCTGATTATCCGCACGATAGGAGAGTTCGTTGATGGTTGGAGTTTCAAATCCACGCCCTGCGGCAGCGTAGAGGTTCCACCCGTCAGTCACCGCATACTTAACGGCGCCCGCCGGGAGCCACTTGTGATAGCTCGCGTCACCGCTGTCATCGCCGTTGCCCCGCGTAACGTAATGGTCATTGGAATCAAACCAGACCGAACTGTAGCGAACACCCGCATCGACAGAGAGTTTCTGCGTCAGCTGCCAGCTGCTCTGCAGATAAGGATCGACGTTCCACATCAGGTTGCGTTCGTCGCGACGTTTATCGCCTTTGACGCCGTATTCCGGCACGCCGTTGCTCATCACGAAGTTCTCGTAGCCGCGACGATCTTCACTCAGGTTTTCGTAGTTCAGACCGGTGGTAAAGGTCACCGGCACCAGCAGCTCGCCGCGGTGCGTCCAGCGGGTATCCACGCCCTGATAGTGGCGCTGCATGTCGATCACGCCACCGGAGTGAGTAGGAGGTTTTTGAAACTTCGCCTGAATCGACTGGTACTGCGTCATTTCACGCTCGCCGGCGTACATCATCACGCTGAGGTCGTCCTGGGTGCTGAGCTGGCGATCGTAGCGCAGGCCGGCTTGGGTCTGTTTGATGGTCTTACGGGTGTTGTACTGATCGCCACGCGGAGACTGACGCGGATTATTCTGCCACTCCTGATAGCTCAGACCGCCCGGATCGTTGGCCTTCATGTCTACGCTGTTGAAGATTAGCGTCAGCTTGCTGACGTCATCAATACGCACGCCCAGCTTGGCGTTGGCCAGATTCTTCCGCGCGCCGCTGTGGTCGCGATAGCCCTGGGTGGTGAAACGGGTGGTGGAAACGGTGTAATCCACATCACCTGCGTGGGTGCCGTCGCCCATCGCACCGGTGGCCTTCATGCCGTAGCGCCAGGTACCGTAGCTGCCGTAATAGCTGCTGGCTTCAATGGTTGGCGGCTGCTGCCCGGTCTGGGTGTTGATGTTAATCACGCCGCCAGAGGCGTTGCCGTACAGGGCAGAGAAGGGGCCGCGCAGCACTTCAACGCTCTCCACGCTGGAGAGATCGATGTTGGAGGTCTGGCCCTGTCCGTCCGGCATGGTGGCAGGGATACCGTCGACGTACATACGGATACCGCGCACGCCAAACGTTGAGCGGGCGCCAAACCCACGCATCGAAAGCTGGAGATCCTGAGCATAGTTCTGGCGGTTCTGAATTTGCAGTCCCGGAACGCTGCCGAGGGATTCAGACAGGTTGATGCGAGGCGCGGCGTGGCGCATGTCATCGCCATTGACGACGCTGACCGCGGCCGGGGTATCCAGCTCCGATACGGTTTGCGGCGTGGCGCTGACGATCATGGTCTGTTCCTCCGCGCTCATAGCGGTAAGCGGCGCGAAAGTAACGGGAACCAGCAGCAGCGGGAGAGAGGCCTTACGGGCAGAAATGATTTTCATGAATAAAACCGGTTGTGGTGTATAAACGAACCAAATGGAACATGTCCATACATGTTAAAGGTTTTGTAAATGTTTTGAAAACTATAACCGCACATTGCGTTAATGAAAGGTGGTGTGGGAAAGAAAAACTCCACATTTAGTTGATTAATGATTACTATTCTCATTATCAAAAGGCGATGCCATGACGTTGCCTGCAGGAAGTGATGTCAGCCCAAACCCCTCTTTTCAGAAAAGGAATTGTTATGTCTTTACGTCATCTGTGCTCGCCGCGTCTGAGCCTGTCACTGCTGTCTGCCACTTTACTGCTCGCCGGGACGTTCCAGGCGCATGCCGCCGAAGAGATGCTGCGTAAAGCGGTGGGCAAAGGGGCGTATGAAATGGCCGTGAGCCAGCAGGAGAATGCGCTGTGGGTGGCGACCTCGCAAAGCCGCAAAACCGATAAGGGCGGGGTTGTTTACCGTCTTGATCCGGTCACGCTGGACGTGACGCAGGCGATTCACAGCGATCTGAAACCCTTTGGTGCCACTCTCGACAGCGCGACGCAAACCCTGTGGTTTGGCAACACCATCAACGGCGCGGTAACCGCGATTGATGCAAAAACGGGCGACGTAAAAGGACGTCTGGTGCTGGACGGGCGTCAACGCAGCGAAACCGTCAAACCGCTGCAGCCGCGCCAGCTGGTGGCGGATGACGCGAGCAACACGATTTACATCACTGGTGTCGGCAAAGAGAGCGTGATTTGGGTCGTGGATGGCGCAACGCTGAAGCTGAAAGAGACCATTGCCAATACTGGCACCTACAGCACCGGTCTGGCGCTGGATGCGCAGGCGAAACGTCTCTATACCACGAATGCGGACGGTGAACTGGTGACGATTGATACGGCCAGCAACAAGATTATCAGCCGTAAAAAAGTGCAGGACGACGGGAAAGAGCACTTCTATCTGAACCTGAGCCTCGACGCTGCCGGTCAGCGTGCGTTCCTGACTGATTCAAAACAGCCGGAAGTGCTGGTAGTGAGCCTGAAAGACGGCAGCGTGATCGAGAAAATCGCCGCGCCGGAATCCCTGGCGGTCCTGTTTAACCCGGCCCGCAACGAAGCCTACGTGACCCACCGTGAAGCCGGCAAGGTGAGCGTGATTGATGCGAAAACGTATAAGGTGACTAAAACGTTCGACACGCCGGTCTACCCGAACAGCCTGGCGCTTTCTGCCGATGGTAAAACGCTGTATGTGACGGTGAAACAAAAATCCACCCGCCAGCAGGAAGCCACCCAGCCTGACGATGTCATTCGTATCGCGCTGTAAGATAAAAAAAGGGAAGGCATTTGCCTTCCCTTTTTAATGCTTTCTGGATGCTTAACGCGAGGTTTCTTCCACCAGCGGTGCGTCGTGTTTTTCATCGTCGTGATGAACCGGCGCGGTGCTGTGGATCTCGTGAACGCGCTTACGCACGCCGAACCAGCCGGCAATCAGCAGTACCGCCAGCAGCGGAATCGTCGCGATGGTGTAGGTACCGTTCGGATAGTCGAACGCCATCAGCACCAGCACGCTGAACAGGAAGAGCAGGGTGAGCCAGGAGGTCACCGGTGCGCCCGGCATCTTGAAGCTCACATCAGCCGCTTTGCCTTCTTTAATCGCCTTGCGCAGACGCATCTGGCAGACCACGATAAAGCCCCAGGAAGCGATAATCCCCAGTGCAGCCACGTTCAGAACGATCTCAAATACGCGGGACGGCACCAGATAGTTCAGGAACACGCCAAAGACGTAAACCACCAGCGTGGCCAGAATCCCTGCATAGGGAACCTGCTGCTTGCTCATCTTCGACATGAACTTCGGCGCGGAACCGCCCATCGACATGGAGCGCAGGATACGACCGGTAGAGTAAAGGCCGGAGTTCAGGCTGGAGAGCGCCGCCGTCAGGACCACGATGTTCATGATGCTGCCCACGTAAGGCACGCCCAGCTTAGAGAAGAAGGTCACGAACGGACTCTGGCCCGCCTGATAGGCAGTCCATGGCAGCAGCAGCACCAGCAGCACCACGGAACCGACGTAGAACAGACCGATACGCCAGATCACGCTGTTGATGGCTTTTGGCACCATCGTCTGCGGATCTTTACATTCACCTGCCGCGGTGCCCACCAGTTCGATAGAGGCGAAGGCGAACACGACGCCCTGAACCAGTACCAGCGCAGGCAGCAGACCGTGCGGGAAGAATCCGCCGTTATCGGTTATCAGGTGGAAGCCGGTGGCATTGCCATCCAGCGGCTTACCGCTGCCGAGGAAGACGGTACCCACGACCAGGAACACCACGATGGCCAGCACTTTTACCAGCGCAAACCAGAACTCCATCTCCGCGAACCACTTCACGCCGATCATGTTCATGGTGCCGACAATCGCCAGCGCACCAAGCGCAAACACCCACTGAGGCACATCACCAAACGCGCCCCAGTAGTGCATATACAGCGCAACGGCGGTGATATCGACAATACCCGTCATCGCCCAGTTGACGAAGTACATCCAGCCCGCAACGTAAGCCGCTTTTTCACCGAGGAATTCACGGGCGTAAGAGACGAAGCTTCCGCTGGAAGGGCGATGCAGTACCAGTTCGCCCAGCGCGCGGAGAATGAAGAAAGAGAAGATCCCGCACACCAGATAGACCAGGGCGAGAGCCGGGCCAGCCATCTGCAGGCGTGCACCAGCACCTAAAAACAGACCCGTTCCGATAGCGCCGCCGATGGCGATCATTTGAACCTGACGGTTGCCCATCGCTTTGTGGTAGCCCTCTTCGTGAGAGTTCAACCAGCGACGTTTAGCAGCATGATGATCGGCTGCGCTTTTATTGCTTGTTTTCATTGAGTTACCTGTTTGCCTGTCTGAACCATTATCGTGATAGTCCTGCCTGGCAGAAAGCAATACAAACGATTGCTTCTGCGCAAACACATGTCGCCTTCCCAGTCATTCTGCGTATGGATAAGGCGAAACATGGCGAGGCATCCTACCTGCAATTCATAAGCGACGCAAAATATAACCGTGCCGAAAGTGATGCACGTCGAAGGAAATCGTGTGGTCAGAGCAGACGGGGATCACAACACGCTGAATCGTGATGAGTTTTTAGTCAAAACAATGGCGAGGTTGATTATTTAATCATCAGATTCTCTTAATTATTACCAGATGGTATAAATTTTTGCTGCTGCAGGGCATCGAGAAGTAACCTGAACGCGGTTGTGTGCTGCCGGCGGCTCGGATAATAGAGGTGGTATCCTTCAAACGTGGGGCACCACGATTCAAGGACCCTGACCAGCCGTCCCTGATTCAGAGCGTCCAGAACCGAGGACTCGGGCACGTAGGCTAATCCGAGACCATTCTCCGCGGCGTCGATGCGCTGCGACAGGTTATTCAGCGTAAGCTGTCCGTCAACCCGCACGCGAAGCTCGCGCCCGTCGCGCTCAAATTCCCAGTTATACAATCCCCCTCGGGTGGGCAGGCGGAGATTGATACAGCGGTGTTCACCCAGCTGCTCCGGCACGAGCGGCACGCCAAAACGAGCCAGGTAATCCGGGGAGCCGACGACCGCCATGCGCATGTCCGGCGCAATCCGCACCGCAATCATGTCTTTTGCCACCTGTTCACCCAGGCGAACCCCTGCGTCGAAGCGGCCATCTACGATATCTGTCAGGCCATTGTCGACCATCACTTCGACGTTAATGTCAGGATATTGCAGCATAAAAGCCTTCAGGACCGGCCAGAGCACGGCATCCATCGCGTGCTCGCCGGCGACGATGCGGATAGCGCCTGCGGGTTTGTCGCGGGTGCTGCGAAGCGCCGTGAGTTCCTGTTCGATCTCCAGCAGATGCGGGCTGAGGCGCGAAAAAAGCTGCTCACCCGCGGGTGTCGGAACCACGCTGCGGGTTGTGCGGGTTAACAGGCGAACGTCTAATCGCGCCTCAAGCTTGCGCATCGCATGGCTCAGCGCCGATTGCGAGACGCCCAGCTGCGCCGCTGCGCGCGTAAAGCTACGCTCGCGGGCCACCACCATAAAGGAGAGCAGATCGTTGAAATTATCTTTTAGCATCGCGGTTCTATTTATGAGTTTCAGTCATGTGTCCTATCTGATTATGCACCCTAATGCTGCCGAGTGCTTTGCGCTACTGTTAACGCAACAGTCAACGAGGAGCAAAAGATGAAAATTATCCGCAGCGGTTCAATACCTTCAGTACGAGGACCGGAAGCCTGGTTTACCGGGACTGTTCGGATTGACGCACCCTTTCAGGCGACCGAACCTGCCAGCGTCGACGGGGCAACCGTAACCTTTGAGCCGGGCGCGCGCACGGCCTGGCATACGCATCCCCTGGGACAAACGCTGATTGTGACGCAGGGGCGCGGCTGGTTACAGGAGTGGGGCAAAGAGGCGGAAATCCTGAATCAGGGCGATATCGCCTGGATCCCACCCGGCGTGAAGCACTGGCACGGCGCAAATGCGCAAACGGCGATGACGCATCTTGCGATCGCCGAAGCGGTAAACGGCAGCCCGGTAACATGGCTGGAAAAAGTGACTGACGAGCAGTACCCGAACGGCTAACCGCCAAAAACTGCAATCGCGTGCTGCAGGCGCGTCGTCCGCTGCGTCAGGTGATTCGCGGCGTGAGTGACGTTATCCACCATCCCCGTATTGCTCTGGGTCATTGCGCCGATACGGGAGAGGGAGGCGTTGATCAGCGTCAGCGCCTGGGTTTGTTCCTGCGTGGCGTGGCCGATCTCCTTAATCAAGGTGGAAACCTGCAGAACATGGTCGATCATGACCGTCAGCTGTGATTCGGTTTGTACCACCTTCTCCACGCCAGCGTTGACGCTGGCAACGTTTTTCTCGATCAGCGCTTTGATCTCTTTCGCCGCCGTCGCGGAGTGCTGCGCAAGATTGCGCACCTCAGCCGCCACCACGGCAAAACCGCGCCCGGCTTCACCCGCGCGCGCCGCTTCCACGGCGGCATTCAGCGCAAGAATATTGGTCTGGAAGGCAATGCGATCGATAACGCTGATAATATCGACGATCTGGCCGTTATCCTGCGACACGGACTGCATCATACCGATGGTCTCTTTCATCATCGCTTCACCGCAGTGGGCGCTGTCGCTGGTGCGATCCGCCATCTGGATCGCTTCATTCGCGGTTTCTGCCGTCTGCTTCACCGCGCTGGCGATCTCTTCCACCGCAGATGCGGTTTGTTGCAGAAAGTCTGCGGTTTCTTCAGAGCGCGTTTGCAGCGCCGCACCTTCTTTCGCGACCTGCTGGCTGATGGTGCCAATCCCGCTGATTTGCGCCCCGACATCGTCAACCAGCGAATTCAGGTTCAAACCTGATTGATTCACCAGGCGCATCATCAGCCCGATGTCATCGATCCTGTCAAAATGGTAATAGTCCGTTTTACGTCCTGAAACCACGCGCTGCATCTGTTGAACAATAGATTTTACCGGCCGTGCGATCTGCGCGTGAAGATAACAGGCAAGGGCAGAAAAGAGCAGCGCCAGACTCCCCGACTGCACAAGTTTATCAGGGAAGAAATACACCGCCAGGCAGGAGAGTAACGCTGTCGTTGCAATACCAAGATGGATTCGTTTACAGGTGCTGAGACATTTAAAAAGCGACATAAAGGAAAATAAACCGCGTCGAACTAACAGTCCTTTATAAAAACGATAATGTTTTAATTCGTTATTACGCACTTTTGCATACAGTTTTTCACTGGCTGCGATCTCTTCCCGTGCGGGGATATTTCGCACCGAAATATAGCCCGTCAGGGATCCACCCTGCCAGACCGGCGTCACGTTGGCCCGCACCCAGTAGTGATCGCCATTATGACGACGGTTCTTCACCAGCCCTGTCCAGGTCTCGCCCTGCTGCAGGGTAAACCACATGTCACCAAACGCTTCGGCAGGCATGTCGGGATGGCGGATGAGGTTATGCGGCTCACCAAGAAGATGTTCTTCTTTATATCCGCTGGCTTCAATAAAAGCGGAATTAGCATAGGTAATATGACTTTTTGTATCGGTGGTCGACATTAACGTCGAACCATCGTTAAGCAAATACTCGTTTTGTGTAACGGGAGTGTTACGCCTCATGAGTAACTCCATGATGTTGTGCAAGAATAAAAAAACGTCCGGAAAGCACTCCGGCAAGATTAATGAGATTATTTTTATAACTGTCTGCTGCTTATTCTCTCTGAAATTTTGGCTGTCTGAAATACTCGCTACATATTATTTTTAAACGGTTAACGCTATCGAATGTAATAAAAATGAAAACATTTTCAGGGGCGTTTTTGGGAGGCGCTGTAAATAAATGACATAAGCCAAACTGTAAGAGGGAGATCGCTTCCCGGGAAAAATTGTCATGCTGAAATAGCGTTTCGTTAACAGGATGAAAACGCTATGATTGGTCACATTTTCGTAAATACAGGGAGGCTGAGGTGAAAATTAACGTCATAGGAACCAGCGGAAGTGGAAAAAGCACGCTGGCGAAGCAGATTGCGACCGAACTGGCTATTCCCTGTATCGAGATGGACAGGCTTTACTGGCAGGCTGACTGGCAGGGCACGCCGGACGACGAGTTTCAGGCAAAGCTGGAGCAGGCGCTACAGGCGTCGCCAGACTGGGTGCTGGACGGTAACTACAACCGCACGCGGCCTGTGAAATGGCGCGATGTAGATGTGGTGGTGTGGGTGGATTATGGGTTTATCCGCACCCTCTGGCAGGCCGTCACCCGAGCAATAAAGCGGGCCTGGCATAAGCATGAGCTCTGGCCGGGAACGGGAAATAAAGAGAGTTTCCGGCGCGCGTTCTTCAGCAGAGAATCGATTATCATCTGGACGATGAAAACCTGGCGTAACAACCGCACGCGCTATGAAGCCGATCTGCAAAACCCGCAATATAGCCATATTCGCTTCGTCCGCATTACCCGTCGGGAGCAGGTGGAAACGCTGATTGCCTCCTTAAAGTCTTATTCTTAGCAGGGTTTTATATATCTGTTTTCCGGCAAACTAAATGTAAATTAATTGTTTCTCAGTGGTGAAATGCACCTTTAATAATGACGACATGTTAAGTCAAACGAGAACGCAACATGTCATGGCGAATCAGCATTCTGGATAAAAGCCCCATCGCTGAAAACGAAACGGCTGCCGATGCACTGGCGCGTACCCTGGCGCTGGCGCAGCAGGCAGAAAATCTGGGCTATCACCGCTTCTGGATTGCCGAACACCACAACACCCCACAGCTTGCCAGCCCTTCCCCGGAGCTGCTGATTGCCTGGATCCTCGGGCAAACCACGCGCATTCGCGTCGGGTCCGGCGGCGTAATGCTTCAGCACTACAGCCCCTATAAAGTCGCCGAGAACTTCAACGTGCTGGCCGCGCTGGCGCCTGGCCGCGTGGATCTCGGCGTCGGGAAAGCCCCCGGCGGATTACCGCTCTCAACCCGCGCGCTGCAGCAGGGCCTGAATCAACAGGAAAAGGGCAGCTTTGCCGAACAGCTGGCCCAGCTCGACCGCTGGATCCGTCCTGAGCATCACGCTACTGAAGAAGCCGTCCGCGCCACGCCGCTGCCGCCGCTGCCTGCTGAAGGTTTCCTGCTGGGCGCGAGTACCGAAAGCGCGCTGCTGGCCGCCAGGCTCGACTGGCACTTTGTGTTTGCCGCACACCTGAACGGTGACCCGGATCTGCTGCGCGAGGTGGTATCGACCTGGCGTGAGAACAGTGCGCGGGACGTGATAGTGGCAGTACAGGCGATTGTCGCTCCGACGCAGGCCGAGGCAGACGCGCTGGCGCAGAAGGTCGAGGTGTGGGGCGTTGAGCTGGCAAACGGGCAGCGCGTCACCGTGGCCAGCGAAGAGCAGGCCTACGCCTTTGCACGCCAGGCGGGCAGCGAGCCGGTGCGCATTGCACGTCGGGCGCAGTCGCTGCTGGCGGGTACCGCTGAGTCGGTAGTGGAACAGCTCAACGCGCTGCATCAGCAGTGGGGCATTGACGAATTTATCATCGACACGCCGGTAGCGGAGGGAGCAACGCGCGTCGCGTCGCTGCGCCTGCTCGCCGAGGCGCGTCTTAACAGGGAGGTCACCGTATGAGCTTTGGCGAACAGCTGATTGCCTGGCGTCGCGAACTGCACCAGAACCCGGAGCTCTCCGGCCAGGAAGTGGAGACCACGACGCGCCTGCGCCAGTGGCTGACGAATGCCGGGATTACCCCGCAGCCTTACGACCTGTCTACCGGGCTGGTGGCGGAAATCGGCTCGGGCAGCAAACTGATTGCGCTGCGGGCGGATATTGATGCCCTGCCGATTGAAGAGCGCAGCGGCGTGCCGTTTAGCTCGCAGCGTGCAGGCGTAATGCATGCCTGCGGACACGATATCCACACCAGCGTCATCCTCGGCGCCGCGTTAAAGCTGAAAGAGCGAGAGGCCTCGCTTAACGGCCGGGTGCGGATCCTGTTTCAGCCTGCCGAAGAGAACTTCGGCGGTGCGAAGAGCATGGTGCGCGCCGGTGCCTTACGCGATGTCAGCGCGATTTTCGGTATGCACAACGAGCCCGGCCTGCCGGTCGGTGAGTTCGCTACCCGAGGCGGTCCGTTCTATGCCAACGTCGACCGCTTTGTGATCCGCATTACCGGTAAGGGCGCGCACGCCGCACGTCCGCATGAAGGCAACGACGCCATTGTGCTGGCGAGCCAACTGGTGACGGCGCTGCAAAGCGTCGCCAGCCGCAACGTCAATACGCTGGATTCGGTGGTGCTGAGCGTGACGCGCATTGCGGGCGGTAACACCTGGAACGTGCTGCCGGAAAGCGTCGAGCTGGAAGGCACGCTGCGTACCCATCGCACGGAAGTGCAGCAGAATGTGAAATCCCGCGTGGGCGAAATCGCTGCCGGTTTTGCCAGCGCCTTCAGCGCGCAGATTGATATCACCTGGTATGCCGGGCCCACCGCGCTGGTGAATGACGAACGCTGGGCCGATTTCGCCACCTCGGTCGCCCGGGACGCCGGATACGAAACCCGGCACGCCGAGCTGCATATGGGCGGGGAAGATTTTGCGGTCTATCTGCAGCAGATCCCGGGGGCGTTTGTCAGCATCGGCAGCAACAGCCCGTACGGTTTACATCATCCGGCATTTAATCCGGATGAAGCCTTAATTGAGCCCGCTGCCCGCTATTTTGCACAGCTTGCGGAAAAAGCCCTGCAACACGTTTAATTCTTAAGAGGTGAATATGTCTGCACATCGTCAACTGCGGCTGGGGACCATTTTGCATGGTGCATCCGGAAATATGTCCGCCTGGCGTCACCCTGAGGCCGTCGCCGATGCCAGTATCAATTTTGATTTCGTCAAATCGACGGCGTTAAAGGCGGAGGAGGGCAAACTCGATTTTTTATTCGTTGCCGACGGTCTCTACATAAACGAGAAATCCATCCCGCATTTTTTAAATCGCTTTGAACCGCTGACGGTGTTATCTGCTCTCGCCAGCATCACCTCGCGCCTGGGGCTGGTGGGAACCTTATCCACCTCCTACAGCGAACCCTTCACCACGGCGCGCCAGTTCGCCAGCCTCGACCACCTCAGCAACGGACGCGCGGGCTGGAACGTGGTGACCTCGCCGCTGGAAGGGTCGGCGAAGAACTTTTCCCGCGAAAAACACCCCGAGCATGCGCTGCGCTACCGGATTGCGGATGAGTATCTCGACGTGGTGAAAGGGCTGTGGGATTCCTGGGAGGGTGATGCGTTCGTACGTAATAAAGAGAGCGGGCAATTCTTTGACGCGTCAAAGCTTCACACCCTGGATCATCACGGTGATTTCTTCCAGGTCGCCGGGCCGCTGAATATTGGCCGCACCCCGCAGGGGCGTCCGATTGTCTTTCAGGCCGGGGCGTCGGACGACGGGAAAAAGCTGGCGGCGAAACATGCCGACGCCATTTTTACCCATCACGAGACGCTCGACGAGGCAAAAGCCTTTTACCGCGACGTGAAGCAGCAGCTGGAAACAAACGGCCGCCGCGCGTCAGATTTACATATTTTTCAGGGCGTCAGCGTGATTGTGGGTAGCGATGCCGAAGACGTGGAAAACCAGTACCAGACCACGGCGGCGCTGGTGTCGATTAACGATGCCCTCAATTACCTCGGGCGTTATTTTGAACATCACGATTTCAGCCAGTATCCGCTCGACGAGCCGTTCCCGGATATCGGCGATTTAGGCAAAAACAGCTTCCGCAGTACCACCGATGAAATTAAGCGTAACGCCCGCGAGCGCAGCTTAACCCTGCGTCAGGTAGCCCTTGAAGCTGCATCACCGCGCCCGCGCTTTTCCGGCACGCCGGAGGAGGTGGCAGACGGTCTTCAGGCCTGGTTTGAAGGCTATGCCGCTGACGGCTTCATCATTCAGGGCGGTACGCCAGATACCTTCCCGCGCTTTGTTGACCAGGTGGTGCCCATTCTTCAGGCCCGCGGCCTGTTCCGTACCGACTATCCGGGCACCACGCTGCGCGAAAGCCTGGGTTTAGACCAACCGAAAAACCAGTTCACACAACAATAAAAGAGAACCCCGCTATGCAGAAATCATCGCTTATTCTGGCGCTCGCGCTGGCCTTTACCCCTGCCGTCTGGGCAGAGAATGTGAATATTAACGGCACCGGCGTGAGCATCGAGGCCAATAAAACGCCGGTTAACACTGCCAAAAACAATGATGCGGTGGCACAGCTGCCGAAAGACTATCGCTTTGCCGTGCCGGGGAAATTTACCGTGGCGGTTGCGGGGCTCAATCAACCGCCGCTGACGGTCTTCTCCGACGACAACAAAACGCTGCTGGGGAGCGAGGTTGACGTCGCCCGTCTGGTCGCCGACAGCCTCGGGCTGGAGCTGAACGTGGTGCCGACCTCCTGGGAAGACTGGCCGCTGGGCGTCGCCTCCGGGAAATACGATGCCGCCATCAGCAACATCACCGTCACTAAAGAGCGCAAACAGAAGTTTGACTTTGCCACCTACCGAAAAGATTCCCTCGGGTTCTACGTGAAATCAACCAGCCCGATCAAGTCGCTTGAGAAGGCTGAGGACATCGCCGGGCTGCGGATTATCGTCGGCTCCGGCACTAACCAGGAGGCCATCCTGCTGGCATGGAATGCCGAAAACCTGAAGAAGGGGCTGAAGCCCTTTACCCCGATCTACACCAAAGACGATGCGGCCCAAACCCTGGCGCTGCAGTCCGGGCGCGCGGATGCCTACTTCGGTCCGAACGTGATTGGCGCCTGGAAAGCGGCGCTGAACGGGAAAACCAAACTGGTGGGCAGCGTCGACGGCGGCTGGCCGAAGGCGGCACACATCGCGGTGACGCTGAAAAAAGGCAGCGGACTGGTTGAGCCGGTGCAAACCGCGCTGAACGGCGTCATCAAAAACGGCGATTACGACAAAGTGCTCAACCGCTGGGGGGAAGGGGTTGAGCGCATTCCTCAGTCCGAAGTGAACCCGGCTGGCCTGGGCGATTAAGGAGGCGTGATGAGCGAACGATTTCGTGATGTATCACCGGAAGATGCTGAACTTCAGCCCATTATCGAGGGGCTGTTCGGTGAATATGCCGCCCGCTATGGGGACTACTTCTCAAAAGACGCGGAAGTGGAGCTCACCGAGTGGTATTTAGCGCCGCAGGGGCTGTTTATCGTCCTGGAGCGCGACGGGAAGATTATCGCTACCGGCGCATACAAACCGTTCGACGAACGCACCGCGGAAATCAAACGCATCTGGACGGACAAAACCCTGCGTCAGCAGGGGCTTGCCGGGCGCGTGGTGCAGGAGCTGGAGTGCAGGGCGGTGCTGGCAGGGTACAGTCAGATCTACCTGACAACCGGTTTTCGTCAGCCGGAGGCGGTCAGGCTCTATCTTAGCCAGGGCTATCAGCCGCAGTTCGATCTGAACCGCGATCCGGAAGAGTACAGCCAGCCGCCGTTTGACGGTCGGCTGCGATTCACCAAAACGCTGGTACGTGAAGCGTTCAGTAAAACCGCATGAGGAACGACGATGAGCAACGTTGAAACCATTAAGGTGGTCCCGGCGCGTTATCCGCTGCGGGCCGTCGGCGCCGCGGTGGCGCTGTTTGTCCTGGCGGTCGTGATTCAGTCCGTGGCCTTTAACCCGCGCTGGGAGTGGTCGGTGTTCGCCCGCTGGTTCTTCGACCCGGTGATCCTTGAAGGTGTCGGGCAGACCCTGCTACTGACGCTGATCGGCACCGCGCTGAGCGTGGTGTTTGGCGGCATGCTGGCCCTGGCGAGACTCTCTTCATCCTGGCTGCTGAGCAGCCTGGCGTGGGCGTACATCTGGCTGTTTCGGTCGCTGCCGCTGATTGTGGTGCTGATCATTCTGTACAACTTTTCCTATCTCTACGACACGCTCTCGCTCGGCGTGCCGTTCACCGGCATCACCTGGGGCAGCTTTGAAACCATCAACGTGCTGGGGCAGTTTTCTACCGCCGTGGTGGGGCTAACCCTGGTGCAGAGCGCCTATACCGCCGAGATCATTCGCGGCGGATTCCTCGGGGTCGATCACGGGCAGTATGAGGCCGCCGCCGCGCTCGGCCTGCCGGCCTGGCGCCGCACGGTGCGCATCATTTTGCCTCAGGCGCTGCGCACCATTCTGCCGTCGGGGTTCAATGAAATCATCAGTCTCGCCAAGGGGACGGCGATGGTTTACGTCCTGGCGATGCCGGAGCTGTTCTATACCATCCAGATGATCTACAACCGCACGCAGGAGGTGATCCCGCTGCTGATGGTTGGTGCCGCCTGGTACCTGGCGATCACCACCGTCCTGTCCGCTATCCAGTACGGTGTTGAACGCGCACTTGCCCGCAGCGAACGCCGCTCTGCGGTAAATCAGAACCGTGCCGCCCGTCGTACCCGTTCAGTCACCACCACGCCAGCACAGGAGCCTATCCATGCAAGCCTCTCCTGAAGGACATATTTCGATTACCGGCGTCAGCAAATTTTTTGGCCGCCATAAGGCGCTCGACAACGTTTCGCTTGAGATCCCGCCCGGGTCCGTGACGGTCATTCTCGGGCCGTCCGGGTCAGGCAAATCAACCTTGCTGCGCACCATTAATCACCTGGAGCGCGTCGATGAAGGCTTTATTCAGATCGACGGGGATTACATTGGCTACCGTCGTCAGGGAGACAGGCTCTACGAGCTGAAGGAGAAGGAGATCCTCAAACAGCGCGTCAACGTGGGCTATGTGTTTCAGAACTTCAATCTCTTTCCGCATCTCACGGTGCTGGAAAACCTGATTGAGGCGCCCATCGCGCATAAAAAGCTCAGCAAAAAAGAGGCGGTAGAAAGGGCGTACAGCCTGCTGGACGTGGTCGGGCTGCGGGATAAAGCCGATGCCTGGTCCCGCCATCTCTCCGGCGGGCAACAGCAGCGTATTGCCATTGCCCGTGCGCTGGCGTTACGTCCTCGCGTGATGCTGTTTGATGAACCCACTTCGGCGCTGGATCCGGAGCTGGTAGGGGAAGTGCTGGACGTAATCAAAAAACTGGCCCGGTCCGGGACTACGCTGGTGGTGGTCACTCACGAGATCGGCTTTGCCCGGGAAGTGGCGGATCAGGTGGTGTTTATGGTCGACGGAAAAATTGTCGAGCAGGGAAGCAGTGACGAGGTATTAAACCGTCCGTCACATGCGCGAACGCGCCAGTTTCTCTCCAAAGTCTTATAAGGAGTGCCAATGAAATACGGACTTCTGGCGGGGCTGGTCTTCACGACGGCGAGCCACGCCAGCATCGATCTGAAAGCCAACGAGCAGCCACTGCCGGTGACGGTGGATCGTCAGGCCGTGGCAAAGATCCCCGCCGGTTACAAATTCGTGGAGCCGGGTACGCTGACGGTCGCCGTTTCAATGCTGAACTCCCCGCCGCTGGCGCTGCTGGCCAGCGATAACCGTACGCGCATTGGCAGCGACCCGGATATCGCCCGCCTGCTGGCGGGCAGCCTGGGGCTGAAGCTGAAGCTGGTGCCGACGGCGTGGGAAGACTGGCCGCTGGGGATCGCCTCCGGGCGCTACGACGTGGCGCTGGTGAACATTGCGGTGACCGAACAGCGTAAAGAGAAGTTTGATTTTGCGACCTACCGCGTCGACTCGCTGGCGTTTTCGGTGAAATCCACGAGCGAGATCCAGTCAATCAAAAGCGCGGAAGATCTGGCCGGGAAAAGGGTGATTGTCGGCTCCGGTACGAATCAGGAACGCATTCTGCTGGGCTGGAACGAAGAGAACAAAAAGGCGGGGCGCGAGCCTGCGCTGCCGGTTTATCTCCACGATGATGCTTCGGGCAATCTCTATATCCAGTCCGGCAGGGCGGATGTGTTCTTCGGACCGCAGTCGGTTTCAGCCTATAAAGCGGCGCTCACAGGTAAAACCCGCGTGGTCGGTTTAGGGCCGAAAAAAGCCTATGTCGCGACCACGACCAAAAAAGGCAATGAGCTGGTGTACGCGTTACAGGCGGCGCTGGACGGCGCGATTAAGCGGGGAGATTACCAGAAGGTACTGGCGCGCTGGGGCGAGCAGGGGGAAGCGGTGGCACAGTCGGAGGTCAACCCGCCTGGGATAACCTACTAATGGTGCTCTACACTTAGGATTTTCACTCCTGAGGGGGCAACATGATTAAACTCTATGGCGTACCCGGCTGGGGCTCGGCGATCGGTGAAGTGATGCTAACCCTGGCTGATATCCCTTATCAATTTATCAACGTGGACGGGTTTGACCAGCCCAGCCCGCAGCGTGAGCTGCTGCAAAAGCTCAACCCGCTGTGTCAGGTGCCCACGCTGGAGCTGGAAAATGGCTCCATCATGACCGAAACGGCGGCGATTGCCCTGATGGTGCTCGACAGATGTCCCGACCTTGCTCCGCCCGTGGGGCAGGCCGAACGCCAGCAGTTTCAGCGTCTGCTGATCTGGTTTGTGGCCAACGTCTATCCCACATTTACGTATGCAGACTATCCCGAACGCTGGGTGCCGGATGCGCCGGAACAGCTGCAGAAAAACTGCATCGCATACCGGAAATCCCTCTATTTGTGGTTCGAAAGTCAGCTTAAGGCCGCCCCGTTTGCGCTGGGGGAAAGGCTGACGCTGCTGGATGTGTATATTGCGGTAGCGCGCACCTGGGGGCCCCGTCACGCCTGGTTTGCCGAGAACACCCCTAAATTCACGGCGATTGCGGACGCCGTATGTCAGCGACCGGAACTGCACAAGGTGTTAAAGGCAAACAATATTATCTGATAACGTGGAACCCTCATTCACAACCGGAAGCCTGTACATGCCACACGTAGATATCAAATGTTTTCCCCGTGATTTGAACGACGAACAAAAAACGGCCCTGGCGGCGGATATTGCCGACGTGATTATTCGCCATTTCAACAGCAAAGACAGTTCCGTGTCGGTGGCGTTGAACCAGATCGCGCCTGAAGACTGGAAGGCGCAGGTCTGGGATACCGAAATTGGACCGAAGCTGGAGGAGCTTATTAAGACGCCCGGGTATTCGATGTAAGATCTTTGCCGGGGAGCGAATAAGTCCTTCCCGGCTTGTTTTCCCGTTTTCGCAAAAATCGATAAAAATGCGTTTTGTCTTATCCGCTACACTTAACGTTTCTGGCTGACATATTATTAATCCTTAGGAAAGATCTTCAACAGAATCAATTAAGGACAGACACGTTAAAGGATAATTTTCTGATGACAAAATTACCCCGTTTTTCATTCGCTTTTCTTCATCCCCGTTACTGGCTAAGCTGGGCCGGCATTGCCGCGCTGTGGCTCATCATGCTGCTCCCTTATCCGCTTCTGTTCAGAATCGGTCATGGCCTTGGTCGACTGGCGATGCGCTTGCTTCCCCGCCGCGTCGAAATTGCCCGCCGCAACCTGGAGCTTTGTTTCCCGGAGATGAAAAAGGCGGAGCGAGAGTCATTGCTGCAGCGTAATTTTGAATCGGTAGGAATGGGGGTGATCGAGACCGGGATGGCATGGTTCTGGCCCGAGTGGCGGGTGAAGAAATACTTTACCGTGCAGGGTTATGAGCACATGGAAAAGGCCAGGGCGCAGGGAAAGGGCGTGGTGCTGGTGGGGATGCATTTTCTGACGCTTGAGCTGGGCGCGCGGATATTTGGCATGCTTAACCCCGGTATCGGGGTGTATCGTCCTAATAATAATGCCCTGCTGGACTGGCTTCAGACGCGCGGGCGCCTGCGTTCCAATAAAACCATGCTCGATCGTCATGATTTAAAGGGCATGATCCGCTCGCTGAAGCAAAATGAAATTTTGTGGTACGCTCCGGACCATGACTATGGCAAAACCAATAGCGTATTTGTGCCGTTCTTTGCGGTGCCGGATGCCGCAACGACGGCGGGAAGCTATATGCTGGTCAAAAGCGCTAAGCCTGCCGTCATTCCCTTTGTGCCGCGCCGTAAGGCGGATGGCACCGGTTACGAGCTGATCATTCTGGAAGATATCAGCGAGGCGTTGCAGGGCGGCGATAAAGAAGCCGTGGCGACGCAGATGAACAGGGCGATTGAACACGCTGTACGGATGGCGCCAGAACAGTATATGTGGCTGCACCGGCGCTTCAAAACGCGTCCCGAAGGTGTACCTGACCGGTATGACCGCCGCAAGAGCGTGGCCCCACGGGGTGATATTCTCTCCGCCAGCGATTTTTCTGACCGATCAGGCATACAGCACTAAAGCCTCAGCGATGCCCTCACCCTGCGGTGAGGGCATGACCGTCGCTACAGCGCGGATCGGCGGTACGGCGCATAGTCCGCCTGCCACCACGTCTTCTCGATACGCGCCATCAACGTCTCATCATCTATCGCCGGTGCCACGCCCTGTTCAATCGCAGCCCGGGCGACGGCGACGGCAATCTGGCGTGAGACCGTTTCAATCTGATCTACCGGCGGCAGCAATCCACCTTTTTCCGTGGTGACCAGAGGAGACTGCGCGGCCAGGCTGCGGCTAGCTGCCATCAGCATCTCTTCCGTGACCCGGCGCGCGTTACAGGCCAGAACGCCCAGCCCCAGACCAGGGAAGATATAGGCGTTGTTACACTGGGCAATCTCGTAGTGTGCATTCTCCCAGAATACCGGCGCGAACGGGCTGCCGGTGGCCACCAGCGCGGCTCCCTGGGTCCAGGCGATAAGATCCTGAGGCTGGGCCTCCGCCCGCGACGTCGGGTTTGAGAGCGGCATGATAATCGGACGCGGGCAGTGGCGATGCATCTCTTTGACAATCTCTTCGCTGAACAGACCCGGCTGGCCTGAAACGCCGATCATCACCGTAGGATGCGCGTTCTTCACCACGTCCAGCAGGGAAATATTCTTCGCCTCTACCTGCCAGCGGCTAACGGCGTCGCGCGCGGTAAGCAGGTTTTTCTGGAAATCGAGCAGGTTGGTCATGTCGTCGGTCAGCAGACCGAAGCGATCGACCATGAAGATCCGGCTGCGCGCTTCGGACTCGCTCAGGCCGTCATCCACCATCAGCGCCACAATTTTTTCAGCGATCCCGCATCCGGCAGAACCACTGCCCAGGAAGACAACGCGCTGATCGCGAATGCGGGTGCCTGCCGCATGGGCCGCCGCCATCAGCGTACCTGCGGTGACCGCTGCCGTGCCCTGGATATCATCATTGAAGCAGCACAGCTGGTCGCGGTAGCGCTGGAGCAGGCGAGTGGCGTTTTTCTGCGCAAAGTCTTCAAACTGCAGGAGAACATTGGGCCAGCGTGCTTTCACGGTGCTGACAAACATATCCATAAACTCAGCGTATTGGTCGTCGCTGATGCGCGGATGACGCCAGCCCATGTACATCGGGTCGTCGAGGTGTTGCTGATTATTGGTGCCGACATCCAGCATAATCGGGAGGGTGGAGGCCGGATGGATCCCTCCGCAGGCGGTATAGAGCGACAGCTTGCCAATCGGAATGCCCATACCGCCGATACCCTGGTCGCCAAGCCCTAAAATACGTTCCCCGTCCGTCACCACAATCACGCGAACGTCGTTGCGTGAAAAACTTTGCAGCATCTCATCAATACGATGACGGTTAGGCCATGAAATAAACAAGCCGCGCGCGCGGCGATAAATCGTAGAGAAATGCTCGCAGGCTTCACCGACCGTCGGGGTATAGATAATCGGTAACGTCTCTTTCAGATGCGAACGTAAGAGGTTGTAAAAGAGAGTTTCATTGGTGTCCTGAATATTTCGCAGGTAAACATGACGCGAGATATCGCTTTTAAAATGACAGAACTGTACCCAGGCGCGCTCGGTTTGTTCTTCAATGGTTTCAACGTTGTGCGGCAATAACCCATGCAGATTAAAATTATCACGCTCTTCTTTAATAAAAGCGAGTCCTTTATTTAATAGCGGATTCTCCAGCAATACGGCCCCATTGTAAGGGGTGTACAGAACTTCTTTCCGGGACATGGTTAACTCCTGAATTTTTTATATAAAACAGATTAAGAGATGAAATAGATCATAATGCCTTCGGTCACGACCCCGACGGCAGTACCAAT
The DNA here is from genome assembly GCF_055817355.1 of Enterobacter sp. PL_is379. NCBI lineage: Bacteria > Pseudomonadati > Pseudomonadota > Gammaproteobacteria > Enterobacterales > Enterobacteriaceae > Enterobacter > Enterobacter sp. PL_is379. Next base: position 69,867 of record NZ_JBVPGT010000018.1, read on the forward strand.
TAATATGGAAGAGGATGCGGTATCAATATAGGTGTCGCTGCGTAAAGCAAACATCCCCGCGGCAATAGCGGAAGGCGTTGCGCCAATAATTACGACCTGCTGCAGTAAGGTATGACTCAGGCCAAAGGCGATCCCTGCGGCGGCCATCATTGCCGGCTGAATCAGGTTTTTAATACTGATATTGGTAAATGTCTGCACGTTCAGTTTTGGACGTTCACCGTAAAACAGCAGGCCGAGGGCAAACAGGGACAGTCCGCCGGAAACCTTGCCAACCATCTCAATAGGCATGCTGAGAATGGAAGGGATTTGCACACCGGCGAGACTGAGCAAGACGCCGGAGACCGGGATCCAGACGATAGGGTTGCGAGCCGCTTTGATGAGGTTTTGCACGATCATCGCCCCGGGGTGCAGCGCCTCCAGGCCATCATGACCATTTTTATCACCCATACGAATCAGGACGATGGTCAGAGGGATCATGATAACGCTGGTGATAATGTTACCTATCAGCACACCGATAAATCCTTCCGGCCCAATCAATACCGCCAGGACCGGCGCGCCAAAGTAGGCCATATCAGGAAAGGCGCAAACCAGAGACTGAATGGCGCTGGTTTTGATATCGTGGCGAAAAACATAGCGTGAAATAAACAGCGTCAGTAAATACGACCCCATTAAACCGACAACCAGGACGGCCATAAAGGTCAGGTTTTTAATTTTATTGGGATCGGTATGCAATGCACCAATGAAAAGATGAAAAGGAAGGGCGAAACGAATCACCACGGTTGCCATGACGTTTGCATCTTCTCGCCGGGAATATCCCAGCTTTCCACTTAGCCATCCAAGTAACATAATAAAGACGAGCGGAAACAGTGACTGTAATAGTAATGAAGGCATAGTATTTCCTGTAGGGTATTTTATGTGTTTTATTGCAGCGCTAATCTAGCGCTTAGATAGCAGGGCAGGAGTGACAAGTGTCACACTCTCTCTGGTTTTATTAATTTCAAAAAGATTGCATTAGTTGGATAAGTAATGCTTGCGTTAAAAATTGATAAGACGCAAGAATGCGACATGAGTTGCCATAAATAACTTTAGTTACTTAACGCTGAATTAAGTTATTTAAAGGCAAAGAGCCGAATTGTTCACATTTCTCCCTGCAGGCCCGTGATAATTTCACCCTGAGCCTGTTTTTAGAAAAGGCCATCTAAATCATTATTTATATTTAAGAACATTTTTTCGTATCAGGAATAGTTTCAGTTATTCCTTTCTCTGTATATCCGAACACAATTTTCAGGTGATTATATGAAAGATAATCCTGTACCGACTTCTGAGCTGTCTACCTCGCGTTTTGCCTTTGGGCTCAACAATACCGAGGTGGGCACGGTCCCGCTGATGCTGTTCGTCGGGATTGCCGCGATTGTGGCGACATCCGCCTGGGCAGGGCTGCTGCCAAAAAATATGATAGGTGGCCTCGCGGTGATCATGACCCTCGGTTTCGCGTTTGCGAAAGTAGGGCGTCAAATCCCGGTGTTGAAAGATATCGGCGGCCCGGCGATCCTGTGCCTGATGGTGCCCTCCGTGCTGGTCTATTTTGGTGTATTCGGGAAACATACCCTTGATACCGTGCATCTGCTGATGAAAGAGGCGAACCTTCTCTATTTCGTGATTGCCTGCCTGGTGGTCGGCAGTATTCTGGGGATGAACCGGGTGCTGCTGATCCAGGGGATGATGCGCATGTTTGTTCCGCTGGTGGCGGGAACATGCATGGCCGTGCTGAGCGGCCTCATTGTGGGTTCACTGTTTGGTTATACGCCTTACCATACCTTCTTCTTCATCATTGTGCCCATCATTGGCGGTGGAATTGGCGAGGGCATTTTGCCGCTGTCCCTGGCCTATTCGGCAATACTGGGGCAGACGCCGGACGTCTACGTTGCACAGCTGGCACCCGCTGCGGTCGTCGGGAATATCTTCGCCATTATTTGTGCGGGCTCGCTGGCGCGTCTTGGCGCGAAACGTCCTGCGCTTTCGGGAAATGGCATGCTCACGCGGAGTAAAGACGACGCCAGCCTGTTTGCCGGGGCGCAAAGCACACAGCAGACGGATTTTCATCTGATGGGCGGCGGGTTACTGATGGTGTGCGCGTTTTTCATCGTCGGCGGATTGTTTGAAAAACTGGTCCACATTCCCGGCCCGGTGCTGATGATCCTGATTGCTGTTCTGTGTAAATACTTCAGGGTGATCCCGGCCTCAATGGAGCAGGGCGCGCACAGTTGCTATAAATTCGTCTCGGCTGCGCTGGTCTGGCCGCTGATGATCGGCCTCGGGATGTTATACGTGCCGCTTGAGAGCGTGGTGTCGGTGTTCTCGGTAGGATACGTGGTGGTATGCGGTTCGGTTGTGATTGCGATGGCGCTGAGCGGCTACTTTATCGCGTCGCGTCTGAATATGTATCCTGTGGAAGCGGCCATTGTAACCTGCTGCCACAGCGGGCTGGGCGGAACGGGGGACGTGGCCATTTTGTCCGCGTCTAACCGGATGTCGCTCATGCCGTTCGCGCAGATCGCCACCCGCATCGGCGGCGCGTCGACGGTGATTTTCGCCACGCTGCTGATGGGCTGGATTATGGCGCACTGATTCGAAACGTCAGGGTACTGAATCGCAACGACATTTTCAGGATGTCGCTGCGGTTCAGTCCTTTATAAATATCACCGTACTGTATAGAATTACCGCATCCACAGCGACGGGATACCACACGATGACCGGAAGAGTTGATTATCAGATTGAAAAATATCTCCTTACCGAAGCCGCCGAGCCGGAGCGCCTGACGCGCCAGTGGGCGGAGGTGATGGAAGAGTGTCGTGAGCAAAAGTCCGGGGCAGAGGAGCGGTTGCGTCTCGCATTGCTTAACGTGGATTACGTCACCAGCTTCGAGCTGCCCTTCAGGCTACTTCTCACCCGTGCGCCCCAGTTAATAGACGTTGTCAGAAAAGAACTTCAGCTCAGTCAGAAAAATGTTCTGTTTAACGGCAAGCGCTTTGGCTGCGTCTATAGCCTGAAAAGGGATCTCGATGGAATACCTGACGAGTTTACCTATCAGCTGAAAACGCGGATCCAGCGCAGTGACGCGACAGGATGTAATGAAGTGCCTTACAGGCAAATTGCCCAGCAGGTCAAAGCCCCAAAGGAACGTCTCAAGCTGGCGCTGGAAAACGGCCTGTCTGTGACGGCACTCGACGGGCTTTTCTGGTTTGGCATTCAGCGCATCGCGGCTGATGTACAGAGGTTAAGGAAAATGGGCGTGAGAATTGTGACGTCGGAGACCGAAGTCTTTGATACGCTGACAAAGACCAGCCGACGGATCCCCGTATATAGCCTTGCTCGCCCGGAATGAGTATTCGCCGCTGAGCAGTCGACGCATCAAACATGACGGAAAATGGCGGCCAGTTTTTTTACAGCGTCTTCTATTTCCCTTTCCGTGTAAGCAGCAAATCCCATCAAAAAACCGGTGGACGCGGGGGGACCTGCATATAAATCGGTAAGCCCAAGTATATCAACACCCGCACGGCGGGCGGCGGTGGCTATCTCTTTCTCGGATATTCCGTGTTTCAGATGACAAGGCATTTGCATTCCCCCCGCAGGCGTTTCACAGGCAACATACTCAGAAAGATACGCATCCATCAGGCTTGCCAGCGCATCGCGACGAGCAACGTAAATACTCCTCATCTTACGAACATAGGCACCAAAATGGCCTCCCTCCAGAAATTTAGCCAGCGTCAGCTGGGTTATTGAGGCGGTGTGACCATCCATCAATGTCCTCGCCATGGTAAAGGGATCTGTCAATTCTGAGGGAACGATCATGTAGGCAATACGCAGCCCGGGGAACAGAGACTTGGTGAACGTGCCGATATAAATTGTCCGGTTGTACGTATCAAGCCCCTGAAGACTGGCCATAGGCTTACCTTCGTAGTGAAACTCACTGTCATAGTCATCCTCAATGATCCAGGCCCCGTAACGGTTTGCCCATTTGACAACTGCCAGTCGTCGGTCAAGAGAGAGCGTCACCCCGGTAGGGTACTGATGAGAAGGCGTGAGGTATATCGCCCTGGCTGGCTCGGTCAGAGAATTAAGACCGTCAACCGAGATGCCTTTTTCATCAAGAGGAACCGGAATGCAGCGAAGTCCTGCGGCGTTGAACGCTTTGTGTGCCCCTTGATAGGAGGGATCTTCAATGACAATGCCGTCTCCGGCATCCATCAGCACGTGGGAACAGAGCGCAAGCGCCTGTTGAGAACTTGTCAGAACGATGATCTGTTCTACCCTCGCACGCGTTCCGCGCTCCAGGTTGACATATTCCGCAATGGCCCGTCGCAGGCGCTCTATACCCTGTGGTGGACTTTGCTCTAATGCCTGATGCTGAAACTCCTTGAGGACCTGTCGCTGAAGACGCTCCCAGGTTGAAATGGGAAACATGCGGGTTTCAGGAATGCCGGGCGCAAGGGGACGAGGGGAGGAAAATTCGCGGATCCCGCCGCTTTCATAAACGATCTTTCCCCGGACGCTGAGTTTTGCTTTTCGTATCTCAGCGGTTGGCTGATGCTGTCGAGGGCGGGGTTTTAAAAAACGCGCGCTGGAAGAGACGAAGCTCCCTCTGCCTGTTTGTCTCTCAATAAAACCTTCGGCATGCAGGCTGGAGTAGGCCGCTTCTATGGTATCCCGGGAAACGCTGAGAGAAGCCGCCAGAGCGCGTGAAGCAGGAAGGGCCTTACCGTGAGATAATACCCCTTCCAGTATCAGCGTCCGTATTGCTCTCTGGATCCTTTCATGAAGCGGTAGCGATCCGTTAGCGGGGTCGATAATCCATGCCTTAACCGTTTCAAGCTGCGCGTGCTTAAACATTACGTTGTCCACTTTTCCTCTGTGTCTCTTGATTCTAAAGCAATACTGCATGCAGCAGGATGAAAAATTGGTCTGCTTTGATGTCGAGAATTGGCGGGGCAAAACGTGCCATTCAGCGAATACACTCTTCCTGAAACGAATAAACGGGTGAGAGAAGAGGCAATATGAACAATACGATCGTGACAATTGAGGCAGTTAAAGAACGTGATTTTGAAAGCTGGATGCCACTATGGGGAAAATATCAGGCGTTTTACAACGTCGATCTGTCCGGGGCGATTACAGAACGAACCTGGCAACGATTTTTCAGCCCCGTTGAGCCGCTATTCTGCGTGGTGGCACGATGTAATGGAGAAATAGTGGGTTTTGCGCATTATCTCTTTCACCGTTCGACCTGGGCTGAGAGCGATTACTGCTACCTCGAAGATTTATATGTCTGCGAAGCTGTCAGGGGCAAACATATTGGCAAACAGTTAATAGAATATGTTCAGAGAGAAGCCAGAAAACATCATGCCAGTCATCTTTACTGGCATACGCATGAAGCCAACTATCGCGGGCAACGATTGTATGACTGGATTGCGAAAAAAAGTGGAATGATTGAATATCGTATGCAGGTAAGGTAAATCCCTTTGCTGACGATATGCCCCTTACATCATTAAGGGGCTTTAACCCGATATGCTCTTATGATTTAGCCTGTAAAAGTATCGCCATCAGCCCCGGAAAGCGGGCATCCAGATCCTCTCTGCGCAATGAAATCATGTTTTCTCGTCCCTGCGGACGCTGCCAGATCACGCCGCTGTCGCGCAATACGCGCCAGTGATGGGTCATCGTAGACTTCACCACATCTTCCGGGCGCAGCGCGTTACAGCTGAGTTCGCTGCCATCGGCCAGCCGGCGAATTATCGACAGCCGGAGCGGGTTGCCGAGGGCAAACAGCACATTTTCCAGCAGTATTTGTTCAGTTTCAGGGTGGTTTGGGATCATCGTTTTCCTGCGTATGGCGTCAGATTGAGCTATATCAACAATAGGTCAATCGTTAAAAAATAGTTCGATAATACTCGTACAATAGGACTATTATAGCAAACGAACGAATGCACGACCATCCTGGTCGTCACAGACAAGTCATAAGACTTAAGGAAATATCATGCCCCGACCCATCCCTCTCGAACGTTATCGCAACATCGGTATCTCCGCGCATATCGATGCCGGTAAAACCACCACCACTGAGCGCATCCTGTTTTATACCGGGATGAGCCACAAGCTGGGTGAAGTACACGATGGCGCGGCAACCACTGACTGGATGGCGCAGGAGCAAGAGCGCGGGATCACGATTACCTCCGCGGCGGTCAGCTGCTTCTGGCCGGGTATGGACAGAGGATATGAGCCGCACCGGATTAACATCATCGACACCCCGGGGCACGTGGATTTCACCATTGAAGTGGAACGTTCCATGCGCGTACTCGACGGTGCCGTGATGGTGTATGACTCCGTGGGCGGCGTGCAGCCGCAGTCAGAAACCGTCTGGCGTCAGGCCAATAAATATCACGTTCCGCGACTGGCCTTCGTCAACAAAATGGACCGTCCGGGTGCCGATTTCTTCCGCGTCGTGCGGATGATGCAGGAACGCCTGAAGGCCAATCCGGTGCCGATTGTCATCCCGGTGGGTGCTGAAGATCACTTCACCGGCGTGGTGGATCTCATCAAGATGCGCACCATTCTGTGGGACGATGCGACGCAGGGCATGGTGTTTACCTATGCGCCCGTGCCGGATGATTTAGTCAGCACCGCCCGGGAATGGCGGGAAAAAATGGTCTCTGCGGCGGCGGAAGCCAGCGATGAACTGATGGATAAGTACCTGGAGACGGGCGACCTGACGGAAGCGGAAATCATCAAAGGGCTGCGTATTCGCACCATCTCGGGCGAAATCCAGCCGATGCTGTGCGGCAGCGCGTTCAAGAATAAAGGCGTACAGCGCATGCTCGATGCGGTTATTGAGCTCATGCCGTCGCCGCTGGACGTGCCGGCCATTGATGGCGTGGATGAAAAAGGGCAGCATGCGGAGCGTCATCCGAGCGATGATGAGCCGTTCTCGGCCCTGGCGTTCAAGCTGATGAGCGACCCGTATGTCGGGCAGCTGACCTTTATCCGCGTGTACTCTGGCGTGCTGCGCAAAGGCGACGCGGTGTACAACCCGGTGAAAGGGAAGAAAGAGCGTATCGGACGTATTGTGCTGATGCATGCTAACGATCGCCACGAGGTGGACGAACTGCGTGCCGGGGATATCGCGGCCTGTGTCGGGCTGAAAGACGTGACCACCGGCGACACGCTTACCGATCCGAACGCCGTCATTACGCTTGAGCGCATGGAGTTCCCGGATCCGGTGATCTCGCTGGCGATTGAGCCGAAAACCAAAGGAGATCAGGAGAAAATGGGGATCGCGCTGCAGCGTCTGGCAGCGGAAGACCCGTCTTTCCGCCTGCATACTGACGAAGAGTCCGGCCAGACCATTATCTCCGGGATGGGTGAGCTACACCTCGAGATTATCGTCGACCGCATGAAACGTGAGTTTGGCGTCGAGGCAAATATCGGTCGTCCGCAGGTGACCTATCGTGAAACCCTGCGTAAAACGGTGAAGGATATCGAAGGCAAATTTGTCCGTCAGTCCGGCGGTAAAGGCCAGTACGGTCATGTGGTGCTGAGCCTGGAGCCGCTGGAGCCCGGAAGTGGTTTTAAATTTGAAGATGCCACTAAGGGCGGCGTGGTGCCCCGTGAGTATATCCCGTCCGTTGAGAAAGGGCTGCGGGAAGCGATGAACAGCGGGGTGCTGGCGGGCTATCCGGTCGTCGATGTAAAAGCGACGCTGACGTTTGGCTCGTATCACGATGTCGACTCCTCGGAGATGGCCTTCCGCATGGCGGCGATCCTCGGTTTCAAAGAGGGCGCCCGCAGGGCGGATCCGGTGATCCTTGAGCCGATCATGCATGTGGAGGTGGAAACGCCGGAAGAGTACGCCGGTAACATCATGGGCGATCTCTCATCCCGACGCGGCATGGTGCAGGGGATGGCGGAGCAGTACGGCAGCCAGATTATCCGCGCCGACGTACCGCTGGCAGAGATGTTTGGTTATGCCACGACATTGCGTTCGATGTCCCAGGGACGCGCGACGTATACGATGGAGTTCCATCATTTTGCGGAAGCCCCGCGGAATGTTGCGGATGAGATTATTTCACGACGCGCGAAGTAGTTAATGAATTGCACACGGTAGCCGCTGGGCTACCATGTGCTTTTGCTGCTGTAGCAGAGGGCTTTCATATCCGATTATTACTTGATCAGCGTGGCCGATCGAACTTTCCATTTCCCTTCTTCCTGAACGAGACAATCTGCTACAACGTGATTTTGTTTCTTACCAAATGCGAGATAGACGTTTGTGCAAACGGCATCAAAATCAGAGTGTAAGACGGTTATCTGATTCCAGTCTTCATCCCAGTCCTGCGATTTGATGAACATATCAGCATCGGGCATGTCTTTTTCGTTACTGTCGCCAGAGTACATTTCTTTAATCGCTGCAATGGTCCCTGAGGCAACATATTCATTCATGATGTCTGGTTTCAGCACCGGCGGTTTGTCCTGATTCAGCTGAGCGATATACCATTGATTGAATTTAAGTGCTGCCTGGTCTGGTGAAGAGATGCTATCTGCGACCGCGAAGGGAGACAGGGCTAAAAGAAAAAAGCAGAGTGTTTTCATTAGTCATGCCTGAACAGTTCGTAATGGGGCTGTATGTTTCGGTAAGCCTGTCCTGGATACAGAGTGCGTTGTACAAAATCACTTATCCATTGCTGACCATCGTATATGCAAACGTGCCCGCTATCGTGACCCACAATATTTTGGATAACGGCTACGTCACCGGCATGAGGTTGATCGTATACCAGGCGGAATCCAGCGTTGACCAATGTACGCCCCATGTCTTTTGCCAGACGCGTATTGGGGATTTTTAATCTTCCCCCCGTTCTGATCGCTTCGGTGACGTAGTGAGCACAATACCCCGTGCTCTTAGGTTGGGCGTGTGATTTGGCATATGAGATTGCGCCATCTTTATTCCATGTCATTGATATTTCCTTAATGCGAGAATGCTAATGCAGCAACTCCGGAAATATCCTCCGTTTTACCACGCAATAGTAAACATAAAATGCCATAGAAATTTAATATAATTCAGTAAGATATCATTTAGAAAATCAATCCAGCGCCTTCACCATCTTCCCACTCGCCACAAATGTCCCGGCTCCAAGATGATGCAGGGTATTCAGCTTATCCTCGTCAAACTGCCAGCGTCCGGCGACAAACGCGCGTTCATCGGCTGCCGCTGAAACCACTTCTCCAAACAGCGTATCGTATTTTTCTGCCGCAGAAGTTACAGGTAATAACCGACACTCCATCCACGCCAGACATTTTTCTTCAATCACCGGCAGGCCAAGTTCAGGACCGTTCACGACCGGGATCCCGTAGCAGTTGAATTTGTCTTCATCGCGCCCGCTGACGCTGCCGACCGCGTAAGTCCAGTTGGCCGCCGCCACGCCGGGGATGACGATGCCAAATTTCCCACTGCGTTCAATCAGCTCGCGCGACCAGGTACTTTTGTCCACCACGATTGCGATGCGCGGCGGCTCAAACTCAACGGGCATTGACCATGCGGCGGCCATCACGTTGCGTCTGTCGAGGCTTTCATCCCGACTGGTGATAAGCACAGTAGGGCCGTGGTTCAGCAGACGGCTGGCATGACGTAATTCAACAGGGTGAAAGTGGCTCATAGGATCTCCTCATCTGTAACGATGAGTATGACGAAAAAGCACGTAAATCAAAGTGAGTGCGTAAAATTAGTTTATAAACAGAACATCACAATCAAAGGAAACTGATGTATGTCCCCATTCCTGACCGCCTACTTCGCTCGCATCGGCTGGACGCAACCGACACGGGTGGATATCGATACCCTGCGCGCGCTGCATTTACACCATAACTGTGCGATCCCTTTTGAGAATATTGACGTCGTGCTGCCGCGCGAAATCCAGCTTGACGATCGGTGTCTGGTCGACAAGCTGGTCACCGCCCGTCGCGGAGGATATTGCTTTGAGCAAAACGGCCTGTTTGAGCGGGTATTGCGTGAGGTCGGGTTCACGGTGCGCAGCCTGCTGGGACGGGTGGTATTAGCGAACCCGCCGCAAATGCCGCCGCGCACTCACCGCCTGCTGCTGGTTGAGCTTAACGGCGAGCGCTGGATTGCGGACGTGGGGTTTGGCGGCCAGACGCTGACGGCGCCAATTCGTCTGCTCGCCAGTGAGGAACAGGAAACGCCGCACGGCCTGTATCGTCTGCTGAGCGAGGGTAACGACTGGGTGCTGCAGTTCCGTCACCACGAGCACTGGCAGTCGATGTACCATTTTGACCTGACGACACAGTATTTCAGTGATTACGTGATGGGGAATTTCTGGTCAGCGCACTGGCCGCAGTCGCACTTCCGCCATCATCTGCTGATGTGCCGCCATCTGCCGGACGGCGGCAAGCTGACGCTGACCAACTTTAACTTTACCCACTGGCAGAACGGTCATGTGGAGGAGCAGATCCATTTGTCGGATGCGGAGGCGCTGTATAAGCTGATGCAGGAGCGGTTTGGCCTGGGCGTTGACGACCCTAAGCACGGTTTTTCACTCGCAGAATTGACGGCGGTGATGGCGGGCTTTGATACACATCCTCAGGCCGGGAAATAATGCGCAAAGAGGTGGGCTGTAGGCCGGGTAAGGCGAAGCCGCCACCCGGCAACATCACGGCTGAGACGGGGTAGTAAACAACTCGAGCGTGATTAACTTATCCAGATGATTGTTGAACGCGACCTCATCCATTTCGGGCATGTTTAAGATATACATTCCGTCAAGACCACACACCAACCCAATCAAGCGCCAGGCGATATTTTCCGCCCGATCGCCGGGACGAAATACCCCGGCCTCCGTTCCCGCGTTAATCAGCGCCACCGTTTCCTGATGCCACATCTCCATGGTCATCACATAGGCACCCTTGATGTCGGCATCACGGCTGGCAAGGATCTGCGCTTCACGCCACAGGCGAATATAGGGCTCAAATCTGCCGTCATCGCTGCCGAGCATGGCATGAAGCTGCTCCCGCCAACCGGCCTGTTTACCCGCGACATCTGCATCCAACAGCTCGCGAATCAACCGTACGAAGGCCAGCGATTTTAGCTCCCCGCCGGACGTAAAGTGATGATGCACCTGTCCGGTGGCGACTCCGGCTTCAGCCGCAACGCGGCGCACCGTCATTGCCGCCAGTCCTTCTGCCAGCGCCACGCGCATGGCGGCCTGTAAGATGGCTTCCCGCCGTTCATCCTTGCTCAGATATCGCATGTTTACTCACTCTCAATGGGAACGAAACGAGTGTAACAAAAAGCTGGACATGCGTTCAACTTTACGTAGGATCGCATCCTGGACATGTGTCCATGTTTTAAAAGAAAAGGAAATTTATGTTTCGTCAGTGGTTAGCGTTAGTGATTATCGTGCTGGTGTATATCCCGGTGGCGATCGACGCGACGGTGCTGCACGTGGCGGCGCCGACATTGAGCATGACGCTGGGTGCCAGCGGCAATGAATTGCTGTGGATCATCGATATTTACTCGCTGGTGATGGCGGGTATGGTGTTGCCGATGGGCGCCCTGGGTGACCGTATCGGTTTTAAACGGCTGTTGATGATCGGCAGTACGCTGTTTGGCCTGTCATCGCTGGCGGCAGCGTTTGCCCCGTCAGCAGGGTGGCTGATTGCGGCGCGCGCCTCGCTGGCAATTGGTGCGGCGATGATTATTCCGGCTACGCTGGCTGGGATCCGTACGCTGTTTATCGACGCGCGGGATCGCAATATTGCGCTCGGCGTCTGGGCGGCGGTCGGTTCCGGTGGTGCGGCGTTTGGCCCGTTGATTGGCGGTATGCTGCTTGAGCATTTTTACTGGGGATCGGTGTTTTTAATTAACGTGCCGATTGTGCTGGTGGTGGTTTCGCTGGCCGCGCGTTTTGTGCCTCCTCAGCACGGCCGCCCGGAGCAGCCGCTGAATATTAGCCATGCCATTATGTTGATTGTGGCGATTTTACTGCTGGTCTTCAGTGCGAAAACCGCCCTGAAAGGCGCGCTGTCACCGTGGATAGTCGCGTCCGCGCTGATTACCGGCTCGGTACTGCTGTTTATCTTCGTGCGTATTCAGCTCCGCGCTCGCGTACCGATGATCGACATGCGTCTGTTCTGCCATCGCATCATTTTGAGCGGCGTGGTGATGGCGATGACCGCCATGATTGCCCTGGTCGGGTTTGAGCTGCTGATGGCCCAGGAGCTGCAGTTTGTTCATGGCTTTACGCCGTTTGAAGCGGGCATGTTCATGCTGCCGGTGATGGTCGCCAGCGGGTTCAGCGGGCCGATCGCAGGCGTGCTGGTTGGGCGATTAGGGCTACGCATCGTCGCGGCCGGCGGCATGGGGCTCAGCGCCGTCAGCTTTATCGGCCTGTCGATGCTCGACTTCAGCACACAGCAGTGGCAGGCGTGGGGACTGATGGTGCTGCTCGGCTTCAGTGCCGCCAGCGCGCTGCTGGCCTCGACCTCGGCAATTATGGCGGCCGCGCCGAAAGAGAAAGCCGCCGCCGCAGGGGCAATTGAAACCATGTCCTACGAACTGGGCGCCGGACTGGGGATCGCCATTTTTGGTCTGCTGTTGACCCGCAGCTTCTCGGCGTCGATTGCCCTGCCGCAAGGGCTGAATGCCTCGCTCGTCGATAAAGCCTCGTCATCCATTGGTGAGGCGATGAAGGTGGCGCAGGATCTGACCCCGACGCTGGCGGAGTCGGTGATTGAGGCGGCGAAAAGCGCGTTTATCACCTCGCACAGCGTGGCGTTGGGCAGCGCGGGCGGAATGCTGCTGTTGCTGGCCGTGGGGATCTGGTTCAGCCTGGCGAAGGTCAAGCCGCAGTAATACAGGGCGCGCGGTTGGCGCGGACGGGGCAGATGGGCTATGTTTTTTACAGGATTATCTGACTCTTGCTGGAAAATATGAGCCTTCGCCACAGCAGTGAACCGTCCCAACCGCTCTCCCGGTTAACCCTGCTTGCAGGGGGGGCGCTGGGCGTCGTTTTTGGTGATATCGGCACCAGCCCGCTTTATACCTTCCGGACGGTACTTTCGCTCTCTGAGCATGACCCTACGCCCGGCGTCATACTGGGCCTACTCTCCCTGATCACCTGGACACTCATCCTGGTGACATCCATAAAATATGCCGCCTTCGCCATGCGAATTGATAATCATGGCGAGGGGGGCATCATGGCCTTAATGTCGCTTCTGGTGGAGAAAGGCAAAGGCGGGCGCTGGGTCATTTTTGCCGCCCTGATTGGCGCCGCGTTGATATACGGCGACGGCGCGATCACCCCGGCCATCTCCGTGCTTTCTGCCCTTGAAGGGCTGGAGATGGTGATCCCTGAGTCCCAGCCGTACATATTACCCCTGACGGTGGCAGTGTTGCTGGCGCTGTTTCTTATCCAGCCTTTTGGTACCGCCCGCATAGGGAAAATATTTGGCCCGGTCATGGCGCTGTGGTTCCTGGCGATTGCGGCCCTGGGCGTGCGGGGGATCGTTCAGCACCCCTCGGTACTGTTGGCCCTTAATCCTGCTTACGGCATCGCATTTTTGTTTTCGAACGGGTACACCAGTTTCCTGGTCCTGGGCGGCGTTTTTCTCTGCGTGACGGGGGCCGAGGCCCTGTATGCAGACATGGGGCATTTCGGTAAAAAGCCCATCTGGCTTGCCTGGTACGGTATCGTCTTTCCTTCGCTGCTGCTCAACTATGCTGGCCAGTCAGCGCTGATTCTGGCCGGTGCCGACAGCAAGCAAAACCTTTTCTACACGCTCTGTCCGCCTGTTCTCCAGGTTCCGCTCATCATTCTTGCCGCGCTGGCGACGATAATCGCCAGTCAGGCGATTATTACCGGCGCGTTTTCCATGACGCGCCAGGCCATTCAGCTTGGCTGGTTACCCCGGTTACGCATCAAACAGACGGCGGCAGAAAGCTACGGTCAGATTTATATCGGGATAATAAACTGGCTGCTGATGGTGGTGACCATCGGGCTGGTGGTGTTCTTTAAATCCTCCGATAAGCTTGCCGCGGCGTACGGCATCGCCGTGTCGTTAACCATGCTGATGACCACGGGGCTGTTGTTTGTGGCGATGCGGGAAGTGTGGCGCTGGAGCCGGGTCAGCAGCGCGCTTATTGCCCTCTGTTTCCTGGTGATTGATGCCACCTTCTTGTTTGCCAATCTAATTAAAGTCCTGGAGGGCGGCTATATCCCGCTGCTGATGGCCGCAGCCATTTGTACGGTGATGCTAATCTGGCACCGCGGCGTTAAGGCGGTCTCCGCATCGGTGGGCGAGAAGGGCGTCAGCGTGGATGCGTTCTTTGCCCAGCTTCAGCAAAAGACGGTGCCCAGAGTGGTAGGCTCGGCCGTGTTTTTGACCCGTACACAGAACAATATCCCACCAGTCATGCGCTGGCATGTCGCGCGAAATCGGGCGCTACAGCAGGATGTGTTGTCGCTGACCATTGATATACTCAATGTGCCCTACGTCGGGGAAGAGCAGCGTATCAGGGTGGAACAGCGCGCGCCGGGCTACTGGCACGGCGTTGCGCAATATGGGTTTATGGAACACCCGGACATTCCGCGGTTGTTACAGGGGGTCAGCGAGATTAACGCGCTTTTTGCCACGGATGATGCCACCTGGTATGTCGGGCATGAAACCATTGTGGCAGGCGAAGGCGGGGCCGGTATGGCGGCCTGGCAACGGCACATTTTTGCCTTCATGAAGCGCAACTGCACGCACGTCATCAACCACTACCACCTTCCCAGCGATCGGGTGGTTGAAATCAGCCGGCGCGTTGCCGTCTAGCGTCGCGCGAAAGCAGGGGGCTGCTTTCGCGCCGTTCTAGCTCTCCTGGGCCGCGGACAGGACGCTGTGCAACAGCACGTTCGCCCCTTTCTCCGACCACTCCGGCAGGATCCTTTCCGCTTCGTTATGGCTGACGCCCTTCACGCAGGGGATAAAGATCATGCTGGCGGGCGCAATTTTGCTCACATAGCAGGTGTCGTGTCCCGCACCGGAGACCATCGGTTTCGACGAATAGCCCAGTTCCGCCACGGCCTTCTCCGTACGAGCGAGGCATTCGGCATCAAACGCGATGGGCGCGTAGTCAAAAATGCGCTCAACGAGAGCCGACACGCCGCGCAGGCTCAGGCTTTCAGCCACCTTATGCAGCGCCGCTTCCATGGCTTCCAGAGCCTGCTGCGCCGGATGGCGAAACTCCACGCTGCATTCCACACGAGACGGCACGACGTTGCGCGAGTTTGGCGTAACCTTCGCCATACCGATCGTCGCGCGTCCGTCCGGCGCATGCCGATAGCCAATCTCTTCCACTTTCAATGCCAGCTCAGCGAAGGCGGTCAGCGCGTCACGGCGGCTGTGCATCGGCGTCGTGCCCGCGTGAGCGGCGAATCCGTCCAGCGTCAGGGTAAACCAGCGCTGGCCCATTGCCGCGCGGACTAAGCCGATATCGATGGCTTCATCTTCCAGGATCGGGCCCTGCTCGATGTGCAGTTCGTAGCAGGCGTGAACCGGAAACGCGCGGGCAGGGGTTTCACCCCGGTAGCCAATCTTATCCAGCGCTTCGCCCACGGTGATGCCATCGTTATCCGCGCGGGCATGGGCGTACGCTTCGCTAAACTGCCCCGTCCAGACCCCTGAAGAGAGCATGGCTGGCGCAAAGCGCGCGCCTTCTTCGTTGGTCCAGTTCACCAGCACAACGTCACGCTCCGTCTCAACGTGATGGTCATTGAGGGTACGCAGCAGCTCAAGCCCGGCCAGCACGCCGTAAACCCCGTCGTAGTTACCGCCCAGCGGCTGGGTATCCACATGTGACCCCGTCAGGACCGGGGGAAGCTGCGGGTTTTTCCCCGCGCGACGGATAAACATGTTGCCCATGCTGTCGACGTCACAGGTAAAACCCGCGTCCATCGCCCAGTCGCGCAGCAGGTTGCGCGCAACACGATCTTCCTCGCTCAATGCCAGACGGGTGACGCCACCGGCGGGCGTGCCGCCGATCTGCGCCATCATCTCAAGCGTTGACCACAGCCGTTTGGCGTTGACGCGGATCATGGCTTGTCCTTGCTGCTGCGGTAGCGGAAATCACAGCACGAGCCGCCCTGCATGATGGTGGTGGTGCGGGTTAGCTCAACGTCCGGCGCATAGCCAACGATGAATTTTTCATCCCGCGCGCAGGAGAGCAGATGACCAATCTCGCCCAGCCCCATCTCGTGGTACATCTCCGCGTAGCGACAGCGGGTCACGTTGTAGTTGTATTGCTGGTCGTCGGCGTCGATCACCTTCACCTCCAGGGCGTTATCCTTCTCCCACAGATACTGCAGGGCGATAAAGCTCTTGATGTTCGCGCCGTTGGGTTCTTTGCTGGCAAACGCTTTACCAGCGTCAATCGCTGCCTGCTCAATGGCCTCGCCAATCACCGCCTGGGCGCGGGCTTTCCCTATCTCGCGCACCAGGATTTCATAAATTGGCTTAATAATTTCTGCTTCAATTTTGCGGCGGGCGAGAATGCCCAGCTCGTTATTATCACTCATCACATTGCCTCGCTGCGTTACTTCGCTTTTGCGCCGCCCAGCACGGTCTGCGGCTGCCATTTGCCGTCGACCACCTTGTAGACCGTGAACGACGGCGATTTCAGGTTGCCCTCTTTATCAAACGCGATCTGCCCGGTGACGCCGGAATAGCTGATGGCGCGCAGGGCAGGCAGATACGCGGAAGGCTCAACGGAGTCTGCTTTTTCCATCGCCGCAACCAGCACGCGGGTGGCGTCATAGGCGAACGGGGCGTGCAGTTCGATATGGGTGTGGTAGCGGGACTGATAGGCCTGTTCGAATGCCTTTCCACCCGGCATCTGGTCAACGGGCAGACCCGGCTCCAGCGCCACAACGCCTTCGCCTTCTTTCTGCGCCAGCTTGAGGAACGTCTGGCTGACGAATCCGCCTGCGCCCATCAGCGTGGCATTCATGCCCAGCTGTTTGATGCGACGCGCCAGCGGTGCGGCCTGGCTGTCGACGCCGCCGAAGAAGATCAGATCGGCGTTTTTACTGCGGATGGCGGTCAGTACGGCGCTGAAGTCCACCGTTTTGTCATCCACGTACTGACGATCGACAATTTTCACGCCCTGGGCTTCCAGCGATTTAATAAACTGGTCTGCCAGACCCTGACCAAATGCGGTACGGTCGTCGATCACCGCAATGCGTTTGGCTTTCAGCGTATTCACCGCGTACTGACCTGCAAACTGACCGCCGTCATCGTCGTGTCCCATCACGCGGAAGCTGGTATCAAAACCTTGTTGCGTATAGGCGTGACCGGTCGCGACCGGTGCGACCTGGGCGATGCCCGCATCGTGATAGACACGTGCGGCAGGAATGCTGGTACCGGTGTTCCAGTGACCGACGACGCCCGCCACGCCGCTATCCACCAGACGCTGCGCGACGGCCACGGCGGTGCGCGGGTCGGACTGATCGTCTTCGGACTGCAGTTTGAAGGTCACCGCTTTGCCGCCGATGCTCGGGTGCTGCTTGTTAATGTCGTCAATGGCCAGCTGCGCGCCGTTCTCCAGATCTTTACCGATACGGGCAGACGGGCCGGTGAGCGGGCCCGCGAGACCGATAACCACGGTTTCGCTGTCAGCGGCCCACGTGGCCGGCGAGGCAAAGCTGCCGAGGAGGATAGCGGCGCTGAGCGCACTGATTTTTACTGTTTTCATTGTATTTCCCTGATGTTGGCTGGTGTGGTTAAACGGGCATTTCGCCCAAATAAATTTGTGCAATCTGGTCGTCATTGAGCAGCGCTTTCGATTCGCCATGATGAACAATGCTGCCGCTGTCCATCACCCACGCGCTGTCGGTGACTTCCAGCGCGAGACGGGCGTTTTGTTCGATGAGCAGCAGGGCAACGCCGCGCTCGCGCAGGCCGGCAATGACGGTAAAAATGTTTTCAACCATCTTCGGCGCGAGGCCCATCGACGGCTCGTCGAGGATCAGCAGGCGCGGGCGGCTGAGCAGGGCGCGGTTAAGGGCCAGCAGCTGTTGCTCACCGCCGGACAGCAGGCCGGCAAGCTGATGCTGGCGTTCGCCCAGGCGCGGGAAGCGCTCGAATATCTCGTTCATTTCGCGATTAAAGGTGACAGTGTCACGCCTGAGCCAGGCGCCCATCTGCAGGTTTTCCAGGACCGTCATGCGGGAGAAGATCCCGCGGCCCTCCGGGACCATCACCAGCCCGTCGCGCAGTAGCGCCTCGGGCCTGTGTCTGCGGACGTCTTTACCGCGGAATTCAATACTGCCGCTAAAGCTTTCCAGCCCGGTAATGGCGCGCACGGTGGAGCTTTTCCCCGCGCCGTTAGCGCCGATCAGCGTCGCCTGTTCACCCTCGTGCAGGGTAAAAGAGACATCCCGGACGGCCTGAATACCGCCGTAATGCACGTCCACACGTTCCACCTTCAGTAATTCAGACATGGGCGTTGCCTCCAAGCCAGGCGGCGATCACTGACGGGTCTCGACGTACGTTCTCCGGCGTGCCGCTGGCGAGCGTTTTGCCGTAATCCAGCACCGTCAGGCGATCGCAGATGCCCATCACCAGCTTGACGTCATGCTCAATCATCAGCAGGGTTTTGCCATCATCGCGCAGGCGGATTAGCAGCTCGCCGAGCGCCACTTTTTCCGCTGCGTTCATCCCGGCGGCGGGTTCGTCCAGCGCCAGCAGCAGCGGATCCGTTGCCAGCGCGCGGGCAATCTCCAGACGGCGTTGATGACCATAGGCCAGATCGCAGGCGCGGTAGTGGGCGAACCTGGCAATGCCGGTGTACTCCAGCCAGTGCCAGGCCAGTTCCCGGGTCTGCCTCTCTTCCTCGCGAGCGCGTTTGTGACGGCTCAGCGCGGCCCACAGGCCGTTACGGGTGCGCACGTGGCGACCCACCATCACGTTTTCCAGCACCGACATGTCGTTAAAGAGGCGCACGTTCTGAAACGTGCGGGCAATCCCGGCGGCGGTGACTTTCTCAATGTGCTTTGGGAAATAGGGCTTATCGGCAATCGAAAATTCACCACTGTCCGCCGGATAAAGCCCGGTGATCAGGTTAAAACAGGTGGTTTTTCCCGCCCCGTTGGGACCAATCAGGCCGTAGATCTCACCCTTGTTCACGGCGATCGAAACGTCATCCACGGCGGTAAGCCCGCCGAAGCGTTTTGACATGTTGCGTACGGTTAACAGGCTCATGCTTTCACCTCCTTGTGGCGAACCGGCCAGATGCCTGAAGGACGCACCAGCATGACCAGTACCAGCGCCAGGCCGTAAAACAGCTGACGCAGCACTTCCGGGTCAATCAGCACCGTACCGAACAGCGCCTGCTGAACTGGCGCTGCCTGACTGCGCAGCAGTTCCGGCAGGGCGGTAAGCAGTATCGCGCCGAGGATCACGCCAGGAATGTGTCCCATACCGCCCAGCACCACCATCGCCAGCACGGCAATGGACTCCTGTAACGTGAAGGATTCCGGGGAGACAAAGCCCTGAAACGCGCCGAACAGGGCACCCGCCACGCCGCCAAAAGAGGCACCCATCGCAAAGGCCAGCAGCTTATAGTTACGCACGTTGATGCCCATCGCGCGCGCCACATCCTCATCTTCACGGATGGCGTGCCAGGCGCGACCAATACGGGAATGCTGCAGGCGCAGGCAGACAAAAATAATCGCCACAATGACCAGCATCAGCAGGTAGTACCACAGCCACAGGGCAGGCACTTTGAAACCAAACCAGTGGTATACGCCGCTGAACTTCAGGCCGAACAGGTTGAGCGTATCCACCCCGGTAATACCCTTCGCACCGTTGGTGATGTTCACCGGTCGGTCGAGGTTGCGCATCAGAATGCGGATAATTTCGCCAAAGCCGAGGGTTACTATCGCCAGGTAGTCCCCGCGCAGCTTCAGCGTAGGAGCACCGAGTAAAATGCCGCAGACCGCCGCGACGAGCGCCGCCAGCGGTATAATCAGCAGATATGAGGTGTGCAGCCCGTCAGGGAACCAGACGCTGAGGACAGGAAATACCGCCAGAAGGTGTGGGGAGGCCATTAGTGCCGCAAGGTAGGCGCCGACCGCGTAAAAGGCGATAAAGCCCATGTCCAGCAGGCCGGTATAGCCCACCACAATATTGAGCCCGAGTGCCAGCATGATGTAGAGCAGGGCGAAGTCGATCACACGTACCCAGTAGTTGCCGCCAAGCTGCGTGGCCATTACGGGAGCAATCAGCAGCGCGAGGCAGAACAGGACCATGCCTGACCAGAATTTGCGCGTCGTCGTCGGGGCCTGAAGTTGAAGTGTTGTCATGGTATTCCTTACGCCCTGTGCGCCACGCGCTCGCCCAGCAGGCCAGCCGGGCGGAAGACCAGCACCAGGATCAGCACCATAAAGGCAAAGACATCCTGATAGTTGCTGCCAAATACGCCGTGGGTGAGTTCCCCCAGATAACCTGCGCCCAGCGCTTCGATAATGCCGAGCAGGATCCCGCCAATCATTGCGCCACGAATGTTACCAATGCCTCCCAGCACGGCGGCGGTAAAGGCTTTGATCCCCGGCAAAAAGCCCATTGAGAAGCTGGCGTTGCCGTAGTTGCTGGCCATCATGACGCCTGCCAGCGCGGCAAACACGCCGCCAATGGCGAACGTCAGGGTAATAATGGCATTGGGGTTAACCCCCATCAGCGTGGCCACGCGCGGGTTTTCCGCCACGGCGCGCATGCCGCGGCCCAGACGGGTGTATTCCACCAGCAGCCATAGCCCGGTCATTACCGCAAGCGCCAGCGCCACGGTAACAATGCCGGTGACGGTCACAATCGCAGGGGGATGCAGTTCACTTCCTGCCGTCACGGCGATCGGATCCATGGGCAGGATCTGCGGGAACATCAGCGGGTTGCGCGTCCAGATAATCATCGCCACGGTTTGCAGCAGGACCGAGACGCCGATACCCGAGATCAGCGGTGCCAGGCGTGGGGCGTTACGCAGTCGACGGTAGGCAAACCGCTCCACGGCCATTGCCAGCAGGGCGCAAACGGCCATGGCAATCACCAGGGCAACACCAAGCTGCAACAGCAGCGGCATGTGTGGAAAGGTGGTATTCAGGGCGTTAATGGCGGAAAGCGTGGTGAGCGCACCGACCATCAGAATATCGCCGTGAGCAAAATTAATAATGCGCAAGATGCCATACACCATGGTATAGCCCAGCGCGATCAGCGCGTAGATGCTTCCCAGCATCACACCGTTGATCAGTTGTTGTATGAGTGTATCCAACGTCTGTACCCGCAAAGTGCTGTTTCTGCGGCTACCATCCAATAAATGAATTAAATTGTAAAATACACATATATTATTTCTTATGATAAACCGGCATTGCTTTATCTTAATGATTTGTATAAAGATAATGTAATCGCGTTTCCGGCTAAAAAGCCTAAAGAAATCAACATATGAATAAAACAGAACAATCGGCAGATTTGTCCGCGTATGCAGACAGTCGCCTGGCAAACGATCCGCCGCTTCGGGCTGTCCGTGCCTTTGAGGCCATCGCCCGGCTGGGCAGCGTCACGCTGGCCGCGCAGGAGCTGGATATCTCACCGTCGGCGGTCAGTCATCAACTCAAGGTGCTTGAAGGGTATCTGCAAATTCCGCTCACGGAGCGTCAGGGACGCAGGCTTGTGCTGAGCCAGCACGGACGTGAATATTACCGCTCGATCCGTGCGGCATTTAACGTGCTGCGCCAGGCAACGGAGCACCTGGCGGAGCAGGCGCAAACGCGTCAGGTCACCATCAGCCTAATCCCGCTGTTTGGTATGGGGTGGTTTATCCCACGTTTGCCTGCGTTTATGCGCGCCAATCCCCAAACCGAGATCAACGTGGTATATGCCAACCACCGTAACTATCTGAGCGACGCGTCGGATATGTCGATTCGTTTTGGCAACGGGCAGTGGGCGGGCTATCAGAGTGAAAAGCTGATTTCCGGTCAGATGGTACCGGTGTGCAGCCGCGCGTTTTTACGCATTCATGGCCATATCGATACGCCTGAGCAGTTGCTGCAAATGCCGCTCCTGCACGATGAAGAGCGCACGAGCTGGACGCAGTGGTTTTTGTTGCAGGGGGTAAAACGTCCTCTCCGGCGCAGCGGCCCGCTGTTTGAAGACGGACTGTTGACGCTGGCGGGCGTACAGGCTGGTCTGGGCTGTGCGCTAATGCGTGAGCCGCTGATTGCGCCGTATCTTGAGAGCGGCGAGCTGGTGAAGATATTTGACTTACCGATTGATGACGGGCGCGATTATTACCTCTGCGTGCGTACAGACTCAGAGATGACCGAGGACGGCAAGCTGCTGCAAAACTGGCTTCGTTGGGCTGCGAACGGAGAGTCGTCAGCCGGATAGGAAGATAAAAAAAGCCAGCTTGTTCAGCTGGCTTTTGTAGTGACAAAATTTAGAACTGGTAGGTCAGACCCAGCGCCACGATGTTGTCGGTACCGATGCCTGCCTGGCGAGTGAACTTGTTGTCGTCGAGCAGGTTGATTTTGTAATCCACGTAGGTGGACATGTTTTTGTTAAAATAATAGGTCGTGCCAACATCGATGTATTTAACCAGATCCTGGTCGCCGAAGTTTTCGATGTCTTTGCCTTTAGACTGCAGGTAAGCGATGGATGGACGCAGGCCAAAGTCGAACTGATACTGAGCCACAACTTCGAAGTTTTGCGCCTTGTTGGCAAAGCCGTAGATGTCGGTACGCTTGTTGTTAGAAGTACCGAAGCGGGTTGCGTTATAGGTCTGAGAGTACTGCGCAGCAAGGTAAATGTTGTTCGCGTCGTATTTCACACCACCGCTGTATACTTCAGCGCGGTCGCCTTCACCGTATACGCCAGCCGCATTCTGGTCAGCGGTACGACGTGAAGAGGACATTGCGCCACCCACGCTGAAGCCTTCACCCAGATCGTAAGTCAGGGATGCGCCATAGCCGTCGCCGTTCTGGTTCAGCAGGCTGCGACCGCTGGTGTTTTCACCCTCTACGCTGCCGTTTTTGCCCTGGTACTGCAGAGCAAAGTTCAGGCCGTCCACCAGACCAAAGAAGTCCTGGTTACGGTAGGTCGCGACGCCGTTAGCACGTTGCTGCAGGAAGTTGTCAGCGCCGTAGGTATCGCCGCCAAATTCTGGCAGAACGTCAGTCCAG